>JAOXRT010000117.1 GCA_025800365.1 Cellvibrionaceae bacterium | reverse complement strand
GGAATCAATGCCGCTGGTCGCAGTTCGGGTCATCATGCTTATCGTCGAATGGTGTTTGATAAGCTCGATAGCTCAATGCAATACGGAACCTTAAGTTCTTTAGCCTCTATGTGTGGGCTTGAGCTGACAGAAAGCTTCTCGGCAGAGCAGCAGAAAGATGTTTTGTCGCGTACCCTGATTCGACAAGTTGAGCAGAACCACTTTGACGTAGAAAACCTTTCCTGGATGACGCCTTTGGATACCCATGACCGTGCAGGGAAGGCCATGGAGTTTGAGTGTCGTCGTAAGCAACTGCCCCGTGATTTACCGCCTAATTGGGTGGTTCAAGATCTCGCCGACGATCGAGTTAGCGTTCGAATGGAGGGGCAGGGGAGGTTATTTGTTCCAAATACTCGCATAGCTCCAGTGCAGTCTGCAGGGCAGCTTCCGACAGGCTTTGATCCAGCTAATTTATACCCTTCGCGTTTCCATCCTCGTGGCCTACAGATGTCGGTAGTGGCGGCTTCAGATGCTTTAAACAATATGGGCCTAGCATGGGAATCATTGTGCGCTGCATTACCGGCCGATCAGATTGCGGTCTATTCCGGTAGCGTCATGGCACAACTTGATGACAATGGCTATGGCGGCTTATTGCAGTCGCGCATGAAAGGTGGACGGGTTAGCTCTAAGCAGTTGCCTTTGGGCTTAAACACTATGCCTGCCGATTTCGTAAATGCCTATGTTTTAGGGAGTTTGGGCGCTACCGGCAGTGTAACGGGTGCTTGCGCGACCTTCCTATACAATTTGCGCATGGGAGTGGAAGATATTCAGTCCGGCCGTCGTCGAGTGGTCTTTGTAGGTAATGCTGAAGCCCCGTTAACGTCAGAGGTATTTGAAGGCTATGGTGCAATGAGCGCTTTAGCTACGGATGAGGGCTTGCGTAAACTGGATGGCAGCGATAAGGCGGATCACCGTCGTGCTAGTCGACCTTTTGGTGAAAACTGCGGCTTCACTTTAGCAGAGTCGGCGCAGTACATCGTGTTGATGGACGACGAACTCGCGATTGAAATGGGCGCCGAAATCTATGGTGCGGTAAGTGATGTATTTATCAATGCAGATGGTTATAAAAAATCAATTTCCGCTCCTGGGCCAGGCAACTACATAACCCTGGCAAAATCGATGGCCGCCAGTGCTGCCTTGTTGGGTGAATCCAGTGTTCGAGATAGAAGTTACATTCAAGCTCATGGTTCTAGTACGCCTCAAAATCGTGTGACGGAATCGAGAATCCTCGACAAAATGGCCCGCAACTTTGGTATAGATTCTTGGCCGGTATCGGCGGTAAAAGCCTATGTCGGCCATTCACTGGCTCCGGCTAGCGCGGATCAAATGATGGCGGTGTTGGGGCAGTTTGCTCATGGTTGGTTGCCAGGCTTAAAAACCAGCGGCGCAATTGCAGATGACGTTTATCAAGACAATCTGAATTTTTCTCTGGATGATATTGAGCTGCCAGATAGGGATGTTGCGTTTATTAACTCCAAAGGTTTTGGTGGCAATAACGCCACGGCGGCTGTGGTACATCCGGCCAAAGTTGAAGAAATGCTGTCTAAGCGTTACGACACAAAAACCATGAGTGCCTATCAAGCTAAGTTGGAGCAAACGCGTGAGCAGCGTGCCCAGTATGAAGCATCGGTGAGCAAAGGCGACTGGCAGGTGCGCTACCGTTTTGGTGAAGATATGATCGATGAAGCCGATCTAGAACTGCAGCGAGACTCATTGCGCATTCCGGGCTGGGAAAAGGCAGTGGAACTGCCAAGCTCGACACCTTATGAAGATTTGCGCTTAGACTAATATTGCCCGCTTCAAGAAGCCAGCTTAGCAAGCTGGCCCTAGTGCTAGCTATTAGCGCTACTAGCTCAGCTAGGAGCTCCGAGGTTATACTGTTAGACAGTAAAATTTAGGAGAGGCTACTGTGTCAGAAACGGGAGATAAAACCCCTGAGCTTGATAGCTCTGAGGCCGGCCTGCCCTTAGGCCGAAGGTTACAACTTCTAAGAGAGCGCAATGGTTGGTCGCAGCGCGAATTGGCCAAACGTTCAGGTGTTACCAATAGCGTTATCTCCACTATCGAGCAGGGCCGGGTAAGCCCTTCTATCAGCTCTCTTGAAAAAATACTTTCTGGTTTTCCAGTTACCCTAAGAGAGTTTTTTACTTTTGATCCAGATGCTGAGGCACCAGTGTTTTTTGATGTTGAGGACATGGAGCTGCGACAGTTTGAAGGTTTGCAGTCTCGCCGTCTGTTTGCACACCAAGGTGTTGCGGTCACCCATGTGGTCTATCAGGGTTCTTTAGGTGAAATGGCCAGCTCTTCGCCGAGTCTATACCAGCGTGATGGAATGACGGTTGGGGTTATTATATCGGGGCAATTAGAGGTTACCGTCGGTGGTCAGGTTAAATTGCTCAATGCTGGAGAAGGATATCAGTTCGACCAAAGCCGTCCCCATTGTATTCGCAACCTCAATGAAGAAGAGTGTGTCGTATTATCGGTAAGTTGTTAAACTATGGCGCCTCAGCATAGTCAGAGTGGGCAGACCATTATTAAATATAGCCCAGATACTTAATAGCCCAGATACATGGTAGTGGGCAGCTGAGTAAAAACCATAGCAACTAACAAGAGAGATAATATGAGCAGTAGACGCCAGCGCGGTGAAGAAATTCGCCGAGAAGTAATGAGCGACCCATTTGTTGATCGAGCGCTAAACAATACCTCTGATTTCGATGCTCCTTTACAGGAGCTGGTAATGGAAACAGCGTGGGGAACGGTTTGGGACCGGGATGATTTACCGCGTGCTACTCGAAGTCTAGTGACTATCGCAATGTTGGCCGCAATGAAATGCTCCAATGAATTAAAAGGGCATGTGCGTGGTGCTTTGCGAAACGGTTGTACAGTAGAAGAAATTCGCGCCGTCTTACTTCATGCTGTTCCTTATATAGGTGCGCCAGCTAGCTTAGAGGCTTTTCGTTCGGCTCGAGAAATCATTGAAGAGCATGAGCGTGCTCAACAGGCTGAATAATAGAATACGCCTTTATGTCCGTAATGGTAGAAAACCCCGCTGACTATATTCAGCAATGTATGTCTTCAGGTTTGAGCTCAAGCTATCGCTTTTGCTTTGAATTTGAAAATACGCTGTTTGAGCCAGAGTCCCCACAAAAAGAAGTTTACCAAGCTCTACTTTATAAGCAGGGGGAGCGCTGGCGGATCACCGTTGCTTTGCTAAGTGATTTAGCTAGCGAGCACAAAGGTCAAGTAAATGCCTTAGAAAATAGTCTAGCCGTCGATGGCCCTTGGGTCTTCAAAACGGTTAGCATCCCCAAACCTTGGGGGCAAGAAATCTGGTATAGCGCTTATGAGCAGCGTGGGGTTTGTCATTTAGCTGACAATAATCAGCAAAGCGGTGTGCCCGTGCATTTATGGCTTTATCTTTTTCCAGAATTGCCAAAGCCTTCTACGGAGCTCAATCTACTTAAAGTTCTCGCGCCGTTTTCTAGTCCTTTGCTGGGCGAGCTTTATTTTGAAATGCATGAACAGAAACAGGAAGTTTACGTTGTAAGCCATATCGACGAGACAGCCTGGCCGGATGGTGTCGCGCAAATGCGTTTTGGTTTTTGTTCTGAAAAGCAAAAACAGTTTTCTACGTTTGAGACATTTAAGGCGGCCTATTTATCTGCAGTAGGGCGCTATGAGGGCTTACGCAAGCAAATTGATGAGGCCTTGCAAGATCAATTTCAAGCTGCGTTTACAGAAAGTGACGAGCAAGCAAAAAGTGAATATCTAAAGCAGTTGCCAGAAGCTCTGCTGCGCAAGGAGCAGCTGCTGGCCGATGAGATGAGCTCTTTTATTGCAAAGCGATCCCTGCATTTGGGCGATGTTATTCAGGTGCCTAAGTTGCTGCCCCATGGCTTATTGCATGGTGTGAGGGTTGTTGAATTCCAAACCCCTGTGTACGAGCGACTTATTTTATCGTTTCGACAAAAAGTACTGACCCAGGATGGCTGGGATACCGAGCAGGCACTGACATTATTGGCTGAGCCTCCATTGAGTCAAGCTATGCAACAGGGCGTTTGCAAGCTTAATACTCACTTCGATGAGCGGGTAAATTTAGAGCGAATTGTTGAGTTTGATGGCTTTGAGGTCTTTCGTTTAAGCTTTTTAGAGGCTGCTGAGCTAGGAGTAGCCGAGTTGTTAGGGCCGGTGATTGGCGGAAATACGGATTTTGGTAATATTTTATTGCTGGCTTTACATGAAATTGCCATTCAAAACGGTCCAGCTGAGTTATTTTTGCAGCCGGAGGAGGGTGCATGCCTTCCTACCTGGAAAAATTTCTCTGAAAATTCTATGCGATTAAAGGCTAAAAAAGGCTCAATTGTGCTATTAAGTCGCCCACTTTCATAAATTTTGACCATAGTTTAATAATTTTTTCTTCTTGGTGTTGATCCTTCAAAAATAGTGTGGCAGTATTAGCACCCCTTTGGCGCAGAGCGCTTTGAATTCAAGTAAAATAATGTTTGAAATCAAAGGCTTACGTGCTAATATAGCTCCTCGCTTCTAAAGCGAGAGCCCACAAGTAATGCGGACGTGGCGGAATTGGTAGACGCGCTAGATTTAGGTTCTAGTATCGCAAGGTGTGAGAGTTCAAGTCTCTCCGTCCGCACCATTTTTCTAGAGATTTGAGGCTTTAGGGAGTTGCCCTAAGGCTTTTTTGCGTTCAGCGCTCTCAGATGGCGCAAGCGCTCATTGTGAGAGGAACATCATGCAGGTTTCAATCGAAACAACTACCGGTTTAGAGCGTCGCTTGACTGTAGGCGTGCCAGCAGAGCAAGTCGACAGCGAAGTTGAAAATCGCCTGAAGCAGGCCGCTAAAACCGTACACCTAAACGGCTTCCGCAAAGGTAAGGTACCTTTGAAAGTAGTTAAGCAGCGTTTTGGTGCTGGCGTTCGCCAGGAAGTTTTGGGCGAAGTGATGAGCCGCAGCTTCTATGAAGCTGTTCAACAAGAGGGTGTTAACCCTGCTGGCCAGCCTGCAATTGAGCCCAAAGAAATGGGTGAAGGCAAAGATATCGAATTCGTAGCGACCTTCGAAGTTTATCCTGAAATCGAGTTGGCTGATGTTGCTGGCATCGAAGTTAGCAAACCAGTAGCTGAAGTTACTGATAAAGATATTGCCAACATGATTGAAACTCTGCAAAAGCAGCAGGGTACTTTCAAAAATGTACGCCGCAAAGCGGTTAAAGAAAACCGTTTGAACATCGACTTCGTTGGTACTAAAGATGGCGAAGAGTTCGAAGGCGGTAAAGCTGAAGGTCAGGAGTTGGTATTGGGTTCCAATAGCATGATTCCTGGTTTTGAAGATGGCCTTATTGGCGCCAAGAAGGGTGAAGAGGTTGTTCTAGATCTTACTTTCCCTGAAGACTACCATGCTGAAGAGCTAAAGGGCGCTGCTGTACAGTTTACTGTTAAGGTAAACCAAGTAGCTGCACTAGAATTGCCGGAGCTGGATGAAGAGTTCTTCAAGAAGTATGGCGTTGAAGATGGTGGTGAAGAGAAGTTCCGCGAAGAAGTGCGCAACAACATGGAGCGTGAGCTGAAAAACGCCGCTAAAAACAAAGTTAAAACCCAGGTTATGGATGGCTTGTTGAACGCTAACTCTGTTGATGTTCCCAAAGCCCTTGTTGCTTCTGAGATTGACGCATTGCGTGGCCAGATGATGCAGCAGTTCGGCGGTGCCGCTGAAAATATGGATCTAAAGTCTATTCTTCCAGATGATATGTTCACTGAGCAGGCTGAGCGTCGCGTTTCTCTTGGCTTGATCGTTGGTGAGCTGGTTAAGAAGGAAGAGTTAAAAGTAGATGCTGACGCTGTTAAAGCGATGGTTGAAGAAATGGCTTCTACTTATCAGGATCCAGAAGAGGTTGTTAACTACTACTACAGCAACCGTGAGTTGTTGGCAGGTGTAGAGTCTGCGGTATTAGAAGATCAGGTTGTTGATTTCATCCTAGACAAAGCCAAAGTAGAAGAAGTTAAGAGCGAATACGAAGACGTAATTAAGCCAGAAGCTCAGGCATAATTATTTTTAGATCGTTTCGTGATCAAGACGCCGGCATTATGCCGGCGTTTTTGTTTAAGCTTTAGGCATAATTGAATTTTTATGACTGAAAACTGGCATAGTTGCGATCTTGCAGTTAAGCTCAAGGTAGATTATTGCCGGTAACGCCCGAGGACTTCAGTGTGCGCTGCCATGGCCGATATAAGAATCAATGGCAGCTAATGCCCAGCCAATCAGTTAATCAGGCAGCCGTCTCAAGGTTTGCCAGGTAACAATAAGGAATCTGAAATAACAATGTCCAATATCGACACTATTAACCCGCTTTCTCCAGTAGCCAGTGGCTTGGTACCTATGGTGGTTGAACAAACCTCTCGTGGTGAGCGTTCTTATGACATCTATTCCCGCCTTTTAAAAGAACGAGTGATCTTTCTTGTTGGGCAGGTAGAAGATCATATGGCCAATTTAGTAGTGGCTCAGTTGTTGTTCTTGGAAGCTGAAAACCCAGACAAAGATATTCATCTATATATCAATTCTCCGGGTGGCTCGGTTACTGCTGGCATGTCAATCTACGATACCATGCAGTTTATTAAGCCGGACGTGAGCACTATGTGTATTGGTCAAGCGTGTAGCATGGGTTCGTTCCTATTGAGCTCTGGTGCGCCAGGTAAGCGTTTCTGTCTTCCCAATGCTCGTACCATGATTCACCAGCCAAGTGGTGGTGCTCAGGGGCAGGCAACCGACATTCACATTCAGGCGCAGGAAATCTTGAAGATTAGACAGCGTTTAAACGAAATATTGGCTAAAAATACCGGTAAGTCGGTCGATCAAATAGCTGAAGACACTGAGCGTGATAACTTTATGAGTGCCGAAGAGTCTCAGGAGTACGGTTTGGTCGATCAGGTATTGAGCGCTCGTTAAGCAACATTGCATTATAAATGTTGAATGGTGCGCCATTTATCTTTCTAAGACTAAGGTGGGCTTGAAAAAGCTAGTGAAAGCACTCATCTTGTCTGTACGAACACATATTATGGCAGGTGCCGGATAACATTCCGGTATATCGTATAAGACATCCGTTTATACGATTTTAAAGACGGAAGGTTAGCTATAGCGATCTTCCGTGAAACTTTCTTGAATAGAAAGGGCCATAATTACAAGGTCAAAAGTGGAGTGGTTTGATGACCGATCACACAAATGAAAATGGGGATGACAACGGCAAACTGCTGTATTGCTCATTCTGTGGTAAAAGCCAGCATGAAGTACGCAAACTGATCGCTGGTCCGTCGGTATTTATCTGTGATGAATGCGTTGATTTGTGCAACGACATTATTCGCGAGGAAATCCAAGAGGCGGCCGTAGAGGGTAACTCTGATACTTTGCCTACCCCGCAAGAAATTTCTTCAATTCTAGATCAGTATGTTATTGGCCAAAAGCGCGCCAAAAAAGTACTGGCAGTAGCGGTTTATAACCACTACAAGCGCCTACAAATTGGCGAGAAGAAGAAAGACAAAGATGAAGTTGAGCTGAGCAAGAGTAATATTCTGCTTGTAGGCCCAACCGGTAGTGGTAAAACCCTATTGGCTGAAACCCTAGCTCGACTGCTAAATGTTCCCTTCACCATTGCTGATGCAACGACCCTAACCGAAGCCGGCTATGTAGGTGAGGATGTTGAGAATATCATTCAGAAGTTGCTGCAGAAGTGCGACTACGATGTCGACAAGGCCCAGCGTGGTATCGTCTATATTGATGAGATTGATAAGATCTCTCGCAAGTCTGACAACCCTTCTATCACTCGCGATGTCTCGGGTGAAGGTGTTCAGCAAGCGCTATTGAAGCTGATTGAAGGTACGGTAGCCTCTGTACCACCACAAGGCGGTCGCAAGCACCCTCAGCAAGAGTTCTTGCAGGTTGATACCTCTAACATCTTATTTATCTGTGGCGGTGCCTTTGCGGGCCTAGATAAGGTTATTCGTGATCGTTCAGAGAAAGGTGGTATTGGTTTCTCTGCCGAAGTGAAGAGTAAAGCTGACGATAAAGATTTTGGCGAAACTCTGCATGAGTTAGAGCCAGAAGATTTGGTGAAATACGGCTTGATCCCTGAATTCGTGGGTCGCTTGCCGGTTATTGCCACTTTGGAAGAGTTGGATATCGCGGCACTGGTTCAGATTTTGACAGAGCCTAAGAACTCTTTGACCAAGCAGTACAATAAGCTGTTTGAAATGGAAGACGTTGAGATCGATTTTCGTCCAGATGCCCTTGAAGCTGTTGCTAATAAGGCTATGGTCCGTAAAACCGGTGCTCGTGGCTTACGCTCTATTATGGAATCGGTATTGCTTGATACCATGTATCGAATTCCATCAGAAGATAATGTGGTTAAGGTTGTGGTTGATGAGTCGGTTATTAAGGGTGAATCCGAGCCTTTATTAGTCTACGAGACCAATGAACAAGCCGCAGCGGCGGAAGAGTAGCCGCTTATAGAGTTTGCGTTAAAAGGGGTGCTAGTCACCCCTTTTTTGTGCCTTCTATTTGCTCGCTTGCATTGTAGGATAGATGAGCGGGTGATGCGCAATGGCGCTTAAAGGCTGTTTTGCTGGCTTGTAATTTGCTAAGTAGCCCCAATGATAGGAATATAAGGCCAAAAGATCGGCGCTTTTTAGTGCTGAAATACTGATGGTGAAATGTAGAGATTCCAAAGAGGCATAGATGGAACAGAGCAGTGAAGTAAGCACCAATTCTCTAGAGTTGCCACTATTACCCCTACGTGATGTGGTGGTTTACCCCCATATGGTTGTGCCGTTATTTGTTGGCCGAGAGAAATCTATTGAGGCTCTCGAGGTTGCTATGGCCGCCGACAAGCAAGTAATGCTTGTTGCCCAAAAAGATGCTGGCGAAGATGACCCCAATATCGAGGGCATATACGAAGTTGGTACGATTGCCTCTGTATTGCAGCTACTGAAGCTACCTGATGGCACCGTAAAGGTTTTGGTGGAAGGTTCTAATCGAGCTTCCATTAAGGCTATGCGCGAAGAAGACAATCACTACTTGGTTGAAGTTGATGCACTTGAAGTAGACGAGATCGAAGAGCGTTCTGCGGATGTACTTATCCGAACGGCAATGGCGCAATTCGAACAGTACGTCAATATGAATAAAAAAATACCAGCGGAGGTAGTCACCTCACTGTCTGGTATTGATGAGCCAGGTCGATTTGCTGACACCATTGCGGCGCATATGACTTTGGAATTGCCTCAGAAACAAGAAATTCTCGAGATCGCCGATATTCAAGTTCGCATTGAACATTTGCTGGCTCTAATGGAAGCTGAATCTGACCTTTTCCAAGTTGAAAAACGTATTCGAGGACGCGTTAAAAAGCAGATGGAAAAAAGCCAGCGTGAGTACTATTTGAATGAGCAGATGAAAGCCATTCAAAAAGAACTGGGCGATATGGGCGATGAGCCTAATGAGGCCGAAGAGTTAGAGCAAAAAATCAGCGAAAGTGGCATGAGTAAGGAAGCTGAGCAGAAAGCCATGTCTGAGCTTTCAAAGCTTAAGTTGATGTCTCCTATGTCGGCAGAAGCTTCTGTTGTGCGCTCCTATCTAGATTGGATCGTGAACCTACCTTGGAAAAAACGCAGTAAGGTACGTCATGATCTGGTACGCGCAGAAAAAATTCTTAATGATGATCACTATGGCTTAGAAGAAGTTAAAGATCGTATTCTTGAATACTTGGCGGTTCAAAAACGCGTTAAAAAAATCAAGGGCCCGGTACTTTGTTTAGTTGGACCGCCAGGGGTTGGTAAAACCTCTTTAGGTGAGTCGATTGCGCGTGCGACTAACCGTGAGTATGTAAGAATGGCTCTTGGTGGTGTGCGTGATGAAGCCGAGATTCGTGGTCATCGTCGAACCTATATTGGCTCTTTACCTGGCAAGCTGATTCAGAAAATATCCAAGGCGGGTGTTAAAAACCCTCTATTTTTATTGGATGAAATCGACAAGATGGGCATGGATCATCGCGGTGATCCGGCTTCAGCGCTGCTCGAGGTTTTAGATCCAGAACAAAACAAAGCATTTAATGATCACTATCTAGAGGTAGATTACGATCTATCTGATGTGATGTTTGTGTGTACCTCAAACTCCATGAATATTCCTGGGCCATTGCTTGATCGAATGGAAGTTATTCGTCTGCCGGGTTATACCGAAGATGAAAAAGTGAATATTGCTGAGCGCTATTTGATTCCCAAGCAAATGAAAGCCAATGGCTTAAAAGATGCGGAAATTAAAGTCAGCTCGGATGCCGTACGTGATGTTATTCGTTACTACACGCGAGAGGCCGGAGTTCGTGGTTTAGACCGTGAGGTCGCCAAAATTTGCCGTAAAGTGGTTAAAGAAATCGTTAAAGCTGAAGTTAAAGGTTCGGTAACTGTTGATGCAGATAAGCTGGAGCATTATCTAGGTGTACGCAGCTTTGATTTCGGCGTCGCTGATGAGCAGAATCAGGTGGGACAGGTTACCGGCTTGGCATGGACCCAGGTTGGTGGCGAGTTGTTAACCATTGAGGCTTCCACTGTGCCTGGTAAGGGGCGTATGGTTAAGACCGGATCTCTTGGTGATGTTATGCAGGAGTCCATACAGGCGGCGACTACGGTCGTTCGTGCTCGCAGTCAGACCTTGGGTATTGTTCCGGATTTCCACGAGACCTCGGATATTCATATCCACGTACCTGAAGGTGCTACTCCTAAGGATGGCCCTAGCGCCGGTATTGCCATGGCGACCGCACTGGTTTCGGTGTACACCAATATCCCTGTTAAAGCCGATGTGGCCATGACAGGTGAAATTACCTTGCGTGGTGAGGTGTTACGTATCGGAGGCTTGAAGGAGAAGCTATTAGCGGCTCACCGGGGCGGCATTAAAACTGTGGTTATTCCTGCCGGTAATGAGCGAGATTTGAAGGAAATTCCTGACAATATTAAAGCTGATTTAGACATCACCCCTGTTAAGTGGATTGACGAGGTGCTTAAAGTGGCCTTGCAGGATGTGCCTAAGCCATACAGTGATGAGGAATACGCAAAATTGCGCGAAAAGCTTGACGCTGGTGTAAAGCAAGAGTCGGCGAAAACCCATTAACAGCTGGGTGAATATTGAGCGATTAAAGGTTTCACAATAGTGCTTTGCTGTTCATCGCTGGTTCAGCTTGAATGGCAAAGTTCTTGGATTTGCTGAGGAATACCGCGCATTCTGTTGTAATTTGGTTATAAATTGCGCGGCTTTGCAAATTTAATAAACCTGTCCTTGACCCGTCCGACGGGGCTTTGGTATAAATCGCTATTCGTTTGCCCCATGCGGGCTGCTGATAAAAGTAAAGAGATTCTACGACAGGATTCTGAAGGATGATTAGCGTTCTTTGGGTCCTTACAGACCGAGTAACGTAAGAGGGGTTATTGTGAACAAATCTGAATTAATCGAAGCCATCGCTGCATCTGCGGACATTCCTAAAGCTGCTGCGGGCCGCGCATTGGATGCAATGGTAGATTCTGTAACTGGTGCTTTGAAAGAAGGCGACCAGGTAGTACTAGTTGGTTTCGGTACTTTCGCTGTTAAAGATCGCGCTGCACGTACAGGTCGCAACCCACAAACTGGTGAGCCGATCGAAATTGCAGCAGCCAAAATCCCAAGCTTCAAAGCGGGTAAGGCTCTGAAAGACGCCGTTAACTAAGACTGGTGTTTTTCGATAAATCTACACTGCGGTGCATTTGTTTAAAACTCAGTTCAGCAGTTAGATTTGTGTAGCGAGAAGGCGTGCTTAAAGAGCGCGCCTTTTCTGTTTGTATTACCACTACTAAATTAGCCACCACGATAGGTGAGCTCTAAGAAAGAATAAGCAGGCTGACCATGATTCAGAGTTTTCGTAACAAACTGCAAGGCATTTTTGCTGTTGTCCTTGTTGTGTTGATTTCAATTCCATTTGTCTTGTTTGGTGTTGATTCACTATTTACGTCGAACTCCAATCAAGGTGAAGCCGCTCAGGTTGATGGCGAAGCGATCACTGAAGTAGAGCTAAACCGTGGTATCGCGATGCAAAAGCAGCAAATGATCAACCGTTTTGGTGATCAGCTACCTGCTGAATTTTTGACCGATGAGCGATGGAGAACACCAGTACTGGAGCAGTTGATCGATCAGAAACTTCAGATTATTGCTGCAAAAGATAGTGGCGTAGCGGTCTCCGATGCTCGTATCGATCAAATGCTGCTAGCTGAAGAAGCTTTCAAAATTGACGGTAAGTTTTCACCACAGCTATATCGTCAGCGTTTGGCTAGCTTGGGTTATACCCCAACAAGCTACAAAACCATTTTGAAAGATGAGCTGGTTGCCGTGCAGATGCGTCAAGGTATTGGTCTGACGGCTTTTGCAACCGACTCTGAATTGACCAGTAGCCTAGTTCGTGCTGGTCAAACTCGTGATTTTTATTTTGTGACGCTTCCTAAGGCGAGCTTTGCCGAAGGTGCTGAGCCTGATCAAGCGGCCGTTGAAGCGGAATACAGCGACAACTCAGCCCAGTACATGGGGCCCGAGCAAGTCATTACTCAGCTAGTAGCGCTCGATGTTAACGAGCTTGCTAAGAATATCGAAATCAGTGAAGAAGAAGTTCGTGCTCAGCACGAGCAGGAAATCTCTGTTTTTGAAGGCTCCGAGCGTCGTCGAGCAGCCCATATCTTAGTTGAAGATTTGGGTGATGGTATTGATCAAGCTAAGGTCGATGAGATCGCTGCTAAGCTGGCTGCAGGTGAAGCTTTTGAAGCCGTCGCAGAAGCTATGAGCGACGACATCTTAAGTGCAGAGCAGGGCGGCGATCTAGGCTTTACCGATGGTGCTACCTTCCCTGAGGCATTTGAGGAAGCTTTGGCCAGCATGGCAGAGGGCGAGGTGTCCGCAGCTGTTACCACCGAAGCCGGCGTTCACTTTATCAAGCTGCTTGAAATTGATGCGCCACAGCCACCAAGCTTTGACTCGGTTAAAGATGAGATTCGCGAGCGCTTAGTTCAGGATAAGGCTCTAGCTGAGTTCGAAGAGCTTACTCTGTCTTTTGAAGAATTGGCCTACAATGCCGAGGACCTGAGTGAAGTGGCTGATGAGCTGGGCTTGGAGCTGCAAACTAGTGATTGGTTAAGCCGATCAGGTGCGGCAGGCTTGTTGGGTAATCCAAAAGTTCTTGAGGCCGTATTCTCTGAGCAGGTTATGAAGGATCGCCAGACGAGTGATCCAATTGAGGTTTCCGAGAATCAATTGGCGGTCGTGAAAGTCACTGACTATAAAGCACCAGCAGTTAAGCCATTGGCTGATGTTGAAGCTGAAATTAAGCTAAAGCTGACCAATGCGACTATTATCGCGCGCCAGCAAGAGGCGGCTAAAAGTCTACAAGCAGAAGTTTCTGCGGGTACTGACTTAGAGGCAGCGGCAAAAGCTAAGGGTTATGACTGGAATGTCGTGATTGCTTCTCGCAAGGATAACTTCCAAGTAGAGCAGCAGTTATTGAAATCCGTATTTGCTATAAAGCCAACAAGCTTCCCGGCTTTTGAGCAGCTTTCTTTGGTCAATGGTGATATGCAGTTGATACAATTAAACGGTGTTACTGAATTGGCAGCTAGCGAAGTAAAAGCCAGCGATAAAGAGCAGCTATCAGCTCAAATTGAGCAGGCTGAAGCGGCGCGAGATTTTGCTTCATTTCAAGATCAGCTAAAAGCTGACGCGAAGATAGAAATTTTCAACTAATAAAAAAGGCCAGCTAAGCTGGCCTTTTTTATAGCGCTGATGCATTAACTGCCTTGGCGCTCCTTATACTGGCGAATAATCTGGTTAAAGTTATTTGCCAAATCTTGCATCTTATCGACCATAGCATTGTGCTGGCGTGTATTTAAACGCTTGCAGTTCAGGTAATGGTCGACGTCAGCCATATATTGCTTAACTTCTTTCTTAGCCTTTACCATTTCAGGGGTAACCGCCGTTTCCGGGTTCGGTAACTGAGGTTGAGATGGTTCCGAGCAAGCGCTCCAACCAGGCTGAGAAATCATAATAAGTGTGCTAAAGGCAATTGCAGTTGTAATCTTTTTCATAACGGGCCTCGTTTAATGCTCTCCTGTTGTGTCACATGGCATCCTTGCAGCAGCGATGTTGTTCCACAAATCTTTGCTTAATCAAAAAATAGCAGCTATGGAGCGCTTAGCCAGTTTGACTATGCAGCTATTGACGAGCGGTAATATTGAGAAGTCAAAAACGTAATTTCTGCGTCAAACCTGACTGGAATGCGACGGGCTAGCGTTTTAGGCGGGTGTTTTTGATGAAAAGACGGTATTTTGGCGCCAGTTTTTGAGTTTGTTTTGGGTCTAATTCTTCGGCTTTTTGAAAGTGCTTGGCAGCACTATTTTTATCCGCCGTTTCATAATAAGCCTGTGCAAGTCTGGTGTGAATAAAAGCCAGCTGGCCGCCTGGGCAATGCAGGGCTGAATTCAAAGCTTCAATGCTTTGCTTAAAGTTGCCAATTTTATAGTAGCTGTCGCCAATTGCGGTTAGCACCCAAGCAGCTTGTTGATACTGTGATTGGGGCTTTGGCAATATCAGCCAAGCCTGATAAAAAACCCGCAGAGCCGCTTCATAAGATTGCTGGTCATAGAGCTGATAACCCTGGTTGCACAGTTCCTCAATTTGCTGGGCTGATTCGGCGCTTAAGCTCATAGATGTATTTCTATCGTTTGTCATAGTGTTGCGATTGGGTTTTATGCTTTGGTGCACAATACAAGCCTATTGTATTGGCTTTGCAGCTACATGCAAAGCAAGCTGAGTTATACTAGGGCCAATTTTCTCAAACTGACTGTTGCCGCCCAAAGAGAGCTGACAGTCAGCGGTTTGGACTTAATAAAACAGCCTACAATAGAGTCGACAGCTCTCAAGGCTTTTGCTGTTTAAATAGGATAAAAATGAAGTTACTTCCATTGAGTATTCTAGGTTGGCCTAGCCATCTGGTTTTTTTTGCCGCAGCTGTTTTCTTGCTGTTATTGCTACTATGGCGTATTTGGCGATACCGTAAAAACCAGCGAATTGATACCGTGGCCCGAATGGAGCAGCAGCAGCAATTTGAATTACTCCGTGAGCAGGATCTTGCAAAGCTTGACGCTTTGCAATTGCAACTTATGGAGCTGGGAAAAGAATCTGAGCTGATATTGCAAGAGCGTCAAGACCTAGCCGCAGAAAAGCACCAGTTACAACTTCAGAATGTCCAGCAGCAGCAAAAGCTTGAAATGTTAGAGCAGCAGCTGGCAACCTTGCCAGAAAAAGAACAGCAGTTGGTTCGCTTGCAAGCCAGTTTATCCAGCACGGAAACTAAACTGCAGGAACAAAAAGAACATCATCAATCGCAAATGGCCTTTGTAGAGCAAAGTCGTCAACAGATGATGACTCAGTTTGAGGCGCTTTCTGCGAAAATCTATGAACAACAAGCCAAGAAGTTTAATACCGACAGTCAACAATCCCTAGGCCTGCTACTAAACCCACTAAAAACCCAATTGGGAGAGTTTAAGGCTAAGGTGGAAGCAAGCCACGAAAAAGAAAGCGCCGAACGCCATATGTTGGCGGGTAAAATTTCCGAACTGCAAAAGCAGACTCAGCAAATTGGCAATGATGCTATTAACTTGGCTAAGGCCTTAAAGGGAGAGTCTAAGACTCAAGGTAACTGGGGTGAGCTGGTACTAGAGCGTTTACTAGAGGAGTCGGGTTTACAGCGCGGGCGAGAGTACGAAACTCAGCTATCATTACAAACTGAAGAGGGTGATCGCCGCTACCCCGATGTACTCATTAGATTGCCGCAAGAGAAAGATATTGTTATCGATTCTAAAGTCTCCTTGCTCGATTATGAGGCTTATTGCTCCAGCGATGATGAACAAGAAAAAGCTCTATTTCTCAAAAAGCATGTGCAGTCCATTCGTAACCATGTATCTGGGCTGAGCTTGAAGGAATATGAAAAGCTAGAGGGGATTAGAAGTCTCGACTTTGTGTTCTTATTTGTACCTGTAGAAGCGGCATTTATGGCTGCCCTACAGGCTGATAATCGACTCTTTCAAGATGCCTATAACAAGCACATTGTATTGGTCAGTCCGACCACACTGCTAGCATCGCTTCGTACGGTAGAGAATTTGTGGCGCCATGAGAAGCAGCATAAGAACGCCCAAAAAATAGCCGACCAAGCGGGTGCCTTGCATGATCAATTTATGATGATGCTGCAATCTTTAGATGACTTGGGTAAGCAACTAGATAAAACTCATGGTGCCTATGAAACCACACGTAAGCGCCTATTTAGTGGGCGTGGAAATTTAGTAAAACGAACTTTGGATATCCAAAAGTTGGGAGCGAAAACAAAGAAAGCACTCCCCGATAGCTATATGGATGAACTGGAATCCAGTGAGGCGGAACAAGATGAAACGGTTGTCCGGATAGAGGCGGCTCCAGGTGGTAACTCTGAAGAGGCTAGCTCTGCCGATATTGGCTCTAACAGTGAGAAGGGCCGCTAAGATAGCAATCGAATGTTAGAAGCCTTCAGTTTAGCGCTCTCTGTTACGGCGCCGGTGTTTATTCTGGTCCTACTTGGTGTAGTGCTTAAGTACTTTAACTACCTTGATGATGTCTTTGTCGCAAAGGCATCTGAGTTGGTATTTTATTTATTTTTGCCCTGTCTTTTTTTCTTCACTCTACTCGATACTGATCTGTCCACATTTTTGTCGCCAGGCCTGAGTTTGGTTCTGGTGCTGTTTACCATTGCGTTTTATCTGTTTCTTGAGTTGCTCGTTAAATTCATCCCTTCACTCAAGTCTGTCGCAGGCGAGTTTTGTCAGTCCAGCTTTCGCAGTAATCTAGCCTTTATAGGGTTGTCATTTTGCGCTGGCGCGTATGGTGAGGAGGGCTTGGCTAGGGCGGCTGTCTTAGTCGCTTTTATAACCGTGGTTTACAATATACTGTCTGTGCTTACCCTTGAGAGGCACCTCAATAGCTCCAATAAAAGTTCATTCCTTTCTTTGGTGCAACGTATCGCTAAAAACCCACTTGTTGTAGCGATTGTACTAGGCGTCGCTTGCAACCCTTTGGCTGAGCTATTTCCCAAGCCTATAAAACAGAGCGGTGCTTATCTGGCCCAGATAACTCTGCCTATGGCCTTGCTGTGTATAGGGGCAAGTTTAAGCATCAAATCTATGACGGCAGGGCAGAATAAAGTGATTGCCCTGGTGGTGTTTTTTAAGTTGCTATTGATGCCTTTATTGGCCGTAGTACTAGTGTGGTATTTAAACTACAGTGTTATGGATATGGGAATTGTGTTTTTACTGTTGTCGGCGCCGACGGCTAGTGCGAGTTTTGTTATGGTGGCTGCAATGGGCGGCGACGCCAGATTAACCGCAAATTTTATCGCGGCTACAACTGTGGGCTCTTTGTTTACGGTGAGTTTGGGCTTTGCAGCTCTCAACTTAGTTATGCCTGCCGGCTGAATTTATGGCACAATTCGTCCATTATCTTTGAATTAATTTCTTAATGCGGCTAATTGATGTCTGTTTTATCTATCTTGCTTGTTCTTGCTGTACTCATCGTAATTGCCTTGGCAGTTTATGCGCTTTACTTACATATGCAGTTGCGTAAACAGGAGCAGCGTCGCGAGGCTCAACTGGAGGAGTTAAAGCAAGAGGCTGATAAGCAGCGTGATCGCATCAATAAGAGTATTCAAGTGATCGCTGCCGCCATGGGTGGGGATCAAATGACCTTGACTGAAGGCGCGATGAGGCTCTCTGTATTGTTGCAAAGCTTAGGTTTAAGTGAGCAAGAGCTTGAACCTTATTCTTCATTGATTAAATTGGCCGAGGCCACTGCTCATATCCCGATTTTGGAAGATTGGAAAAAGCTCTCAACCAAGCAAAAGCTGGCTTTTGATAAGCAAAGAGCTGAGCTTGAGGCTCAGTATGAAGACTTAGTGCTGGATTCTTCCAAGAAACTGCTCAATAAAACCTTTTAGGGTTTTATTTTTTACGCAGCCAGACACCACATTCAATATGATGGGTGTAAGGAAACTGATCAAACAGGGCAAAGCGTTCAATGCTATGGCTTGTACATAAGCCTTTAAGATTTTCCGCTAAAGTATCAGGGTTGCACGAAATATAGAGAATATTATCAAAACCGGCGACCATCTTTTCAGTATCTTTATCTAATCCTGCTCGAGGCGGGTCGACTAAAACTGTGCTTAGATCATAGCTGCTAAGGTCTATACCCTCTAAGCGACGGAAGCTCCTCACACCCGACATGGCTTCGCTGAACTCTTCTGCGCTCATACGGGCAATCTGAATATTGTCGGTATTATTTAAGCGCATATTTTCTTGCGCAGATTTTACCGAGGTCTTGGAGATCTCGGTGGCCAACACTTTATCGAAGCACTGAGCGAGGGGAATGGTGAAGTTACCATTACCGCAGTAAAGCTCGATCAAATGCCCCTGGCTATCTTTACAGCAATCAATGGCCCACTCGATCATGGTTTCACAGATGCCTGCATTTGGCTGGGTAAAGGAGCTTTCCACTTGTTGGTAGCGAAACTCTCGATCATTGATTTTAAGGGTCTCAAAAATATGATCGCGGCTAAGTATAATTTTCTGCTTTTTACTGCGCCCTAAAATGCTGCAGCCAAGTGATTTCTCTAGCGCTTTGGCCTCGGCTTGCCACTGCTCATCTAGGGGTTTGTGGTAAATGAGGGTGATTAGACCGTCGCCGGCTTGGCTGCATAGAAACTCAATTTGAAACAGCTTGCGCTTCAATAGCTCATTGGCATTTAACTTTGGCAGCAGGGCGTCCATTAGCTCATTGATGTATTCAGAGGCGACAGGAAAGTTATCGATAATATAGGGCTTTTTGTACTCCCCCTGAGCATACATGGCGTAATGGAGTTGATCGCCCTCATGCCAAGCCTTAAATTCAGCTCGCTGGCGGTAGTGTGTTGGCCTGGAGGCAAAAACCTCAAGTTTGGGGATGCCAAACTCCGCGAAGTCAGTTTCGACGCGCTGTTGTTTCTCAAGCAATTGCTCTTGATAGCGCTCTGGGTGAACTTGATGAACTGACATGCTTAAATCTCGCTTGGCTGTGCAGCCGCCTTTTTGTTTATGCTGCTGAATGAATCTTAGAAAAAGGCGGGATTATACATATCTATATGGACGCTGTCTTAACCCCTGTATTCACGCTGGCATCCATGCTATTAGTGCTTAAAGGATCCAGCGGTCAAAGGGGATAACTTCCACTTCTTCACCGGCCTTAATGTTGCCACGCTCGCGCTCTAATTTGATATAGCAATTAGCGGCCGCGAGAGTGCTTAGCATTCCAGAGCTTTGCGCTGAAAATACCTTCAAGTCCAATTGCCCCTGTGAATTCATCTTTAGAATTCCGCGTTGGAAGTCCGTTCGTCCTGGGCGTTTGCGAATATCGTGGGGCGCGGCTAATCGCAAGCTTAAGCTGTCTTCAATGTGTCTTTCGCCGGCAAGCTTGCGCAGACAGGGTAGGGCCAGCTGGTGGAAGGTAATGGCCGCTGAACTAGGGTTACCAGGCAGGCCAAAGAAAGGGACATCCTGTACGTGACCAAAGGCGAAGGGTTTGCCGGGCTTAATGGCCAGTTTCCACATCGAGATCTTGCCGACCTTGTCGAGCACCGCTTTGGTGTAATCAGCCTCTCCGACAGATACGCCGCCGCTGCAAACAATGGCATCAGCTTGTTCGGCGGCTTTTAGGAAGGCGCTCTCTAGGGCTGAGGGTTGGTCGGGTATGATTCCCAGGTTCAGTACGTCAATGCCAAGGCGCGCCAGCATGCTCTGAACCACAAAGCGATTGCTCTCATAGATGCAGCCCTGCTGTAGATCTTCTCCAGGAGCTCTGAGCTCGTCTCCACTGGCAAACAACGCCACTTTAAGTCTGCGGTATACTGCAAGCTTGGCGACACCTAAAGAGGCCAGGACGCCAAGTTTGGCGGGGCTCAAACGCTCTCCTTTATGGAGGACGGCATCGCCAGTAGAAATATCATTGCCCTTGAGGCGAATATTATTGCCTGTGGTCACTGTGGATTGCAGCGATATGAGTTCACCATCAGCACTACATTGCTCTTGCATAACGACGGCATTGCATTCAGGAGGGACCTCGGCGCCCGTCATAATACGGATACATTCGCCTTCAGCTACTGCGCCTTTAAAAGATTGCCCTGCAAAAGCTTCTCCAACCTTTCTAAAGCTTTGGGAAGCGCCAGTCTCTTCACCGCTGAATCGAAGGGCGTAGCCGTCCATTGCCGAATTATCGAAGCCCGGAACGTCAATGCTTGAATTGATGTCTTCGGCCAAGATTCGGTCTTCAGCCTGGCTTATATCGATATCTTCGATAAGCTCACTGGCGGATACTGCAGAAAGAAGCTCGCTTATCGCCTCCTCAAGTGGCTTTAGGCTAGGTGCTTCGCAACTATTTTCAGTGGCGGATTTAGACGGTGACCCTGCCGAGGGTGTTGAAGAAGACATTGAAGAAGACGTTGAAGAGGACATTAGGCCTAGCGCTCTTGTAAAATAAAACACTATGTTAGCAGAAATCCACACAGAGGCTTTGGCCAAATAAACCCTAAATACTGCTAACTTGACCAGAATGTAAGGCAACATTATGTGGCTGCAAAAAAGTATCAGCTTAAAATCAAAACCCCGAGGTTTTCATATTATTACCGATGATATTGTTCGGGCTTTACCTGAGCTGGTCAGTATCAATGTGGGCCTTTTGCATGTGTTTATCAAACACAGCTCCGCTTCGCTGACCATCAATGAAAATGCGGATCCAACCGTAAGGCAAGATTTTGAGAGCTATTTCAATCATAGCGTGAAAGAGAATGAACCATACTATCGCCATACCTATGAGGGTAGTGACGATATGCCGGCGCATCTAAAGGCCAGTTTGCTGGGCTCTAGTGCCTCCATACCCATTGCGGATGGCGAGCTGTTGTTGGGCACCTGGCAAGGTGTCTATCTTGGTGAGCATCGCAATTATGCGGGTGGTCGAGAGCTGGTGCTGACATTACA
>JAOXRT010000116.1 GCA_025800365.1 Cellvibrionaceae bacterium | reverse complement strand
TGCGTGGTATCACCTGATCAATATCATGCTGAATACACAGGTTAAAATAGGTCCTCTTGAACAAGGCCCACTGCCAGAGCAGCACTATCAATATCTGAAACACACCGGTATCGACACCCAGATTACGATCACAGGCAATATTCAAAGCCTACTGACAAATGCTGATCTCCAACCCAACTATAAGTTAGCGTTACAAGAAGCCGAGATACAACTTCACATGGGCGGCGGTAACCTGATGATGGGGCATCCGGTGAAAACCGGCAGAACCTTCCCGCACAAAACCCTCTACAGTTTTAAAACCGAGCAGGGCATGATCCACTACCTGAAATCAGCCACCGGCAAAAGCCTCCTCAACAGCGCAGAAAAACGCATTACTCAAGCCTATTCCGAATGGCAGCTACGATTACAGTTACAAATAAACGATTACAGCTTCCCCGCACCAGAGATGCACAAAGGCAAGGTAGGACTGAGAAAAGTCAGCGATCAGCCGAACTTCAACGACAATGATCAGCCAGGCTGGTTAACCACCTATATACAGGAAGAAACCAAGTAAAATGGAACAGCATTACGCAGACACGGCTTATAACTCCGAGGAGCTGCCAGAACAAGACCGATCAGAGCTGAATAACAGCTTGCTAGGAAAGTTAAAATTGGCCAATGCGACTCAATTACATTGGAATACACTATCGGGGCACATGCCAGCTTCATTGGCAAATAAGTGCGACTTAGACCAGTATCAGGATGATACGCTTGAAAGCCCTTGTGATCACCAATGTTTTACCAAAGGCGAAGGTAATTTCTGGTTCAGAGCATTTTTATTTATCGGCATGATTACTGAGTTGCTTGTTGTATTCGTTTTGCCCATTACTGTTGTAGGGCTTTGTATTATTTATGGAATAGCTATATATGAGAGCGAGAACACCAACGATTTTAACATATGGTTTATTGAATTCTCTATTTACTGCTTTTCATTTTTTTTAGCTTGTGCATTATTCCAACTCTACTATCAAAAACTCGCCTATATAAACGGCAATGTGCCTTTCTTTATAAAACTCTACCGCGAGTTCGAACTCTGCCGCCAAACCGGCCTGGTGCATATCTACAAAAAAGATAAAGAGGCGTTCTCCGCTCCCTTCTATGAATTTGACTGTTACCTCGCCTCCAACCCCGGCAACTACGGTGAGTTGTTCTACACAATGCAACTGGTACACCGCTATAACGGCACTAAACACACGGTCGATCTGGGTGGGTTAATCGGCAACAGCGCCCCCATCGAAGAGTACTACCAGCTCTGGAATATGATGCAGCAGTATATGGATATTAGCCGCCCAATGCCTGACACTATCATGTCCGAAGCCTATCGCCATCTCGACCCGACAACCGCCGAATACGATAAAAAAACCGGCCGCGACAGCCACTTCTGGCGCAATATGACTCAGGAACAATACGACGAGGAACTTCAACGCCGGGAAAAAGCCCAACGCAGCCTCCCCTTAGAAGGCGAAGAT
>JAOXRT010000022.1 GCA_025800365.1 Cellvibrionaceae bacterium | reverse complement strand
AACCGGGCAACACGGTTAAACTGGAGCGGGTAGCGGGAATCGAACCCGCATCATCAGCTTGGAAGGCTGAGGTTCTACCACTAAACTATACCCGCCTGACATTTGTGGCAAATTTACAAACGGATCATCAACTAACAGCGCGGGGCGGTACTGCCACACCAAGCGAAAAAACTCTATCTAATTCAAAAACTTGGTGCAGGGGGGTGGATTCGAACCACCGAAGCTTGCGCGTCAGATTTACAGTCTGATCCCTTTGGCCACTCGGGAACCCCTGCGAAAGAGGCGGGAATTTTCCGCTTCTCCGCTTAACTTGTCAACCGTTTTTTCTTAAAAAACAGCCATTTACATTAACAAGTTAAGAAAATGGAGCTGGCGATAGGAGTCGAACCTACGACCTGCTGATTACAAGTCAGCTGCTCTACCAACTGAGCTACGCCAGCTCTAAACACTGTTACCTCGAACAGTGGAGCGCGGATTCTAGAGAAACTTTTACAAAGACGCAACACCTGGACAGTAATTTTCTCGTCTTTCTACGTCTTTTCTTTTATTCATGAAGCTTTGCCATGCCTCATTGTTCATTTTTTGGGCTTCCGCTGGATTTACAACCACCCAAGTCTCTTCATAAGACCGAACAACTTCTTTGATTTCAGCCTGATAGCCAAACTTGGCCACCTCGGCCTGGCGCACCTTGGCAGAACTGTCGCGGCTATACATGCCAAAGGAAATACCATTAACAATGTCTCCTTTTGGTATTACATAGGAGTCTATACCTTTGGCTTGCAATTCATGCAGCTTGCGAAGCGCCTCCTTACGACTAGGAAGCGGCTTGAGGTACACCCAAAATCCAGGGTCACCTGGAATCTCGAGGTTTTTGATTTCTGATGCAACCTCCAATGACGCTAAGTGCTCAACCGCATACTCAGCTTGCAGCAGCTTGTCGAAAGGCCCTAGCAATGTGCACAAGTCTTCTTTTGGCTCTTCAACTTGTTCATCATCCACATCCACTTCTGCAGCGGCCAAATCCTCAACGCTTTCGACCGCAACCCTTTCACCAGAAGGCGGCACACTTGACTCAAGCGAGCTCTCTACAGCCCGCTCAGATAATAGGCTGATTTTCGAAATAGCTGGATCGTGATTCACAGCAGCCACACTTGGCCTTTTATCTTCTTTCATATAAGCCAAAGCAAACAGCAGCGCATTGACTGCTAATAGGCATAAGAAAACAACCTTCATTTTATTTCCTGTTATTTACTCAGCACTCGAACAATCGGGCACGCCACTTCAAGCCCATCCAAAACCAGCTCTTCATCGAGTCGATAGGCAAACGGTAGTAGCGGAGCTACTCTTTGGGCGTCGCCACCACAAAGTACAACCTCTACCCCCACTCCTTGACCCAATTCTTCAAGCAGCTTGTTTCGATAAAAACTAATTAACCCTACTTGAGCACCCCAAACGCCATTATCGACAGCAGACTCGGTATTATCTCCAACCCCCAACTCCGCAGGCACACTATGCTCGACTTTGACCTGATGAGTATCAGAGTACAACGCCTTATACATTAAGCTTACACCGGGCGATATCACACCACCGAGATACTCGCCCCTTGCCATTAATTCAACCGTAGTTGCACTGCCACAATCAACAATCAAGCAATTAGGGCCGTACCTTTTATTAGCCGCCAGCACGGCCAACCATCGATCCGCGCCAAGCTTAGATATGACTTTATAAGGATTTCGCACCCCGCTACACTCGGCTTTTACTTTCGCCAACTGCAAGTCAATACCAAAAGCCGCCTGCAGCATAAACGCTATCGACTGGGATACTACAGGGGAAGCAACAGAAACCATTCTAGCAGCATGCAAATCTCTCGCTGCTAGCAGCGGCTTTAGCATATCACCAGCAGTTGCATCGCTATTGAGAAAACCACCACCCCTTCGCTTTCCCAATTCATCGATAATGCGCCACTTAACCCTGGTGTTACCGGCATCAAGTTCAAGAATCACGGCATCAACCTTAGGGAGACTTCGCCGCCGCTAAATTCCTGAACCGCACCATCAACCAATAATCGCAATGCGCCAGAGTCTGCAACTCCATTGGCGACCCCCTCTGTCCTTTGCTGGGCAGAGCTCACGTAGACTTCCTTACCAAAAAAGGCATCCAGTGACTGCCAGCGATCTTTGTAGTTCAAAAAACCGCCCTTATCATAGGAGGCCAACATAGGCATGAGCCGGTCCAGTATTGCAGCCGCCAAATGGTTTCTGCTCGCCTTCATGCCAAGCTGGGACAAGTCCACCCAAGCCTGGTCGATATCTCGACTACCTGCATCAGGCATTTTGACGTTCAAGCCTATACCTAATACCAATTTACACTCCCCACTAACATCTCCCGACATCTCTAAGAGTATGCCGCCAAGTTTACGGCCATTGTGCAGCACATCGTTGGGCCACTTTAACTGCACCCCTTCGACACCAAGCGAGCCGATAGCCTCTGCTACGGCAACGCCAACGGCCAAGCTTAAACCCTCCAGCGATTGAGCCCCACCTTGGAATGTCCACGAGACTGACAGATATATATTCTTAGCGAAAGGACTAACCCAAGCACGCCCTCGGCGGCCCCTGCCCGCCAACTGCTGCTCAGCCATACAAACATGCCCATGAGAACCTTGTTCAAGTAAATAGCTGTTAGTCGACTCTATAGAGTTAAATATTTCGAATCGACTTACGAACTCAGCGGAAGACTCCGTTAATTCCCTTAAAATTGCCTCTTGATTCAGAAGATCAAGGCCACCCTGCAGGCGGTACCCTCTACCCTTAACGGATTCCAATTCTAAGCCTAGGTCATCAAGCTTTCGTAAGTGTTTCCACACAGCCGTCCTGCTGACCCCCATAGCCTGGCCAAGCTCTTCACCAGAATGAAACTCACCATCGGCAAGAACACTCAATATATCTACCACATTCATATAGCTACCCAATCTCTCTTATGCGAGAAGTATCAAACCAAGCTAACTAATATGCAAGGTTAGAAAGGCAAGCAGTTCACAAATGCTTTCCATCAATGCAGGGCAAAAGCAGCTGCAATCAATGAAATCCAAATGCCCTTTTGACACACAAAACCATTAATATGAACGATCCTAGGCAATTCAGCGAAGGTAGATCGTCATGCTCCAAAGTGACAAGCTAATAACAAAGCCCTTTATGCTCACCTTTTTATATACCCTAAGCTGCATACCCTTTTTGTTTTTTAGCGAACTATTTGGCCCTGTCACGGCTCCGCTGATCAAAGCCGCCCCAATAGCTTTTCTGGCATTCTTTTTAGCTTCGAAAATAGCTAGCACTGAACGCTACTGGATGTACCTAGCATTATTATGCTCAGCGAGCGGCGACATATTGCTTGAATTAGATTTTGGACTTTCCTTTACACTTGGGCTGGCAGCATTCCTCGTCGCTCAGCTAACTTATGCGTACCGTTTTTGGGCTAACCGTGACAGCGAGTTTGGCACATGGAAGCCAGTGACCACCATGTCAGCGTTCGCAGTAGTTATGATGCTTATCCTTCTACCAAAGACTGGCGAAATGACGATACCAGTTTTGCTATACATTGCCGCAATTTGCACCATGGGCGCGGGTGCCCTCGCTTTTAAAGGGGAGTGCTGGGTACGCTATGGCGCAATCATCTTCATATTCTCTGACAGCTGCATTGCAATAAATAAATTCGTAGAACCATTCCCTGCTGCCAGCTTCGCCATTATGAGCAGTTATTACAGCGCACAGTTTTTAATTATTTACGGCGTCCTGCAATCCACTAGCCGCGAGACCAGGCCTAGCTAATTACTGAAAACCACAAAGCTGGCCTCAAGCTAGAGACAAGCAACAAATCCTCAGCAGCTATTCTTCCCACCAAATGACCGCCCTTATGGCTTTCCTCAGTAAATCTGAACCTGAATTTAAAGACGACTAAGCGGTTTACTTAAAACGCTTTAAAGGGCGCCGCAGGCGCCTTTTTATTTCCCAATAAAAAGATATCTAAAACGCTGCAAAAACCATAGGCAATAAAAAACCCCTGCCGGCAATCCGACAGGGGTTTTTTGGAATAAAAGCTTGACGATGACCTACTCTCACATGGGCAAAGCCCACACTACCATCGGCGCTGAGTCGTTTCACTTCTGAGTTCGGGATGGGATCAGGTGGTTCCAACTCGCTATGGTCGTCAA
>JAOXRT010000009.1 GCA_025800365.1 Cellvibrionaceae bacterium | reverse complement strand
TTGGGTCCACAACTCCCTCGCTTCTACATAGCCACTCCTGACAGATTGCCATTCCTTTATTCGCTGCTCAGCAGCTTGGTCGCCCCGAGCCTCAGCGACTTCCGCTTTCCACCGTGCTATCAATAAATCGGCTCGACTTCTTGCCTCCCTTAAATCCGAAGTCTTAAGGCTTTGCCATCGCTCGGTTCTACCGCCGAGCTTATCGCGAACATCTTTCGGGATGGTGTAACGAGCGTAGTAAGTTTGGCCTCTAAGGGAGACGCCAGGACAGCCTGTACTATGTTTCCATCTAGCCATGTAATTCATTGCTCATTGCTAAAAAAGGCGAGGCTATCATGCTTAAAGCGCCGAGGGTATCCCCGAAGAAGGTCCCCGAAAGGGCAGAAACAAAAAACCCGGAGGCCTTGATTTACAAGACTTTCCGGGCTTCTCGGGTTATTGGTGGAGCCGGCGGGATTTGAACCCGCGTCCGTCAGCACTCCGCCTTAGGGTCTACATGTTTAGTTCCGCCTGTTAATTTAGCGCCTTACAGCCCGGCGGGCGTGACGTAATTTGCGATCTCAGTTAAGTGTTTAGCAGCGCCACCCTGAGCAAATATTGCTGCGATCCTATTCTGAATGACAGTCAGTAACGCGGTATAGGCACCTTGTTAAGGACCGCTAGGGGCGTACCCCTAGGTGGTACAGCAAAAAGCTACTTACGCAGCTAGTTGAGCACCGTAGTTGTCATCATTGGCAACTAATAATGTGCAGCTTTGGATTAACGTGATTGGCTACCATCACGACATGCACCTAAGGTTTTGTCACCGGCGTCGAATCCTAATCGGCCCCGGAGTTTCAAGCTTTGGCAGCAGCCAGACCTGAAACCCTCGCAATGCGAACCGCGATTATAGCCTGAAATGGGGAACTATTTCACCTAAGATCTTCTAAGTTCTCATTAAAGAAAGGCTAAGCTTGCGCCTGCTTTCAGGCTTTGGCTAAACGGTATACACTTTGGCCTTTTATTGAGACCTATAGATCTTGGAGATTAAGTATGAAGCGTTTTACCGCTCTTTTGGCCAGCCTGACACTGGCGCTGTTTAGCTCACTGGCAAGCGCCCAGGCTAAGTTTCAGGAGCATAAGCACTATGAGGACGTTGCTCCACAGATTTCTGCCAAGGGCCTTCCTAAATCTGTAGCGGGCTTCTTCTGGTATGGCTGCGGCCACTGTTATGCCTTCGAGCCTACTCTAGAAAGCTGGCTAGAGCATAAACCTGCGGATATCGCCTTTACCCGCGTACCCGCCGTTTTAGGTCGCAACTGGATTCCCCATGCTCAAGCTTTCTATGCCACCGAGCAACTGGGTATTAGCGATAAAACTCACCAAGCACTATTTGATGCCATTCATAAAGATCGCAAGAAGCTGTTTGCGCCAACAGATATTGCCGAGTTTTTAGCGGACGTTAGCGGTGAAGATGCCGCCAAGATTTTGATGCATATGAATGCCCAAGATACTCACAAGGCTATTGCTGATTCTATCGATACGGCACAAAAGTATCGCCTACGCGGCGTGCCATCTATTTTGGTTGGCGGTAAATACTTGGTAGATCCAGGCGCGGTTGGTCAAGACTTAGGAGCGGTTATCGACTTCCTATTAAGTCAATAAACAGCAGCTTGAAGCCATAAAAAAACCGGAGCATGCTCCGGTTTTTTTATGGCTAGTGTTTATAGCGCTTCATTGTATTCCGACGTTCTTATTGGTACCAATCAGTCTTCTTGCACATCGCCCGCCACTTCAATGCGGGTATCTTGCCTAGCTTCTCTCAGTTGATCACCTTGGCGGCGCACAATATGTTGAATCAAGATCTCTTGGTCATGCTCACTCATATTGGCAAAGTCCATACGGATGTAGAATTTTTGTTTTTCTTCGTCCATACCGCAAGATACGATACTAGCATAACACTGCACCAAGTGATTACCGGGTTTTAATGACATCTCCAAGCTAATCGTCGCCCCTTCTGGTAGCGATTCATCAGTAAATAGAGCCATGCCACAAGCGCTGATATTAACCTCATGAACTTTATAAGCCACGCGGCGCACCAAGCGACTGTCCAGCTCTAGCTGATTGATTACCGCACTTAACTTGGCGTTTAAGGTTTCCATTAATTCCGCAACCAGGGGGTCGCGAGTCTGCAATTGGCCACACAGATTTGCTATTTTATTATCGTATGAAGCGATCAAGTTCATGGAGTCGACAGGCTTTATATCCCCATCCAACTGATCAGCCAGCTCTTCATCGCTGAGTAGGCGATAGGCAACACCTATGCTGTCGTCAATGCGAAAAAAACGGCGGCGTTCTTGGCTCATAGTGTCTTCCAGTCAATGCAGTGGCGATGCCACTGCTGATTTAAAAGATTTCGTTTGGTTTTAATTCAAACTGATAATTTGGCGGCTCTAGATCCAGGTTACGCAGCAAGTCCTGCCCTTCCTGATTCTGCAGAAGTTTTTTATCTTCTTCGTTCAGCTCATCATCCAAGCCTTGGCTGATCATGATCTCAACGCGGCGGTTTTTGGCTCGGTTTTTACGATTAGTATTTTCCACCAAGGGCTTGGTTGCCGCATAGCCAGCCACTTCGAAGCGGTTCTCCGCTACCCGCTTGCCCACCATCAAGGCATGTGCAACCGATACTGCCCGCGCCGTAGAGAGCTCCCAGTTCGATCTAAATCGTTTAGTACGAATTGGCAAATCATCAGTATGCCCTTGCACCTGAATCCTACCAGGCTGTTTGGCTAGTACCGCTGAAACCTCTTCTAAAACCTGAAAATATTTTTCGCTTAGTGTTGCTGAGCCAGATTTAAAAGAGCCTTTCTCACGAATTCGAATAATGATTTTTCGGCCAATGGTCTCAATTTCAATTTCACCTGTGACAATTTGCGCTTGTAAAGCTTGCGCTAAAACAGCTGCATCACGCTCCGTTTCTTTCACTAGCTCTTCGAGCTTTTCTTCAAGCCTTTCTTGCAGCTCTTTATCGCTGGCCTTCTCGACACCGGCCTCTAGATTTTCTTCGCCCTTTTCGATATCAAACTCATTGGCTTGATCAAACTCCAAACTGGATTGGGTGATATCTTCGGTCTTCTGCCATATCTCATTGATCGGTGTTGGCTCTGGGATAGCAGGGCTGAACTCACGGGCGATAATACTGGTGCCCTTTGGTGGATCTGTTACCGCCAGTTTGGTTTGCACACCAAAAGCCTGAGAGAGAGAACCCGCTAAGCGTTTAAATTTTTGTGCATCCATCTCCGAGAATGACAATAGCAATACGAAGAAACACATCAATAGAGACATCAAGTCCGCGAAGGTCCCCATCCACGGGGGGAGACCTTCGACGCAATCACAACTTTGCTCTTCTTCATCACTCATCTGTCACCCCCACTACTCAGATGCTTCGCGCTGGCCTTCCGGCAAATAGGTGCGCAACATAGATTCGATAACACGAGGGTTTTGCCCGCCTTGAATGGCCAGCAAAGCATCGATCACTAAGCTTTTGATCATCGCTTCTTCGGCGGCGCGCAATTTGAGTTTGTCAGCCATGGGTTCACAGAAGGCGTTCGCCATTACCGCACCATATAGTGTGGTCAATAGTGCTACCGCCATCGCCGGACCAATCGACTTTGGGTCATCCATATTGGCCAACATCGCCACCAGACCAATCAGGGTTCCGATCATCCCCATTGCCGGTGCCATACTGGACATAGACATCATGATGTTGGAGCCGATTTTGTGGCGCTCTTCGGCGAGCTTTTTATCGTTGCTCAGCAGCTGCTTAACCACATCCGCATCATGACCATCCACCAAGAGCTGAATGCCCTTTTGCAGAAAGTCACTGCTCACCTCTTTACCTTCGAGTGACAGCAAACCGCCTTTGCGCGCGGCATCCGCCAACTCAACAATTTCATCAATTAATGGGCCGGGCTGCTCCAGTTTATTGGTCATGCCTTTACCAATAACTTTACCCACCCCCAAAAACTGGCCCAGGCCAAACTTGGCCATCACCGCAAAAATACTTCCGCCGACTACGATTACCAGCGACGGTATGTTCACAAACATACCCAAGTCGCCACTCATTAGCATGGTGACGATGATAAGACCAAAGGCGCCGATAATACCGACTATGGTTGCTAAATCCACAGATTGCTCCTTAGCGTGCACTCATCATGAAGAACGAGTGGTTTATAGGTTTCGCTATGGCTTATATCGGCCATTCCCAAGACAAGTTAACCCCTTATCTTTAAAATGTAGTACAGCCAGCAACTGAAGCCCCTAATTTGGCGCCTGCTTTCACATTGGCGCGACATGAGGGCAGCGGATTTTTTTGCAGCTAAAGGTGCATTGACCAAGCCCCTAGCCTCAGGTAGGGTGGCGCCATTCTTTTCTTAGCCTTGAGTGCACCATGACAAAAGAGAAAAAACCGAGTTTTGAGACCTCTCTAGCCGAGCTAGAATCTCTGGTAGAGGCCATGGAGGCCGGCGATATGAGCCTTGAAGACTCTCTCGCTGCCTTTGAGAAAGGCGTGAAATTAACCCGCCAATGCCAGCAAGAGCTCAGCGCTGCCGAGCAGAAGGTTGAGCTATTAATGGAACAGCAAGGTCAGTTAGTAAGCCAGCCCTTTGACAGCCAGGATGCCGGCGAAAGCTGATCCACCATTGAAAGGTAAGTACCTCCGTGAGTTTCGATTTTTCCGCCTATGTACAGCAGTGCCGAGAGCGCGCTGATCTAGCCATTAGCCAAGCGCTGAACCGAGCAAATTGCCCGCAAGCTACGCTGCTCGCCGCTATGCAATACAGCGCAACTAACGGTGGTAAAAGAGTGCGGCCTTTATTGGTAATGGCCGGTGCTGAGGCTTGCGGCAATAGCCAAAATCCTGCTGTGAATAGCGCTGCAGCCGCTATCGAAATGATGCACGCCTACAGCTTGATCCATGACGACTTGCCAGCGATGGATGACGATAAGCTGCGACGCGGATTACCAACCTGTCATATAGCTTTTGATGAAGCCACTGCCATTTTGGCAGGTGATGCCCTACAAACCCAAGCGTTTAGCGAGCTGAGTAACATCTCCAACTGCCCCGATCGAACCAAACTGCAACTGGTTCAAGAATTGGCCTCCGCCTCAGGCGCAGCGGGTATGGTTGCCGGCCAAGCCATTGATTTGGCTTCGGTTAATCAACGCATTAGCCTTGCGCAACTGGAACAGATGCACCAACTGAAAACGGGGCGCATTATTAGAGCAGCCATCCGCATGGGTGCCATTGCCTCAGGCAATAGCAATGCCGCCCAGCTGCAAGCTCTAGATAAATATTCAGACGCCATTGGCCTAGCCTTTCAAGTACAGGATGACATCTTAGACGTCACCGCGGATACCGATACCCTAGGCAAGCAACAAGGCGCTGATGAACAGCTTAACAAGCCTACCTATGTGTCACTGCTAGGGCTGCCCGCGGCCCAAGCCAAGGCCGAGCAACTGCGCCAAGATGCCCAACAGGCCTTAGCGGGTTTTGGCCCAGAAGCCCAGGCTTTGCGTGCTTTGGCCGACTATATCGTCGAAAGATCACATTAATCGTCTAATATATAGGCCTGCTTATCCGCCAGTTCTTTGCGTTGGCGGGCCGGGCCGAATACAATGGGCGATCCTCCGCGCCAGCTCAGATACAGCATGGCCGTGACAACCCTGATAGCTTGATGATGTGGTTGCCTAGCAACCTAGAGACCTAGTACTGAATGTTTAAAGAAATCCCCCTAGAGCGGCCATCGACGCCCCTATTGGATAGCATCGATTCGCCAGCACAATTACGTGAGCTGGAAGAAGAACAGCTGCCAGAATTAGCGCGCCAATTGCGTGAGTTTCTGCTGTTCAGTGTGGGGAAAACCGGCGGCCACTTTGGTGCTGGACTAGGTGTAGTAGAGCTCACCATTGCGCTGCATTACATCTATCAAACTCCAGATGACCGCCTGGTATGGGATGTAGGCCACCAAACCTACCCCCATAAGATTCTTACTGGACGCCGGGAAGAGATGCAGAGCATCCGTCAGCTAGACGGTCTAGCCGGCTTTCCAAAGCGCGAAGAGAGTGAATTCGACACCTTTGGTGTGGGCCATTCAAGCACCTCAATTAGCGCCGCCCTTGGCATGGCTTTGGGTGCTGAACAAGAAGCTATTCAACAAGAGCAAGACCCCGAGCAGCGCCGTAAGGCCGTGGCGATTATCGGCGATGGCGCAATGACGGCGGGCATGGCTTTTGAAGCCTTAAACCACGCCGCCCATACCGAAACCGATATGCTGGTTGTTCTGAACGATAACAATATGTCGATCAGCAAAAATGTCGGCGGTTTAGCCACCTATTTCTCGAGAATTTGGGCCAGCAAGACTTATAACCAAATGCGCGAAGGCAGCAAAAAAGTGCTCAGCGCTATCCCACAAGCCTGGGAATTTGCTCGCCGCACCGAAGAACATATGAAGGGCATGGTTTCGCCTGGCACTTTATTTGAAGAACTAGGCTTTAACTATATTGGCCCAATTGATGGCCACGACCTGCCTCGCCTTGTCCACGATCTAAGAAATTTACGGGATATTAAAGGCCCGAAATTACTTCATATCGTGACTCAAAAAGGCAAGGGATTTAGCCCTGCCGAAGAAGACCCGGTTGGCTATCACGCGCTGAATAAAATTGAAGCGCCCAATAGCACACCGGTAACGGCTGTACCAAAGCCGCCTAAATACCAAGACGTATTTGGCGCCTGGCTATGCGACCAAGCTGCTGCCGACGAGCGATTAATCGGCATTACCCCAGCAATGTGCGAAGGCTCGGGCATGGTGAAATTTGCCGAGCAATATAGCGAACGCTTCCACGATGTGGCCATTGCTGAGCAACACGCGGTCACACTAGCAGCCGGCATGGCCTGTGAAGGACAAAAACCGGTAGTCGCTATTTATTCGACCTTTTTGCAACGCGCCTACGATCAATTAATTCACGACGTCGCCTTGCAAAACCTTGATGTTACCTTTGCCATTGACCGAGCTGGCTTAGTTGGTGAAGACGGACCTACTCATGCAGGCAGTTTCGATCTTACCTTTATGCGCTGCATTCCCAATATGATCATCGCAGCACCTTCCGATGAGAATGAATGCCGCAAATTACTGAGCACCGCTTATCAATACAATGGGCCATCTGCTGTACGCTACCCTCGCGGCAACGGTGTTGGCGTAAGCATTGAAGAGAACCTTGATACGGTCATTATTGGTAAAGGCATTCAATTAAACCAAAGCAAAAACAATCGCATTGCCATTTTAAATTTCGGCACGCGTTTGCAAGCGGCGAAAGAAGCCACGGCCGCAGTTGATGCCAGCTTATGCGATATGCGCTGGGTGAAACCTATCGACGAAGAGTTGATTCTGAAAATTGCCAGCAGCCATCAGCTGCTTGTCACCATAGAAGAAAACGCTATCGCCGGTGGCGCTGGAAGTGCTGTCAGTGAATTTTTAAATAGCCAAGGTATTTGCCTACCTATATTGCAGCTAGGTTTAGATGATCGCTATGTAGATCATGGTAAACCACAGCAATTGCTAGAAAAAGAACAGCTGGACGCTAAAGGTATTCAGCAAGCTATTGAAAAACGCTGGGCGGAACTCAGCGCTGCGCAACAAGATAATAAACCGCGCAATTTAGCCTAGCAGGCTGCTAGCTAAATTCGCTAACTTCTAGTTAGCGACATAATAAGAATTAAGAATAAGGATACACCTTGAATAATCTACATGCCCCGCCAAGCTTTGGCCGGGCCTCTCTACTTCATGCCAGCTATGATTTAAAACGAAACTTTAGCAGTTTCAAATGGCTATTGTTTGGCGGCAGCTTCCTAATCGCTTGGGGCCTCGTACTGCGCTACGTTATTTTGGCGAGCACGCGTCTGATAGAAAGCGGGGAAGAAAGCGGGGTCAGCCTATTGATTCTCGACAAGCTTCAATTGCTGCAACGCTTTGATTGGCCAAGCTATGAACTAGCTATTTGCTGGTATCTGCTTGAGCTTTGCCTACCTCTGCTAGTTATGTTGCTTAGTGCAGATTTATTAATTCAAGATCGCCAGGCTAGACGCTTACGTTTTTGGCAAGCCCGCAGCCATCGTTTAAGTGTTGTGCTTGGACGCTGCCTGGCGAAAGCCGCGATACTCGGCGGCATTCTTGCCATCGCCGTTTTTAGCACGCTAGCACTTAGTTTAAGTCGCCAAAGTGGCGGATTTGAAGCCAGCCTTGGCGGCGCTATTGTCATGTGGCTATTATTATTTTTTCTGGGGCTGCCCTACATCGCCTTAATGTGCTTGAGTAGTATTTTTGCTTCCAGCCCTATTCGATCATTACTGCTCGCATTTATCGGACTGGTTATTATCGGCTGGCTATTCTCTTGGCTCGCAAACAGCATCGCGCCATTTGCCTTGTTAAATAGCTTATTACCAGGCTCTCATAGTCAATTACTGGAACAATGCTCCGCCAGCGAATGCCTACCAGCAATTGGCCTACCGATACTGCAGAGCAGTTGGGTACTAGTGCTGTCTCTTTGGCTGTGGAAGAGGCAAGACATATGAGCTTATTGGAATGTCAAAATCTGAGCAAAAGCTTTGGCACGGTCGAGGCTTTAAAGTCGACTAACTTACGCCTGGACAAAGGCAGTCCGATTGCTTTAATCGGGCCCAACGGCGCAGGCAAAACCACTTTTTTTAGCCTGCTTTGTAATTACATACAAGCCAGCAGCGGTGACATCAAGCTACTCGGCGAACCCATCGACAGCCCGAAGATTCAGGGGCGAATCGGCAGCCTGCCGCAGGATGCACAGCTTGATCGAGAGCTAAGTGTTGTGCAGCAACTTAGCTTTCTTGCGCGCCTGCAAGGCTTTAGCAGCTCTGCTGCAACTCAAGAGGCATTGAGAGTTCTTGGCCTTGTTGACCTTGCGGGATCTGCCGATAAGAAACCACAGCAGCTCAGCCATGGCATGAATAAGCGCGTACTATTTGCGCAGGCTTTAATAGGCAACCCCGAGCTGGTATTACTCGACGAGCCCACCGCGGGTGTAGACCCTAATAATGCACGTTTAATTCGAAACATCATTGAGCAGCAATCGCACAAACAAACTTTCATTATCAGCTCCCACAATATTGCTGAACTGGAAAAGCTCTGCCAACGAGTGCTGTATATTGAACAAGGGGTTTTACAAGAGCACCAGAGCCATCAAAGCGATACTGGCGACAGCGCCATTATTGATATCGAACTCTGCCAGGAACAAGCTGAGCAGCTACGCCAGCAACTTAGCCGCCTTCCTTCTTTTCAGCACGCAGACAGCCGCAATGCCAGACATCTATCGATTCGCTACGATGCTAAGGAAAAGGGTTTTGATCGCCAGCTGCTGGAGTTGTTAGCCAGCTCAGGCATTGAATACCAGCAGCTTAAAAAGGGACTTAGCTTGGAAGATCAGTTGTTTTCTGAGAACAACTCTTGATTAAACTGATTCGGCGAGCATAGGCGCCAGACATAAAAAACAGCTTAAGGTGTTCTGACTCAACTTCATGAACACATTAAGCTGTTTTTTATTTTCCAAATACGCCTTAGCTACCTTTGTGAGATGCCGCCACACATGCCGCTTGATCGTACATACCGACCATTAAATTAAGGGCTTGAGTTGCGCCATTTAACTTGCCTTCAAACTCGGCAATCGAGCCTGTTAAGCTGAGCAATAACTCTTGGCGATACTTGGCATAGCGATCAGTAACCTGCATGCCTACTGCTGTTACCTGATAGGTCACACCTTTTTTACTGTCACCTTTGGCTTTTTCAATCAAACCCGCCTTGCTCATTTTGCGTAAGCTGTACTGTAAGTTTGATAGATCATCACGATTTAACAGGCGAGCTAAATCAGAAATGCTTTTTGGGCGGTCATGCATTCGAATCATATGCAAAAGGGCATTATCAGTGCCACTAAAGTTACCTTCAATACAACAGGCTAAACAATCAGACTGCCAACGTTCGAAGGCTTCGGATATTCGAAATAAAGCGAACTCTAACTCAGTTAGAGCAACCTCATGGGTATCGGTTGCCAAGTGCCATTTTTTATCTAGGATTTCGTTGCTGTCTTGGCTAGTTTCATTGTTATTGTTCATCGGCTTCCTTGGAGTAAAATCTTCAAGCCTAGAATAACGAAAAAGCACAACAGAGGCACCCGCTGTTGTGCTTTTTTGTTTACCATTTAGCCTTTTATAAACAGACTAAATAAAACCGAGAGAGCAAAGACGCTTTAGCTGTCAGCAGTGACCGGCATACGGATACCTTTGCGCTCTAAACGTGGAACAACTTCTTGAATAAAGTAAGGCATCTCTTTTACGTAATCGACAAAACCTAAAACACTGCCGCCAAAACCAGCATTGTGAAGCGACTCTAGGCCATCCGCTACAGTATCTGGATCACCCACTAGCGGGAAGCCTCCATGGCCCGTAGCCATTGCTTGTTTCATTTGTAAGATTTGATCTTTCGGGAAAGACTCAGCGTTCTCAAACATTATACGGGTAATATTATCTACCGCAGCCCAATCGGCATTCTCCTCAGCGTAGTAGCGATGATACTCTTCAGCCTCCTTCTGAGTAGGACGACAAACTGAGAATGACAGAGTGAGCACACCAACGTCGCGCCCCACCTTTTGACCGGCGGCTTTAATATCTTTAATGTCCTGCGAAGTTTTCTCTAGATCCATTGCTGGCGTAAATAGAAAATCAGCATTATTGACAGCAAACTCACGCCCTTGTGCAGATCCCGCTGCATTAAAGATAGGCACATTGTTTTGCACCGGATGCGGTAACGAATAAGTTTGCTTTAGCTTGTGCCAAGCACCCTCATAATCGAAAGCCTCATTTTCTTTCCACAGGCGCTTCACAATATCAAACCACTCTTGGCCATAGGCATAGCGAGTCTCATGGTCATCAGGTAATTCCTGGCCCAGCGCCTCATACTCAGGGCGGTTCCAGCCGCACACTACATTCAAACCTGCACGACCGCCACCGATATGATCCATAGTGGCAATCTGCTTAGCCAAAACCACAGGGTGGTTGCAAGAAGTGTGAATGGTAGAGAAGACATGAATATTTTTGGTGTGAGCCAACAAAGCCGTTGCCCAGGTGATGGTTTCCAAAACATTGCCGTGGAAATTGGTATCGCCGCCATAGCCAATCCAGCGAGCGATAGGCAGTAAGAAATCAAAACCCGCTTCATCGGCCATCTTAGCCATCTGCAGATTATTCTCCCAGCTATTATCCCAGCGCTCAGGTACCTTGGTGACCGCCAAGCCGCCGGAACAGTTAGCCGAGAATGTGCCTAGCTTAAAGTGGTCGCGATGAAAGTAGTGGTTTGTGCTCATGATTCACCTCATTATTTTTATCTGGCGTTAATTTAAGTTTAATTTAACCTTTAAATTAATACCTTACAAGTAAATCAATGCATTTTTTGTAGCTTTAGATCGCCATTTTTCTAGGGCCCGAACAGAAAAGCCTTACATGCATAGTTAGCACTAACACACACCCCATCTCGAATTTGATTTTCGGGCCTAATGATCAATATCTCGACAAATTACCCTGTAAACGGAGGCAAAGGCCCTGCTTTTCGTTTAGTAATACAAAGCTTTTGCAGCAGAGGCCTGCTCTGAGCAATTACAACAATAAGGCTCCCTGAGAGCTGAGGAATGATTATGAATTCAACCGGCCCACTGATTACCAATGATGCTGTAAGCTTCGGCCTGCTAGCACTTATCCTTGCGCTAATCATGCATACCGCCAACAATGCCGGCCCTCGGTGGAAGCGCTTTTACAGCATTGTTCCAATGCTATTGATTTGCTACCTAATCCCCTCACTGCTAAATACCTTCGGCGTTATTTCTTCTAAGGGCTCCGGTCTTTGGACCATCGCGAAAAATTACTTCTTGCCAGCAGCCCTCGTCTTGATGACTTTAAGCATCGACTTAAAGGCCATTATGCGACTTGGTGATAAAGCCATTATTATGTTTCTAGTGGGCACCGTAGGCATCGTAATCGGTGGCCCCTTGGCAATCCTTATCATGTCTATGTTCAGCCCAGAAACAGTTGGCGGTGTCGGCCCAGAGGCAGTTTGGAGAGGCCTAGCAACACTTGCTGGCAGCTGGATTGGGGGCGGCGCAAACCAAGCCGCTATGCTAGAGCTATACCAATATAACCCAGCGAATTATTCGGCCATGGTTACTGTCGATATTATCGTTGCCAATATTTGGATGGCCTTTCTACTTTGGGGGGCGGGTAACAATGCTAAAGTTGATCGCTGGCTTGGGGCGGATACTACCGCAATTGATGACGTGAAGCGTCGCTTAGAAGAGTATCACGGCCGCGAGAAGCTGGAGCTAGACCTACCTAGGCTGACTGCCATCTTCGCCATTGCTTTTGGAACCGTCGGCCTCTGTCATCTACTGGGTGATGTACTAGCTCCTTTCTTTAAAGCCATTCCTGCGACCTCCGATAGCATTCTAGCCAATCACTTTTTCTGGATTGTCATCGTCTCAACCACTATGGGGCTAGGTCTCAGCTTTACTCGTTTTAATAAACTCGAAGGCGCTGGCGCTTCAAAGTTTGGTAGTTTGTTTATTTATCTGTTGGTGGTGATCATCGGCACCAAAATGGATGTTATGAAAATTGTCGAGCAACCAGGATTGATACTTGTAGGTATCATTTGGATGAGCATTCACTCTGGACTTCTAATTATCGTTGCTAAGATGATTCGCGCTCCTTTCTTTTTCTTAGCCGTTGGCAGTAAAGCCAACGTTGGAGGCGCCGCATCAGCACCGATTATTGCTGCGGCCTTTCACCCGTCTCTGGCGCCGGTAGGTGTTTTACTTGCCGTACTGGGTTATGCACTTGGAACCTACGGCGCTATGCTTTGCGCCTGGTTAATGTCCTTAGCGGCGCCGGTTTAGCTTTTAAGCTTAAATCGTGTAGATCAATCGCCCTCTTTTAAGAGGGCGATCTATTTTAGGAGTGTCGGTAAGCACTTAGTTGTTCTGATAAGCCTAAGGATATCTCTGAGACCACCTCACTGGCCTTTGACGAACCTTCTGCTAAGCCAGCGGTTTGCAGACTGAGATCAGACAGTTTTGCAGCCTGAGCACTTAACGTTTTAGATAAATCGATCTGCTGTTTAGAACTGCTTGAAATGCCCCCACTTTGCGTTGCAATCAAAGCGATGGCCTGAAGAATCTGCTGAATAATTTCGCTGGTAGCCTCGGCCTGCTCAACACTTTTGCTGGCCGCCTGCACACTATCACTTAAAGAGCTAGAGACTTCCTGACTGCTAGCTTGTATGGCCTCCACCATGGCCTGAATTTCATTTGTCGAACTGGCCGTCCGCTGTGCTAGCTGCCTAACCTCATCAGCCACCACAGCGAAACCACGACCTTGATCTCCAGCTCGTGCCGCTTCGATGGCAGCATTGAGCGCTAATAAATTTGTCTGCTCCGCAATTTCGCTGATAACCGACAGTACGCCACCAATGGCTTCGCTACTACTGGATAGTTTTGCCATATCATTCGAGGAACGCTGCACAATATTAGCTAATTGGTTTATGGCATCAATCGTCCTAGCTAATCTCTCAGAACCGATCGCTGCGGCATCTGTTGCAGATTTAGTTTCTTCGCTGCTAGCTTCCGCCGTACTTAAGACATCTTGTCCTGCCTTAAATACACTATCGACAGACTGCTGAACAGCAAGCAGCTCCTGATTTTGGAGCTCTACTTGGACATCAACCTTTTTTGCGCCACTAACCAAATCGCCGGCAGAATCCTTCAACTGTTTTGTTATCGGACGCAGCGAAGCTAACAGCTGATCCAAAACGCCAATCATTTGATTCACGTCTTGCCCTAACTCGCCAATTTCGCATTTTGAATTCACTGCAACACGGCCAGAAAAATCCATACTCTGGATTATCCCCGCCACTGACGTGCGAATACTTTCCAGTGGCCGCAATATGCTACGGCTAAGCCATAGGCTTAGCGCCAACTGAAAAATAGTAAGCACAGATAATAAAATTAAAATTTGATTGGTAGTATCGGCGAGTCGTTGATCAGCGGCAATTTGCTCGGCCTTAGCCAGTTGCGTTTGCTGCTCTATTAGCTGATCGAGAGATTCAAACAACGGCTGCAATCCAGGATACATTTTCATGTCTACAAACTGGCCAAGCTCGTATGTAGATTTAGACTGTACTTTCGATGCGAGCTCCTTGATGGTCGATAACGATTGCTCAACCGCCGGAGCAATTTCCAAAAGCAGCTTTTCTTCTTCAGAGGTCAGAGAACGCGAGCTGAATTTTTCCCAAAGTTCTCTAATATGCTGATCGGCTTTTAGAATTGTTTTCTCACCCTCACCCCAAAAGATCATCTGGGCGCGTAGCTGGTGAGCGGTGTCGCTAATCTCATGACTATAAACTCGCGAAAGCTCCTCTAGAATCCAAACGGGCTCTAAACGCTGCTGGCTGAGACTTTTTGCAAATGAGACTTCAGAGCGTATCTTAGTCCAAGCCATAAACGATACAAAGATACATACACCGATAGACATTGTGACTAGAATTCCAAGCCTATGGCTAATACGCAAAGTCATGTTTGCCTCCTTGGCAATTGCTGCGGTACCCATTCAAGTGTCGGCGATAGTCTCAATTAGTAAACAGTGTCATAAAAATTTAATCTAACTGACCAAATTTGATTATTTAACCATTGATTATGCAATTTAATTTAAAAGGCAAAACTCCAAATTCATAAAATTTAGGCATAAAAAAACCGGCATTCTCGATGAGATATGCCGGTTTCTTTAGAAACGTTTGCTTACTCTTCTTCAGCAGCCGCTTCAACTTGAGGGCGATCTACCAACTCAACGTAGGCCATTGGGGCCTTATCGCCAGTACGGAAACCACACTTCAAGATACGTAGGTAACCACCTGGACGATCCTGATAACGAGGACCTAATACAGAGAATAGTTTACCTACAGCTTCTTTGTTACGTAGACGGTCGAAAGCTAAACGACGGTTAGCTACGCTGTCTTCCTTGGCCAAAGTGATCAAAGGCTCAGCGTGACGACGCAGTTCCTTCGCTTTAGGCAAGGTTGTTTTAATCAACTCATGCTCAACCAATGAAGAAACCATGTTCTTGAACATAGCCTTACGGTGTGAGCTGTTGCGATTCAGTTGACGGCCACTATGACGATGACGCATGACTCTAAATCCTTCATTTGGGCCTTCAATTTACATCGAAGGCGCTATTAACGTTGGCATTGGCTGGGCCAAATGCCAACCATATTACTTTAAGCGTTGAATTTGGCTTAGTCGTCAGCACGTAGGCTGGCTGGTGGCCAATTCTCCAAGCGCATACCCAAAGACAAACCGCGAGAAGCTAGGATGTCTTTAATTTCGGTAAGCGACTTCTTACCCAGGTTCGGCGTCTTCAACAACTCTACTTCGGTGCGCTGAATCAGGTCACCAATGTAGTAGATGTTCTCAGCTTTCAAGCAGTTAGCAGAGCGAACAGTTAGCTCTAAGTCGTCCACAGGACGCAATAGAACTGGATCGATCTCTTCTTCTTTCTGCTCTGGCTCAGCTTCTTTCTCGCCTTCAAGGTCGACAAATACGGCTAGCTGCTGCTGAAGAATAGTAGCTGCACGACGAATCGCTTCTTCTGGGTCAATAGTACCGTTGGTTTCTAAATCCAAAACCAGCTTATCCAGGTCAGTACGCTGCTCAACACGGGCACTCTCTACAGAGTACGCCAAGCGACGAACTGGGCTGAAAGAAGCATCCAACTGCAGACGGCCAATAGCGCGAGTTTCCTCGTCATCGCTACGACGTGCATCAGCAGGCTGGTAACCACGGCCGCGAGCAACACTTAACTTCATGCTCAACTCGACATCGCCAGTAATGTTAGCGATTACGTGGTCTGGGTTTTTGATCTCAACTTCATGATCAACTTGGATATCACCAGCAGTAACTACGCCTGGGCCTTTTTTGCTCAGGGTCAAAACCGCTTGATCTTTACCGTGCATAACCACGGCAACACCTTTTAGGTTCAACAGGATTTCGATAACGTCTTCCTGGATACCTTCAATTGCACTGTACTCGTGCAATACACCATCGATTTCAACTTCAGTGACAGCACAACCTGGCATTGAAGACAACAAAATACGACGTAGGGCGTTGCCAAGGGTATGACCAAAACCACGCTCTAAAGGCTCTAATACAACCTTGGCGCGAGTTGGGCCGGTGTCGGTAACATCAATGTGACGCGGGGTCAAAAATTCGTTTACAGCACTCTGCATAGCCATACCTTAGGTTAGTCCGTTACTTGGAGTAAAGTTCAACAATTAGGTTCTCGTTGATCTCTGCAGGTAAATCTGCACGATCAGGAACGCGCTTGAAAGTGCCTTCCTTTTTGTCCGAGTTTACGTCAACCCACTCTACTTCAGCGCGCTGTGCAGCAATTGCCAATGCATTCTGAATACGTAGTTGAGTTTTAGACTTTTCACGAACAGCTACAACGTCACCTTCTTTCACTTGGTAAGAAGCAATGTTTACTACTTGACCGTTAACAGTGATTGACTTGTGAGATACCAACTGACGAGATTCAGCGCGAGTAGCACCGTAACCCATGCGGTATACAACGTTATCTAAACGAGATTCCAACAGCTTAAGCAGGTTCTCACCAGTAGCACCCTTACGACGGGCTGCTTCTTTGTAATAACCGCGGAACTGCTTTTCTAGTACGCCGTAAATGCGACGAACTTTTTGCTTTTCACGCAACTGAACACCGTAGTCAGATAGACGACCACGACGAGCACCGTGTACACCAGGTGCAGTTTCAGCTTTACACTTTGAATCTAATGGGCGAGCGCCAGACTTAAGGAACAAATCAGTTCCTTCGCGGCGAGCCAGTTTACAAGTTGGTCCGATATAACGTGCCATCTTCTTTAAGCCCCCTTATACGCGACGTTTCTTAGGAGGACGACAACCATTGTGCGGAATGGGTGTTACGTCCGTAATGTTGGAGATTTTATATCCAACGTTATTCAAGGCACGAACAGCAGACTCACGGCCTGGTCCTGGACCTTTTACTTCAACGTCTAGGTTCTTTAAACCATAGTCCTTTGCAGCTTCACCAGCGCGCTCTGCAGCAACCTGGGCAGCGAAAGGGGTAGACTTACGTGAACCACGGAAACCGGAACCACCTGCGGTAGCCCAGCTCAGGGTGTTGCCCTGACGATCAGTGATAGTCACGATGGTATTGTTAAAAGAGGCGTGGATATGGGCGATGCCATCAACGACCGTCTTTTTTACCTTTTTACGGGTAGTTTTGCTTGGCTTAGCCATAACGATCTTCCTAACCTTTATTTCTTAATTGGCTTACGCGGGCCCTTACGGGTGCGAGCGTTAGTCTTAGTACGCTGACCACGTAGCGGCAAGCTGCGACGATGACGCAGACCACGGTAGCAACCCAGGTCCATCAAACGTTTGATGTTCATGGAAATTTCACGACGTAGGTCACCTTCTACAGTAACTTTACCTACCTCGGCGCGAATCGCGTCCATTTCTGTTTCAGACAAATCGCCGATTTTAGTCGTTTCTGCAATACCGGTAGCAGCAAGAATCTGCTTTGCGGTGGTCTTACCTACACCAAAAACATAGGTCAGAGAGATAACGGCGTGTTTGTTATCTGGTATGTTTACACCAGCTATACGAGCCATCTAGATACTCCACATATCATATAAATTGTAGCGCTGACAGCAATTAACAGCTCCCTCAGCACCAAAAGGCGCGAAAGGATACCGATAAAGCCGCACAAATGCAATAGCCCGGAGGTTTCCCCCCGGGCGACAGTCAACGCCCCCAAAGCAGAAGGCAGTGATGAACTGCTTTCTGTTAGCCTTGACGCTGCTTGTGACGTGGCTCGGCGCTGCAGATTACTCGAACAACACCATTGCGACGTACAACTTTGCAGTTACGGCACATCTTTTTAACTGAAGCACGAACTTTCATGTTTCAACCTCTTTCAGAAGCTAGGCCCTTCCCTTAGCGGGAGTTGCCGTAGCCTTTTAAGTTAGCCTTCTTCATCAGTGAGTCGTACTGATGAGACATCAAGTGTGATTGCACCTGGGCCATGAAGTCCATGACCACCACTACTACGATCAATAGTGAAGTACCACCTAGATAGAAGGGCACATTAGCCGCGACTACCAAGAACTGAGGTAACAAACACACCGCGGCAATATAAACAGCGCCAACTACCGTTAGGCGAGTCAAAACACTGTCAATATATTTTGCGGACTGTTCACCTGGACGAATACCAGGAATGAACGCGCCGGATTTCTTCAAGTTATCTGCAACTTCTTGCGGGTTGAACATCAACGCCGTATAGAAGAAACAGAAGAAGATGATCATCGCGGTGAACAAAATAAAGTTCAGCGGCTGACCAGGCCCTAACCAAAGGGCAACTTCTTGTAATACTTCGGCAGCAACGCCTTCTGAGCCCTGACCAAACCACTGTGCTACAGAGGCTGGGAACAACAGAATACTGCTGGCGAAAATGGCAGGAATAACACCAGCCATATTAATTTTCAGTGGCAGGTGACTGCTTTGCGCACCACGACCAGGCTGACGTTTGGCATAATTCACTGTAATACGGCGTTGACCGCGCTCCATTCGAACTACAAACCAGATCAGCGCAATTGCCAAAAAGGTAATTGCTAGCAACATCAAAATATTGATATCGCCCTGCTTAGCGCCTTCAAAGGACTGACCAATCGCTGCTGGTAAACCAGCAACAATGCCCGCAAAGATCAACATGGAGATACCGTTACCGATACCACGCTCTGTCACTTGCTCGCCTAGCCACATCATAAATACTGCGCCGGTTACCAAGGAGGTAATCGCTACGATGTAGAAAGACATTCCACCGCCGCCGTAGGCTAAGCCTTGGCTCGCCATACCGACTGTCATGCCGGTGCCTTGTACAAGGGCCAGCGCTACGGTCAGATAGCGGGTGTATTGACTGATCTTGCGACGTCCTGCATCGCCTTCTTTCTTCAGCTGTTCAAGGCTGGGCGATACTGCAGACATCAACTGCATAATAATCGAGGCAGAGATATATGGCATGATACCCAATGCCAGGATACTCATACGCTCTAGTGCACCACCCGAGAACATATTAAACAGGCCAAGGATAGTGTCCTTGCCCTGATTAAAGAGGTTCGCAACCTGATCTGGGTCGATGCCCGGAACAGGAATATGGGTGCCGATACGATAAACCAGAATCGCTAAAAACAGAAAACGAAGGCGAGCCCAAAGCTCGCCTAGTCCTTTCTGATTCGCTAATGGCATCTTTGCCGTTGCCATCGCTACCTCACTTAGCCGTAAGCGTTAACAAAGTTATTCTTCGACCTTGCCGCCAGCTGCTTCAATCGCAGCCTTGGCACCCTTAGTTACTGCTAGACCTTTAACGGTCACAGCTTTGGTCAGCTCACCAGACAAGAACACTTTCGCGCGCTTCATGTTTTGCTTAACCAAATCAGCAGCCTTTAGAGCTTCCAGATCGATAACTTCAGCTTCAACTTTGTTTAGCTCAGCCAAACGAACTTCAGCGGTTACGCGACCAATACGGGAAGTAAAACCGTATTTAGGAAGACGCTTCTGCAAAGGCATTTGACCACCCTCGAAACCTGGACGAACACTACCGCCAGAACGAGACTTCAAACCTTTGTGACCGCGACCACCAGTTTTACCTACACCGCTACCGATACCGCGACCAACGCGCTTACGATCTTTAACGCGGCCAGGAGCGGGGCTTAGAGTATTTAAACGCATTGTCTTACTCTCCCTCTACCTTAACCAAATAGTTTACCTTGTTGATCATACCGCGAGTTGAAGGCGTATCTTCAACTTCTACAGTGTGACCAATACGGCGTAAACCCAAGCCTGCAACACAGGCTTTATGGGACTGCAGGCGTCCATTAGTGGACTTAACCTGAGTAACTTTAACTGTTTTCTTAGCCATGGTTATTTACCAGCTCTTCAATTTGAACTAAGCATTAAGCTTAGTTCAAGATATCTTCAACACTCTTGCCGCGCTTGGCTGCAACTGACTCTGGAGAAGCCATTGCTTTCAAGCCTTCAAAAGTAGCTCGCACAACGTTTACAGGGTTGGTAGAACCGTAGCACTTAGCTAGTACGTTCTGAACACCGGCAATTTCCAAAACGGCACGCATCGCACCGCCAGCAATTACACCAGTACCCTGAGAGGCTGGCTGCATGTATACCTTAGAGGCACCATGACGACCTTTGGTTGGGTATTGAATGGTATCGCCATTCAATTCAACCTGGATCATGTTGCGGCGTGCAGCTTCCATTGCTTTTTGAATAGCAACAGGCACTTCACGAGCTTTACCACGACCGAAGCCTACTTTACCGTTACCGTCACCAACAACAGTTAGTGCGGTGAAGCCGAAGATACGACCACCTTTTACAGTCTTAGCAACACGGTTAACCTGAACCAGCTTTTCCTGCAGGCCTTCTGTGTTGGCGTCTTCTTTTTTACCGTTAGCCATATCTCAACCTTTAAAATTCTAAGCCAGCTTCACGAGCAGCGTCAGCCAAAGCTTTAACGCGACCGTGATATTTAAAACCGCTACGGTCGAAAGCTACTTTTTCAACGCCAGCGGCTTTTGCACGCTCAGCGATCAAAGTGCCAACAGCTGCAGCTGATTCAGCGTTACCAGTTTTACCACCGCGCAAGCTCTTATCAAGAGTAGAGGCGCTGGCCAAAACCTGGCCACCGTCACCGGCGATGATTTGTGCATAAATATGACGTGGTGAGCGGTTAACACACAAACGTGTTTCACCTAGCTCACGAATTTTAGCGCGGGTGCGGCGTGCACGACGCAAACGAGATTGCTTTTTATCGCTCATGACCTATGCCCTACTTTTTCTTAGCTTCTTTACGACGCACATACTCATCGGCATAACGAACACCCTTACCTTTATAAGGCTCTGGTGGACGGAAGGCGCGAATTTCTGCGGCCGCCTGACCAAGCAATTGCTTGTCAGCGCTTTTCAGAACAATTTCTGTCTGACTTGGGGTCTCAGCTTTTACACCTTCAGGTAAGGTGTAAACAACAGGGTGAGAAAAACCCAAAGTCAGGTCTACAGTGTTACCCGCTGCTTTTGCACGATAACCAACACCATTTAGGATTAACTTCTTCTCGAAGCCTTGGCCTGCGCCAATTACCATGTTGTTGATCAGTGCACGGGTAGTGCCCGCTAATGCGCGGGACTGCTTGGCGCTATCACGGCCAGCGAAAGTCAATGTGGAATCATCCAACTTAACTTCTACTTTTTCGTGAATGCTTAGCGCCAAAGTACCGTTGCTGCCTTTAACAGTGATGTCTTGACCTTTAAGGTCGACAGTCACGCCAGCAGGTACTTCAACCGGACTATTTGCAACTCGTGACATTACGATTTCCTATAAAACTTTTAAAAAAAGTTAAATTAAAATACGGTGCAAAGAACTTCACCACCAATGCCTTGGGCACGGGCAGCGCGGTCGCTCATAACACCTTTACTGGTAGAAACAATAGCGACACCCAAACCACCGCGAACGGTTGGCAGGCCATCTTTACCAGCGTAGTTACGTAAACCTGGACGGCTTACACGGTCAAGCTCAGCAATTACTGGCTTGCCCTCAAAGTACTTCAGCTCAACAGTTAGCTCAGGCTTAGCACCTTCTGCAACACTGTAACCGCTGATGTAACCTTCGTTTTCTAAAACTTGTGCAACACTAACCTTCAACTTAGAAGAAGGCATGGTTACTTCAGCTTTTGCAGCTTGCTGACCGTTACGAATGCGGGTCAACATATCTGCTAAAGGATCTTGCATGCTCATCGGAATCTGCTCCTAGGTTCAGCGATCTAAATTACCAGCTGGCCTTAACCAAGCCAGGTACATCACCGCGCATGGCAGCTTCACGTAACTTGTTACGACACAGGCCAAACTTGCGGTAAACCGCGTGTGGGCGACCGGTTACGCGACAGCGACGCTGCTGACGAGCTGGGCTCGCATCACGCGGCAACTTTTGCAGCTTAACCTGGGCTTCCCAAAGCTCATCTTCCGAGCTCTCTGGGTTGGCGATGATCGCTTTTAGCTCAGCACGCTTAGCTGCGTACTTTGCCACTGTAGCTGCACGCTTAGCTTCACGTGCAATCATAGATTTCTTAGCCATGACTCTACCCTAGCCTTTGAAAGGAAAGTTGAAGGCTTTCAACAGCGCGCGACCTTCTTCGTCGGTGCGAGCACTGGTGGTGATACAAATATCTAAACCACGTAGTTTGTCTACTTTATCGTAGTCAATCTCTGGGAAGATAATTTGCTCGTTCACGCCCATGGAAAAATTACCACGACCATCAAACTGCTTAGGACTGATGCCGCGGAAGTCACGGATACGTGGGATAGCAATAGAAACCAAGCGCTCTAGGAATTCGTACATACGATCCTGACGCAAGGTTACTTTACAGCCTACCGGCCATCCTTCACGAACCTTGAAACCAGCAATAGATTTACGAGCTTTGGTAACAACAACTTTCTGACCAGAGATTTTCTCTAGATCAGCAACTGCGTTTTCCAAAACCTTTTTGTCGCCAATAGCTTCACCAACACCCATATTGACGGTGATTTTGGTGATGCGCGGCACTTCCATCACGTTTGCCAAACCTAGCTCTTCTTTAAGCTGGCCAGCAATTTCGTTCTGGTAAAGTTCTTTCAACTTAGCCATTTTACTCTTACCGTTTTACCGTCTGCTTTATGCGTCTACGGCTTCGCCGTTGGATTTGAAGATGCGAATTTTATTTCCATCTTCAAGGATTTTAAAACCAACCCTGTCAGCTTTCTGAGTAGCTGGGTTGAATATCGCTACGTTAGAAGCCTGAATAGGGGCTTCCTTCTCAACGATACCGCCAGCAACACCCAACTGTGGGTTTGGCTTTTGGTGCTTCTTAACAATCTGCACACCGGATACGATTAGGCGATCGTCTTGCAAAACCTTAACGACTTTGCCTCGCTTGCCCTTGTCGCGGCCTGCGATAACAATCACTTCATCTTCACGTTTAATCTTACGCATTACCCTGTCCTCAATACCTAGCTTGTCGTACCGTTACAGTACTTCAGGAGCCAGAGAGATGATTTTCATGAACTTCTCACCACGGAGCTCGCGAGTTACAGGGCCGAAGATACGAGTACCCACTGGAGCATCACTGGCATTCAGCAATACAGCAGCATTGTCGTCGAACTTGATCAGAGAACCGTCAGGGCGACGAACACCTTTTTTGGTGCGTACCACAACAGCCTTCATGACCTGGCCTTTCTTTACCTTACCGCGAGGTATGGCTTCTTTTACCGTTACCTTAATGATATCGCCAACAGACGCGTAACGACGGTGAGAACCGCCTAACACTTTGATGCACATTACACGGCGAGCACCACTGTTATCAGCGACATCTAAGTAAGATTCTGTTTGAATCATCGTTCGTCTCCGAAACTCTAATGCACACTACTGAATTAAATTTCAGCAGCGCGCTCTTCGATTTTAACCAGAGCCCAAGACTTAGTCTTTGACAAAGGACGAGACTCAGAGATGGTTACAACATCACCCATCTTGCACTCGTTCTGTTCGTCGTGGGCCTTCAGCTTAGATGACTTACTAACATACTTGCCGTAAATCGGGTGCTTAACGCGGCGCTCAATAAGAACAGTGATGGTTTTATCCATCTTGTTACTTACAACTTTACCAGTCAGCGTGCGTACCAACTTTTCTGCTTCTGCCATAGTTAGTTACCTGCCTTTTCGTTCAGCACTGTCTTGATGCGAGCAATGTCTTTACGAGTCTGGCGAATCAAATGAGTCTGATTCAACTGACCAGTAGAGGCTTGCATACGCAGTTTAAATTGCGCTTGCAGTTGAGAAAGCAACTCTTGGTTCAGCTCTTCAACTGATTTTTCGCGGAGTTCTTGAGCTTTCATTACATCACCGAACGTTTAACGAAGGTTGTACTTACTGGCA
>JAOXRT010000007.1 GCA_025800365.1 Cellvibrionaceae bacterium | reverse complement strand
CGCTGCCCTTGCTGGGCTTTGTCTCGCAACTTGGCTATTTTTTCGCGCAGGGGTTTAACGCCTTCGTTTTCAACTCGGCCAACGAAGTTTTCTACGCTATCAACGCCAGGTTTAACGGTGGAAATAATCTGTCGAATACGGGCGCTTTGAGCCTTGATAGGCCCCAAGAAGCTGGCCGCCTTTAGCATGGTATCGGCACGACCCAGATCACGTTTAATACGCTTTAGACGATCATGCAAACGCTTCACTTTTAAAGTGGCGTCATAAGCCTGGCTAGCGTGTACGCGCAACTGACCTAGATCACTATCCAAGTTTTCTAAGTTTGAGCTCAGCTTCTCTAACTCAGTGCCTAGCTGCACCGCAGAGCCAAAGTTGCTTGAAATAGTTGGGCTAATTGGCTGTCTAGTACTTGGGAAAACAGGCTCGCTTGAGGAGTTTACTTTTAGCCCCGCAATCGCAAGGGCGCCTGTCACATCATTGGCTGCTTGCACCACGATATATCGACCAGTGCGATTAAAGCTATATTTATCGTCCCCATTTACCGCTTGCCATGTAAACAGCTCATCACTTTGATTTTCTGCAGGCAAGTCTCTTACAGGATAGCTCATCGGATCCCAGTCGCTGATCAACAACTGTAAATCAGAACAAACAGCCGCTGTACACTGGCTACCTAGCTCGAGCTCAACATCGTTAATAAAGAATGTAGCACCAAGATCAAGTACCCACCATGGTTTGCTTTGATCAGCTCGGGTTTGAGACTGTGTCGTGGCATTGCCATCGACAGCATTTACGGCCGCCCCATCATTATCCACACTGGGCTGGCGAGCATATTGAAAGCTATTATTAAATCGCTCGTCCACTAACTGCGGCGGGCTATCCACACCGCTACTAATATCACTGGTATCACCAATTAGGCGTCCATCCTCGCCTGTAGTACCAGCGCGCGATTCCCATACAGAGCGATCAATACAGGCATTTTCCGGCTCGGTTTGATCAAAGAAGGTGGCCGACCAAATAGCTCCACGCATATCAGCTTCGCGAAGATTCGCCCTAGAAAAATCAACATCACTCAGATTTGCCCCAGAAAAGTTAGCATTTTCCGCTTGCGAGCTATCAAAGCTAGCATCAGTTAAATCAGCTTGAGAGAAATCGGCATTGCTGAGCTGAACCCCAGAGAAATTCAAGCCACTTAAATCTCGCCCACTAAAATTACAGAAACTGAAATCAAGATTAACATTACTGCTCCCACTATCAGGCAATCGCGTTACATCACAACGCTTCGCCTTATCAACGAGAGCAATATTAAAACCACCGCAACTAGGGCGAACGGCGTTTGCAGGTAATGGTGTATCAGGGGTTTTAATACCCACTTCGCCAATCACGCGGATTTTGTTAAATCCTAAACGCTCTCCATCTTGCTTAATCACTCGAACAAATCGCGCGGTGCGCTCCACAGGGATATGGTAGCTGCTCTGCCCGGCTTCCAGTGCAGGCAGAGTAAACCTAGCGATGTAATCAAAGTCTTTTGCAATAGAAGGGTCAACACTAAAGGGGTAATCGGATAATAAGATAATAGCACCGACCAACTCTTGTTCTTGACCGGAGTTTGGAAGCAGCTCGAGTCGACTAATCTCGTAGCTATTTTTAAAATCCAACTGCCAAAAATGCGCTTCGCCTGCGCTGCTTCGAAAACCGCTGCCAGAGATGGCCGCTTCAGCTGAACCTGAAGAACTAGACACCGGGTTTTCAGTAACCGGTGCAGCGCCCATTGGATATTCATTTCTCAGTTCAAACTGACCAACAATGTAAGCGCCAAGATCACCTATTCCTGCTTGCGAAGCTGGCAAGATGTCGGGCTCACCGGCAAAGAGCAAATTGCCGCTGGCTTCGTGGCGCCGCTGATCTGGATCATCGACAATACCGCTAAGCAGATAAAAAATGTTCAAACCATTGTTTTCAACCTTAATCCATTGAAAAGGCGAAAAATCAGCCTGCCCTATATCGACCTCATCCCCAAGATTATTGCCAGCACGTTGGAACCTCACTGTGCTCAAATCAACTTTTGAAAAATCGCCCTCTAGGGTTCCTCCCCGCACAGTAACATTGTTAAAGCTGTATGAAAGGCTCGAATTCAACGAGATATATTCGCTGAAAAACTCACAATTATCCCAATTACTTCTTGTGGAGTCCCAATTACACGTTGCTGCCATCGAGTTTTCGACAGCCAATAATGTTAAAGCTAAGCCCAGCCAATTTTTCATACAGCGATACCTCTAAGAACCCTGTGTGCATAGCACATCGATAATGGATCGCATTATGGTTACTTAAAATCAAATGTAACTCCCTCACATAGGGGGGTGCATCGTAATCGGGCAAAGATTATGATGTGCTTAAGGTATGGAAACCCACCTAAGTATGAGATATCAAGAAATGGAATAATGAGAATTATCTGGCCGCCGAGAAAAGTTATCCCTATGCCCCCACAACATCCGATTAAATTTTCGACAGCTCGGTTTTTTATAGGGCTAGTTCTGAGTTTTTGTTTCAGCTTTGCCCAAGGGGACAATGTCAGTGGGCAAGGGATATTGATATTGGATAGTGAGAAAGATCTAAACTCTGGACAAGTTCTCGAGCGTCTATTACAAGCTGAGGACACTGAACTCAGTGGAGCTACAGGCTTCCCCAAACATGAAAACCAATATTGGTTTGCACTGGAATTGAAGCCAAGCACAAAACAACGCTGGGCTGTTCGACTGGCCAATGCCCATTTTAAAGAAATAGAAGCATTCCTATATCACAAAGGGCAGTTAATTCACCAGATACAAAGCGGCTATCAAGCCAGCACTGAAGGCCTACATACCTTATCGGTTGACTGGCTCACTGAGCTACCTATTAAAAATGGGCAAAGCTATCAGCTCATTATTCGAATCGCCTCCCCCATTGTATCGTCCCTCAATGTTCATGTTGAGAGTTACGATCAAGCTCTTATTTATTCAACCGCTCGCACCGGCTTTCTATTTTTTCTAATTGGTATTTCACTGTCTCTCGCACTACACAATTTGTTTTTCGGCGCGAGTGTGCGAGATATCAGCCATATCCTATATGCCATTCACTCACTGTGCGGCGTTTTGTTTGTAATTAGCGCTTACGGTTTATTTAAAACAGTGTTCGGCTTCTATGATTATGAGCTTTATTTTTATAAACCCGCCAGTGTAGGAGTTCAGTTATTTGGCACCTGGTTTTGTTATGTATTCTTCCAAGTCCCGAGGCGCTTACGCGAACTCGATTGGGCTTTTAAAGCGCTCATTATATTTTACGTTTTACTGCTAATGGCCTATCCATTTATGAGCCGCGATGCATTTAGCATCGCCTCAGCAGCCCCGCACCCTATTTTTGGCACACTCATGATAGTTTCTGCTGCCTGGGCTTATATTCGAGGCTTAAAACCCGCTCTTTATGTTTGTATTGGGTGGATTGCACTCATTGCTGGGTCGACGTTTCCGGCTCTGGTCACCATTGGTCTGGTACCCGGCTTTGAAAGCATTTTGATGGTAGGCCTGTCTTGCCACGTCTTTGAAATGTACATGCTGTCGCTGGCTATTTCTCAAAAATTTAGATCGATCCAGTTAGACAATATTGCGGCAAAAGAAACCGACAAATCTCGATCAGCATTCATCTCCTACTTTAGCCACGAAGTAAAAACACCCATTAACGGTATACTAGGGCTAATCAAACTGCTGAAACAAACATCACTGGAACCCCTTCAAAATAAATACGTCGAGCAAATTAATCGCAGCGGACATCAACTTTTACAACAACTCAACAGTGTTTTGCTACTGGAGTCGGGTCGACAACAGCAAACCAAAACACAAGCCACCTCTTTGTTAGATATCTTGGACTCCTCAGTTTCTCTTATTCAGGGACTTTGTGATGAAAAGGATATCTTGGTGGAATACCTGATTGAACCCAATGTCCCCACGGTTATCGAAACGGACCCCGACCTTCTTCAGCAGCTAATCAATAACCTTTTAAACAATGCTGCTAAGTATACTGATAGCGGTGAAATTAAAGTTGTCTGCAGTGGCAAGTACCTAGAACAAGGCGATATGGCGCTATGTTTTGCGGTAAGTGATACTGGAATCGGCATTCCTTATGAAGATCAAGATCGAATATTTCATAGCTTCACCAAGGCGAGTAATAACGATCATAATCACCTTGTGGGTACCGGCATGGGCCTTGCTATCGTGAACAACATCAGTGAGCGCCTAGGTGGGCACATTGAATTCACCTCGACTCCAGGCAAAGGCAGCACTTTCGAGTTTCATTTAAAGGTTCGAATTGCAGCGCAAGGTAACGGTATTGATAAAAGCCTGTCTGTACTGCTAGTCGATGATATCGAACTGAACAATGAAATTATTTCCAGCCTACTAAAAGGCGCTGGACACACCGTCTATAGCACGACCGATCCGAACGACGCCATCGCGGTTGCAGAAAAACATGAATTCGATGCAATTTTGTTGGATATTCATATGCCACTTATTTCTGGGCAAGATCTAATGCCAAAGCTTCGTGGAGCTGGCGCAGACTGCGCAATCATAGGCATTAGCGCAGGCCTCACTCCAGAGCTTAGCGTGCAGCTTCAGCATGAAGGCATGGAATTATTAATGGAAAAACCATTTTCCTTGCCAATATTTTACAGTTTGATTCAAAAACACCAAACAGGGTTTAGCTCTGATATTTCTGAGCAACGATACGATATCCAATTCATCAACGATATCGCGCAGTACAAAACAGCTATCGAGCTCAATGATTTCTTTAAACGCTATCAAAAAAGCTGCCTGGAGCTCTCCGATAACTTAGAACAATTCGCTACTGCAAAAAACACTGTCGAGCTGGCCGCTTGCAGCCACCGTTTGGCCGGTCTCTGCGCTGCCTTAGGCATTTTAGACTGCGCCAAAAAGGCCAAGCAGTTACAACAACTCAGTGAGGGGGAAGCTGATGGAGAGCTTGTTCAGTGGAAGGCAATCGATATTGCCATTAAACAGTTTCAACATCGACTGAAAAACGGACTTAGCTGGCTAAGCCAACAAGTTGAGCAAAAAACCGACGCGAATTAACGCAAGAAAATGCCTCAAAACTGTGCAGCCTCCCTGCCCTGCACAGAATAAGTACTGCGCGCTATATTGAAACCATAGGAATCTATACAAAAACTAAAGTGCTAGAGACACAAGCTTGTAACAAGCGCTTTTTTTTCCAAGCTAATCCCATCATAATGTCTTCGTAATCGCTTGTAGTCGTTTATCTTTTGCGGCCTTTGTACTCTGTGCCGAAAGATTTAATGAACGCCCATCTATGTGCTGGATATTTTTTGATGTACGGATGTATCGATGAACATTGAACAATGCTTGATTGTAGAAGACGAACTGCTTTTTCAAGATTTGATGAATAGCTATCTTCAACAAGCACTCCCCAATACTAAACAAGCTTTTTATGCCAATAACGTGGCTGAAGCGACACAACTGCTTCAAAAACATCCACTTCAACTGGCAATAATCGACATCAGTTTACCCGATGGTCGAGGCTGCGAACTTATCCCAAAACTAAAAGAAGCCAACGAAGAAATTCTGTGTGTTATCGTCACTATAGCCGACGACGAAGAAACCGTCTTTGAATGCTTACAAATGGGAGCCGATGGCTATCTGCTTAAAAACGAGCCAGGCAGCGTGTTAATTGATAAGCTGCAAGATATCGTCAATGGCGCGCCTCCGCTTTCTGGCGATATATCCAAAAAGATACTGCAGCACTTCAGGCAAGTCGATAAAAAACAGAAAAATCACGACTTAACACCACGCGAGTCTGAGATTCTGTCGCTGATTTCTAAAGGTTTGAATCGTACAGATATTGCTGAACTATTAGCACTATCGCACTACACCATTGCGGACCACATTAAATCCATTTATCGCAAGCTAGGTATCTCTTCTCGAGCAGAAGCGACACGCTTAGCCATCGAGCTTGGTATTGAGTAAAACCAAGCTCGGCGCCTATTGAAATTAGTTTTCAGGGGATAGCTCTGAAGAATCAGAGACGCACATATCCAGATCGTTCAGCACACCATTATTGATATTGTAAATCCAGCCATGCACTGAAAGCTCCTGCCCTTCACTCCAGGCATTCTTGACTACACTGGTGTTTGCCACGTTGCGCACCTGCTCCATCACATTGAGCTCACACATACGGTCAATGCGTTCGGCCTCAGACAATTTATCCAGCTCATCTTTATGAAAGCGGGCTACGTCTTTAATGTGTCGTAACCAGTTATCGATAAGACCGTGGCTCTTATCTTCCATCGCGGCCATCACACCGCCGCAGCCATAATGGCCACAAACGATCACATGCTTTACCTTCAATACTGCTACTGCGTAATGCAGTACCGACAGCATATTGAGATCGGTATGAACCACAACATTGGCGATGTTTCTGTGAACGAAGACTTCGCCAGGTGGTAGGTCTACCAAGGTATTAGCCGGCACCCGGCTATCTGAGCATCCTATCCAAAGGTAATCTGGCGCTTGCTGCTTGGAGAGTCGGCTAAAGAATTCGGGGTCTTTATCTTTGATGGATTCAGACCACTTTTTGTTGGCCTCGAATAAGTAACTGAGCTTTTTCAATGGATTAATTCTCTTATGTCTAGGTTCACTCAAGGAATTGAGTCACGGCTGCCTAGGCGAACATTCTACTAAACCCGCCCCAAATAAAAAATACACACATAAAGTGGTCGTATTATTGTTACTTGCGCTAACAGACCCAAAACTCTATCAAAGCCAAACGCCGATTATACTTCCACCACCACTGCTATTCGGAAAAAGGGATAGATCTATAAAATTAGCCATACAAGCAGTCTATGACCATAAAATCAATAGCTCTTGCAAGAATGCAGCGCCTTGGCTCTAGCTAAATAACTCGAGATAACTGCTGCCTTAGTTTGGAAAATAGCGAGCTTGGTAGCTATTTCTAAAGCTCGATCATATATAGGTAGCCACCTCACGAGAAGCCCTCTAAAGCATCTCTCACCTTTCCTTCAATAACACAAGCAGTTTGCGATTCTACTGAGAAATTTACAGCGGTGGTTTCGCAGATCGCGCATAAGGTTTGATCTTGCATAAGCTGCTGCTCGATACGAAAAGACTTCCCACCGATATGGCAAATGTTAAGCCTTAATAAAACCGCTTCATGAT
>JAOXRT010000298.1 GCA_025800365.1 Cellvibrionaceae bacterium | reverse complement strand
TCTATCAAATCTGCTGGAATTTTCTTGGTGACGTTTTATTTTTACCTTTCAAGTTCAACCAAGCTATGTTGCTTATAGTGCCATTCTCAAATCACATGAAGTGAGACGGAAGCTGCGCCGCAGGCCCGAAATTTCGCATTTTATGATCGCCGAACTACCAAAACTGCTCGAGTTTTCATGATGATGATGCTTCCAAATGAAACGACAAAACCAAACGACGCTTCGACACAAGTGCCAATCTCAGTTCGCATGAGGTTTGCACTGGGTAGAGGGTATTTTTGGCGGAGACGCCATGTTCAGGCACACGGGTTAGGCACCGGACCAAATGCAGGCCCCGGCAGACGGCAAGTTGCATGCCTAGCGTAGTTGTACTAGCAATATTGCCTTCTGCCGGACCCTAGCTGAGGATGCCAGGCTCATGACGAGCCAATGAGAAACGGTTTATGACAATAAATAGGTATCTACTGATTGCTGGGCTTGGTTCGTTTCTTGAATATACTGGCCGGGCTTGATGTCAGGCCCACTAGGCAGTGGCAGAACCGGCGGTCCCGGTGCCCGGTAATTTGTCAACTGTTTTCGGTGGATGCATATACCAGGAGCGACCAGTTGAGGAAACGAGGTATCCACCAGCCCTAATTGTGAACGTGGGAGCGGCTCCATAAGCGTTAATTTAAGTTCATGTGAATTGAGTAGTGATGTTGTTGCGCCGCAAGCGCGAGATTTTGTATTTTGAGATAAAAAAATCTGTCAAATTACTTAAAAATACCTACATCACAATCGTTTAGTGAATTTGGCGTCGTTTGGTAGGCAAAAAAATAGTACTGTCCCCATTTCAGGGTTTTCTGGGTCATGGCGTGGTTATCCCACCCCTAGATCCGCCTTTGTGAGTAGAAAATACGGAAAGCTCCGCGTTGTCCAGCTTCCCACCTTACTCATGACAGGGGCGGCGGAAGGAGG
>JAOXRT010000297.1 GCA_025800365.1 Cellvibrionaceae bacterium | reverse complement strand
TAGGGGTGATAGTTTGCCCATCAAATACCACACTCCCACTACTAAAACCGCGAAGACCAAACAGGCATTCTAGTAGCTCGCCACAACCGCTTCCTAACAAGCCGGTAAGGCCTAGAATTTCACCTTCTTGCAAGTCAAGACAAATGTTCTTGAGCCTCCTTTTATCCCAGCGGCCGTTTAAGTTTTCTATTTTCAGAAGGGCTAACTTTGTTTTTTCAATACTTGTGTGAACTGGAGCATCGGCTAGCTCTTCACCAATCATTAGATTGATAACTTGCTTAGCCGAATAATCCGTCATCGGTCCCTGGGCGACTAAAGTCCCATTACGTAACACTACAAGCTGGTCGGCTATCTGACTAAGCTCATCGAGCCGATGTGAGATATAAATGATACTAACGCCTTGCTTGGCTAGGCGACGCAAGATCGTAAATAGCTGCTGAGTTTCTTGATCGCTTAAGGCCGCGCTGGGTTCGTCCAAAACTAAAACCTTGGCATCTCGAAGTAAGGCTCGAGCAATTTCCACGAGTTGTTGCTGGCCTATATTAAGCTCTTTTACTAAGGTGTTGGCGGGTAAGCTTAAGCCCAGTTGTTCAAGTATTGACTGAGCCTTGCTCGCCATAGATTTATGTTGAATCAGGCCCAGTTTGTTCCTTTCCTCATTGCCAAGAAATATATTCTCGCTCACACTCAATTCTGGTAGAAGATTTAGCTCTTGGTGCACCATTATTACACCAGCTGCCTCGGCAGACTTTGGCGAGTCAAAAGTGTAGGGGGATTCATCAATATAGATCTGCCCTTGATATTCTTGGTGAACGCCGCAGGAAATATTCATTAAGGTGCTTTTACCGGCACCATTTTCGCCCATTAAGGCAAGCACCTTGCCGGCATTTAGCTGCAGATTAACGCTCTCTAAAACCTTTTGCTTTCCAAAAGATTTTTCGATGTTTTCCAATCTCAAACGCGCGGACATAATTAACTCTTCGAACGGCTCATTAAAGGCTTAATGAGCTGCATCTTCCGCTGCGGGCAAGTCAGCAATGCGATATTTTAG
>JAOXRT010000280.1 GCA_025800365.1 Cellvibrionaceae bacterium | reverse complement strand
TAGGGTATTCCCTTACATGGCTTATACGGGGACTTGCCGCTTGACAGGGTACGTTTTTTTTTTGTGCCTCTCTGGCCTGAACAGGGTATATAATTTTAGGCGAGATTGTCATAACAGGCTAAATCTGTCCTAAACAACTGGGTAAAGATGCACGATTGCCGTTGATCTGCCTCTTTTGTCCTAAAGATGTTCAGGGTGTTTTTTTTTTTTTTACCCTGAACAGCACCCCTATAACCAAACATAATGTTATGTCAAGTACTCCCCCCCCCCTTGCCCCCCGGAGGCAGAAAGTATGTCATCACGAGCTGGCTTCAATGGCCCTGCACTGTAATCGAATCGAAACCGAAACATGCGCGAGGGATTCGCGAGGGCATATCTCCTCCATTTACCCTGCTTCGGCCCTGTATTCTGTAGTTCAGCCAAAGCTAAACCTATAGAGGCTCTCATAGCCTCAGCTTAGCAACTTCCACAGCAGGGCTTTCAGTGTGCGTATTGTTTGGCACCATAAGCTGTTGAGCGCGGAGCTTATTTCATTCATTGCGAGTCTGAGAGTCATTTTATAAACAATAAACATAGGGTGGAATTCATTGGATGTTCATTTTCTGCCAGTAATTTCTAGCTCTTCTAAACGCATGCATCCCGACCGATCTGCATGGAACTTGGATGATTTTGGCGGGCTCAGATCCGGTTCTTGGCGGGAATGTATCTAGTTGGATAATCGTCAGTGATTCCCAG
>JAOXRT010000265.1 GCA_025800365.1 Cellvibrionaceae bacterium | reverse complement strand
ACTCGAAAAGGGTACACGGTGAAAATTAAACCGTAGAGTACAGCGAAAACATTTTCGAGTTGGCCGCAATCAAAGCGGTGAGCGAATACCAATATTCACCCAGAAAAATAGATGGCGAAGCGGTAGAAACATCAAAGGCAGAAGAAAAGTTCAACTTTCGAATTCAAGAAGAGACCTAAGTCGTCTCAAGCAAAGAAAGCGCATATAGCAAAGCATCTTCGCGCCCCTGCTTTGTACACGGATAGTAGTTAGGGCGGCACCCTAACTGGTGAAAACCTAACTTTTCATAGAGCTTGATAGCCGGCAGATTCGAAGCACGCACCTCCAAAAAAACTTCGCTGGTATCGGCCTTCAACCTAGAGATTAAGTGTTTTAGAAGTTTAGCCCCCAGGCCCTTTCCCTGAAGGCTCGGATCAACTGAAATGTTGAGCAGTTCGGCTTCACCGGCAACCTCTGAAGCTAGATAGTAGCCGCAAATTTTATTTTCTATCAGTAGGACGGCATGAAGGTGGCGGCTGCAATCTAGACGCTTAGAAAATTGATTTAATGGCCAAGGATGACTGTGCGCCGCTTGTTCTATTCGGAGCAAGGACTCTAAATCTGATTCTTGAATTGCACGAATTAATTCAGTCATGCTTTCTATTCGGAAATTAGCTGCCAGCAGACATAGTTTGCTTCATGGCTTGCCAGGCTTTCGCTTTAAGCTGCGGGCGCTCTAGCATTTCTGCAAGACTAGGCATGGTAATTAGCTGTGCAGCCGGGCTAACACTAGCCCCCTGCAATTGCTCAGCCGTAATAAGCTGAGCATAACCGTTATGCTCTTTTGCTAAGGTTTCAGGTGGAAGTAAATGGAATGCATCAGTACCCATAAGCCACCAATCCGGCAACGGCTTATCCAGTAAGGTTTCTAAGAAGGCACCCAACATTTCGCGCGCCGCCTCTGCTCCGGTTTCAGCCTGAGGCATATCAAACATGGGCCACTGCAGAACTTGGGGCTTGGGCAAGTTCCCCAACTTTAAACCGTAAGCTTGCAACATACTCAGCAGTAACTTTTCCGTGGGCAGGGCTTTTTCACTATGACGACTATCCACAACCAATAAGTCATCAAAACGCCATACACTTAAGCTGAAACGTAAAGCCTCAGCTGGCTGCTCAATTAAACTGCTTTCTGCCTTAACCTCTTTAGCTTTGCTTGGGGAGCTTTTCTTACGAGAGCTTTCAGGTTCAAAGCCCGCCAACAGCTCAGCGGCACCCGCACCACCTTTCGCTGGGCGCTCCACAACGGCACTTGCAACAGGAGCGACATCTGACTCACTGCTAACAGCTATGGCTGGATTTGCAGATGAAGTGTAGCCCTCAACCGAGGCCGACTCTTCTATAACTGACTGACCAGCTGACTCAGAGCCTACCCCAACAGCAGCCGTAGGCCATTCACACTCAAAGGGTGCAGGCGCATTGGGCAGCACGCAACGCGGCATATAGCTATCTATGCCCATGGCGGCCAGGTATTGGTGACGGGTAGTTTCGTACATTAGCAGATCAACTGGTTATTTGGAGGGCTATTCTAACCTGATCGGACGGATACGAAAACGCCCGGATGACATTCATGCCGGGCGTTTTATTTCTCAATAACTAATGCGATGGAGATTTACATTTCCACCTAGATGCACAGTCTCGATACTTTAGCTGTTCTACCAGCTTATACACCGTGCTGTGGGTGAGAACGCACTCCAGACTCTAGCAAGTTTAAAGCATGCAGATAGGCTTTCGCGGAAGCGGCTACCACATCGGTATCGGCACCCACACCATTCACCAGCTGACCATTGCGCTCTAAGCGGACAGTTACGTCGCCCACGGCCTCGGTACCTTGGGTAATTGCATTCACTGAGTACAACAACAAGTCCGAGCCGCTTTGGAACTGTTTTTCAATGGCCTTAAATACCGCATCGACTGGGCCGCTACCTTCAGACTCAGTTTCGATCAGCTGCTCGCCAACTCGAATCGCCAATTTTGCATGAGGGGACTGGCCCGTTTTACAGCTGACTTCCATACTTTCAAAGCCATAGGTTTCCTCAACCTCTTGAGCCTCACCCACCAAAGCCTGCAAATCTTCATCGAAGATCTCATGTTTCTTATCAGCCAACTGCTTAAAAGCTTGGAATATCTGATTGAACTCACCATGCTCTTCAAACTGTATGCCCAACTCTTCATAGCGAGCCTTCACTGCTGCGCGGCCTGAATGCTTACCTAGAACAAGCTTATTGGTATTCCAGCCGACATCTTCCGCTTTCATAATTTCATAGGTTTCACGGTGCTTTAACACACCATCTTGGTGAATCCCTGATTCATGAGCAAAAGCGTTGGCCCCAACAATGGCTTTGTTTGGCTGAACAGGGAAGCCTGTGATGCTGGAAACAAGGCGCGAAGTTGGCACGATATGTACCGGATCAATATCGGTATACACCGGCATGACATCATGGCGCGTTTGTACCGCCATCACCAATTCTTCCAATGAGGCATTACCCGCACGCTCACCCAAACCATTGATGGTGCATTCCACCTGACGCACACCATTCATTACCGCCGATAGTGAATTGGCGACAGCTAAACCTAAATCGTTATGGCAGTGGGTCGAAAAGATAGCTTTATCTGCATTGGGTACATTTTCGATCAGACGCTTAAACATCAAGCCATATTCAGCTGGCTCTCCATAGCCTACGGTATCTGGAATATTGATCGTGCCCGCACCCGCATCGATAACGGCCTCAATAATACGGCTAGCAAATTCAAACTCCGTTCGAGAGCCATCTTCCAAAGAAAACTCCACATCATCGGTAAACTGCCTCGCGCGCTTAACGGCATCAATCGCTTGAGCCAAAACCTCTTCAGGCTCCATTTGCAACTTGTACTTCATGTGAATAGGAGAGGTGGCTATAAAGGTATGGATGCGACCTGAGTTGGCATTCTTTAATGCCTCACCGGCACGTAGGATATCCGGCCCCATGGCGCGGGCTAAACTGCATACCGTGGAATCTTTTACGGTTTCGGCGACAGCCTTCACGGCCTCAAAATCACCTGGGCTGGCTATCGCAAAGCCCGCCTCAATTACATCAACTCGCATCTTTTCTAGCATCTTAGCGATACGAATCTTTTCTTCTTTTGTCATGGATGCGCCGGGGCTCTGCTCCCCATCACGCAAGGTAGTATCAAAAATGACCAATTTGTCCTTAGACATGGCTTATCACTCCAAAGAAATCCTAGGCTTTTGCTATGGTTGCAACCTAAATAATAAATAGAAATTGTGTATAAAAACGGGGGAAATCAATATTAGCCGCGCAGCGGCAGTCGCTGCAGCTGGAGGCGCAGAGAAGCTAGCTCGAAGGAGCTGGTGCGAGTATTTTTAGAAAAATGGCAATTCATGGCTAATACTGTTTGTGGCTACCCTATGCAGGAAGCATTGCTTACAGGCCACACATAGTACAGGCAGCCTAAAAACACATCAATAGCCATCCTAAAAATCAGACTTATTTAGGATGAAATTGCAAAAAGTAACGCAAAAACCGACATCAGGAAAACAAACATCCTAAAATATGAAGCTAATTAGGAAAATGAGTCTACCAGAGCATCTAGGTTTCCCGACAAAGCTTCCAAATCTAAGCCTTTAGCCCTTTCCCCCTCTCTAGCAAGCTGCATCCAGGCCAAGGCTTTTTCACGTATAGCAATAGCCTGATCCGTCAGGCGAATATGCCTTTCTCGCTCATCTTCTTGTCCCCTAAAACGCTCTAGCAAGCCTTTAGCTTCCATGCGCTTTAGCAAGGGCGTCAATGTACCTGAGTCCAACTGCAAACGCTGCCCCAGCTGCCCTACCGTAGAGCTTTCTTGATCTTTGTCTTTCCACTCCCACATCAACATCAACACCAGATATTGGGGGTAGGTAATATCCAACTCTTTAAGCACGGGCTGATACGCCCTTATGATTAGTCGAGAAGCCGTGTACAGGCGAAAGCAAAGCTGCTGATCTAAATACAGCAGCTCAGCTTCAGGAGTTTCTTTAGGCATAGGCCTTCGTTGTCCAGAGTTTTAAATATTTACAGTAAAGCTTCGATGGCCGCACGCATTGATTCAGGCTTATCTTTAGGCGCAAAACGCTGAACGGTTTTCCCATCTTTGGAAACTAAGAATTTCGTAAAATTCCATTTTACCTTTTTAGTACCCAAGATTCCTGGTGCCGCTTGCTTTAAATCTTCAAATAGCGGGTGAGCATTATCTCCATTCACATCAAGCTTCGCGACCAATGGAAATGTAACGCCAAAATTCAACTCACAGAACTCACTGATTTGGGAGTCGCTACCAGGCTCTTGGCTCGCGAACTGATTACATGGACAGCCAATAATCACTAAGCCTTTGTCTTTATAGTCCTGATAAAGGGCCTCCAAACCCTTATATTGTGGAGTAAAACCGCATTTACTGGCCGTGTTTACGATTAACAGGACCTTGCCCTCATATTGAGACAAATCCAATGGCTCTGCGCCCGCCTGATTCAAACTGTGCTGAAAAATATTGCTCACTATATGCTCCTGATGTATTGGGATTACGCATTAACATTGCCAACAATTATATTGCGCACAATATAATAACCAAAAATAAAGCCCAGTACTAGAGCACTGGGCTATTTGAGAAATCCAGCCGAATCGATGACCTAAAAGCGGCCTAAGCCGCTTTTAGGTCAATTAGCTAGTGATCAAGTAGCGACTTCTGAGTATCAACCAAGCCTTGAATCATCTCGACATCGATATTTTCTTGGCCGACTAAGCTATCGAAGTAGCAGATATTAGCTTTATCCTGGCCCACCAGTAATTCAGCTGGAATGTCTCGGGCTTGAGAAAGCTCCGGAATTTCCACCTCAGCATCTTGGATGAGATCCATAATTTCGATAGCCTCACTATTATCCGCAGCGCCGGAGTCATAGCCGAACCACACATCATCAACACTCAGGTCATTGCCGTCTTTGTCTGTATAATTCGAACTCAAACCAATGATATTGCCATTATCGGTTTCATCATTAGTCTGCGCGTCCAAATTAATACTGATAACACCGGCTTCATCCAAACCAAACAACTCACCGTCCTGCACTTGGCCATCGCTATTGCGGTCTTGCCATAGCTGCAAGTGAGAATAAGCATCGTCATTTGCATCGAAAACACCATCCTGATTGCTGTCTAGTTCACGCAGGGCTTCAAAGCCATCTTTGGCTAAAGTGCCGTCGGCTTTTTGAGTCGCAGCACCAAACAATTCAGAGCCATCGTTAATCTGCTGATCTTGGTTGCGATCGTAAACCAACAAAGCATCATCACTTGCAACCCAACCTGTGACGTCCAATTTACCATCAGCATCGATGTCAAATTTCACACCCTGAGTTTTAGAAATGGTCTCAGTACCATCGCCATCTAGATCCAACACCAATGGAGTAATGAGCTGGCTAGCATCCGCACCGGCAATGGCAATGCTGTCGATAGAAACCGTTCTTTCAACATTGGCATCAGGTGCAATATTGCTAACACGCACGGTGTATTCACCGGCAGCATCTGCATCTATTGAGAACTCGACATCATTTTCAGTTTTACCATTAAACTTGACGGTTCTCTCTTCGATGACATTGTCATTCGGATCTAATATTTCGATTTTAACAATCTTTTTGTTTCCAGCCTCCTCATTGACCGAGACAGATGCCGTTAGGTCATAAGTTTGACCCGCCACAGCTTCGAAGGTGGTCGTCGTAGAAGTTACATCAGCACTTGCCGCCAAAACTTGAGCATCACCATCAGGGGTTGAGTCCCCAGCCCAATTGCCACTCAGTACATTGGCTGAGTTTTCAAAAGTTTTATTTGAAACCTCGATATCAAACTCCATTTCTTGTTCACTGCCGTCCGAAGACTCAGCTAAAACCTTGATAGTTTTAGTACCAAGATCGGAGTTCTCTACCGCGCGAGCCAAAGTAACAACGCCTGTTTGGGTGTTAATTGTAAACAAGCCACTTGCATTATTGCTAAGACTATAGCTCACAGTATCGTTAGCGTTTCCGTCAATTGCTCTTGCAGTAACACCAACTTCATCTCCTATCGACGCATCGCTATAAATACTGTTATCGTCAGCATCTTCATCGGTGATCGGCTGCAACTCAACATTCTCTGTTACATTAACCGTGAACTGCTCAGTAGCACTTCTCTCTTCTCCTGTAGTGATAATCAAAGTAGAAACTTTAATGGTTAGATCATGCTCACCTATATCAGCAGCCGTTGCATCTCTAGCTAAAGTAACTTGACCAGTAATATTATCAATTACAAACAAATCTCCATTGTAGTTTTCAAAACTATAAGAGGTTGTAATTTCATTAGCCTTTAAATTTTTCGCGGCTGCAGTTAGGCCAGTTGAGTCACCAGATTGACTAGCATCAGTTATCAGATTGTCAGCATCATCTTTATCTTTGACTCCAAGCTTACCTGTGCCGATGTTAATATCAATTTCACCAACGAGGATAAAATCTAGTATGTCACTTGGATCACTTTCGCCATTTCCTGCTTCGTCTGTCTGAGTAACAAAAACCTTATAAGGCACTTCTTCTTTTTCTATAAAGAAAAGTGTTTCTTGGAAGCTCCAATCTCCGTTGTCATCTGCGGTGGCTGTTCCCAACTTCTCAATTGTTCCATCAGCTTTTTCATTATAGATATGCACTGTAGCCCTAGCCTCAGCCTTACCGCTAAAGGTTGGAGTAGTGTCATCAATAGTAGAACCAGGAACAACAAAGCCCGTTACGTCTCCTTGATCATCAAAGGCCCGTAAAGTTAACGGAGGATCAGGAACCTCTGTGTCAATAGTGATAGTGTAAGGGCCAGTTACTGGGCTTGGAGTACCGTTTCCAAAGACTGCATCGGCATAAAAATCGTGCTTGCCATCCGCAAGTGGCGAGCCATCTTCAACTGTATAACTCCAAGTACCATCGCCCAAGACTGTGGTCGTATCAATCTCAACACCGCCATTTTGAGGGTCTCCATCATAAATACGGATGGTAGCACCGGAAGGCCCTGTCCCCTCAATGGTTGGAGTCGCGTCATTGGTTAGACCCTTATGACTCACTTCATCGGTACGACCACCAACGTTACCTACATCGTCCAGCACTCGAACGATACTTGGCGCTCCAGGGGTCGCGGTATTAATTGTAAATGTAAGATCATCAGAAGCTGACGACTCGTTCCCGGCTTCATCAACAACCACCGCATAGACCGTATAAGTACCGTTGCCCAACGCTGGACTTGGATCATATGTCCAAGCTCCAGTTTGATCATTTACCGAAATATTATCGTACTCAACCGGGTCACCGCCTAAACCATCATCCAAATAAAGTTTAACGTGAACACCGTCGCCCGCATCGGATAGCTTTACGGTTCCTTCGAAGGTAGGCGTATTGTCATCGATAACAGAGTTATCAACGATTTGCTCATAGGTGCCAACATCATCAAAGCCTGCAAAAGTCGTTACTGCATCTGGAGCGGTTCTATCAACCGTAATGGAGAACGGGCCAGTTTGTGCCGACTCATTACCCACATCATCAACACTGCTGGCCGTATAAATGTGCTCACCTTCTGGCAAGGCCGAAGTTGGCGTGTAGGTCCAGCTGTTATCAGACTGAACAACTACCTCTGCAACGAACTCTCCATCTTTGTAGATACGGATAGTTTCACCTGCTGTACCCCTGCCATTAATTTTCGGCGTATTATCATCAGTGTGATCACCGTTGTTCAACTTACCCTGTACATTACCCACATTATCGTCGGCGTCAGTGATTACTGGCACCGCATTTGGCGTGGTATCAATGGTGATGGTAAAGGTATCCTCAACTTCATTGCCGGAAGCATCTTCAGCAATTGCTTTGAAGGTTACCGGACCCTCTGGCAAAGCATCGGCGTCTGGAATTTGAATCTGCCATACACCGTTGCCGTCGGCCGTTACCGGGCCATAGGTTTTACCATTCACCTCTAAGGTAACTTCTGCGCCTACTTTGGCACTGCCCACAATTAACGGCGTATCGTCGTTAGTTTTCTCACCCTCGTTGATGTCTTTAGTGGTATCTGCTGGCTCACCAGGGTTTGGTACATCATCTACCGCCTTATCGATGGTGATGGTGATCGCTGTAGTATCTACAACAAAGCTTAGTGGATTACTTGGTGCGCTTGGGCCATTGCCCGCTTCATCAGTCAAGGCAATCTGAACACTGTGCTGACCATCTGTTAATGGCGGCTCAGGGGTGTATTCCCAGTTACCCTGATCATCCACATCAACTGTTTTACTTCGCTCATTCGGTGTCCCTCCATCAATGATGACGGTCACCTTACCGTTTGGCTCTGACACCGTACCATGCAAGCGAGGCTTAGCATCGTCAGTTGTATCGCCTTCGTTAATTGGGCCGGTATGATCGCCCTGATCATCCTCCGCATTTAAAGTACCAGTTATCGTAATATCTGGCGGATTAGGAATACTGGTATCAACAGTGATGGTGTAAGGACCTGTAGATGGACTGACTTGCCCATTAGCGCCACGCGCATCCGCATAAAATGTATGAATCCCATCATCCAAATCGGAAGGCGTTATATTCCATTTACCGTCGCTACCCGTAGTAAATGTGCCTAAGGTGATAGCCGCTTTTTCTGCATCACTTAGACCACTAGGGTCGGCACTGTATAAAGTAATAGTTGCGTTGCTAGGGCCAGTACCATGGACTGTTGGAGTATCGTCATTTGTAATGCCGCCATCACTAATATCAACATCCTCTGCAGGATCATTCACATCATCTACAACACGAACAATACTCGGGGCACCCGGAGTAGCTGTATCAATTACGAATTCAATAGGGTCCGTTTCATTGGATTCATTACCGGCTTTATCAACCACCTTCGCCGTTACCTTGTAACTCCCATTACCCAATGCAGGACTTGGATCCGTACTCCATGTAGCCGGGTCACCCGGATTTGCACCCGCGGCCAAAGCGACATTAGTAATAGTTTGCACAACATTGTCATTCTCATCACGGATGATCACCGTAACCGTTGAACCCATCGCGACTTCAGCGGCATTCACTTCGCCACTGAAAGTCGGCGTCGCATCATCAATGACATCACCGTTTTCGATAAAGTCTTGTACCAAACCAACATCATCAAAACCTCGGAAGTTGGTGATATCGTCCGGCGAAGTACGATCAACTGTAATGGAGAACGGACCCGTTTGTGCCGACTCATTACCCACATCATCCACACTGCTGGCGGTGTAAATGTGCTCGCCTTCTGGCAAGGCCGTGGTCGGCGTGTAAGTCCAACTGTTATCCGGCTGAACAATCACTTCATCAACAAAG
>JAOXRT010000263.1 GCA_025800365.1 Cellvibrionaceae bacterium | reverse complement strand
CGGACTAGAAACTTCACAGATTCGCCTCCTGCTTCTCACCGAGCAGAACTTGCTGGCCATTTGAAAACGAGCGCAATGGATACCTAGCAATACGATAGGAATTGCCTATAGCTGGCGCCTCAATCACATAGGCGCCTTCTAAAGTGTCTATTACCTTGGCTTTCAATTTTTGCAAGCTAGCATTCTCATCTACTGTCCAGAGATAACCCTCTCGACTAATGCTAGATTCTGGAACCTCTAAAGCCCTCAGATAAGTTTTGCCGGGAAGAATGAGCTTTACTTGCTCACCAGCCACACATTCTGCCGCCGACAGAATATTCAAAAAGTAAATGCGCTGTAGGCTATTGCCTTCGGTGTATCTCCCCCCAGAGGAAACCCTTGCCGTGCCGAAGCTCTTATTTGCAGAGCAATAAAACTGCAAAGCCTGTAGCTTCCAATCATCAGATAAGCGCACTAGTTGTTCATTTAATAAGCCTAGCTTTATTTGCTGCTTACTACTGATAACGCGAAACACTTCTGTTCCTGCTTCGAGCTGCTGGCCGTCAGCAATGAGCTTTTCCTTTACGGTAAGGTCAAAAGGCGCATACATCGTAGCTTTGTTAATTTGTTCTTTCGCATGACGCAGCTGGTTTCTGGCGCTTTTCAAGTTGTGTTCACTAACCTTCCTCTGGGGTATATTAAGTGCCCGTTCGGAAGGCTTCTTATTGAGCACCCCTTGCCATTGCTTGCGCTTTATTTGATGCTCATCTAAATCTTCCTGGTAGGCGATTTCAGCTTCTAGCATTGCGGCTTTCGCTCGCTCAAAGTCTCGCTGATACTCGCTGATATTTACCCCGTACAGCTCATCACCCTTCTTTAAAGATGCTCCAGCAACAGCTAAAGGCGCTGTTTTATGCACCGCCCCCGATACCGGGGCATATAGGGTACCCACCCAAGCCGCTTCTATTTGTCCTCTTACATGCAGGCTCTGCTGATACGGTGCCGCGTGGGCAGTAGTCACACTAAGCACATGGGGCTTTGCTGTTGTTTCTACAGCCGGCTGATCCTGTACGTCACCGTCTTCTTCTAGCAATACCAATATTGTAAATACGAGCAGCAATAGAGATAGAAAGAGTTTCCACTTATTGGCCATTTCAATTACTCACCTTATTCAAACTTAATCGAATCATAGCGCTAGGCCATTAAGGTGCTGTTAATAAAGAGTTAAGAAGGTATTAATTGCCCCTTGCTAGACTGAGCCCAGAATTGATTCTTTGGCTCATATAATGGAATACTCAATAAAACACTATCTGCTGTATATCGCTTGCAAAGTTCTAGCAATGATAGGCGCTCAAGGACGGGAAAAGCTGGCGCAAATGTCGGCCATGATCTTTAAGTCGGCACTCAAATCACGTCGAAAGATTATTCAAAAGAACCTTCAGTTGTGCTTTCCTAACTTAAGCATGGCTAGCCGTTCGCACCTGCTAGAGAAGAACGTTAGTTACACCTTGAGCTCTTATTTTGAAGCCTTTGCTTCTTGGGTAAGCCCGCTAAATCACTATCGAAGCAATAGCCACCTATTGAATGAAGCTCTGGTGGAGCGGCTACATAAACAAGGGAAAGGGGTCATTCTTTTAGGAGGACATTTCAATTGCATGGATATCGCGGGCATTGTTGCAACTAAAAACCTGCCAATCTACGTCAGCTATCAGCCCAATAAAAACCCATTTTTCGACAAAGCAATCAGCCAAGGCCGATTGCGCTGGGCAAAAGGCCTAGTAAGCACCAAAGATGTACGCGGGATGATCAAAATCTTAAAAGCAGGAGGTATTTTATGGATAGCTCCAGACCAAGATCTCGGCGAAGCGGGAAGCACTTTTAACAACTTTTTTGGTGTGCCAACGGCTACCAGTACAGCCAGTTATAGGCTCGCCAAGCTCACCGCTGCTACCGTTATACCTATTAGCTTCTATACCACCGAGCAGCAAAATTCTTTAACCCTCAAGTATCACCAGGCACTACCTCTAGACTGCCCAGATAGCTTCATCTCAAGTTATCACCGTTTTTTAGAGCACTCTATTCGTAGAAGCCCGGAACAGTATCTATGGGCCCACAAGCGCTTCAAGACTCGTCCTTCTGGCGAGGCTCCAATTTATGAGTAGTAAACACATGCCTCAAGTTGAAGAAATTACAAATTTTATCGCCGAGCAAGTAGGTAAAAGGCTTGACCCTGAACATCCATTACTCGATGGCTCTATATTGGACTCAATTCTTTTAGTGGAACTTATCGTATTCATTGAGGAAACGTATCAGATGGAAGTGAGCTCTGAGCACCTAGACGAATACAACTTTGGCAATATCCTGAAGATTTGCCGATTCATTTCCCAGAAACAGATACATGACTAAGGGCAAAGGAAGCAATATGTTTTCGCTGAATCACTATTCAGACTTTAGCGGCACAGCCGTTGCGTGCCAAGAGCGCAGCATAAGCTGGGCCAGTTTCTATAAAGAACTTGTAGACTGCTGCCAGCGCATTGCAGAGCTACGCCGTAGCAAGCATCGAGCTATTATTATCATGCACGATGAAGATCTAGCCTACCCCGTTTATGTGGCCGCTGCTTTAGTCAGCGATTTACCTTTTGTGCCTATTTGCAAGACCGACCCAGAGCACAAGACAAAACAAATTCTAAACAAGATAGGCAGTGGTATTTGTATTGATACCTCCTCCGGTCTAATCAAAACTTTTGAGCGTAAAGCACTCGATGTACCCACTATCCCAGCCAGCACCGCCTATATTATTTTTACCTCCGGCAGCACTGGCGACCCGAAGGGGGTGATGATCGACAAGCACTCTATCTTAGGGTTTGTCGACTGGTTCAATTCCAACTTCCCTGCTATGCCAAGTACGGCCTACTCTCTCAGCGCTTCCTATAGCTTTGATCTATCGCTAATGAGCATCTTCCCGTTTTTAGCCAACGGTCAAAGCATTTGGCGACTTGAGAAAGGAGAAGCCAATGAGCTACCTACAGTTCCGAACAGCTTGAAGGAACACAATATTCACTGGGTATCAACGCCTTCTTTTATGCAGCTAAAACTGCTCAATAAAGCGCTGAATGAAAACAGCATAGCCAATATCGGTGTTTTTAACTTTTGCGGAGAAGCACTAAGCATCCAGCTAGCTAAGAAGCTCAAAGATAGGTTTCCGAAGAGCAGAGTTTTTAATAGCTACGGCCCTACAGAAGCCACCATAGCCATCTCTACCGTCGAGATAGAGCAGCCCGATCAGCAGTCTTTTAACAGTTTACTACCCATAGCTAAACTCCAGTACCCACTACAACTATTGGATAGCGGCAATGGATTTGAGCTGCAAATTAATGGCCCTCAAGTTATGTCGGCCTATCTGGGTGAGGCCATATTAAATACGCCAGATATAGTAAACACAGTAAGTAAGGAACCAGTAGCGCGTCGTTATAAAACCGGTGACATCGTAGATCTAAACAAAGGCCACATCTACTTCAAGGACCGCGCGGACTCCCTGGTAAAATATCGAGGTTATAGGATCGATCTATCCGAGATTGACGCAATACTCGCTGAGCATCAACACATTGAGTTCTCTAAGACCTTAGCCATTTCAAAAGACAACTCCATCATTCGGCTAGTGAGTTTTTGCTTGTCAGAAAGCCCAGCTTTCTGTGAAAACAGGGTCAAAACTCACTTGTCGAAGCGATTGCCCCAATATGCGATACCTAGTGAGATACGTCTTGTTGATTCAATACCCATAAGCAAGCGACATAAGCTAAGCACTGCAGCTTTATTGGAGCTAGGCTAAGATGAAAACGACTCATTTATCATTTGCTCAACACTTCCTAATGCAACTTGCATGGTGTGTTTTTGTTAGCCCCAAGCCTACTCGTTTTGCCGTTTACAAATTACTCAAGTGGACAATACTCAAAACTCGATTGGCACAAATGAAACAGAGTATTTCTCGCAGCTTCTCAACTATTGATGATGCTAAAGCCGAATCTTTAGCAAAACTTAGTGCGTCTTATCAGGCAGCAGGATTAATCAACTGCTTAGAGATCCCTGACTATACCGTAGAAATTGTAAATAACACTCGTCATAGTGATCTAACTGGGGTGCTCAGCTCACAAGCATCTGTATTTGCTTCGGTTCACCTTGGCTTTCCAGATCTAACAAGCTATGTGCTTAACCAATACGGAGCAAAAACCTCCACCATCATTGGCAAGGGAAAGAAAAGCCCCTTGAGTAACGCGCTCGCTTGCAAGCTGCTAAACAAGTTGGGCATCCCTTTCATTCAAAAGGGTAGTAATACCTTTTTCAGTTTAAATAATGAAATTAAGCAGGGGCGTTCGGTAATTGTTCACAGCGACTTACGCGAGAAAGGCGGACAGAAGACTCTTTTTTTGGGACGGCCCACAGATGTACCAGCAACTGCCGCGGCGCTGGCGACACTCAGCAAAGCACCATTATATTTCTGTTATACGGTTAAAGACTCGGCGCTGTCTAAGCATTGCAAGCTTTATATATGCGAGATTCCTATGGCCGATCCCAAGCTGAAAAAAGCAGAGGCTATCGCTTCACTAACGGAAAAGATAGTGGAAGAAATGCAGTGGGCCATCTCACTTTATCCAGAACAGTGGTTTTGGTCATACAATCGCTTTAAAGAGAAGCTAGAATAGTGTTATTCAACTGTAATTCACATTGTGCATACTTAGCCGCTTACTGATCGATCATGGAAATACTGGCATGTTAATCCTTATAGTAGAAGATGACAGAGACCTAGCAGCCAATATCGCTGCCTATCTCAATCTATTCGATATAGATTGCGACTTTGCCTTCAATGGGCAAGCTGCACTAACCCTGTGTGAAGAACAGGAATACGACATCATCTTGCTGGACATCATGATGCCTAAGATGGATGGCTACACAGTTTGCGAAACCCTTAAAAAGAAAGGGGTAAATACGCCCGTCATAATACTGACCTCATGTGACGATGATGAAGAGCAACTTAAGGGCTTTATGGTTGGAGCTGATGACTACATTTCCAAACCTTGCTCACTGCCAATTCTGAAAGCGCGGATTGACGTTATTCAGAAGCGAAAAACAATGGCTGAGAACAAAATTCAAATTGGCGATTTGGAAGTTGATTTAATACGTGAACAGGCCACACGACAAGAGAGTAAAATCAAGCTTTCGCCAACCGCTTTTAAGTTACTTGCTTATCTGGCTCAAAAAAGCCCCGATGTGGTTTCCAGGGAAGAGTTAGAGGCCCACTTATGGCCCAACAAAACCGTGAAGGCTTCTAACTTTAATGTTCACGTGCACGCTATTCGAGCAGCGCTAGATAAACCCTTCGACACAGCTATGTTGCATACCTTGGTGGGTGCCGGGCTAGCTATAAGGTAAGCATATTGAAACAGTCAGCTACTATGTCTGAGCCAGCGGTCAATGCACAAAAACTATCCACTACGATCTGGCGTCATATCGGAATATTAGGAGCGGTATCGTTCGCTATTATTTTTGTTTTTGTACTGACCATATTAAGTACTTCGGTAGAATCCACGATATCGACCCTGTTAAAACTGGAGAAGGAAAGCATACTGCGCCAGCTGAAATCAGGAGCTCAGTTTAAACCCAGCGATAATCTGCAAGTTTACAAATCATGGGCCAAGCTACCAGAATTCATTAGCAGCAATTCGACTGAGGAAATTGTTCAAGCCGAGGGGCTTAGCATCCATAAAACCAGTGATCAGGCTGGCCAAACCGTGTATAGCCTACAATATATTTCAGATAAGGATATCGGTGATATCTATCTACTCAGCTCTTACAGTGAAGCTGAATATGAGAGATTAAACAGCACCATAGTAAACGATCTGTTTCTTAATTCACTGGTGATCTCTCTTGTTTTCTCTCTAGCAATTTGGCTACTCATGTCTTGGTTGTACTACAAAACTACACAGCCACTACGAGAACTTAGCGATTGGGCGCAGGAATTAAGCAATAACAACCCCGTGAGCCGCAACCATCAATTTAATATCCTAGAGCTTAATGAAATTGCCGATAAGCTTCTTAGCGGTATAGCCTCAGAAAAAAAATACTATGACCGTGAAACTATGTTCTTAAAACAAGCAAGCCATGAACTACGCTCACCACTCTCTACAATTCAGTCTAGCCTTGAAGTTCTAGCGGCCAAAAGCCCGGAAGAAGATTTGAACTTTGTAGAAAGAGCGTTAAAGGCCAGCAAGCGAATGGGCCTATTAATGAGCTCTCTACTCTGGCTTGCGCGAGACTCAAGCTCCAGCAGCGAGAAACAGCTAGTTTCGTTAAGGGATCACATCGACCACCTTGTTTCAGAGCTAGATTTTCTACGGCACGGCCGTAATTTATCGCTTTCTCAAAATATTTGCGACGGCTCAATTCTCATTGAAAGCTCCTTACTTACCATGGCAATGGGCAACTTAATACGCAACGCTTTTGAACACAGCGCCCAGGGGCTTATTGAAATACATTGCACAGACAGCCACTTTGAAGTATTCAACCCAGCAGACCCAAACCTAATGGAGGAAACCGGCGGCTTTGGCTTAGGCTTGAGCTTAACCCAAAGGATTTGCGATAAGACAGGATGGACATTAGAAAGCCATTGCGATGGAGAGAGATACCACGCAAAGATCAGATGGGCTTTTGATAAATAGTGTCGGTGGCGAGCCTCGCCACCTCATTGCAAAACCGGAAAAACGACCTCTACAGCAGCACCACCGCTGTCATTTTGCTTAATGTCGAAGCTACCCCTGATTTCCTCTGCTCTCCATTGCATATTTTTCAAGCCGTGGCCACCTTGTCCATCAGGGGCTTTGTAAACACCGTTATCATCGACTTTTAGCTGCACTTTTTCGTCGAGGATACTGACTGAGAGGACAACCTCAGTAGCGCCACTATGTTTCAGTATATTGGCAAATATCTCTTGCAGTATGCGAAGCAGATGCAAGCTTTGCTGTGGCTGAATATTCACGGCATCCACACCATTATCGACCTGCCAACGCATATCAATATTGAGCTTGCTAAGTTTTTTGTTGATGCGATATTTAAAATCGGCCAGTAGAGCTTGTAGATTACTATCACTTACATTCAACGATAGAATAATCAAACGAAAATCATCTAAACATTCTCGCAGTGCCGAAGAAATATTATCCCGTATCTCGCTATTCTTTTCTTTTTCAATCATGGCTAGTGAGGCCACTAACTGCCCCCCGATGCCATCGTGCATATCTTTCATTATGCGAGCACGCTCATCAGAGATGGCCTTGCTGCGCTCTAGCTCAATGGCTTCTTGGCGCTGTTGCTCTAGCTGGGTATTTTTTTGCGATAGCTCATCTACGGATTCATTTAAGGATTTAGTCGCTTGGGCGATACGGTTTTGTAGTTGCACTTCGTTTTCTTGCAAGCTGCCAACCATTCTATTGAACAAGCGCTGTAGCTCTAGAATTTCGCCTTCACCATCTTCAGGGCTTCGGCTACTTAGATCACCCATCTTCACTTCTTTCGCCGAAGCGGCCATATTGGAAAGCGAAGCGCTTAAACGGCGACCAAATAAATACACCATAAAAATGCCTAAGGCCACGGCGGATACGGCGACAACCATAATGCGAAGATAAGCCTTCTCTCGCAAACTGGAGTGCTCATCTCTGGATAATGCAATTTCGATTTGCCCCAGGCGCTCTTCTTGATCTTCTTCTATGCCCGCCAAGGCAGACACTTCATCTGGCGATACATCTTTGCTGTATATCGGGATAATAAACAGGCGATCTTTATTGATGACGGTATTGTGTTTGCTTTGCTCGGCTAGAATTTTATTATTAACATCCACAAAGCGAACCGAACTCACCGCATCGATATTGATTAAGATGCCGGCAATTTCACTTAGGCGCTGTACATCGCCGGTGTAAAAATAGAACTCTGACATCAACACCGCTTGGGTTGAAATATCATTACCCCGGCGCTCTAAGCTGCTTTCAATATCATCCAATGATTCAGACAGCATAAAAACACTCACCGCAGCTACCACCAGCAGTAGCGGCATCATGGCAATAAACAATAACTGACTGCGAATGTTTCTAGCGAGCACGACTCTGCCTCCCTAGAATTTTTTGCTTTTGCTCCGGCTGCTGCAACTGCTGACGGATTAGCTCTGGCTTGTAACGTAGGGCCCTAGCAATATTGTCGTTAATTTCTAAGTTCGCCTCGGGGTAGACGATGGCATCTTGAGCAAAGCTATCGGCCGCTTGCCAGGTTTTTACTAAATCTGCTGTCTCTTTGGCGACCTGCTCTTTGCTGAGATAAACAGCAAGCATGGCACCGGCTTTGGTAAAAGCACGACTATGGGCAACAATGGGTAATTGGTAGCTATAAGCCTGATGCAATAATAGGCGAGCATTTTTGCCGCGCCACAATTCATTATCCAATGGCGCCAATACCATAGCCGCCTGATAAAACTCATCTTCCAAGCGGGATATATTTCTAGCATTTGGCTCGATGCTGCGATGAATAAGTTGCAGGGCTTCGTTCTGGCTTAATTCCTCTACCTGCTTATTGAGTAGCGCATTGTTCAAGCTATTGGGGATAAGAACTGTTTTATTGGATCGCTCAGCCAAGAGTAACTCGGCCAATGCATACATACGTTGTAGTGGCTGATTAATCACAATGGCGGCCCAGCTACCAACTTTGCGCCCTTCGGTAGCCTCGCGGATAAAAGCTTCTTCTACAAAACTAAAAACAATCTTATTTTGCTGCCCGTGCTGCAGCGCAAAGTTAGCGGCCTTTGGGCCAAGGGCTAGCAATAGATCGGTTTTATCAAAACCTTCGGCAGGAGCTTGCAGACCGTAGCGAATCGACAGTTCATCTTCGGCGATGCCCCGGCTACGCATCTCAGTTTTGATTTGCTCGGCGGCGGCCTCTAAGGATTTACTTTGCTCAGGCACAAGGATATGTATATCGGCAAAGCCCGGAAGGCTACCAAATAGAAGCGCCAATAAAAGTAGATAACGAGCTGTCATCTAGCGCTTGGCCAGAGTAAAACCGAGATAGTACTGAGGCTCTATAAATAGATCCTCATTGAATTCTTGGTATGAGCTATTAAACGACAATGCTCCAAACTTCACTTCCAGCTCCTTGTCACCGATATCCCAAGTTTTAGCTAGGGAGAGATCCATACGAGTGTATGATTTCACGCGATCTCCAAAACCATCCCAATAGACTTCGTCCATATATTGTATGGAATAGCCTGCTTGCCACTGATTTATGGGATAAGACACAAAAATCCCCGCACTCCATTTAGGTGCACGATCCTTATAGATTCTTGGCAGAGATGGGTTTATTCGCAATAGCGAGTAATGGTGACTGCTGCCACGATTAAAATGAAACCTTATAAACTTATCCAGTTGTGGGCGGTAGCTGATTTCACCCTCAATACCTTGGCTATCGTAGCTATCATAATTACCAATGCGGGTCGCAAAATTGCGCAATGGGTCAATGACCGAGCGATCAGAAGCATAATCGATCATATTATCCAAAGCTTCACGGTAGGCGCTTAGCTCCCATTGCCAAAATCCAGATTTCCCTTGGTAGGCAAGGTTTAGATTGAGGATCTTTTCGGCCTCTAAATTCTCATCAGAGATGTAACGCTGATCCAGCACAAAGCCATTGCTTAACACCGTTTTGGTATCAAAATTTGCTTCTAGCAAAGATGGCTGACGATAAGCTTGAGAGGCCGCGATACGCAGGCTCTGCTGAGGTTTAAACTCCCAGTTTAAGCTCAAGCGCGGCGACCAATGATTCCCTTGATCGCCAGTATTCTCATACAGCAAGCCCAAGTTAAGCAATACGGTTTCGCTCAAAGGCTGCTGAATATTGGCGAAGCTTCGAAAACTCGTTTCTTCAACTTCACCTTTTTGCGGAAAATAGGAAATGCTTTTTAGGAAGTCTTGCCGAACGCCCAAACCCACGACCGCTTTAAAACCACCATCGCCGTGCCAGCTATACTGCCCTTCTAAATCGGCGCGTCGGCCTTTGTGGGTGCTGTAGCCGGTGCGGTAAAACACATCGTCCGATCCGGTAACTAATTTGAAGACCTCTGGGCTTAAGCCTACGATTTCGTAAAGCGGAATAGTAAAAGTGAGATCATCTTCATCACGATCGCTGTAATAGGCTTTGATTCCAAAATCACTGTTGGCGCTGTAGTTTTTTTGCCAGGCAATTTTTGCTGAGAATCCATTGACCTTACGATCTCTTGGCTGAAATTCTCTAAATTCGGCAGCGCCGGTTTTGCCATTATAAAAATTAAACTCGAGATCCAATTTAGAGCCATCGGATAGCTGACTCACACCGGCAAAACTAAAATTATCGTGATCTTTAAAATCGTGGAAGTTATCTAAGCCATTCGAGCGGCGCTTCCATAGGTTAACGCGATAATCCATTAATTGGCTTTGCCCAGACCAACTGGCTTGATACTCTCGCTCGCCTTTATTGCCAGCTCTTACTGAATAACGGTAAGGCTCACTTAAGCCCGGCTCGCGGGTAATAATATTAATAGCCGCCGAAAAAGAGTTAGAGCCATAAGCCGACGCTGAAGGACCGCGCACCACTTCGATACGCTCGATATCATTGATATGAACACCCAGGGTATCCCAATCAACAACCGATAAAGTGGGTAAGTATGCGGTACGGCCATTCACCAATACTTGCAGGCGATTACTGAATTCCCAACCACCACCATGAGAGTTAACCGAATGGGTACGACCATCGGCACGCACCACCTGAAAGCCAGGCACTAGGCGCAACACATCGGCGATATCGGTATAAGCCGAAGCCGCAATCATATTTTTATCGATTACGGTTACCGCCGAAGGGCTATGTAAAATAGATTGGTTTAAGCGGCTTGCGCTGATAACAACGGGCAAATCTAAATCCAAAGATTCATCCATCGCCATGGCCGGCATAGCGGCCAGCAAGGCCAGTGGAAATATCAGGGTCTGCTTGTGCTGCTTCACAGTGTTAGGCTCTTAAATAATGCCTTTCTTGGTGGCTTCATAGATGGCCCCAGTGCGGTTGGTAACCGCTAGCTTTTTATAAATATTCTTAACGTGGGCATTTACCGTATGAAAGGATACATTCAGCATATTGCCGATCTCTTTAGAAGTATAGCCTTTACTGACCAACAACAAGATCTCGTGCTCGCGCTCGCTTAAGGTATTGTGGCTATCTTCTTCATGCGCAGGTGCCGGTTTAAATTCCTGCAATAAGAAGCGCGCTACGCCTGGACTGATAGGGGCGCCGCCCTCTTGCATTTGTTTAATGGCTTTATTGATCTCGAAGAATTCATCATCCTTCAGTAGATAACCCGATGCACCTGCACGCAATGCATTGATCACATGAGCTTCATCACCAAAGATCGTAATCACGATTGCCAGCTGGGTGCTAACCTTGCTTTGGCGCAGCATCTTAATCAGATCAATACCATTGCCGTCGGGTAGATCTAGATCGGTGAGTAAGATATCTGGGGATGAGTTTTCCAGCATGGCAGCGGCGGCTTTAAAGGTGCCCACCGAGCCCACCAAGCGAAATTCACCACCTTCGATAATGGCGGTTTCTAATCGCTCACGGGTGGCTTCACAATCTTCTACGATCAATAAGGTGGCTTTCATCACTACATCCATATCTTAGGTTTGACTGCTCAATTCTGTTATTATGAGCAGCCACTGGCGCTTAGTCGCTAACATTCACTTACTCTCTAGCGGCTTCGCCATGCGCATTCCGAGAATCTACACCCCACAAACATTATCAAGCGGTCAGACCATCAGCCTAGAAGAGGCTGCTTCACGTCATGTCAGCAAAGTCTTACGCATGGCTGCAGGCCGTGAACTAACCCTATTCAACGGTCTAGGGGGTGAATACTCAGCTATTATTCATGAGGTCGGCAAAAAAGTCACTCAAGTAACGATTACCGACCATAACAAGGTCGATCGGGAATCCCCATTACACAGCCATTTAGCGATTGGAGTTTCCCGTGGCGACCGCATGGACTGGGTTTTACAGAAGGCATGTGAACTGGGTGTGACAGAAATTAGCCCGCTATTCACCGAGCGCACCGAAGTTAAGCTAAACGGTCCACGATTAGAGAAAAAACAGCAGCACTGGCAGCAAATTCTGATCAGCGCTTGCGAGCAATGCCAACGTAATCAGCTACCCCGCTTGAACAATGCCATTAACATAAACACCTTCTTGGAAGATGCACCTGCGGGGCAAAAATGGGTATTGCACCATCGCGACAGCAAAGGTTTAGACCCGAGCCGTTCGATTGAACGCGCTTGCTTACTAATTGGCCCCGAAGGTGGCTTGAGCGAATCGGAAATTGAGGCCGCCAAGGCCGTAGAATTTGAAACGCTTACCCTTGGGCCAAGGGTTATGCGTACAGAAACCGCCCCATTAGCGGCATTAAGCTTGCTGCAATATCACTGGGGTGATTTATAAAAAGCCCGCCTAGCAGGCTTAAAGAGAATTTAGTTCGGTGCTTATTACCGGTATCTAAAGCTCAGCAGCCATCGCCTCTAAGGCGGGCACATCAGGAATGGCCGCTTCTTGGCCATCAACGATAACGGTCATTTTCACATAGGGAAAATCAGGAGCATCGGGCAATTCTTGAATCGCTTCAGGTGTTACTCGTGCTACATGGGGAATACCCTGGGCAATCACGGCCACATAGGCCAACTCGGAACTTAAGCCCGTAGCATTGATGATCGCCACCTGGTTATAGCCAGAAACCTCGCCGCGCGGCAAGCCATTTAACTCTTCAAAAGACAGTAGAGGCACTTGTTGGTCTCGCCATTCATAGCGCCCAATAAAACCTACGCTTTCTTGCTCTGCCGGGATAAAACGAGATTTTCGATACGGTACCATTTCAGCTACTGAAATGGTTGGTAATAATAATGTAAAGCCAGCCACCGGCACCGCAAGACTGGGGACTTCTGTGGGGCGTTCTTGGGCAAGTTGTTCCATAAAAATTACTCCAGACCTTAACTGGCGACCTTATCTAATTCTGCTGCTGGTATTTGCTCGCCTGCTTGGTTCTCTACCTGTTCGGCGGCTTGCACTTCTACTTGTGCATCACTGAGCTGCTGACTAATCTTTTTCGCTAACTGCTTAGGGCTGCCACTAAATTCGATCTCAGCGATTTCCGCAGCCGCTATTGGCATATAGGGGCTAATGCTGGACTCAGGGCTCTGAACCCAAATTTGCGCACCGCGCTGCTGCGCAAAACGACAGGCCTCGGCACCATCGCCAGCCATACCACTAAATATAATCACACCCAGCTGACAGCTATTTATGGCAGCCACTTTGGTCGCGGCCGAGTAAACAAACTGATCGATACTCGGTGAAAAATCGCTGGCCCATGCGCGCCCATCGGCTTCTAACATGCCTTGAGAGTTTAACAGCAGGCGCTTTTTAGCGCCCAACATCAGCACCTTGCCAGCGGCAACCGCCTGACCGGCTTCAGCAATTTCTACTGGGTAAGGGCTGTGTTTTTCGACCACCTGACGAATCAGGGGAACGCCTGCCACACTGCTGTGCTGTATATAAATGAAGCCTGCATCCAGATCATCGGGCAGTGCGGCAAGAAATTCGCTTACCGCTTCGGGGCCGCCGGTTGAAGCCCCAAGAATCCAAAGCTGCTTTGGCCAACGGGCTACTTGGGTTTCGCCTTGGCGAAGCTTATGCAGCTTTTGCATCCAACGCTGACGCCACTCACCGAAGCTCGCTGAATCTTTTTGGGGGATATCTTCATCGGCCAACATCAGGGCACAATTTTGCTCGGCCAACCAATCGGCCAAAGCATCATCGTCGTGATCTTTTACGCAAACAATCCAGGCATCGGCTTGCTGCTGATTGATTTCACCTTGCCAATCTATATTCGACAAGGTATCTGCAAAAATAGACTTGCAACCTAAACCGGCCAGCAAATCTTTAAAGCCCTCTAGGCTGGCATCATCATTAGCAATAACACCCAGCTTTAAGCCTTGCAAATTTCGCTTCATCGTTAGGCTTGCTCAAGCGCTCGCGGAACTATACCAATCAGCTCATTAATATTTTCTAGCAGAGCCTCTTCTTGATACGGCTTACCCATATATTTATTCACACCAAGCTCCATGGCGCGCTCGCGGTGCTTATCACCTGTTCGAGAAGTAATCATAATAATAGGCAAGTCTTGCAAGCGACGACTACCGCGTACGTTCTTGGCAACTTCAAAGCCATCCATACGAGGCATTTCGATATCCAGCAGCATGATTGCCGGGATTTCGTCCTGCAAAACTTTCAGCGCTTCCATACCATCTTTAGCGGTAATCACGCGATAACCCTGACGCTCTAGGAAGCGGCCAGTTACCTTACGTACCGTTACCGAATCATCCACCACCATTACGGTAATTTCATCGCCTTCACCACTTGGTAAAGCAGGCTCTTCACTGAGCAACTGCGGCTGATAACTCATAGCCGCTTGGCGACGAATCAAGGCCACAGGATCGATAATAACAACCACGCTACCATCACCCATAACCGTGGCACCTGACAAGCCCTGTACACCCGCAAACTGCGGTCCAAGACTTTTTACCACGATCTCGCGGCTACCCATTAGGGAATCTACTTGAATCGCAACCACATGTTCGGTGGTTCTTACGAGTACGACCGGCAGCGGAAGAATCTGATCTTCCAGTTTTGGCTTGGCGCCAGTGCCAAGCATTTCGCCAAGATAACGAACTTTATAGTTCTCATCAGCGTATTCAAAACGTGCTTGCGGATCTTGATAATAATGCTCTAGCTCGAACGGGCTAACGCGCACAATACCTTCGATGGTATTCAATGGTAAGGCGTAGGAGTCGTCGCCAATCTGAACCATCAAGGCGCGGTTTACCGATACCGTAAACGGTAGGCGAATTAAGAACTCGGTACCTTGGCCCTGCTGGGAGTTAATAGTAACCGCACCGCCAAGTTGTTTAATCTCACTACTTACAACATCAAGACCAACACCGCGGCCCGAAATTTGAGTCACCGATTCGGCGGTAGAGAAACCCGCTTGCACAACAAATTGCATAATGTCGCGATCGCTTAGCTGGGCATCGGCGGCCATCATGCCGCGCTCAATAGCTTTGGCCTTAACCTTCTCTAGATCAATACCGCGACCATCATCCGCCAAGCGCAATAGAACATCACCACCCTCACGGGTTAGGCTTAATACGATGCGACCATGCGGCGCTTTGTTTTCAGCGGCACGTTCTTCGGCTGATTCAATACCGTGGTCCACCGCATTACGTAACATGTGCTCCAAAGGTGTAACCATGCGCTCAAGTACCGAGCGATCCATTTCACCTTCGATATTTTCCATCTGCAAGTTAACTTGCTTGCCTAGCTCGGTTGATACCTGACGAACAATACGGCGTAAGCGCGGCACCATGCGAGAGAAAGGTACCATTCGCGAACGCATCAAACCTTCTTGCAAATCGGTATTAATGCGCGACTGTTGCAGTAGTAGCTGTTCGGCATCACGCGCTTTATCAGATAGCGTATGTTTTAAATCCAACAAGTCAGAAGCCGACTCGGTCAATGAACGCGATAGCTGCTGCAACTGTGAGTAGCGATCCATTTCCAGCGGATCAAAATCTTCATGCTGTTGAAGCTGCTCCTGACGGAACAAGATCTGTGCTTCGGTTTCGATATCCAAACGGCGCAGCTGTTCTTGCAAACGCATAATGGTGGAGTTCATTTCATCAAGCGATTGACCCCAATCAGATACCTGCTGTTCCATTCGGCCACGGGAGATCGAGGTCTCACCAGCGAGGTTAACTAGGCTTTCAAGAAGATCGGCTGGAATCTTTATAACTTCTTGCGGCGCACTGCGTTGAACTTGCAGCTTGTTTTGCTCACCTTGTACCGGCGCCTGGCTTTGCACTTGCACCTGTTCGGCTTCAACAACAGCGACTTCTTTAGGCGCTTGCTCTTCCGCCTCTTCTTCAACAACTTCTACGGCAGCAGCATCATCAGTGGTAGATTTGATTTTGCTAATTAGGCGATCTTGATACTCATGCACCTGAATAAAGAACTGGGAATCTTTACTGGCTTGCTCTGAATTATTAATGAGATAAGTTTCGAAGTCGTGCGCTAAATCACCCAGCGTCGACAAGCCCGCCAAACGTGCACCACCTTTCAAGGTGTGCAAAATACGCTTAAGCTCATCGGCATGCTGATGATCGTTGGGCGCCTCTTCCCAATCGTGTACCGCTTCTTCGATCTCCTCGATTTGCTCTTCGGCTTCTTCGTAGAAGATTTCTAAAATTTCTGGATCGACTTCGTCTTCGGTTTCTGCTTCTTCTACTACTTGAGCAGGCTTGGCGGCAGCCGCATCCAATAGTCCTTTAATGTACTGACTGGTTTCGCGCTCGCTAACTTCAGGTGCTGCCGTAGTTTCTGGAACTTCTGGAGTTTCTTCAGTGCCTTCATCAACGGCTTCGACTTCAGTGTCGCTTTCGGGCTCGCTGTCGGCTTTTTCTTCAGCCTCTTCGCTTGACGTTTCGCCAACCTTTTCTGCTGCTTCTAGCTCGGTGGTTTCTGGCTCAACCACTTCCTGCTCAGCAACTTCAGCTTCAGCCTCACCTTCGATAGGCTCGCTTACCTCAGGCACAGCCAAGCCTTGCGCATCAGCTTCCAATGCGGCCACCAGTTCATCACTTGGCAACGGCAGCTCTTGGGTTGCCGCCACGGCATCGAGCATATCCAGAATACACTCATGGCCTTGCTCTAAATGCCCTAAAATTTCGGCATCAAAAGTTTCAGCATCCGCTGGCACATGCTTGTAAACCGCCAACAGCTGCTCACTTAATTGGGCCACTTGTGGTAAGCGTGCCTGCTCAGCCGCTTCATGCAAGGCATGCAATTCGGTACTAATGGTTGCCACATCGGCGGCCGGGCCACCCGCACGCCAGCTCACCAATAGGCGATCAGCATCAAGCAATAAATCCATTCCACCGGCCATAAAGGCGGTGAGTTTACTTGGATCTGCAGAGCCCAGTGGTGAATCCTGTTCTTGGTGAATCAGGTGACCAACATTAAGCTCGTACTGTTCGGCAACGCGAGCCAAGAACATATCTTTTTCTGGAATTTGAATTTCTTGGCGCGCTTTAATTTGTTCTAGAGCAGCTTGAATATATTCACGGGCATCCACAAATAACTGCAAACTATCTTGGTTTAAAACAACCTGATAGTTACGCATTTCTTTGGCCAAACCTTCCAGCGGCGTTGCGATTTCGGCCACCTCGGTAACACCTGCCATATGGGCACTACCTTTCAAGGTGTGCAAGGCACGCTGCATTGGATCACTCGGTGCCTCATATAAAGGTGCAGCTGCCAGCATACGCTCATTGAAGCGGCCCACTTCATACAAATGGCCTTCAGCTTCGGAAACAAAAATATCCCAAAGCTGGTATATCTCTTCGCGCTCTTCGTCTTCCTGGCTCAGTGGTTCGGCATCTGCAGATGAAACAGCTGCATCACCTTCATCAACTGCTAATTCGCCCGCCTGCTCTTCTCGAACATTTTCCTCAGCTTCTGGCTTGTCATCCAAACCAATAACACTGCCGCCATCGGCCAGCACCGCTGCCCATTCTTGCAGCTGCTGCAACTCCGCTTCGTTTTCTACCGCTGTTTCTGCGGCAAAGGCTTCAACCAGACCCGGCAAATGTGAGCGAACACGATTAATCAGACTAACTTGTTGCTCGTTTGGCTCAATCGCACCATCGATAATGCGATTAAGCATGTTCTCTACCGACCAAGCCAACTCACCAATGCTGAAGGCTTTTACTAATCGGCCACTGCCCTTTAAGGTATGGAATGCGCGCCGGAACTCACCCAAGGAATCTTGATCAGAGAAATCCATTGCCCAGCGCGGGAAGTAATCATCGATAGATTCAATAACTTCCGCCGCTTCTTCAATAAAGATCTCGCGAATTTCGCTATCAACTTCATCCTCGTCGTCATCCTGCTGTACTGAGGATGTGGTGGAGGCGGAAGTATCCGTATCTGCTAGATCAATTTCTTCATTTGCCGCGTTTAGATCTTCAACGACCTCTTCAACAGCATCTGAGACAAGGGCTGGCGTATCAAGCTGAGCTTGATGTTCAGTTTCAGCAGGGGTTTCTTTTTCTGGCTCGACATACTGAATATCAACAACGGCATAGCCCAAATTCGCCAAGCTCTCTTCGGCAACTTCGAGCAACTGATCTTCGGTGTTATCAACACCAGATCGCAGTTTTTCCAAGTAATATTCAACGCTGGATATAGCATCTGCCAGAGTATCTAACTCTACCCATTGTGGCGCACCGGCATCGCCTATCAGCAACTTATCGTCAATATATCGTGCGGCCGTATATAGAATATTGGCGGCACGCTGCAATGGAATGATCGCTAGACCACCCGCAATTTCCTTTAATAAAGCCGGAGTTTCTTGCAGGTGGGTGACATCCCACTGCGAAGCAATATACTCAACAATAGATTGCTTTACGGTTTCTAAGCGACTGTAAGATTCTTGTACTACAGCCTGCTGGGCGTCATCGATTCTTAAGGCAGCAAGCGTTTTATTGTCGACGGTTTCTTGCAATCGACCAGAGCTTGCGATTGCTTCCAGCTGATGCTCAACATGCAGAATGTCTTCCGCTAGCTTCATCAACTCTTGGTCGTGTAAGTCACCATCGCGCAGCTTTAAGCGCAGCGATTCTTCAATTTGATTAACTTGTTTTGGCAGCTCATTAACGCCCATTACCATCATGGTATCGGCAACACGCTGGAATACCGGCAACATATCTTCTAGGGACTGAGCTTCACCGCTGTCTTCATTAAACTTTTCTAGGGTTTGTTTAATTTCATCCAGCTCTTCTTTCAGTGCTTTGGTCACCGAACGAATCGTATCTAACTGCGGCTCCGATACGCTAGAAATAGCTGTTTGATCATTACCACCAAAGGCTTGATCAAGAGCATAGCGTTCGCGCACAGCGCGAATGGCATCGGATGATTCCGTACTACAAGCGACGTAAAATAATAAGGTGCGCAATAACTCCTGGTTAGGTGCGACATTTAAAGCCGGCACACCTTTTTGGGAAATCAGTTTGATATCGCGATGCAAATGACGCATCAATGCGCGCACTGCCAAACCTGAAGAAAGATCTTCATTGCTTAAGCTGTCCAACCAAGCTTTAGCAATATCCCACTGCTGTAATCGTGGACTCGCCTGGCTAATAGCCTTTAAGCGAAGAAAAATTTTATTTAGATAATCGCGATTATCTTTTACATTCATGCCGCGCAGCACACTGGCCGCAGCAAACTGAAACATCTGCTGTAGCTTTTTAGCTACCGCTAGAAAATGATTTTGATCCGCTAGTAGCTTAGGCGCCGTACCGAAACGTAACTGCAAGGCGGACAAATCAGGCTTAAAGCCAACCGAATCAATAATTAGCGAATCACCACGTGCCGCACGCAGTTCGTTAACGAGGGGAAATACCGCTGAAGAATGGAAACCTTTGCCACGTTGAATTTGCTGTAGAAACAGCGGCAGCTGCACAATGGCGCGCATTAAAGTATTGGCAACGGTATTATCGGCCGCCACAGCACCATTAAGCATCTCTTGGGTGAGTAGCTCCATCTCTTGAGCCAACATGGTTGGGCCTTCAAGCTCAACCATTTGCAAGCTGCCGTAGACCTGATGCAAATGTGTTAGACAGAATCGCAGCTGGGTAGCATCCTGCACATCGCCCATATAGGCTTCCAGTGCTTGCCGGGATTGATTTAGGGACTCGGAAATTTCACCGAGCACCCAATCCAGTGCTGTTAAGTCTCTTTTTTCTTCCATAGTAGGAAGTTTCCCCAATTATTCTTTATTGCGCTGGTAAACCTGTACAGCACCAACATCCACTACTTGCATGCGTGGATTGTGCCACTTGGTTACCTCGCCCAAACCAAGCACTAAATAGCCACCTGGCTTTAAGCGCTCGGCGATGTAATCTAATATTCTTAGGCGCTGGGGCTTACGAAAATACACCAACATATTTTGCGTAAACACTAGATCCATTTTTACTATCGGCATTGTGTCGATATCAACAATATTGGCCTGACTAAAACAGATACTTTTTGCCAGCGCGGGCTTTACTCGATAACGCCCATCTTTTAACGGTTCAAAATAATGCTGCTTTTGTTCATCCGGCACGGTATCGAACTTAGTTCTGCCGTATTCACCTTTGCGTGCTTGCGCGATGGCCCTGTGACTAATATCCGTAGCCACAATGCTGTAGTACCCAGAGCCATACAACTCGCGACCAGCCAGCTGATCTTCAAAACCCATTGCTAGTGAGTAAGGCTCCTCGCCACTGGCGCAACCTATACTCCAAACATCAAAACAAGCTTTTGATGTATTCGCCTGTCGGCGTTCTAAAAACTGCGCAAATGCAGAATTTACAAAATCATACGATGGTCGATGTCGATAAAAGCTGGTTTCACTGACCACCAGCTTTTCAATCAATAAGGCCTGCTCTAAACGGCCACCAAGACCACTGTGCACAAATTCGTAATAAGCCGAGTAGTCGCTATAGCCTATCGCCTGCATGCGCTGATTAATCTGCACCTGCAACATGCTGCGAAGCTGTTCGCCAACTGCTATCCCTGCTCTTTTTTCTAATAGTTTTCGCCAGCGATTAAACTCTAAATCGCTTAACCCGCTGGATACTTGTAAAGACCAAGACATTTAACAGTTATCTTAAGCTACCTCATTCACCTCTATTTCGTCTTACTGATTTCCAGCGACTTCCAAGGTTTGCTCTTCTTCATCCAGTGATGCATCTAAACCATCAACATCATCTAGACTAATTTCCACGTCGGCATCATCGGCCTCGGAGAAGACCACATCATCTTCATTAGCCGAATCCATGCGCATACCTTCGGGTAAGGTAAAGCCCGCAACCGAATCCTGTAGATCGGTCGCCATATCAGCCAAGTTACCAATCGACTGTGCCGTTGCACTGGTACCCGATGAGGTTTGCGAGGTAATTTCCTGAATCACGTTCATCGTATTTGAAATGTGACCGGCTGATGAAGCCTGCTGACGTGCAGCGTTCGAAATGCTTTGAATCAATTCCGCCAAGTTAGACGATACGTTTTCAATTTCTTCCAGTGCAACACCCGCATCCTGTGCTAGGCGCGCACCCTTAACCACCTCAGTCGTGGTTTGTTCCATCGAGGTTACCGCTTCGTTGGTATCGTTCTGAATCGCTTTTACCAGGCCTTCAATCTGCTTGGTTGCCGCGGCAGAACGTTCCGCCAATCGCTGTACCTCGTCTGCTACCACCGCGAAACCTCGACCGGCGTCACCCGCCATCGATGCCTGAATCGCGGCGTTCAATGCAAGAATGTTGGTTTGGTCGGCAATGTCGTTAATCAAGCTTACGATATCACCAATCTCCTGGGACGATTCACCCAATCGTTTAATACGTTTTGAGGTGTCCTGAATCTGCTCACGAATCGTATCCATGCCCGTGATGGTGTTCTGTACCACCTTCGCACCATTGTTCGCGATCGTTACCGATCGCTCTGCAACGCCCGCTGATTCAGCGGCGTTTACAGATACTTGGTCAATGGTTACCGCCATTTCATTTACCGCCGCCGATGCACCGGCAATTTCTTGCGCCTGGTGTTCGGATGCTTCGGCTAGGTGCAGCGCTGTTTGCTGTGTACCCTGTGCCGCTGACGATACGCTGGTTGAGGTGGTATTGATTCGGGATACTAGAATACGAAGTTGGTCAATCGCGTAGTTAACCGAGTCCGCAATGGCCCCGGTGAAGTCTTCCGTTACCGTTGCCGAGGTAGTCAAGTCACCATCAGCGAGGTCGGCAAGTTCATCAAGTAGTCGCAAAATCGCCTGCTGGTTACGATCGTTCGCCGCAGCGGATTCTTCTAAGCGCTTACGAGAGCTGCTCAGTAGCTGAGCACCAATTACGATCAACAACACAACGCCGATGAATGCAATCACAGCAATAGTGGTGTTGTTTGGTTGACGCTGCTCAGAAGCGGTTGCAATACCGTCGGTAAGATCACTCAAGGTTTCCAGCAATACCGGGGAGTCATCCAGTAGCGCATCGGCCGCCTGACGCGCCTTAAACAGCGATGGCGACGCTTCAAAAATTTCTTTTACCGAGGAGCTTACAAAATCAAATAGCTCTTTAATTTCCACCAAACTTTCGATGGCATCGGCATCGGTTACTTTCGAAATACTCATGGCAACGTCACCGTCGCTCATGCCAGAAAGAACCTTACCGAACAAGTTTGCATCGAGGTTAAACTGATCCGCTGATTCCATCGCATCGGAACCACCGCGAAGCATCTTATCTACGTTTCGACCGATACGTTCCGCACGCCAAGACTGCATCTGGGCTACCGCCACCTGATCCGCCGGTGCGTTACTTTCTAAAAGAATCTCTACAATGTTGTTATGTTCCGCCTGCAGTTCTGGCAGTGACTGGTTTAGCGTGTTAGCAACGTCGTTTAGAAAGATGATGGTGTCTTTGTTATTAATAATCGTGCGCGAGTTCGATTTTACTCGCTGCCATACACTATCAAAGGCCGCGTACTCAGCCGCCATCATTGTGCGATTGCTTTCATCCTGAGTTCGTACTGTCTGCCAAGTGCTGTCCATGGTGGCAACCACTTTAGACAATTCAGAGAATGCCTTTTCATCACCGGAGGTAGACTCTCGGGACAGTGCCGTCAAACGATACGATAAGGCTCGTAATTCAGCGGTTAATTGGAGCTGCTCTTGGTCTTTTCCAGCATCGCGCTGGAGTAAATAAAAGCTCACCGCCATGGCGATAAGCGATGCCACCAGAGCTGCAATCAACGCCGCCATAAACGGGTTGCTGCGGACGGTTAAAGCAAAACTTTTAGAATCATTTTTCATGCTAGGCGCTCCTGACCTATTAGCATTTAGTTTATTTTTCCAAGGGCTCGCCAGCTACAGCGAAAACCAAATTAGCTTAGCGCTGCATTGGCAAATCTTGGGTCTTCTATCAATTTAGCAGTACTAAAAACCTGCCAGCTGCTATCGCTTAATTGATAACAACCAGACAGGCAGCTTGTTACTGCCTCCAATTTGCTGTTGGCCTGTTCCTGAAAAGTTTCCAGGGGAAAATGTTGCATACCAAATACTTGGTCTACAATCAGGCCGGCGTAGATGCTTTCCCTTTCTAGAATCAGTACACGATGCTGTCTTTTGGAGCTGCTAAGCTTGCCGCCAAAGAATGCCGCCATATCAAATAAAGGCAACAATCGACCACGTACATTAGCAACTCCGACTACCCAAGGCTGCACCCCAGGCAAACGAGTTGAAGCCGGTATCTCGAGCATTTCCGAAAGCTCACCAACCGGAGCAATAAACTGCTCGCCAAACAAAGAAAAGCCGATGCCGCTCCACTGTAACTGAGCTTCAGCATCGAGATCTTTACCGGCGCCACCAGGCTTAGCCGTGAGCGAAAGCTCGGCTAGTACATCAAAAGCGCTAGCAGTCGTGCTCATAGTGATACCTGCCGTCTAACTGCCTTAACCATTAAGACATCACGTCATTAATAGTCTGCAACAGCGTCTTTTCTTCAATCGGTTTTGTTAAGTAGGCCTTTGCACCTTGACGCATACCCCAAACCTTATCGGTTTGCTGATCTTTAGTGGTTACTATGATCACTGGAATGTTGGCGGTCTCAGGAGCTTTGGTTAACTGCCTAGTGGCCTGAAAGCCATTTAGACCAGGCATTACAATATCCATCAACACCACGTCTGGGCGTTCTGCTTTGGCTTTATCCATGCCTGCTTCACCAGTGTCTGCTGTGATCACTGCATGTCCGTTCTTACTTAACATACCCGAGAGCTTGTGGGTCTCTGTCGGTGAATCATCGATAATAAGTACGGTTGCCATATTCCCCCCAATGCTGGCTTTATTGTTGTTAGAGTTTTAAGCACTAGTCAGGCGCACTTGGGATTCGATCGCGCCGATAAGTTCACTCTTGCTAAATGGTTTGGTCAGGTATTCATCTGAACCGACAATCCGCCCTTTGGCCTTATCGAACAAGCCGTCTTTACTGGACAGCATAATCACCGGGGTGGATTTAAACTGACTATTATTCTTAATTAATGCACAGGTTTGATAACCATCCAAACGCGGCATCATAATGTCGACGAAAATAATGTCTGGCCTGTTATCTGCAATTTTAGCCAGCGCATCAAATCCGTCTGTCGCCGTAACTACGGCGCAGCCTACTTTCTTGAGTAGGGTCTCGGCCGTGCGACGAATCGTTTTACTGTCGTCGATGACCATTACCGTAAGGCTTTCAAAATCTACATCCATCGGATCGTGACCTTTGAGTAGTAGCTATAATAATTATCCGCTTACGCGGGGCTGTTTCATTGATTGACTTCTCACCTTGAAGCCCAATTTCGCTTTGGCGTCCAACAAATATAGTCCAGCCATGGAATATTCTCGCTAAAGCGCTTAGTCGGCATTTGGCGCAACTGTGCTACAGCCAAGCAGCCAATTTTTAACACAGTTCCTAGCTTTTATCCATAACCCGTTGAAATAGATAAGCAAAGGCTCACAGAGTTAAGGGAATTGATGAGCATTGGCAGATAAAAAGTAATCGATTCTCTACGAAAGCCAGCAAAACAAAAATTTGCCCAGGGGAGCCTGCAAGAGGATCTAGCCGCCAATGTACCTCATTCACCTTACAGTACCTTGACACAAAACAGCATTTGCCTAATGTCACACAAGTTCTTATGCTTGCCACCCACCTATTTTGAAGAGGCTTGATTATGCAGGTAAAACTTGGTGTCGTTATGGACCCAATCGCCGCCATTACGTACAAAAAAGATACAAGCTTAGCCTTGTTGCTAGCGGCCGCCGAGAGAGGCTGGGAGCTGTACTATATGGAGCAGGCCGATTTATACCTGGATCAAGGCCGCGCCATGGCCAATATGAAGCCCCTGCAGGTTTTCGCCAACCCAGAGAAGTGGTTTGAGCTCGGCGAGACAGTACAACAGCCCATTGCTGAGCTAAACGCCGTTTTAATGCGCAAGGATCCTCCTTTTGACTCCGAATTCATCTATTCAAGCTATATCCTTGAAGCCGCTGAGCGCGAAGGCTGCCTGATTGTTAACAAACCTCAAAGTCTTCGCGACTGCAATGAGAAGGTTTTTGCCAATCAGTTTCCAGAGTGCTGCCCTCCAGTATTGGTTAGCCGTAGCGACCAGCAGCTGCGTGATTTCCACCAACAGCATGGCGATGTGATTTTTAAACCACTTGATGGCATGGGTGGCGCCGGTATTTTTCGCTGCAAACAGGATGACCCCAATGTAGGCGTTATCTTGGAAACCCTGACCCGCTTTGGCCAAGAAACCATCATGGCTCAGAAATTTATCCCGGATATCAGCAATGGTGACAAGCGCATTTTGGTTGTGGACGGTGAACCAGTGCCATACTGCTTAGCCCGCATCCCTGCCGAAGGTGAAACGCGCGGCAACCTAGCAGCCGGCGGCCGAGGTGTCGCTCAAGAGTTAAGCGATCGTGATCGCTGGATTGCAGAACAAATAGCCCCAACCTTAAAAGAAAAAGGCCTGCTATTTGTTGGTCTAGACGTTATCGGTGATTATCTTACCGAGATTAATGTCACCAGCCCTACCTGTGTGCGCGAGATCGATGCTGCCTACGGTACAAATATTGGCCAACAATTAATGGACGCGATCGCCAAGCGTATTAATTAATTTTAAATATGCTTAAAGCAGCGTTTGCATCAACGCTTGCGCTGCTATAATCGCGAAATGTCTACAGCCGCCACGCCAAGCCCAAGCAGCAATGACCGCTTGTATTTTACTGCCTTTGTCGCAGTGGCCGTGCACGCGCTTATTATTCTTGGCCTGACCTTTGATATTGATATGAAGCCCAAACCTGCGGCTTCATTAAATATCACCTTGGCGACCCACAAAGATTCTCAAGCCCCCGATAAAGCCGACTTTCTCGCCCAACACAATCAGCAAGCTAGCGGCAGCATTGATGAGCTACGCGAACTGACTGTAGACAAGCAGGCGCCTATTGCCGACACACAAATTAGAGATATCACCCCTCCCAGTGAGCGCCTACGCAGCGAGCAAGCCGCGCAACAGCAGAAGCTCTTAGCCACCACCGGGCAAAGCCGCAAAATAAGCAGTAGCCAAGATAAGCAGCAGCGCCAAGAAAAGAGCCAAGGCGAGTCTAATGTCGAGCTCTTACACAGCGCCGAGATTGCCAGCTTGCACGCCAAGCTCGCCCGACAGCGCCAAGCTTATGCCAAACGCCCACGCATTCGACGCATTACTTCAGTGGCGACCCGCGCCTCTATTGATGCCGAATACCTAAGCAAATGGGCCAGCAAGATCGAATTTGTCGGCAACCGTAACTACCCTGATGAAGCACTGCAACGCGGCATCACCGGCACCTTGCGGGCCGCGGTTACGCTGTTACCTAATGGCAATGTCGATAAAGTTGAAATTTTGCACTCCTCGGGCCAAAAGTTGCTTGATCGCGCTGCCCTACAAATTGTTTATTTAGCCTCGCCGTTTGCGCCTTTCCCCCAGGAAATTCGCAAAACAACGGACAAACTAGAAATTATTCGAACCTGGCATTTTGAAATTTCCGGTTTGAGCACCAGCCGATAAAAAAGGCCTACCATGTCAACGCAAAAACAAGCCATGAATCTCGCCAATCAATTCCTGATCGCCATGCCAGGTTTAAACGATCCAAATTTTGAACGCAGCCTGATTTACCTGTGCCACCATGACGACGAAGGCGCAATGGGTCTAGTGGTGAACCAGGAAACCGAAGCCAAGCTTGACGAAATTCTTGAACAACTGGATATCGACTGCGACAAAGAAATGCAGCAAAAGGTTTTGCACGGTGGCCCAGTTAAACAAGAACAAGGTTTTATTTTGCACAGCACCGACAATGGCCCTTATCCAAAATCTGACATCATCAGCGAAGATATTGCCTTATCGGGCTCACTGGAATTATTAGAGCATATTGCACAGGGTAGCGGCCCCCAGCATTTTTTAATTAGCTTGGGCTACGCCGGTTGGGCACCCGACCAACTAGAGGAAGAGATTCAAAGCAATAGCTGGCTAACAGCACCTGCCAATAGCGAGATTCTTTTTCAAACCCCAAGCCACTTAAAGTGGCAAAAAGCGGTCGCATCACTAGGCTTTGACCCAGACACACTACAATCAACAGCCGGTCACGCCTAAACAGGATTCACCATGAGCACAATCAAAACCGTGCTGGCCTTTGATTACGGCCTGCGTAACATTGGCCTGGCCCAAGGCAATTTATTAAGCCGCACCGCGCAAGAATTAAAACCACTCAAAGCAAAAGATGGCACCCCCAATTGGGATGAAATTGCCAAGCTACTCAAAGAATGGCAACCTGATTTAATCGTGGTCGGCCTGCCTCTCAATATGGATGACAGCGAAAGCGAACTTAGCGCTAGGGCGAGAAAATTTGGCAACCGCATCCATGGCCGCTTTGGCATTAAAATCGAGATGATGGATGAACGCCTATCCTCCTTTGAAGCAAAAGAAGAGGCTAGCGAGAGAGGGCAATACGGTAATTATTCCAAGCAACCTATCGATTCAATCGCGGCGCGTTTGATTTTGGAAAGCTGGCTGGCCAAGCAAGACCAGCCTTAAAGCAGCCGCTTAGAATAAGCGGCCCTTATCATCGGTGTCATCACCCTGCAAAGAAAGCTCATTGGCCACATTGCTAAGATAATCTGCATCGGTTTCTGAGCCTAGCTTAATCATCAAACGCAAATCGTTTGGCGAATCTGCATGCGCCAGAGCATCTTCGTAGGTAATTTCACCCGAGTCATAAAGCTCGTACAAAGCCTGATCGAAAGTTTGCATTCCCAATTCATTGGATTTTTTCATCAGCTCTTTAAGCTCATGAACATCACCCTTACGAATCATGTCTGCCGCTAAAGGTGAGTTCAGCATCACCTCCAAACAAGCTCGGCGGCCATTGCCATCCGGTGTAGGAATCAGCTGCTGAGCGACAATAGCGCGCAAGTTTAAACTCAAGTCCATCCACAATTGATTGTGACGATCGGCTGGGAAGAAATGGATAATACGATCCAAAGCCTGGTTTGCATTGTTCGCGTGCAAGGTACATAAACATAAATGCCCGGTTTCCGCGAAAGCAATTGCATGCTCCATGGTTTCTCGGGTTCGCACCTCACCAATCATAATGACATCGGGTGCTTGTCGCAGAGTATTCTTTAGCGCGACCTCAAAAGAATCGGTATCGATACCCACCTCACGCTGGGTAACAATACAACCCTGGTGCTGGTGAATAAATTCGATCGGATCCTCAATGGAAATAATATGGCCTTTTGAATTGCCATTACGATGGCCGATCATTGCCGCGAGCGAGGTCGACTTACCGGTACCCGTCGCCCCCACGTAAATAATCAATCCGCGCTTTACCATCGCCAAATCTTTAATAATGGCGGGCAAGCCTAGATCATCAATCTTGGGAATAACGGTTTCAATTCTACGCAGCACCATGCCCGCCAGGTTGCGCTGGTAAAAAGCACTGACACGAAAACGACCAATACCACGGGCACTGATCGCAAAGTTTAGCTCGTGCGTTTGAATAAACTCTTGACGCTGCTGCTCGTTCATCACCCCCAAAACCACTTCGCGGGTTTTCTCTGGAGACAAGGGCGTAGTGGTAACAGGTACAACTTTACCGTGTAATTTAATTGACGGTGGAACACCGGCTGTGACGAAAAGATCCGAAGCCCCTTTCTCTACCATCATCGCCAATAAGCGTTCAAATTCCATATCGGTTCCTTAAACCAAACGAGCTTAGAAATTTTCTGGCATACGGGCTTTTTCCCGCGCCACTTCACGAGAAATAATGCGCTTTTCAACCAAATCTGCCAAACACTGGTCCATGGTCTGCATACCAATAGAACCACCGGTTTGAATAGCTGAGTACATTTGGGCCACTTTATCTTCACGAATAAGATTTCGAATCGCCGAAGTACCACGCATAATTTCATGCGCTGCTACACGGCCACCTTCTTGACGCTTCATCAGCGTTTGAGAAATTACCGCCTGCAAAGATTCTGACAACATGGAACGAACCATGGATTTTTCTTCAGCGGGGAATACATCAACCACACGGTCAATGGTTTTAGCCGCGGAGGTGGTGTGCAAGGTACCAAATACTAAGTGACCGGTTTCTGCCGCGGTTAGGGCTAAGCGAATGGTTTCCAGGTCTCGCATCTCACCAACCAGGATGATGTCGGGGTCTTCACGCAAAGCCGAGCGCAGTGCATCACTAAAGCTGTGGGTATCACGATGCACTTCACGTTGGTTTACCAAACATTTTTTGGATTCATGTACGAATTCGATCGGGTCTTCAATGGTTAAAATATGTTCGTACTTATTATCATTGATGTAATCGATCATCGCCGCCAAGGTGGTGGACTTACCCGAACCGGTTGGCCCTGTTACCAAGCACAAGCCACGAGGCACAGCAGCGATTTCACGGAAGACCTGGCCCATGCCCAACTCTTCCATAGTTAAAACTTTCGAAGGAATGGTACGGAACACCGCACCGGCACCACGATTCTGATTAAAGGCGTTTACACGGAAGCGAGCAACTCCGGGCACTTCAAATGAGAAATCCGTTTCCAGATGCTCTTCAAAATCCTTACGCTGCTTATCGTTCATGATTTCATAAATCAGGCCATGAACCTGCTTATGCTCCATCGGCGGGAGGTTGATACGACGCACATCGCCATCAACACGAATCATAGGTGGCAATCCAGCCGACAAATGGAGGTCAGATGCCCCCTGTTTAGAACTAAAAGCTAACAGCTCCGTAATATCCATAATGGCCTCAAAACAGCTTAAACTGGTGTCTTCCCCCACCGCAGCCCGCATCTAATCGCCAACGAGCTTTATTTAGGTGGTTTATATTTAGCAGTCGAACAAGCCATACACCGTGTACCGCCCTCGCTGCCACCCTCAATTATAGTTGAGGTGTTTTCCTTTGCTATACGGTAAACTTTGACCTAGAGACCCAAGAAAAGCAAATACCCATCCGCCAATTTCCACCTATTTGTGCAAAAAGATGCTCGATCCTGCTCAAACCGTTGCTGAACGTTTAAAAATAGTGCAATCCCGCATTACAGAGGCTGCCAGCCAAAGTGGACGCTCAGCCAGCGATATTCAATTATTAGCCGTAAGTAAAACCAAACCGCTGGTCGATATCTTGCAGGCTTATCATGCCGGGCAGATTGATTTTGGCGAGAACTATCTGCAAGAAGCCCTGCAAAAACAGGAAGAGCTGGCCCAGCTCCATGATGAAGCACAAGCTGCGAGAGATATCTGTTGGCACTTTATTGGCCCTATTCAATCCAATAAAACGCGCGCTATTGCCGAAAACTTCAGCTGGGTACACAGTGTTGATAGATTAAAAATTGCACAGCGACTCTCCCAACAACGAGATGAGCAACTGCCAGAGCTAAATATCTGCCTGCAGGTAAATCTGGATAATGAAGAAAGCAAATCTGGCTTTAGCCCACAGGAATTGCAGCAGCAGGTGATTGAGATAAGCAAGCTACCCAAGCTTAGGGTTCGCGGCTTAATGGCGATTCCAAAACCCCGCCAAGAGTATTCAGAGCAACTTCAAAGCCTGCAGCGTTTGCAGCAGTTGCAAGATGAGCTTAATAAGGCCGGGCTTAACTTAGATACCTTATCGATGGGCATGTCACAAGATCTTGCAGCAGCTGTGGCGGCCGGCAGCACCATGTTAAGAGTGGGCAGCGATATTTTTGGGCCCCGCAACTAATCACATATATAGAAAAAGCCGATAGGACAACGTAGAAAAAATGAACAGCCAGTCACCTAAAATCGCATTTATTGGCGCCGGCAATATGTCCAGCGCTGTTATTGGCGGAATGATAAAAGGCCGCTTTACCAGTGATCAAATAATCGCCTGCGCTCCAAGTGACAAAAACCTTAAGGCCCTGCGCGAAGAGTTTTCAGTGCATACCGATAACGACAATTGCCAAGCCTGTAGCGCGGCGGATGTCGTGGTACTGGGCGTAAAGCCTCAAATGCTGCAGCAGGTGGCCAGTGAAATTAAACCTCATTTACAGCATAAGCCGCTGATCATTTCACTGGCCGCTGGTATTCCAATGCAAAGCCTGAATCAATGGTTGGGCGAAGAATTGGCCATTGTGCGCTCCATGCCAAACACTCCTTCATTGGTAGGGGTTGGTGCGGCAGGCCTATACGCCAATGAGAATTGTAGCGCCGATCAAAAACAACTGGCTGATGACATTCAAGCGTCTGTAGGCATCGTCAAATGGTTGGAGGATGAGGCGCTTATCGATTCGGTCATCGCCGTTTCTGGCAGTGGGCCGGCCTATTTCTTCCTAGCCATGGAAGCCATGATTGCCGAAGGCGTTGCCCAAGGCCTTGATGCTGATAGCTCTGCAGAATTGTGCATACAAACCGTACTTGGCGCCGCCACCCTAGCGCAGCAAAGTGATGTCGACGTTGCCGAACTGCGCCGCCGGGTTACATCACCTGGCGGTACCACAGCCCAGGCGATTGCCCATTTTGAAGATAATGGCTTACGCGATTTGTTTGCCGGCGCCATGCAAGCCTGCAGTAATCGTGCACGCGAGATGGCCAAAGAGCTGGGCTAAACTGCAAATCAACGCAAAGTCAGCAGCGAGCACAGGCGCGATAGCCTATAATTCGCTGCAAAGCTTATAGACCCTTTTATCTAAGGAGAACATCATGGGGGCGCTCAATGAAATTGGCCTTTATGTTTTACAAACACTTGGCAGCCTATATATCGCGCTGATTGTGATTCGCTTTTTGCTACAACTGGCGAGGGCTGATTTTTACAACCCGGTATCTCAGTTTTTGGTAAAGGCCACCAACCCATTATTGTTGCCATTACGCAAAATCATTCCAGGGCTATTTGGACTCGATATGGCCTGTGTCGTGCTTGCCATTGCTCTGCACTGGGTGCTCATTGAAGCTTGCGCCGCGGTTGTTGGTCTAGGCTTTTTAAACCCCTTCCACGTACTGACCTGGTCTATGGTTGGCTTACTGGGCTTGACCCTAAGCATCTACAAATGGGGTTTGTTTATATCGATCATTCTAGGCTGGATAGCGCCACATAACCCCAACCCTGCGGTATTGTTATTGAATCAATTATTGGCCCCAATGATGCGACCGTTTCGCCGCCTAGTGCCTGATCTGGGTGGTTTTGATATCAGCCCGATCTTCGCCTTCTTGGTATTGGGTATTCTAGGCATTTTACTGAGCAGCCTAGCTTATGAAGTAGGCATCGGTGGCGCCATCGCAAGCCTGGTAGTAGGTGTGTAAGAACGGTTGGTGTATAGAAAAGATGTCTGAGATTGATGACCATAGTGTTGGCTTGGTAGAACCCCAATGCGCTGAATTTAACGAAGCTTTAGAGTTAGCTTCCGGCCGCAGGCTTGAGCAATACCAGCTGATGTACGAATGCTATGGTGAGCTTAACAGTGATGCCAGTAATGCCATATTGATTTGCCATGCCTTATCTGGGAATCACCATGCCGCTGGCTTCCACAGCTATGAAGACAGCAAACCAGGTTGGTGGGATGCTTATATTGGCCCCGGCAAGCCAATTGATACCAGCAAGTTCTTTGTGGTATCGCTAAACAATATTGGCGGATGTGATGGCTCAACCGGCCCCAATAGTATCAACCCAGAAACCCAAAAGCCTTGGGGACCAGACTTCCCTCGCCTAAGAGTACGCGATTGGGTAAACAGCCAGGCCCGCCTAGCCGATTTGCTTGGCATTCAATGTTGGGCAGCTATTATTGGCGGCAGTCTTGGCGGCATGCAGGCTATGCGCTGGTCACTGGAATATCCTGAACGCGTGAAAAACTGCATTGTTATCGCCTCAGCGATGAAGCTCAGTGCGCAGAATATTGCCTTTAATGAAACTGCTCGCCAAGCGATATGCAGCGACCCAGAGTTCGCTGAAGGCCACTATCAGCAACAAGACATCATCCCTCGCGCTGGCCTTTCGGTCGCCAGAATGATCGGCCACATCACTTATTTATCGGGTGATGGCATGGGTGAAAAATTCGGCCGACAATTACGTTCAGGAACTTTCGAGCAAGGCCAAGATGAGCCGGTCGAATTTCAAATACAAAGTTATCTGCGCTATCAGGGCGAAAAGTTTTCGACCAGCTTCGATGCTAATAGCTATATCTTAATGACCCAAGCGCTGGATTATTTCGATTTGGCACGCGAGTATGATCACGACCCGGTTAAAGCCTTTAGCCACGCGCAATGTAAGTTCTTAGTGGTGTCATTTACCAGCGACTGGCGTTTTGCGCCGGCTCGTTCACGCGAAATCGCTGATGCCCTAATGGCAGCAGGCAAATCCGTAAGTTATGCCGAGATTGAATCCGACGCCGGTCACGATGCATTCTTGCTCCCCAATCAGCGTTACGAAACCGTCTTTTCAAATTATTTAAAAGGCGTTGCCCAGCAATTGGAGGCATCTAACAATGCGCAGTGATCTAGACATCATTAGTACTTGGATCAAGCCCGGGCAAAAAGTTCTCGACCTCGCCTGTGGTGATGGTGCGCTTTTAGAGCGCCTTCAAGAGCAAGGCGTTAATGGTTACGGCTTAGAAATTGGGCCAGAACAAATCAGTCGCTGTATTGCCCGAGGCGTAAATGTTGTAGAGCAAAACCTCGATCAGGGCCTGGGTAACTTTGCTGACAATAGTTTTGATACCGTCGTCATGACCCAGGCATTGCAAACCATGCGCTTCCCGCATTTAGTGCTGCAAGAAATGCTACGCGTTGGTCAAGAGTGTATTGTTACCTTTCCAAATTTTGGTCACTGGCGTGCGCGCTGGCACTTGGCTTTTTCGGGCCGCATGCCGGTTTCTGATTTACTACCTTACCAGTGGTATGACACACCCAACATTCACTTTTGTACCTTCAAAGATTTTGAAGTCTTGTGCCAAGAGCTGTCGATAGAAATCATCAGCCGCCGAGTGACCACCCAAGGTAGCGGCCGCATGATCAAGCAAGCCCTACCCAATTTCTTTGGCATCACTGCCATGTATCATCTTCGTAAACGATAGGTAGAACCATGTCTTCCATAAAATCCATATTCGCCTTATTGCTTTGCAGCTTGAGCATAAGCAGCTTCGCCCAGGAGGCCAGAGAGCTCGGCAAACCTTACGAAGAGTTTGGTGATTACAAAATATTTTTCAGCGTATTTAATAGCAGCTTTATTCCCGCTGAGATTGCCAAAGCCTATAACTTGGTGCGCGGCTCAAACCGCGCCTTAGTTAATATTGCAGTTTTAAAAAATGGCAAAATTCGCGGTGGCAAAGCGACCGTTAGTGGCAACTATAAGAACCTAATTCAACAGACTCGCGAACTGGAGTTTATTGAAATCAAAGAGCAAAACGCCACCTATTACCTGGCGCCATTACGTTTTGATAATGAAGAAGTTTTGCACTTTCATATCGATGTAACACCTGAAGGCTCAGAGCAAAGCCATAGCTTTAGCTTCCACCGCAAAATGAATACCGATTAAGAATATGACATCCAATACTATCGTTCTGGCGAGCAATAACCAGGGCAAGCTCAAAGAGTTCCAAGCACTGTTTTCACCTTTGGCGATTGATATCAAACCCCAGCGTGAGCTTGGAGTAGAAGACGCCGATGAAACCGGCTTAAGTTTTGTTGAAAATGCCATCATTAAAGCACGCCACGCTTGCGCTATTACTGGCATGCCGGCAATTTCCGACGACTCTGGCTTAGAAGTCGATGCCTTACAAGGTGCGCCCGGGATTTATTCTGCTCGCTTTAGCGGTGCAGAAGCCACCGACCAAAAGAACAATGCCCTGCTATTAGAAAAATTAGCCGGTCTTGATGATAGCCAGCGTAGCGCTCGTTTTCATTGTGTCTTGGTGTATATGCGCCATGAAAAAGATCCTACCCCATTGATATGCCACGCCAGTTGGGAAGGGCGCATTTTGCACGAAGCTCGCGGCCAACAAGGCTTCGGTTACGACCCTTTGTTTTGGCTAGAAGAGCAACAGTGCAGCTCAGCTGAGCTTGATCGCAGCCTAAAAAATAAAATTAGCCATCGCGGTCAAGCGTTGGCATTGCTAATGCAGGCCATGGAAGAAAAACGGTGAGCACTCCTGTGCGGGAGTCACTCCCTCCCCTTTCTTTATATATCCACATTCCATGGTGTGTTCGTAAATGTCCCTACTGCGACTTTAATTCACACCGCGCTGAAGAAGAGCTGCCAGAGCAAAGCTACTGCGACAGCCTTATTGAAGACCTACAGCAAAGTAAAGAGCTGAGCCAAGGTCGCGCCCTGCAATCTATATTTATCGGTGGCGGCACACCCAGCTTGTTCAGCCCCCATGCCTTTGAACGCGTCTTAACAGCCTGTGAAGAAATTGTAGGCTTTGAACAAGATATCGAAATCACCATGGAGGCGAACCCCGGAACCGCCGAGCAACAACGCTTTTCAGGTTATCGACAGGCTGGTATCAATCGCCTTTCAATAGGTGTGCAGAGTTTTGGTGATGAGCAACTTAAAGCTCTGGGAAGAATTCATAGCGCCGACCAAGCCAGCAAGGCCATGGCAATGGCCCGCAAAGCCGGCTTTGATAATGTTAACTTGGACCTTATGCATGGCCTACCCCAGCAAAGCGTAGAATCAGCCAAACATGATTTGCAACAAGCCATCGCCTTGGGGCCTGAGCATTTATCTTGGTACCAGTTAACCATAGAACCAAATACTGAATACTATAAGCGCCCACCGCTATTACCGATAGATGACGAGTTGGCCGAGATTCAAATTCAAGGGCAGGAATTACTTGCTCAACACGGTTACAAACAATACGAAATCTCGGCTTATAGCCGGGACCAACAAAGCCGACACAACCTTAATTATTGGAAGTTCGGTGATTATCTAGGCATTGGCGCTGGCGCACATGCAAAGATTAGCCGCCAACAAGCGGTCAGCCGACAATGGAAAACCCGATTGCCTGCCCACTATTTGGACCGCAGTCGCAAGTACACGGCTGGTGAAGAGATAGTACAGGGCGAGCAACTGATTCTAGAGTTTATGATGAACGCGCTGCGTCTCAGTGATGGATTTGAACTGGATCTATTTGAGCAACGTACCTTTTTACCCTTTTCAGCCATTGAACCACAACTTTCAGAGCTGGAATCTGAGGGCCTTATCAGCATGGAAAACGGATTACTTTGCCCCACCGATTTGGGGCAGCGCTTTTTGAACGATGTTATTGCGCGTTTTCTACCCGCCGATTAGTCAGCCTGATTAAGTGAGTAGGGCGACAGTAATAAGACGCGCTTGTTAAACACTTGGCATATTTCGCTGTGTCGATTAATCTGTAACAGCTTTGCAAGACTGTAGCATCAAAACAATAACACATTAAAATCGTTGCATTAGCCGTTAGCAACAGGGAAGCCGTGAGCTCATCAACATGTGGGATCTCAACAATAGCGCCAATCAAAACTCTCTTACCGTTAGATTACTCGCTTGGATCTTGCTTATTAGCTCTGGCATTACGCTGATTGCTGTTGTCGTACAACTACGCTCTTCCTTTCAAGACGATCTAAAAGAACTCGATTTACGATTAGAACAAATCCGCATCAGTACCTTATCCAGCATCACTAAAAGCCTGTGGAATTTTGACGAAGAGCAGCTGCGCCTGCAGGTGAACAGCATGCTGGATGTTAGTGATGTTGTACAAGTGACGGTCAACTGGACCAATTGGGATGATCACCCGCGAGCCATAACCGCCTCCGATCAGGCTGAACCCATGGGCGAGCGCCAGATGACTCGTGTATATCCCCTAGTGTATAGCGACATTAATACTCGCGAGCAACACCTTGGCGATCTTAGCATTGTCGTTAGCCTTGATAGTGTTTACACCAAGCTCTGGCAAAGAGCGCGCTTTATTATTGCCATGCAGTTCACCAAATCGCTGTTGGTGTCTCTGGCGATCTTTTTCTTGATTCGCAGCTTGTTTACCCGACACTTGGCTCATATTGCTAACTATGCCAGTAATTTATCGCTGCGCAATTTGAATCAACCCTTACAGCTCGGTCGCAAAAACGAACAGAACGATGAATTAGGTAATGTGGTGCGTGGTTTTAATATCATGCGCACCAGCCTACTGCGAGACATCGAGATGCGTCGCAGCATGTCCCAACAGCTGGTGCATGAGCAACAACAAAAACTCGACTTTATTAAACAACAGCAAGAAGCCGAAAGCGCTAGCCAAGCTAAAAG
>JAOXRT010000260.1 GCA_025800365.1 Cellvibrionaceae bacterium | reverse complement strand
AATATTGTTTAGATCGCATCGATCTTTCTCTCGAGCCGGGGAGCATCACTGGATTGCTCGGTAAAAACGGCGCTGGTAAGACCACGCTGATTCAATGTGCGCTTGGGCTTATCCAACCTATACAGGGTCATGCTGAAATATTTAGTGAAAACAGCTGGAATGCCAGCACCGAGAGCCGACAACAATTAGGCTATGTACCCCAAGAAAGTGGTTTGCTAGACAACTCCAAAAACGAAGAACTCTTAAAGCACTGGGGTGCGTACTATAAAGATTGGGATCACGACTTCGCCCTAGCCCTACTAGATAAATTTGAAATCGACAAAGCTAAAAAGACTGGGCAATTATCGGTCGGCCAGCGCCAATGTGTCAGTATTATTATGGCCATTGCCCACCGCCCTAAGCTACTAGTACTCGACGAGCCCGTCGCTGGACTTGACCCAAAGGCTCGCAGGCAGTTTATCGAAGTGCTCTTGGAAGATTACTGGGGTGACAATAAAACCATTCTATTTTCTAGCCATATCACCAGCGATATCGAGCGTATCGCCAGCGATGTTATATTTCTTAAAGATCGCAAGATATTGCTGCAGGAAAACCTAGATCAATTAAAATCTAACTATCATAAGATCACACTACCTGAGCAAGAAAATCGTCAATCGTTGATCGATGGTATCGAAAACAAAGTCGCTATACGTGAACGCGGTAGCGACATTATTATTACGGTAAGCCAGCCAGTTCCAAAATTATCCAGCGATATCCTACAACAGCAGCTAAACCTAGAAGATCTCTTTATGGAGCTGCACGCATGAGCACTTTAAGACACGACTTATGGTTTTTCAGAAAGCTGAT
>JAOXRT010000249.1 GCA_025800365.1 Cellvibrionaceae bacterium | reverse complement strand
AAAACATGATCTTGCTGCTCAACAATCAGTTCTTTGCACTGTGGTAGTTCAGTACTCATGTTCGTCTCCAGCTTTATTTTTTATGACGTGGTGAGATATCCATAAGCTTGGTGATAATGCCAAGCATTACTTCGTCGGCACCGCCGCCGATAGAAACCAAGCGAGTATCACGGTAGAAGCGAGCGATGCGGTTTTCCCACATAAAGCCCATGCCACCCCAGTACTGTAAGCAAGCGTCAGTCACTTCACGAGATAAACGGCCTACTTTTAGCTTCGCCATAGAGGCTTTTAGGGTAACGTCTTCACCGTTGATATAACCTTCAACAGCGTTATAAGTTAGTGCACGTAGGGCTTCAATTTCGGTTTGTAGTTCAGCCATGCGGTAGTTAACCACTTGGTTATCCAATACGGATTTACCGAAAATCTGACGCTCGCGGGTGTAATTAATAGTTTCTTCGATGCATTGCTCTAGACCTAGGATGCCATTGGCTGCCGCGAATAAACGTTCTTCTTGGAACTGCAGCATCTGGTAGGTAAAGCCTTGGCCTTCTTCACCGATTAAGTAGCGCTGTGGTACACGGACATTGTCGAAGAAGATCTGCGCAGTATCGGAAGAGCGCATGCCCAATTTATTTAAGCGATCTGAAAAGCTGATGCCTGGTAGGTTTGTCGGCACAACAATCAACGACTTATTGACATAAGGCTTATCGTCCGAGGTATTGGCTAACAAGCAAATAAAATCGGCTTGGGTGGAGTTGGTGATCCACATTTTGGTGCCGTTGATGATGTAATCATCACCATCTTTGCGTGCGGTGGTTTTGATATTGGCAACATCAGAACCGGCATGAGGCTCAGATACACCGATAGAAACAACAGCTTCACCAGCAATGGCTGGGGCTAAAAACTCACGGCGCAACTCATCGCTACCAAACTTAGCCAGAGCAGGGGTGGCCATATCGGTTTGTACGCCAATACCCATGGGTACACCACCACAGTGAGCCGAACCCAGCGCTTCAGAAAAGGCAATCTGGTAGCTGTAATCTAAACCCATGCCGCCGTATTCTTCTGGCTTAGCAATACCCAATAGGCCAAGTGCGCCCATTTTCTTAAATAGCTCTTTCGCTGGGAAAATACCCGCTTCTTCCCACTCTTCTACGTAAGGGTTGATTTCTTTTTCCACAAAAGCTTTTGTGGTGCGCATGATTTCATGATGTTGTTCGTTGTATAACATATTCGTTAATCCTTAAATTTTTTGTTGGTTTGCTTACAGGCGAGCAACACCAAAAGTATTCTTCTTCAGTGGGCGTGCAGCAGCTTCGCGGCAAATATCTAGGGTATAGGCCAATACCTTACGGGTATCGCGAGGATCGATAATGCCGTCATCCCACATACGTGCTGTACAGGCTAGGGCAGTCGATTGAGCCTCTAGCATATCGGCGGTTTGTTTTTCTAAACCGTCTAGCATTTCTTCATCAACTTGACCCATCTTTTTCATTTTCGCTTCGGCAACAATACGCAAAACCTGGCCGGCTTGGGCGCCGCCCATAACCATAGTTTTGCTGTTAGGCCATGCAAAAATAAAGGTAGGATCAAAACCGCGACCACACATGGCGTAGTTACCGGCACCATAAGAGCCGCCGACGACGATACTGATTTTAGGCACGCTTGCGGTAGCTACGGCCTGAATCAACTTAGAGCCGTGTTTGATAATGCCGGCCTGCTCAGATTCGGTACCCACCATAAAGCCGGTGGTGTTGTGCAGGAACAAAATAGGAATATTGCTTTGCTCACACAGCTGAATAAACTGTGCGGCTTTAGTTGCGCCATTGGCAGTGATTGGGCCGTTGTTGCCGATAACACCAACCGTTTGACCTTCGATCCACATATGACCGCAAACGGTTTGCTGATCGTATTCCACTTTAAAATCTAGGAATTCAGAACCATCGGAAAGGCGAGCAATAATTTCACGCACATCGTAGGGCTTTTTAGAATCTGCAGGCACCACACCTAACAGCTCTTCGGGGCTGTACAGGGGCTCTTTAAAATCTGGCTTATTCATCACTGGAAGCTGTTGGTTCCAGGGTAGGGTTGCCATGACTTCGCGCGCGATACGGATACCATCGGCATCGTCTTCTGCTAGGTATTCACCGGTACCTGGAACGCTGGTGTGCATTTCGGCACCACCAAGCTCTTCGTCAGTGGCGATTTCACCGGTTGCGGCTTTCAATAATGGCGGCCCAGCCAAATACATGGTGGCTTGGTTGCGAACCATAATGGTGTAATCGGATAGACCCGGCTGGTAAGCACCACCAGCGGTAGCGCTACCGTGTACAACAGTAACTTGAGGGATGCCTGCGGCTGATTTACGTGCTTGGTTAGCAAAACCTTTACCACCATAGGCAAAGGTATCGGCAGCGTAAGTTAGGTTAGCACCGCCACTTTGCGCCAGAGTAACGCTAGGTAATTTGTTTTCAAAAGCAATCTGCTGCATGCGCAGAGCTTTCTCCAAACCGATTGGGGTAATGGTGCCGCCCTTTACGGCGAAGTTATCTACACGCACTAAACAACGCACGCCAGATACATAACCAATACCACAAATGGAGCCTGCGCCTGCGCCGGTGCCATCTTTATCGTCAAACATTTTATAGCCGGCCAAAGAGGATAGCTCTAGATAAGGGGCGCCTGGGTCTAGCAGCTTGGCTAAACGCTCGCGGGGTAAAATCATTTTACGCTTGGCATAGCGTTCTTTTTTAGAAACTTCGGTTTGATAAACCTTATCTTCAATTTCGCGCACAACATTCATGGCCGCCTGCATGGCGTCTTGGTTTTGCGCAAACTCATCGGAATGAGTATCGATCTGGGATTCAATAATAGGCATAAGTTTTTTCTCTAAATCCTGTTCCCGTTTTAGCTTTACAGGCTGCTAGTCTTTTAGAACTTCGGGCAATTCAGCGCGGTGGAAGCCGTTATAGGTGCTGGTGTTTTCGACTTTGCCTGGTGGCAATGGGAAAACAGCTGGTGCTGAGCCCATGCTGGCGGCGCCATCGACGCGAAGAATTTGGCCAGAAATAAAATTAGCGCCTTCACTTAATAAAAAGCACAGCACCGAGGCAATCTCGGCTTCGCTAGCGATACGACCTAAAGGCACATGATTTTTTAAGTTGCGGATGCTTTCTTTCATCCAATCTGGGTAGGTATCAAAACCAGAGGACGCTACCCAGCCAGGGGCTACGGCGTTCACACGTACGCCATAGCGGCCCCATTCCCAAGCGGCGGTTTTGGTAAAGTTCTCCATGCCTGCGCGAGCAGCACCAGAGTGGCCCATACCCGGCATGCCGTTGAGATTATCGGCGGTGATATTGACGATATTGCCGCCGTGAGCTTGGAAGTGCTGCTTATAAAGCTCGCGGGCCATCAAAAAGCCACCCACTAAATTGGAGCGAACTACGGTTTCAAACCCTTTTTGGCTAATGGCTTCTAAAGGCGAAGGAAATTGACCACCGGCATTATTCACTAGGCCATGCACGCGCTCATTGTTTTTGAGAATCTCAGCGATGACCTCGGTGACTTTTTCTTCATCGCGAATATCTATGCTGTGATATTCCACTTCGCCGCCGTCGGCTTTAATTTCTTCGGCGGTGCTCTCAAGTTTTTCCACCGAACGGCCAAGTAGTACAACTTTAGCGCCAAGGTTGGCCAGCTCGTGGGCGGTGCAGCGACCAATGCCGCTACCGCCACCGGTAACGACAATGGTTTGGCCGGCAAAACTGCCGGCGGCTAGGGTAGATTGGTAGCTCATTTTTTGCTCCTAATTAGCGAATGACGATTTATCTTTCGATAAGGCTTATAGGAACATTTCGCGAGCTTCTTGCGGGCTTGCCACTTCACGGCCAGCTTCGCGAGCGACATTGGCCAAGGCTTCGATCAATTGACCGTTACCAGTGGTCTTGTCGCCGTTTGGCAGATAGAAAGTATCTTCAACACCGGTACGCAGGTTGCCGCCTAGCTCGGCAGTTTTACGGTGACAATCCCAAATTTCCTGACGACCAATTAAGGTAGTCTGCCACTGTGAACCAGGCTTCATGTAATCAACCAAAAGCTCAAGCAGGCGAGGGTCGCAAGGCATACCAGAAGCAACACCCATAACGAAGTTATAGTGAGCTTTGTCAACCATGCCGACGTCTTGGAACATGTTTACAGAGCGCACGATACCCACGTCGAAACACTCAAACTCTGGGCGAGTGCCGGTTTCGCTCATGCAATCCAGCATTTCTTGAATCTTTTCTACTGGGTTATCGAACAACATCGGTGGCCATGCCCAAGTGCCATTTGAGCGGGTTTTTAGGTAGTTCAAGCTACCTGAGTTCATGGCGGCGATTTCTGGCTTGCCTGCGCGCAAGCACGCCATTGGGCCTTCTTGCTTACGACCTGGAACACCAGTAGAGAAGTTTAGGATCACATCTGGGCAGGCTTCGCGAATCGCATCAGAGATAGCAAGAGCAACTTCTGGCTCCCAGCTAGGCATATGGCCTTGGCCTTCTTCCTGTTTACGGAAGTGAACATGCATACAAGCTGCACCGGCGTTATAGGCGTCACGAGCAGAATCGGCCATTTCCTTTACGGTAACAGGTACTGGATGCTGCTTAGGATCGGTTAATACGCCAGTTAGAGAACAGGTAATTACGGCCTTATTAGACATGGTTGGCTCCCGCTATTGTCTTTTGTTAGGTATCTAGCTGTTTAAAATTTGATCGCTTGTGGCAGTTTTTACTTGCCAAGCAAGCGCTTGGTATTGATAATGGCAACATTAACCAAGCGGGCGCTTGGTTGTCAATACGGGAGCTTGAATTTTTCGTGACAACTGGGCTTGAGTCGGCTTTTAGGTAGCAATTGGAAATAGCCTTGAGCGCTTTGGTCAATTTGGCGCTTAGATTCTAGCTAAGGCTAAATGGTCATCTCTTAGGTGGCTTTAGCGCTGCCGCCTATTCTTGGGCCTTTTGGGGCTTAGCCTAGAGTTGGCTTGCTTTATAATGCTTGGCTGATTTAGCGAGCAATCTTATGTGGGGCGGGTTTGAAGTCATCACATAATTCATATTTGGATAGATAGGATACATTGTGCAAAGTGCATTAAACGAACTGCCTGAAATTCCCGCATTAGTGGCCGATGGTGTCATCACCGACCCAGACTCCGCAAAAGGGCGGCTGCTAAACGCTTCGGCAACGCTGTTTAAACAAAAGGGCTTTGCACGCACCACGGTTAGAGATATCGCCGCCGAAGTGGGTATTTTATCGGGCAGTATTTTTCATCACTTCCCCAATAAAGAAAGTATTCTCTTGGCGGTGATGAGTGAGGCTATTTATTTGGCACTGGCCCGTATGCGCAATGCTATCGAAGGGGAGGCGAGTATTCCCAAGCGCTTTCGTGCTTTAGTGCGTTGTGAGCTTGAAGCTATACATGGTTTTACTGGAGTTGGTTTTACCCTGTTATCTTCAGAGTGGCGTTATCTTTCTGAGGCAAGCCAAAAAGAAGTGTTGAAGCTACGTGATGAATATGAAGCGTTTCATCGTGGTGTTTATGCCGAAGCTAAAGAGCAAGGCCTAATTAAAGTAGAACCTTTTTTCTTGCGACATTTTTTGCGTGGCGCCTTGGCAGAGACGGCGAACTGGTTCCATCTGGATGGTGACTATTCCTTAGATGAGTTGGTAGAACAAGTTTCACTAACCGCAGCGCTGCCCAGCTAAGTTCCACTGGGGTCAGATCCCAAGGGATCTGACCTCATTCGAAGTCGAGATCTTTATGAGCTCAGGTGACTTTCAAAAAATATCACCCAAAGTCCAGTGCTTTCTAAAAGCCGTAGCTTGGTAAATCACTCTGTGCCATAAAATGGGGTCAGACCCTTTTGGGGTCTTACCCCGGTGTTGTTTATAGGTGCAATAAAGCGGGGTCAGATCCCGCGGGATCTGACCCCATATCGAAGTCGGGATCTATAAGCGCTCCCGCAAGCCTTCAACCAATAACCTCAACACAAAAGGCAGTTGCTTTTCATAAGCATGCACGGCATATATTGGCCTTGTCTCACCCTGCCAGTCGGGCAGCAGTTGTATCAGCTTACCTTCCTGCAATGCTTTACGCACAAACACCTCGGGCACTAGCGCACTACCGCTACCCATAATGCACATAGAGATCACCGCGGTAAGCGTATTGACCACAATTTGAGAGCCACCTTTTAAATCAAAGCGCTGCTTATCGTGAATATTTTCTAAAATAAAATCTTGCCGCCAATTGGGGGTGATTCTTTTTATATCACTGAGTTGCTCGATATCTTCTACCTTATGATGGTGTTGCCACTTCGGCGAACAGACCAAGATCGAATTCATTTCTCCCAATGGAATTGCGCGATAATTACTATCGGATAATTCACCTACAGTAATCGCCAGATCCAATTTGTTTTGCAGTAAATCCAAACGTTCATCGCTAAAAATAATTTCGGGTTCCAGCTCTGGATACTGCTGGCAAATATCGGCGATGACGGGACCGATAATGTCATCTTCAAAAGCATGGGGCGCGGTGATGGCCACTCGGCCGCTGGGTACATCATCCAATGCCCTTAGCTCATCTAAACCTCGCCGCATCAAATCATCCATACCGTGGCAATACTCAATAAATCGCTCGCCCACAGGAGTAAGAGATAAACGACGAGTGCTGCGGTTAAGCAGGCGGTGCCCAAGCATCAGCTCTAGCTCGCTGATATAGGCACTGATTGCCGATTTAGTGTGGCCAAGCTCTGCGGCGGCCTTGGTGAAGGAGCCTTGCAGTGCTACCTGGGACAGCACGAGCATACGATAACTCAGCTTACGCTTATCTATTTGTTCGCTATTTATGAACATACAGTTCTATATATCCCTAATTGTTTGCTTTATTGATATTAATACAATGTGCCCCACAAAGACATCTTTCCAAGGGGAATCAACAATGACTATCCAACAAGAAGTAATGGCAGCCAGCCAGGCCTGGATCGCAGCATTTAATAGAGGTGAGCTAGAAGTGTGCGCTAACACCTACAGCGCAGACGCCACCATGCAGGTTTATCCCCATGGCCAGTTTGCCGGACGCGACTCGATAGCAGCGTTTTGGCAGGCTTTTGTGGATGAGGCGAAGCCCGGCGACTTGCAATATCGCAATGTAAAAATTCATGCCCAAGGTGAAGATCGCGCTGTGCTATCGGCGACTTGGTCGATGAATGTGGGTAGCGGTTTTATCAGCAAAGAGCTGTGGCAAAAAGAAGCCGATGCCGTATGGCGCTTAGTGGAAGATGATTTCAGCATCGTGGCGGTTAACGAAGCCCGAAGCCATGACGATGCATTAAACACCGCTTTATTAATTGTTGATTTGCAAAATGATTATTTTGAAGGCGGCGCCATGCCTTTAGAAAATACCGCCGCGGCGGCTAATAAAGCAGCTGAATTATTAATTCACTTCCGCCAGCAACAACAGCCAGTCATTCATATCCGTCATATTTTTAATGATGATTCGGTAGGCTTCTTTGCCCCTGATAGTAATGGCAATGAAATCCACAGCAGCGTAACCCCTGCCAACGGCGAGCCTGTGGTAATCAAATCGGCGGTGAATAGTTTTAAAGATACCGAGCTGGAAGATTTGTTGATTGCTAAAGGCATTAAGAAATTAGTAATCACCGGTGCCATGTCGCAAATGTGTGTTGATGCGGTAACTCGTCATGCCAGTGATGCGGGTTATGAATGCACCATTATTGCAGATGCCTGCGCAGCACCTGCGATTGAAGCGGTGGGCGTAACAGGTAAGCAAGTGCATAACACCATGATGGCGGCTTTGGGCTTTGCTTAAGGTGCAGTGATGACTACTGAAGAGTATTTGGCTGGCGTTTAAGTTAAGTGCCTGTAGTGGGGTCAGAACCCATGGGTTCTGACCCTGATTACTTCTATGCCGGGGTCAGACCCTTATAGGGTCTGACCCCATCTCGAAGCCACTCAGTGAAAATCCCGCGATTTACTACTTAACTTCCCAAGTAAATCACTGTGATCCACCAACTTCCCAGCCACAATATGCGTCACCCCAGAAGCCTGCTCCACAATCCCTTTTACTTCCAAAATCTTAGCCTGCAAAAAGGGCTTCTTTTGGGCTCTGGCTGTTGCTGACCAAACAATAATATTCATCTGGCCGAATTCATCTTCTAGGGTGACAAAGGTAACCCCCGATGCGGTGCCAGGGCTTTGGCGGCCGGTGACGAGGCCGATGGTTTGGACGATTTGGCCGTTGCGGCATTGATGTAAGCTTTGTGCATTGGGGTAGTGCTGAAATAAGCCTTGCTGCCGTAATAGGGTGATGGGGTGGTGCTCTAGGCTTAGGCCTAGGCTGCGGTAATCTTCTAGCATGTCCTCTTCTTTATTGGGCGCGAAACTTAATTGATAATGCCCTTCGGCTTCGCTAATTAAATCAGCTTGTTGTTTGTTATTGGGGTTTTTATTCGAGCTGTTATTGCTATGGTGTATTGCATTATCCCAGCGGGCTTGAAAACGATGCTCGCTAAAGTTTTGCAGGGCATTGGCGCTGGCTAGGGCTTCTAGGCTGTTGCGGTGTAAATTTAAAGCTTGTAGCTCTTGCAGGCTATTGGGGCGCTGTTGTTCTATTTTTTCGGCGGCCTTTTGGTTCAAGCCTTTCACTTGTTTTAAACCTAAACGCAGCTTGCCATCTTCTATGCTGTGCTCCCAATTAGAGGCTTGCACACAAACCGGTAATACTTTTACGCCGTGGCGGCGGGCATCTTGAATAAGCTGGGCGGCGCTGTAAAAGCCCATGGGTTGGCTGTTAAGCAAGGCGCAGCAAAACTCGGTGGGGTAGTAATATTTTAACCAGGCTGAGGTGTAAGCTAATATGGCAAAGCTGGCCGAGTGGGATTCGGGAAAGCCGTATTCACCAAAGCCCAGTATCTGATTAAAAATACGCTCGGCGTAATCACTTTGATAACCGCGCTCGTTCATGCCATCAATTAATTTCTTGCGAAAGCCATGCAACTGTCCAGTTTTTTTCCAGCTCGCCATAGCGCGACGTAATTGGTCGGCCTCGCCGCCACTAAAACCGGCTGCCACCATGGCCACTTGAATGACTTGCTCCTGAAAAATAGGCACGCCGAATGTGCGGCCCAATACTGAGCGTAAAGCCTCGGAGGGATAATCGGCTTTTTCTTCGCCGTTACGGCGTTTTAAATAGGGGTGCACCATATCGCCTTGAATTGGCCCAGGGCGTACGATGGCGATTTGCACTACGAGATCATAATAATTCTTGGGCTTTAATCGCGGCAGCATGCTCATTTGAGCGCGGGATTCAATCTGAAACACGCCGACGGTATCGGCCTGTTGAATCATCTTGTATACCTGGGGATCTTCGGGCAGCAAGCCAATATCGGCAATGCTATAGCGATGCTGGTAGCGTGTTTGAATTAAATCAAAGCTGCGGCGAATGGCACTGAGCATACCTAGGGATAAAATATCCACTTTTAATAAACCCAGTGATTCTAAATCGTCTTTATCCCACTGAATCACTGTGCGCTCATCCATGGCGGCATTCTCGACAGGCACTAGATGATGCAGTGGCCCGGCGGCAATCACAAAGCCGCCCACATGTTGGGATAAATGCCGAGGGAAGCCGCGCAGTTCTTCGACGTATTTCACCAGCTGCTGGCTTTGGCGGCTGCGTAAATCTAGGCCCAACTCTTGTAGCTGCTCGGGCCAGGGGGTGCTGTCGCGGCGGTTAATATTTTTTATAAAGTAATCCATACGGCTTTCGGCAAAGCCCAGTGCTTTACCCACCTCGCGCAGGGCGCTTTTTAGGCGGTAGGTGATGACGGTAGCCGCTAAGGCGGCGCGCTCGCGGCCGTATTTTTGGTAGATATATTGAATCACTTCTTCACGGCGCTGGCTTTCAAAATCCACATCGATATCGGGTGGTTCGTTGCGCTCTTTGGAGATAAAGCGCTCGAACAGTACGGAGATTTTGGCGGGGTTTACGGCGGTAATTTCTAGGCAGTAACAGACAATAGAGTTAGCCGCCGAGCCGCGTCCTTGATACAGAATTTTCTGCTTTTTGGCGAACTGTACGATATCGTAAATAGTGAGGAAGAAATATTCGTAGCGCTGCTCTTCTATTAAGCTAAGTTCTTTATCGATAATGGTTTGAATATCTTGGGGGGTGCCTTCTGGGAAACGAAACTTACAACCTTGGGCGACCAGTTGGCGTAAATGTTCGATGGCGCTTAGGCCTTTGGGGACTAGTTCGCTAGGGTTTTGGTAGCTAAGTTCGCGCAGGGAAAAGTGGCAGCGTCTGGCAATACCTAGGGCGTTGTTGATATGGTTTTCTGGGAACAGTTTGTGTAATTTTTCTATCGACCGCAGGCAGGCTTCGCGGTTGCTACTTAGCTCGCGGCCTAGTTCGCTAACGGCTTTGCCGCTATCAATGGCGCTTATAATATGCTGCAGGGCTTGTCTTTCGGGGCTGTGCATAAGGGCGCCGCCGCAGGCGCAGGTTTCTAGCTCTAGGTTTTCGGCCAGCTCTTGCCAGTATTGTATTTTATGGTGCTCGCCGCCTTTTAGTTGGCGGCGATAGGCCAGCCATAGTCGTTCTGCTTGGGCTTGTTTTAGCCATTTTCCCCAGTGATCATTGTAGTGTTGGTTTTGTTTGTCTTGTGTGTTGTTACGCTTTGGGTTCACCTCTAAGGGCAGCCATAGTATGAGGCAATGCTGTAGGCTGCGGATATCCCAGGGGTCGAGTTGGTATTGGCCTTTTTCGGCGCGGCGGCGGGCGTGGGTGATAAGCCGGCAGAGTTCGCTATAGGCGTTTTTGTTGGGGCAAATTAGGATTAACTCGAGTTCGTTTTGGTAGCGTAGGTAGCTGCCGATGATAAGTTTGAGTTTGAGCTTTTCTTGTTCTATGCAGTGGTGCGCGCGTACGACGCCGGCAAGGGAGCATTCGTCGGTGATGGCGATGGCTTCGTAGTTTAGGAAGGCGGCGCGGCGAACCAGTTCTTCGGGGTGTGAGGCACCTTGGAGGAAGCTGAAGTTCGATTGGGCCATTAGTTCGGCATAGCTCATGAGGGGTGTTTGGGGTTCCTTTGTTTATGTTGTTTGTGTTGGTTTTTTAGTTAGTGCTTGTAGGTCGGCAAAAGGTGGGAGAGGTCTTGCGAAACGATCGGCGGCCTTCCAGGCTTCCCTCTCTCCTAAAAAAGCCCAGAGCACCTTTATGGGTCAACATCCATTCTCAGCGGGCTCTTGAGCCCGCCCTTCGGGTCAGTGTTAGCGGCTTCCTGCCGTCGTTATGAATTTTCAAAAGTCGCCCGGCCTGTTTTCAAATTCATGCCTTGTCAGTAAGCCGCTAACACTACCTGAGAGTGAATGTTGACCCATAAAGATGCTCTCAAAAGACGCGAGTCTTTTTTACTCACTCGGCGCTCGCTCTTTATTGTTTCGTAAACCCCTCCCCACCTTTTACCTGCTGCAGTAATTACTGGTATTGCTTTCTTCGTTTTACATCTAACCTTTCACGTCTAACTTTCTACATCTCACGTCTCACTTTTTACTTTTACGCAAAATACCCATGCACATACCAATGTTTGTTAGGCGTTTTATAGAGCCATAACCAGCGGCCTTCTTGGTTGCGAGCGATGAAGTAGTCGCGCTCACAGTTTTGTTTTTCATTCCAGCCGGGGTTTTGTATGCGTTCGGGGCCGTAGAAGAGTAGGACTTCTTCTTGTAGCTGCTGGGGCTGCTTGAGTAAGAAGCTGGGTCTTAGGCCTTCGGGTAGTGGCAAGTTTGTGTTGTTTTTGCTGCTGCCTTTTTTGTCTTGTAGATTGTTTTGTGAATTGTCTTGAGCACTACTTGCGCTGTTGCATAGCTGCTGGCTGTGTTCGGGGATGTGGCTGTTGCCGGCTTGTAGAAAGTGGATGCGCTCTTTGCCTAGGCGGGCTTGTAGGCTATCGAGTAGTTGTTCTTGGCTTAGGCGGCCTTGGTGTTGGCTGAACAGTTCGGCGTGTTCTTGGCCGCGTTGTTGGTGTTTTTCACAGCGCAGGCTAATGGCTTCTACGGGGGCGGGGAGTTCTAGGCGTTCTAGGCGTAGTTTGAGTAGGGCTTGCCAGCGTTCGGCTTTTTCTTCGCCGCGTATGGCTCGCAGTTCTATCTTTAGGCTTTCGCTATCGCGCAGTTGCAGTTGTATATCCACTTGCTGGGCCTGTAGATCGCGTTGCTGCAAAAAATCTTGCAGTTGTTTTAGCAAGGGGGTGATGGGTTTGCTTAGGGTTTCGCTGTCGTAAATTTCATAAAACAGTTGCAGCTGGCGTTCGAATATTTCTGTGGGTTGGTAATAGGCTAAAGGGGTTTTCAGTTCGTTGTTTAGGCGACCTAGGTACAGCAGCATTTCTTCGTCGAAGCGGCGGCTGATTTCTTTTAGGGGTAATTTGAGTAGGCGCTCTAGATGGTGAATGCCCAGGCTGCTTAGTCTTTCTAAGCTGTTTTTTTTTAGCGGCAGGCTGCTGCAGGGGATGCGGGCTAGGCTTTGTTCTAGGCTTTGTTGCCCCTCTGGGGTATCGGCGAGTAGTTGCTGGTAGCCGTTGCGTGCCAGTAGTTGTGCGGCCCAGGGTGAGTGGGCGTTGGCGTAGTGGTAGTGCAGGGGCTGTAGTTGTTGTTGAATGTGTTGCCAGTAATTTTCTAAGCCTTGGTGATAGCGCAGCATGCTGCGAATTTCGAGCAGTAAACCTTGGGGGGCTTGCAGTACTAGGTTGGCGCTGATGGGGTAGAGCTGCTCGGCCAGTTGTTGCAGTAGCTCTTGTTCTAATAGGGGGCGGTAATCCAGTACGCGCAATTTGGCTTGCATGGCGATGGCCGCCGCCAAGCCCATGCCTAGACGTATACCTTGTTGCTGGGCCAGCTCGCAGGCTTGGCAAACTTCATTACCTTGGCCGTCGACGATGATAGTCGCTTGAGAAAGAGCTTGAGCTGTAGTTTTAGAGGCAGCTGGGCCTTCTTTTTCATCAATCACCAGCTGCTCTTCTCGGTAGAGATGATCCAGTTGCAGTTGATAAAAGTGCAGATAAAGCCAGCGCATTCAAAAACCTATTGTTGATGATCCTGTTATTTAGGGCCCTAGTATTGAGGCCCAGCTGCTAGTGGGCCCGCTGTTTGCCAGCCTGTCTTTTACCAGCAAGCGAGATAACATTTTGTGGGCGTTTGGGCACGCACAGCTCTGGCCAATCGCGGCTGAAATCGATATGGATATTACGCAGCGGCCAGCCCCTTTGGCGCTTGGGAATATGCAGGCATAGGCCCCGGGGTTTGGCTTCCAGCTCGATATGTAAATCGGCGGCCAGCTTCGCGCTATGGGGCTTTCTAAATACAATCATGGTGCTAGAGCCCGCCTCGGCGGCCAGCTTAAGGCGCTTGGCCTCGGCCATATTGATGGGCTTGTTAATCGATCTATTAGCAGGCCTGTTAATCTGGCCTTGGCGGTTAGTAACTGCTCGCTTTTTGCCTTGCCGCTCCAGCGGTTTGCCCTCTTGTAATAGCTCCTCCCACAGCAATACCACCGCACAGCGGCCACTTTGCAGGCACTGCTCGGCGCTCCAAAGGCTTTCATCGCGCTGGGTATCGCTAATCAATAGCAGCTGATCGATATTAATACCCATTGCCGCCCAGGCATCGCTGCTTAACTGCTGTGGCGGAGCAATAATCGCCAGCAAGCGATCCTGCAAACGCTGACGCAAATAGTGCTGCAGCAGGCGAATCTCACCTAGGGCAAATAGGCTATTAATCAACATCAGCCCCTGCTTAGGCAGCCCACCATTTAAGGCATTATCCAGCTCTGGATAGCGGCTGGGCTCCAACTCAGCGGTAACACCCTTAGCAATAGGTAAGGGCTCACTAGCCCGCCAGATCTGCTGACGCTGCTGTAATTCCTGCAGCAGCGCCGCATTCAGCGGCTTATCGGCAGGCTTGGCCTTGGGTGTTGTGGTGCTCTTATTCATGCTGCTCTTGCTCACGGGGCTTTTACGTATAGGCCGTATCGGGCTAATTTTTCCAATTAAAAATATACTGTATATTTATACAGTAATCTGACTTTGGGTAAATGGCAAGTGGCCTGGCATCAGAGGGTAAAGTTAGCGCCTGGGTATTTTTTAAGCGAAAGGCTAAAAGCAGTAAAACTACCGAGAAGAAAAGAAACTTTAAGTGCCAAATTTCATGAATCTGGTACTAAATTATTAATACGCATGAAAAGTGTGGTAAAACAGTAGTTTATGCACTTGGGCAAGGGAATGCGAGTGGTACTTAAATGGACTCCTTTCTTGTATTTCTTCCCCTTATTGTAAGGCGGTTGTCTGTTTAACACTCTGTTACATTCTTAAATAGTGAGGGATTATGTTAACAAAGAGATATTTGGCTAGTGTTAAAAATCTAGGGGATATACTTCAAAAAATTCAGGAAGGAACTGCGCCTCCAACATTCAGCGTTGAGCATTTGAAAGGGATTGGCTTTGCAAGCAGCAATGACAGGGCCATTATCCCTTTGCTAAAGGATCTAGGGTTTCTCAGCGCCAACGGAGTTCCAACACAGAGATACCACAATTACAGAAACCCCTCGTTATCTAAAAAGATAATGGGAGAAGCATTGCATGAAGCTTATGAAGAGCTATTCCATATCAATGCAAAACCTTCAAAGTCAGATCGCGATGCAATTGTGGGAAAATTTAAAACTGCACACAATGTCAAAGATCGTGTTGCGGAATCTCAAGCAATGACATTTTTTGGTCTACTTGATCATGCTGACCTTTCCTCTCAGCCATCACAGCCTGCTAGTAGCGAAGCGACAACTGAGGAAAAGCCTGAACCTGAAGGTTATAGCAATGGAGGTCCTATTCAGTCTCAACCAGCAACGATGACAGGAATTCCAAACCTTCGATATAACATAGAAATTCATTTGCCTGCGACCAAAGATATTGAAGTCTATAACGCCATCTTCAAATCTTTGAAGGAGCATCTCGTTGAGTGAAAACCTTAAAGAAGTAAGAGATTGGATGTTTCGAGCGTTATTATTTGAAGCCGAGGCTGAAGAATTTAGAGCTGCTGGAATAAAAATTGGTGCAAACCAAGCCGAAGCTGAAAAGTCCCTCCTAGAAGAAACTATTGCGCCATTCTCACTAACCCTCAGAAATGAGGGGTTAATGATGGCTAGAATATATACGTTAATGTACTGCTTTGAAAATTCAGTCCGAGAGTTAATTCGAGACCGACTGCAAGAAAAGCACGGCGGAGCGTGGTGGGAAAACTCGGTACCTAAAAAGGTACAAGGGTTTGCGGAAAATAGACAAAAATCTGCTGAGAAAGAATCGTGGTTAGAAGGCCAGAAATCTGACCTTCTAAGCTTCGTTGATTTTGGTCATCTCTCAGATATTATTGCCAATAATTGGGATGATTTCTCTGATCTAATTCCATCTCAGCATTGGTTAAGACAACGCATGGACGAGTTAGAAAAAGCCAGAAACTTCATTGCGCATCATAGATTATTACTGCCTTCTGAGTTCCAGAGAATTGAAATGTATATAAATGACTGGAACAGGGTTGTAGGGCTATAAATGTAACAAGCGGTTGCTGTCGGACGTGCCTACGCTATGCTCCGGCTCGCCGCAAAGCTGGGCGTTAGCTGTCCATAATAACTCTCTCTGATGAAGGATTAGGATGAGAAGACCAAAAACAAGGAAAGAGAAGCTATCCATCTATCTTGCAAAGTCTAGTGCGAGCGGGGATGTTTCAAAGGTAATTAATCTAGAAAATACTAAGCCTTCTGTTGAAATGGATGTGCCGGGCCTAGAGGGAACTCTATATGTTAAGAAAGAGCCACCTAAGCCTCCGCCGCCATGGACAAAACTCTTTACAGAACATCAAGAACTACCGGACGAAATATTTGGGGGCAGAAAGTCAGTAGGTGCAGCATTTGTAGTAAAACTGAATGACAACCTATTTGTATTAACGTTTGGAACCGGATTTCACCTTCTTAAAAATGAGTCGATTGAAAGAGACTTTGGCTTAAGAGTAACCCTGAATTCAGTGGACCCAGAAAAACTAAGGAGCCTCGACAAAGCCAGCTATGACCATAATCCATTAAATTCAAGAACCCAAAGTTCTATTGATTTAGGAGTGTTTGATCTTGATGTTGATTCCGAAATGGACATGCTCTATGCAGTTACTGGCGTGTCTACGGTTCCTGTTTTTGGGTCGCATGTAACAGGGAGAGATGCACTAACTCTAGTATTAGAGATTAATCTAGATGGGTTAAAAGAAGTTCTTTCAGAATCTTTATTAAGATACAAAAAAGCATTACCGAAAGATTTTGAGTGGGTTGAGAATATCCAAAGAGTCAAGGATAAAGAGCTTCATGAGGTATTGGATTTAGAGCTTGATGATATTCTAGCCAAGAATGAATTTAAAAATATGTGGCTGGGAGAACCTGAAATCATAGACTGGGAGTCTCAGATTGGATACTCCTTCGATCTGTATCAAAAAACCCCGCGACATGTTGTCTTAAAGATCGATGACCTGATTAATTACTTTAATGACAAGGGAATCTCTTTAACATCTGAAAACCTAAGATCGCAAACTATACATATAAATGACAACGAATACAGCTCGATCAAGAAGTGGTCTGCATATCGGTGTTTATATGCGGAAGTGTCATCTGGAAAAGAGCAGTATATTCTTAGGAATGGGCAATGGTATATCGTCAACTCTGATTTTGTGGATAGTGTCGACAAATACTTAGAGGATTTCGATTCGTATGATTTTGAATTGCCAATATATGCGCATGATAGAGAAGATGATTACAACGAATTCGTAACTGAAAAGTACGATAATATTGAGCTGATGGATAAGAAATTTGTCAAGATAGGCGGGCCTTATGACAAACTAGAGTTTTGTGACCTCATAAAAGATTCGTCTGAGTTTATTCATGTTAAATACTATAGAAGTTCATCCACATTAAGCCATTTGTTTTCTCAAGGTTTTGTAGCATCTGAAGCATTTATTAGTGACTCAGACTTTAGAAATAGACTAAATGAAAAGCTACCTAACTCTACTAAATTAGCATGCCCTGATGATAGGCCAGACCCGAGTGCTTATAGAATTGTTTACGCTATCGCAACGAATAAAGAGGTTCCCAAGGAATTGCCATTTTTCTCTAAAGTTACACTGAAAAATGCACTTAAAACGCTAAAAACACTGAATTATAGTGTTTCGATATCTGCGATTAAGGTTGATTCGGCCCTCGAAATGAAGAAAAAGGGAAAGCCAGAAAAAGAGAAGAAGCTAGCATAGTGCCAATTCCACAGCTAACAAGCGTGTCAATCAGGGCGTTAACCAAAGTTTATCAATAGAACCCCAAAGCAGCTTTTAGCGCCTACCAATAATGGTAATGGTAGGCGCGGAAAGCGTTCGGGCCTGTATTAATATCAAAGTCTAGAGTAAAGGTTATTCAATAAAAGGATTTAAAATGCAAAAGCAGTATCTTCTTCCCTTACTTCTTCCGCTGTCTGTTAATGCCCAAACCAGCATAGAAATAGCAACTACCCCAACGGTTATCTTCAGCAATTACCCCTTTGAGCTGCAAACTATTTATGTGCAGTCTAGGACATCTTGCATAGATAAGTACCAGCATACCGTTACGGTGGATGGGTTTAATATCGATGTTGAATTAAATTTGGCGGATGATGCGGACTCGGGTAGCTGTGTGGAGTTAGATCCAATGCCTACTCTTGTGGCGCTCACTAGTTCAATGGTTGGCCCTCTGCCTGGCGGCATGTATACCGTAACCTCTAGAGATGTCGATAGGAGTAATGAATATACGAGTCAGCTATATATTTACCAGGCTTCGGGAGAGTTTGCGGTACAGTTTAACGCGGAAACACCGAAACAAGATCAGGTAGTCAGTGGTGTTGGTGTTATTCGTGGTTGGGTTTGTTCATTAGCGGGAAATTCTCTGCGAGTTGAATATCAAATTGATGGCACAGGCCCCTTGTATCGCTTGCCTTATGGCTCATTCCGCCCTGATACCAACAGTGTTTGTTCGTCTCAGTCGGACTCAAATACGGGATATGGCGGTGTTGTTAACTGGAATATCTATGGTGAGGGTGAGCATACTTTTACACTATTTGTTAATGGTATAGAGATTGAATCAACCCGCTTTGTGGTAGCGCCTTCTAAAGGTGAGTTCTTAAGAGGGCTTGAAGGGCGAAGCGTTATCGAAAACTTTCCTGAAGCGGGTGATACCACGGTAGTAGAGTGGTCAGAGGCGGATCAAAATTTTAAAATCATTGATGTGTATTGAGTGAATCCTTCTCTCCTTACTAGCTCAAAATATATTTAGTCAGGGTGTGAACCCTTATAGTAAGCTATACCTCATGACTAACTGCCACATCTGCGGAAAAAGAAGCAAAACCATATTGAGGCTTAAAGCCTCTAAGCTTGATCTCTTGGGCTTCTTTTTCCTGTCTCTTGGAATACTGCTTCCTATAGGTTTTATAACCTATGGGCTAAAGCGGCCAGTGATAAGCGATATAAATCTCAAACACCCCAAAACAGTGGTGCACACAGGTCACCCGCCATAACGAATAAAGCAGCTATTCCAGCACAGGCCTAAGGTTAAGATAGCCTTTTATACTAAAAAGGTGATGAACTTGTCCCGTGATTATGATGCCGTGCGTTCTGCAAAAAGCATGCAGGATGTTGGTCAACATGTATTTATCCCCGAGCATTATCAGGCCGAAGATTCGCAAGAACTCATAAATTACATTGCCGCCAACCCCATGTGCCAACTAAGTTGTGCCAATAACAGTAGGGTTTTATCAACCACCTTACCGCTGATTCCATGCCCACAAAACGAGGGCAGCTATATCGGCCATATGGCAAGGCGTAACCCCATGAGCGAATTGGTAGGCTCGGCCGAAGAACTGCTGGCCGTATTTGTAGGGCCAGAGGCCTATGTATCACCCAGCTGGTTTACCCAACGTCATACCGTACCCACCTGGAACTATTACACTGTACAAATGCGCGGGCATTGGCAAGCACTAAACAGCGCCGAAGATATCGCCATGGTGATGGAAGAGACCGTCATCTACATGGAAGCACTACTGGCCGAAGAGGCCGCCCACAAACCCTGGCAGCTGGCCACCGTTGATCCTGATTTGTACCAAGGATTACTGCATGGTATCGTCGCTTTCCGGTTTAAACCTAGCTGTTTAGAAGGCATAAAACGTTTAAATCAAGATAAAGATATACGCGATATCAACGCCATCATGCAGGGAATTGCCGCCAGTTCACAACGCCAAAGTAGCGACGTTGTCGAACTGATGAAACGCCAGTATGCTGAGTTTTTAAGCTTTGATGGCTTTGCAAATGAAAGATGTACATAAGCCAATTCTGAATTTTCATAGCGCCAGAAAATAAGAATTGTGGATCGAAAACCCTTAACATGGCGGGATGTTCCTAGCGCAACGGAATGTTGTGAACGCAGTAGGGGATTGCAAACACAGTAGAATGCTGCGAGCACAGGTAGGTGTGGGTTGTTGATAAAATTGGCTGCACCGAGAATTCACTATGAGTTACGAAAAAAATAATTACCAAGGCCCATCGGCATTGCCATCGCGCAAATTAATTCCGCCGTTTGAAGCGCTGCGTGCCTTCGATGCCATCGCCCGCCTTGGTGGTGTACGCAAAGCTGCTCAAGCCTTATATCGCGATCACGCTGTTGTTAGCCGCCACCTACGTGCGCTAGAAGATTGGATAGGCTGCCAACTTATAGAGCGCACCCCAGCCGGTGCCGTGCTTACCGAAGAAGGGCAGCGCTACCATGCGCAAATTCGCCAAGCCATCGACGGCATAGCCGATGCCACCGTCGATATTATCAAACGCAATCAAGATCACTCACTGCAGCTATGGTGCATGCCGGGCTTTGCCTTGCACTGGCTAATTAGTCATGTGGATGAGTTTGAAAGCAAATACCAAGATATTGATTTGCAGCTGCGCTCCACCCATGAAGTGCCCGACTTTAGCCGGCAAGAAGCCGATGTGGATATTCGCATGTTGCTGGAAACCGAAAAGCCCGCTGATGACGATTCCAATATTCAGTGCTCGCAAATTGCCAGCCCGCCCGTTATTGCTGTAGCCAGCCCCGGGTATCTAGAGCGCTCAGAGCCGATAAGGCGCCCAGAAGATATGCTGGCTCATCAGCTCTTACACGAAGAAGATTTTGATAACTGGCGATTGTGGTTTGGTGCCTGCGAAATTGACTGTGCCGATGAACTGATCGGCCCAAGATTATGGGATGGGCATATGACATTGGCCGCTGCCAGGCGAGGCCGTGGCATCGCGCTAAGTAATGCCCTAGTGGCGGGTGATGATATTGCCAGTGGTCGCCTTTGTGAAATAGGCGCGGGCCTTGCCACCTTTCCCAAGGTGAACCTATGGACCTACTGGTTTATTGCGCGCAGCGATCGCTGGGATTCCCGAGCTGTCAGCTACTTTCGTGAATGGTTATTGGCCAAGGTGCAGGGCCAGCTTGCCAGCTAGGCGCGGTACATCCCAAAGCCTTTTAACAGCATCCAAAACAAGCGGCCAAGAGCTGGTGTCTTGCCAGCACCATTAGCAACGCTTTTTGCAGCTTATTTCTTCACGCCCATCTTTTAGACTTATCCTATTATCTACAGGAGCTAGTTATGCGTTTTGCTCAGGCACTACCGATGTTATTGGCGCTAAGCGCGCAGGCGGATTCAGTGGTATCCGCACAGGTAAATAACGATCCCCAAGCCAATTTAGCCATGAAAATTAATGCCAAGGCCGAGCGCGAGCTGCGTTTCGATTGGCCCATATTGCGCATTGGCACCGGCGAATACCCAGCTGGGCCTACCGGCGTCACCGTGTTTCATTTTGATAAAAAAGTCAGTGTGGCGGTGGATAGCCGCGGCGGTGGCCCGGGTACGGTAAATGCGCCCTATATGGATCTTGGCTACGATATGGCCGAGCTGGACTCAGTCGTTTTTGCTGGCGGCTCTTGGTATGGCTTAGAAGCTACCACCGCCGTGGCCAGTGCTTTAAAAGATGATGGCTTGCGTGATGGTGATGCCTTTGCCAAGGTGCCCAATATTGCTATGTCGGTGGGCTCTATTATTTTTGATTTTGGTGGCCGTCGTCTGAATGAAATTTACCCAGATAAACGTCTAGCTCAAGCTGCCTTCAGGGCCGCCGAAACAGGACGCTTTCCATTAGGGCCACATGGCGCTGGGCGCTCGGTAGTTACCGGTGGTTTATTTGGCTGTCATGCGCACTCTGGCCAAGGTGCAGCCTATCAGCAGTATGGCGATGTAAAAATAGCCGTGTTCACCGTCGTTAATGCCCTAGGGGTAGTGAACGATCGCGAAGGTAATGTAGTCGCTTGCTATGGTGATAAAGGCTGGCCGAAGAACTTTAAAACCAAAGATTTAATGAGCCGCTGGGTAAGCGGTGAATGGCCTGAAGCCAGCTTTGCCAAAAAGAACACCACCATCAGTTTGGTAGTAACCAACCAAGCTTTAAAACCGGCCGAGTTAAAACGCCTGGCGGTACAAGTGCAAAGCTCTATGGGGCGCGCACTGCAGCCCTTTAGCACCATCTACGATGGCGATGTTTTGTATGCGGTATCTACCCAAGAGTTGGCGCAATCGGATATGGCGCCCGTTAATTTGGGGGTGGCCGCGAGCGAGCTAATGTGGGATGCCATTCTCAGTGCTGTGCCTAAGCAACCTAAAGTGCTGGCCAAAAATGGTGAAAAAATTCCTAAAGCCATACTTAAAAATGCCCCAGGGGAGTATCAATTTGGCTCTGGGTACCGCTTAAAAGTGTGGCAAAAATCTGGCCGTTTATTTGCAAAAACTACCGCAGAAAAAGATATTTTTGCCTTTAACAAAGAAGAAGGCAAAGAGCTATTTATGGCCAAAGGCGGTGTGCTAACCGTGCCTGGACGTTACCCGCTGGTGTTAGCCTTTGATGGCAAGCAGCTCACTATTAACCCAGGCAACTGGCAGCAAGTAGGCACAAAAATCTAAACGGTTTTTTTGATAAGGCCGCATGACACGGGCCTTATCGAGAAAAGAAACAGCCATGTTATGGCGTTCGATCTCCACCCCTTATGCCCGCCTAGCGGGCTTTTTTATAGCGCTTACTTGTGCCGTTAAGATCTAGAGAGGTAGGGGAGTTATGTTTTCACGGAGAGAGCTGGGGCTTAATGGCTGACGGGATGTCAGTATTTTAAGCTCTTTAGGAGAGGTATGGGTCAGGGAGGACCAATTGGCTGGTCCGCATGCTTGTATTCTATTTAGGTTCAGGTCTTCAGCCCTTCAAGTCTTCAGTTCTTATTCTCTTGTTTTTATTTCGCCTATTTTTATGAGTCGAAATAAAAATAGGCGAACCTAGGTTCGCCTATTTGCTGTGGTTTTGAAATAAGCTCAGTTTAATGAGTCGCCGAGCTTAGCTCCGGGTTAGTAGCTTCTTCTACAGTTTTAACGGCTTGTTCCAGTACTTGGTTTTGCCCTTTAGTTTCTACAGTTTTATCGCCATCATCAAGAAACTCGGCTATCTGCTGAAAGGCAATTAAGGATTCATGGTTCATCCAGCCGCCATCTACGGTGTAGTTCGGATAAGCGGAAGTTTTTGCAATGACGATACCACGCTTAGGGTTTATATAAATAAACTGGCCATAAATACCGATAGCCGCATAATCATCGTCTGGGTTCATGGGTATCCACCACTGATAACCATAACCAAAGCCCGAATCCGATTGCGGGTTATCTAAGCCAGGCTGAACATGATCGCCTAAAGGAATAGTAGATTGCTTAATCCATTGGGCGTTTACCAAGCTTTGATTCTGAAAGTTCTTACCTTCATTAATATAAAGCTGGCCAAAGCGAACCATATCGCGCAGAGTGATATTAACACCGCCATACACCAATGGTTCACCTACGGCATCTAACATTAAGTAGGCATCGTGCTCAGCACCTAATTTAGACCATAGCTTTTCATTAAAATAATCTTGATAGCTCTTGCCGGTGGCTTCGCGAATAATCATGCCGAGCACCTGAGTATCAATACTGGCGTAGCGGTTGTAGCTGCCGGGCTCATGTTCACGCACCATGGTGGCCGAAAAATCATCTAAAGAGCCCAGCAAGGTGGCCACTACCGAGCGCACTAAATCAGAATCTAAATTGCCGTAATCTTCATCCCAACGTACACCCGATGACATCTGTAATACATGTTTGATGGTAACGCCGTTATCGTAGGCGCTGCCCGCAAGACTGGGCACATATTTAATTACCGGGTCTTCAATGGATTCGATTTTGCCTTCTTCAAGGGCCACGCCAATCAGCATAGAGGCCATCGATTTAGACACCGACATAATAATGGCTTGGCTGTCTTCGGTATTACCGCGAAAGTAATTCTCATAGATCAGCTGGCCATCTTTCATAATGGCCATGCCAGTGGTGTGGGTGCGTTGCATCCACTCTGAGATCTCACGATTCTCTTTATCGTAGATATATTGCTTGGGTAGGGCCTCAGCAACTTGTTTTTTGGGTAGCTCGTAGGTTTCAGCCGAGGGTGCTATTTTTAAAGACGGATACTGCTGATAAAAGCTACGGAAATTGTTGTCGATATTTTCGGCTTTAAAGGCATTGGCATATAGATACAAGGCGTGCACCTCGCGAATATCTTGGAAAAACCATGCCACTGCAGCACAAATAAATACGGCGATGCCGATCAGTATTTTTTTCATTAGCCTTTGTCCATAATCGTAAAAATGTTTGTGTAAATGCTTCTATAAGTACTTTTATTAAAAAGCTTGTTAAATTAATGTCCTGCTTGGACCATTGTCTCTGCTGTCGTTATCGCTGCGTCATTACTGCCTAGCGCACGGGCAATCTGTTGAAAAGCCAATAGGGCCTCATGATCAACATAGGGGCCATCAATAGGGTAGTTAGGGTAGGTTGAGGTCTTAGCGATAACCACTCCATGTTTTGGGTTTACGTAAACGAACTGCCCATAGATACCTATCGCGCTGTAATCGCCATCCGGGTATAGCGGGATCCACCACTGATAACCATAACCAAAGCCAGAATCGGATGCTGGGTTATCTACTCCAGGCTTTAAGTGATCGCCCTGTACCTGGACTGATTCTTTTACCCATTGCTCGCTTACCAGCTGCTCGCCCAAATAGTTTTTGCCATCGTTTAGATAAAGCTGGCCAAAGCGCAGCATATCGCGCAAAACAATATTTACGCCGCTGTACACCAAGGGCATGCCGGTACTATCCACTTGAATATGGGCGCTGTTTTCGGCCCCAATTTTGGACCAAAGTTTTTGCTGAAAATAATCTTGATAGCTTTGGCCGGTGCTAGCTTCAATAATCATGCCCAGCACTTGGGTATTAACACTGGCGTAGCGATTATAAGTGCCCGGTTTGTGCTCATTGACCATGCTGGCGGAAAACTCACCCAAAGAGCCCAATAAAGATGCAACGATGGATTGCACGATATCGGAATCCAGATCATCCAAATCTTCACTCCAGCGTACACCAGACGACATCTGTAATAAGTGTTTGATGGTAACACCCTGGCCATAGGCGCTTTCTGATAGCTGGGGTAAATATTTCACCACTGGGTCATCGATAGAGCTGATAAAACCTTCTTCCAGGGCTTTACCAATCAGCATGGAAGCCATGGATTTAGACACCGACATAATGATCGCATGGCTATTTTCATTGTTGCCACGAAAATATTGTTCGTACACCAGCTTGCCATCTTTCATTACGGCAAGTCCGGTGGTGTGGCTGCGGCTAATCCAATCTTCTAACTTGCGTGTCTCGCCTTCGTAATCAAAGGTTTCGGTAAGCTTGGGGGCATCTTCCATGGCGGGTAGTGCATATACGCCATTGCTGTTTTTAACTTCTACCGAAGGGTACTGTGTGTGAAAACTGCGAAAGCTATCATCGATATGTTCGGCCGAAAATGCTTTTTCATAGGCCAGTAGCACGCGAATGGTTTGAAAATCTTGATAAAAGTATATCGAGCAGGCCAGTAGAGCTACCGCCGCTGTGATCAATAGTTTTTTCATGCTGGGCTCCTATATTGGAGGGATATAAAGTGGATATAGATAGGCAATCGAGCAGTCATTAAAAATATGAGTTATGTTCTTAGGCAAAAAAGCCCGTCGCAGGGCGACGGGCTACTGTTTTAAAAATCGATATTGAATTTTATGCCCAAGGTCCTTGGCTTGGTCCGGTTGGCGTTTTTCCAAGCGATATAGGGGTCTATATATTTGTTTTGATTGGTCAGGTTGGTTGCAAACAGCTCAATATCGTAGCGGCCGAAATCGATGCCCATCCGTGCATTGAGTAGGCTTAGCTTATCGGAAAGCTGCGGCAAGTTTTCATCGGTGAATGAGCTGCGATCTACATAGCTTACCTCGTCGCGGTAGCTGTAATCGAAACGCACATAGCTTTCTTGCCCAGCGATTTCAAACTGATAATTTAAGCCCAGTGTGTAACTTAGCTCGGGCACATAGTCGGTAGGGTCGCCAGCTTTGTTGGTGGCGTCTTGGGCATCCACACTGGTGACTTCACTATCGATCCAGCTAAAGGAGGTATCCAAGCTTAGATGCTCATTAACATTCCAAGCAATGGCACCTTCAAAACCTTTAACCTCGGCATTACCAATATTACTGGTCAGCTCTTGGAAGGTATTGATCTCAGGAATAAACAGCAGAGCGCGACGCAGCATATCCTGATAGTCACTGTAGTAAGCGGCCAATTGCAGGTTAACGGTGTTATCAACCAATGCGGCTTTGTAACCAATCTCGTAGTTGTATACCGATTCTGGCTCATAACTTGGTAGGCCTGCGGCATTAAAGCCACCACTGCGGAAGCCCTTGGCGATATTCGCATAGATATTCATATCATCGTCGAGGGCATAGCTGAGATAGAGGCGAGGATCGACAGAATCAAATGTATCGGTGAGCGTGCGATCGCCATCAAAAGTCTCACGATCATCTTCAAAATAACGTAGGCCCAAACCTAGCTCTAGTTTATCTGTAATTTGATAAGAGGCATCGGCGAATACCGCGAAGTTCTCTGAAATATCTTGTGAAACAAAAGGATCAAGTGTGAATACCGCATCGAAGTAACGCAGGTCGCGATAGGAAACAAAATCGCGATCTAGCTTTTGCATACTAAAGCCACCGGTCCAGTTAAATGGCCCATCGCTGGTGGAGCTAAGACGTACTTCTTGGGTAATCTGCTCCACCTCGGCACGAATATCACTGATACCCGCCAGATTGCCGCCGTGAATGGTGGCTTCGGTGCCTAAATAAGTGAAGGGGTAGCGGTGCGTATGGGCCACATGGGTGCTGGTGCTGAGTAGCTGAAAGCTTTCAAAATCGTAGCTTACCGTTAGGTTGGCAATGCGATAGTTATAATCTTTGGGCGCCAAGACACGAGCAGGGTCGATCGATACATCGATGGTGCGATCGGGCTGCTCATAACCTAAGCCCAGCTGGCTATAGTTGCTGTGGGAAATAAACGTGGTGTTTACAGCAAGGCGATCATTGGGTGTCCATAGTGCGCGCAGACGTATATGTTCTAAATCCTGAAAGTTACCGTCTTCAATGCCAGCCTCTGGTTGATCTTGCCAGCCGCCGTCGCGTTCAACGGTGGCTGCTAGGCGCACGGCCAGCTCATCTTCAATAATAGGAACATTAACTACCGCGGTTGCGGTTTTATGGCTTTCGCCACCATCCACATCGGCTAAGCTAAAAGCGGCCTTGGCTTTAAATTCTGTCGCATCAGGTGCGGCGGTAACGTATTTTACCGTGCCGGCAATCGAGCCCTGTCCATACAAGGTGCCTTGTGGACCTTTTAAGACTTCGACTCGCTCCAAATCGAGTGGGCGCATATCTAACTGATCGTAACCCGTTAAGGTCATTGGCATTTCGTCAATATAAACACCAACTAATGCACCGGCCGAATCGGTATTGGCTAGGCCACGCATAAAAATAAGATAACTACCTGGACCATCCTCACGTAGCGACATACCAGGAACATTAAACGATAAGTCTTGCAGGTTCTGCACACCTTTTTGCGCTATATCTTCACCGCTGATAGCGGTCATGCTGATGGGTACTTCGATAAGACGTTGCTCTCGTTTTTGAGCGGTTACGATAATTTCTTCCATGGCATTATCGTTGGCGAAGCCCTGTTGACTGATAGCCATGGCAAGGGCGGTTAAAGCAATACTTTTAGGTTTCATAACTGGCCTCGTTATTATTATTAGCAATATTTTGAGCAGCTTTTGGGTACGGCTTATCTAAGGCCGCTCGTGTTAATGATCATTTAGCGGTTTAGACAGCTTTGATGGACTGCCAAATTTTTTCGGAAAACTCATCGATATGGGATTCTTCAAGAATCAGTGGCGGCGAAATGATAATGCTGTCGCCAGCCCCACGAACCATCAGACCGTTTTCCCAAGCCTTGGCGAAGACACGGCTGCCCATAGGAACATCGTTTTCTTGGCTTTCGAATTGCACTGCGCCCAATAAACCGTAATTGCGTATATCGATAATGCCGGGTAAATCTTCTAGGCGATGCAGTACCTGCTCTAGATATTTGCCAATACCATTAGCCGCGCGGCTATAAAGATTTTCTTCTTCGTAAATATCCAAGCAGGCCAATGCAGCGGCGCAGGCTAAGGGGTGAGCGGAATAGGTATAACCATGGAAAAACTCGATGCCTTCGCCGCTATCGATAATGGTGTTATAAATCTGTTCATCCACCATTACTGCTCCCATGGGTACTGTGCCGCTAGTAAGGCCTTTGGCCATGGTCATTAGGTCTGGTGTGACATTAAATTCTTGCGCCGCGGTAAAGGAGCCGGTGCGGCCAAAGGCGCAAACGACCTCATCAAAAATTAGCAGAATGTCATTTTGCGTACAGATTTCGCGTAAGCGCTGTAGATAGCCCTCGGGGGGAATAATCACACCGCCGGCGCCAGAGATAGGCTCAACGATAACCGCGGCGATGTTTTCGGCACCATGGATATCAACCAATTGCTGTAAGACTTCGGCGCGCTCAATGCCAAACTCGGGTAAGCCGCGGCTAAAAGCGTTTCGTTCTATATCTAGCGTGTGGGGTAGTAAATCAACACTGGCCCAGCGGGAATAATTGCGGGTGTTCACCGGGATACCACCAATAGCCGTGCCACCGAGATTTACACCATGGTAGGCAAGCTCACGGGAAATAATCATTTTCTTACCGGCCTTGCCACGTGCCACTTGATAGCTCATGGCAATTTTAAGGGCGGTATCAACAGCTTCTGATCCTGAAGTGGTAAAAAAAGCCCGGTTTAGATCACCCGGGCACAGCTTGGCAAGTCGCGAAGCAAGGACAAAGGATTCTTCATGACCAAAATTAAAAGAGGGTGCGTAATCTAGTGTTTGAGCACTGCGATAGATCGCTTCGGCAATTTGCGGGCGGCTGTGGCCTAAATTGGTGCACCATAAGCCGGCTGTCATATCTAAAACGCTGCGACCTTCGGCACAAGTCCAGTACATGCCCTTGGCCGACTTGATCATGCGCGGTGCCGCTTTAAAATTTTTGTTTGCCGTAAATGGCATCCAGTGATTATCCAGTGTCATCGAAAAAGCCTCAGAGTTACGATGAAACCACTCTAACGTCGCTCTTGAGTGCTGGGGAGATGCTTATCGTGCCCTTGGGGGTGATGTTGATGCACCGCCGGTGTGTGCGGCACACCAGTGCATAGCGTTTAGGCAACAGGCAGCTGTGCTGGCTGGGGATATGATAACTGCGGCAGTGAATATTTTGCCGGGTACAAAAAGTATAACAATAACGGAAAGACGCAATGCAAAACGACGAAGGGCAAAACGACGAAGGGCAAAAAGATATAGATGTACGCCGCGCTTATGCAGGCTTGGTTATGCCTGATGAGCAGTTCAGGTTTTTCTCGGCAGCTGATGATTGCTTTCCGGTAAGAAGAATTCCTGCCTCGCCAAAACCCTCTGAGCTGGCCCAAAAAGATTGGGACTTTGAGCGCTTTAGCTTTGAATCAGAAGGTCATCACTGCAATCTTTTTGATTATATCTCACGCAACCGAATTCTTGGTTTGCTGTTAATGAAAGACGACTATGTGTGCTTTGAAAATTATCAACGTGGGCTTAGGGCTGATAGTCATTGGTTGTCTATGTCTATGGCAAAGTCTATTGCTTCCACTCTGGTGGCAGTGGCTATTCAAGATGGGCATATTGCTGGTTTAGATGATCGTCTCGTTAAATATTTGCCCGCACTAGAAGGCGGCGCCTACAACGATGTCACGGTAAAACAACTGTTATTGATGAGCTCCGGTGCCGATTGGAACGAAGATCATACCAATCCAGAATCCCATCGACGCAAAGTGTTAGAGCTGCAAATTGCCCAAGCGCCCGGCAGCGTTGGCCGCTATATGTCGGCATTAGAGAAACTGCACCCAGCAGGACAGCATTGGAATTACAGCACTGGTGAAACTCATATCGTCGGTGAGCTTGTACAGGCGGCAACTGGGCAGTGGTTGAGTGATTACCTCAATGAAAAGCTATGGCAGCCACTAGGTATGGAAGGCGATGCCAGCTGGTGGTTAGAATCCCCTAATGGCTTGGAAGTGGCTGGCAGCGGCTTTAATGCTTGCCTGCGAGATTATGCGCGCTTTGCTCGCTTTTTTATGAAGGGCGGCAAAATCGGCTCACAGCAAATACTGCCAGAAAGCTGGCTTTATCAGGCTGCTGGGCCAAGCCAGATTGGTGATACACTGGTGCCATATGGCTATATGTGGTGGTCTTTGGCCGATCGGCAGGGTAGCTTCGAGCGCCGAGCTTTTAGTGCTCGTGGGATTTTTGGTCAGAGAATCTATATCAGCCCGAAAGATAATTGTTTGGCGGTGATGTTCTGTCAACGCTCACGCCCATTGGGTGATTCCCCATTATTAGATGATGATTTCTTTAATGCTTTTTGCGAGCAGGCTTAGCGTATTCGTCTGTAAATGGGGAAGCCCTTAAACTATTAAAACCGCCAAGAAGAAAAACTCTTTTAGATTATTTGTTTGTTAGAGGTAAGCATGCAAGAAAAGCTTGAAGCGTCCAATGAGATCTGGGGGCAGCCAAGGGGTTTGGCTTATATTGTATTTACCGAAGCCTGGGAGCGCTTTTCTTTTTACGGTATGCAAGCCTTGATGGTGCTCTATATGAGCGACTATCTATTTACCCCAGAGATCGTAAGCCAGGTTGCTGGTTTTGAACAGATGCGCAGCTTTATGGAGCTGGTGTTCGGCGAGCTAAGCATGCAAGCCTTAATTGCCCAGCTTTTCGGGCTCTATATTGGCCTAGTGTATTTTATGCCAGTGATTGGTGGTTTGTTGGGGGATCGCTGGCTTGGGCGGCGCAATGCTGTGCTGTGGGGAGCACTCAGCATGGCTATCGGCCATTTTCTGATGGCCTTTGAGGCCAGCTTTCTGGCAGCCATGCTGGCCTTGATCATTGGTTCGGGTTTGCTAAAAGGAAACTTGGCCGCGCAAGTGGGCGCCTTATACGATCAAGACGATAAACGTCGCGACACAGCTTATTCTTATTATTCTATTGCGATAAACGTTGGCGCCTTTGTGGCACCACTGGCTTGCGGAACCTTAGGTGAGCTGTATGGCTGGCACTATGGTTTTTCCTTGGCAGGGGTTGGCATGTTATTGGGCATAGCCATCTATCTTTCGGGAGCAAAATATTTACCGAGCGAAGATGGACTAGCAGCTGCCAAGCAGCCTTTGACGAAGGCCGAGTGGAAAACGGTGTGGGCGTTATCATTCGTATTAATTTTTAGCGCGCTGTATTGGATAGGGCAAACCCAGGTTTGGAACATTTATCCGCTGTGGGTAAAAGCAAGAATTGATCGGGAATTAATGGATTTTATGGTGCCGGTTACCTGGTTCCAATCTATTGATACCTTGGCCGTTTTATTAGTAGCGCCTGTACTGCTGGCCTTTTGGAAGCGCCAGCGCTTGGCCGAGCAAGAGCCCTTAGATGTGCTTAAAATTGCTTTTGGCTGTTTATTGTTTGCCTTGGCTTGTGTGGTTTTATCACTAGCTGAATGGCTAAGTAATGGCGAAAGTATAGGCCTATTATGGCCGTTGTTATTTCACTTTTTATGTGCATTTGCTTATCTGTATTCTGCACCTATTGCCCTATCGCTGGCCTCGCGACATGCACCACAATCAGTGAACTCCATGGTGGTGGGTACTTTTTACCTAGCGATATTCTTAGGTAGTTTAATCAGCGGCAAACTGGGCGCTTATTATCAAACCCTAAGTCATGCGCAGTTTTGGCTAATGCATGCGGCTATTGCCTTGGCTGGTGCTGTGATTTTTTTTGCGGTGCGTAATTATCGTTGGCCAGAAGAGGGGGCAGATTGAGTATCCTATCTACGTAAGGGGCGGTCAGAGTGCGTCTTCTTTCAGAAGATTTTCTTACAGTAAACAAGCGCTTAAATTTCGACCATTATAAATACACCCTATACCAGGCTATTTGCGAATTATTATCAAATTTCCTACTTCATCCATAGCCAATCATGTACAATCCTGCGCCGTTAACCC
>JAOXRT010000248.1 GCA_025800365.1 Cellvibrionaceae bacterium | reverse complement strand
CCAATTAGTACAGGATGTTTCTCTCCGCTATTTTGCCTGTGACGCATTAATAAAGTTGTTGATCGCTTGCTTGCTTAGCTTGCTTGCTTGATTGATCGTCGATTGGTCGAACCGAACGATCGATCTGTCGTTCGGTTGATTGGTTGATTGACGTATTCATGACATTTTCTTGCCATGGTCAGCAAAGTAGGATCCGGAATATCACAGCCTGTTATCGCATGAAAGAAGAGAAGGGTGACGGTTGTTTACTTTAATTAAGACGCTCCCAAACTGTGTGAATGGGCAGATACTTAGGCCTCTTAGATGTTCCACGACTCATCCACAACTGCTTGCAACGAGCTGTAAAGACTTAAGCGGAGCTGATGGTTGTGGAGACATTTGGAAACATTTCGTGCCCGATTTGTCTAGGGCACCCACACAGTAAGACGGCGTATTTTTTTATTTCTTTGCGTGCAACCCTGAAATATACCTTTTGATGGGTAAAAATAATGTTGCCACCCTA
>JAOXRT010000239.1 GCA_025800365.1 Cellvibrionaceae bacterium | reverse complement strand
TTGGGGTATTTTGGATATCGAAGCTGTCATACAAGAAGCCCTAACTCATGGTCGTCCTGTCCACTTTATCGGCCACAGCATTGGGGGGCAGCTGCTTGGCTTGGCACCATCGGCAAGGAAACTAAGCTCGATCACCTTGGTGGCCGCATCAGCACCTTATTGGAAGCGCTGGAAGGGTACTGGGCGTTTTAAATTATGGTTGCTGAGCTTTGTCCTGATTCCTGTGTTAGCTCGCATAAAAGAACCTTTCCCAATTGCCGCCCTAGGGCTCGGGAATATTCGCATACCGAGCCGCTTTATTGCCCGTTGGGCACAGTGGATGCGTGGCGAAGACTATCTTCTAAGCGCAGATTACGGCTTAGATAGAAGCGGCTATGAGGCGATAGAGTGCCCGCTGTGGAGCTTGGGCTTCGGTGATGATGAGCTGGCGCCTGAAAATAATATTCGCTATTTGGCCGACTTTTTCTGCAACAGTCAAAGTACTGTTGATATGTTAGAGCCAGAAACCCTAGGGCTTAAAAAGCTAGGTCATAACGGCTTATTTCAAAAGCACAGCCGGGAAGCCTTGTGGCCCAAGATTTCTAACTGGCTAGATGCTAACAGTAAAACATAAAGCAGCTGAGAGAAAACCATTTAGGGCGTTTTTAGATCTGAAAATATAATACTAAAGGCCCCAGCCAAGTCCCCCAGTTTGGCGCCTTCTTTAATGGCGCCAGTAATATCACGACTGCCTTTGGGGCCTCCATGGCAGCTTAAGCATACCGAGGTATGGTAGATGGGCATCATCCAGCGATAGCCTGCGGCGGTATGTTCGCTGTAATTATCTTCGGCTTGCCAGTTGGCCTGGCGAAACTTATCACTGAATACCAAACTTTCCCAATTGTCAGCCGCATTGGCTTGGCTGCGTAATAAATCATTGGGTGCGGTAAATTTAAAGTTCCATCGAGAAGATCGGCTAGAGAACTCTTTGGCCACCATACGAACAAAAATGGCTGTGATAAATCCCTTAAAGCCTAAACCTTTGCGGTTTATCACCGGCGCCATTTTTTGCATGATGCTATTGGTTGCTTGAAACAGATCTAATTGAGCTGACAGTAAATCTGGGTTGCTAGAGAGAACAAAATCTCTGCCCGTCAATTCTCGATACTCTCTTTTTGCATGCTCAACCATCTTTGCGCCAGTCAAGCCTTTGTCTCCAATATCTGGATTGTTGATATGTCCTTGCAGTTTAAAAATACTCACCTTGAAGGCCATAAATAAGTCGGCGAATTCCTTAGCCATGGCGGCTTTTTGTTCGGAACTATATTCATTAGCATAGCTGACATTGCCGCCGCTTAGTAACAAAGCAAGAATGGTTGTCGAGACAGTTTTAATTATGTTCATAGTTGTGCCAGTTTTGTTATTTAATGCAGCGAAAAGCTCTGCTGTTAACTAGAGTATAAGACAGGGATGAGCGATTAAAAGTCGCGGATAGCATTGCAGGAATATTGGAGATGAGCGGCAGCTATGACAGATCTAGAAGGTGGCGTCAGTTTAAAAAGTAAAGTTTACGCCTTGGTGTCACTACTTATCTTGATAATGGTGACCACAGTAAGCCTAATTTACTTTCGAATAATGTCGAGCTCCGGTCAGCTTGATAGTTTGCTGGTCTCTAATGAGGAAATCAGGGAGATATCTGAGTTTCGCTTTCAAGTTGAAGAATTAAAATTTTGGCTAAGCAACTATTCGAGAACTTATCTTTCTGAATCAAAAGATGAATCTGAGTTACGTCGGCAGGCTATTGAGCAGAGTCTAATCGGCTTGCAGGACCGTTACCCAGACTTCGCCGAAGAAACGAAGGCGAACATCGATAACTATTACAGTTATATGGTTGAGGCGACTGATTTCTATATTCAGGATTTGCTGTTGTTAGGTAACAGCCGTGTTAGACAGGCTTTTGAAGTTTCAGAACAGCTTAATCTTCAGATTGATGATATGTATTTCTCAGTTGTTGATCGGGTGGATGTATCAACAGCAGCAGCCAAGTCAGACAATGTCTTTATCATGTCCTTTATTCCAATATCGCTGATTTTTTCTACCATTATTGCCAGCTTAGTTGCTTATCTATTCGCTTCACACCTTACTAACCCTATCGATTATCTATGTCGAAGAATTGAGGAGATAAGAGAAAACTTCGACCTTTCCCATAGGATTGACAAAGATTGCCGCCATCAAGAGCTGAATAAAATGGCCAGGGCATTTAATGATCTTTTTGAGGAGCTAAGATCAATTCAGGGGGAGTTGGTAGAGTCGGCTAAAATGGCGGCCTTAGGTCAGCTAGTGGCCGGTGTGGCGCATGAACTGAATACGCCCATTGGTGTATGCATCACGGCGAACTCTACTCTTAAAGAAAATACCGATAAAATTCACAATAAGTTGGAGCAGGAAAGTTTATCTCTGGATGATTTGCAGAAATATATAGCCCGTTGCGACAACTTGAGTAGTTTATTGAAGCGGAATCTAGAGCGCAGTGCTAATTTGGTCGCTAGCTTTAAAGAAGTGGCGGTAGAGCAAAATAGAAATGAAGTGAGAGAGTTCGATTTGCATGGGGCGCTTTGGGATATTATCACTTCATTCGATCATCAATTAAAAGAAAACCATGTCGATATCACCATAAATTGCCCAGAAGATATCACCTTGAAAAGCGATCTGGGTGGCCTTTATTCGATTATTACCAATCTATTGCTAAATACTATAAATCACGCCTTTAAAGACAAGGAAGCAGGCTCTGTCGTGTTGGATGTTGAGACTGCAGAGCAGGATAAGGTGAAGTTCACCTTTAGTGATGATGGGCGAGGTATGGGAGAGGAGGAGCTCTCGCAAATATTTACACCCTTCTATACCACCACCCAAAACACTGGCGGTACAGGACTCGGTTTGTCGATTGTTTACAATACGGTATCCAAGATGAAAGGCGATATCTGCTGTGAGAGTACAATTGGTGTTGGAACGTCATTCTACTTTGAGGTGGAAAATCAAGAGCTAGCCGAAGCTAGCTGATTATTCAGCCTGCTTTGAATCTTTGAAGATGATAATGGCATCGATGGTGATACCAATCATCACGATAAAGTAGCTAAGAATTTTTAAGCTGTGAGCAATGTTAAAGTGATTGTCGAACAGCTGCTCGGAGCCAAACGCCATATGCAGCTGTGTGGCGATATTGGGGACGATGCTTAGAATAAGAGCGTAGCGAAAAACGGTTCCTTTGGCATTGTGCCAGCTCCAAAATAGAATTCCACTGATAGAGAATAGTAGCAGCGGTAGTACGTCAAATGGTCGGCTGATCAATCCTTCAGTAAAAGTGGTTTTGGGTAAGTTCGAGCTCATTGCTGCCGAATTTACGACGACATAAGCTATCAAAATAAATACTAAAATGATGGCGATAAGGAATGCACTGTGCTTCCAATGTTGCCCTTCAGTGGGTTTCTTGAGGCTTAGTAGCCATATACATAAAATACTACCCACCAGAATAATTGCACCGTTGAACATACGAGATAGTGCCCAGGTGAAAGGGATAAAATCGCTGTTTTCGGCCTTGGCTTCAATGATTCTCATAGCAGCCAATGTGTGAAAGGCATCGGTAAAACCAGCGCATAGTAGCGCAGTTCCGATAATGGGGATGGTGATGTCTTTGTGAAAGTAGTAATGCAATAAACTGATGATCATAACCAGCAGGGCGATGGTAACGGCACTCCACTCCAATAGAGCGTGAACTAAGCCACCTCGCAATGCCAAGAAGCTTTTTTCTATATCGGCCAATTCGCTGTCTTGGGGTTGAATGCCTGGGGTTGCAAAGTCGACTCCGAGAATAGATGCCAAAAAGGGCAGAAAGCAAACGGCGAAAACCGCAATAAATAACATTCCTTTGACGTTTTTTGTGTCCTGCTTAGACATATTTCACACCCAAATTATTGCTTATATTTTCAGTGTAGATGTTCCTGTCGAGGGTGCCAGTCATGGGGCGGGCAAAGTGATTGACCTGGAATTTTGATCTGCGGTTTTAGCTGAGGTGCTTTGAGTTTGAAAGATTTAAAACTGCTGCAGTGAGTGAATTTGTGGCAAGGGGGTTAGAGAGAGCTTGGGCTAGAAATGGAGTACACAACGATCTAAAAAATTATTTTAGATCGTTGTGAATTGAATAACTCTAAGGGCGTTGCGATATTGCATCTAAGGCAGCAACACGATAGGCTTCGGCCAAAGTCGGGAAGTTAAAAATACTGTCTACCATCGCATCAACTTCCATCTCATTCATGATAGCCATCATGCCAATGTGGACGAGTTCGGTAGCACCTTCGCCAACAATCATAGTGCCGACAATTTTTTCGCCTTTGTCGTCACAAATTAGCTTCAGCATACCGTGTGTGTTGCCAGAGATTTGTCCGCGGGCGATTTCATCAAAGTTGGCACGGCCGACAACCGAGCCACCGTATTTCTTAATGGCTTGCGCTTCATTCAGCCCAACTGCGGAGAGTTCTGGAATCGCATAGATACCCGAAGGAATCATATCGTTCATATTACTAACATCGATATCCAAAGCGCGGCTCGCCGCACGGCGTCCTTGCTCCATGGAAGAGGAGGCTAGAGAAGGTGGACCGATAATGTCACCGGCGGCAAAAATATTAGGCACCGATGTGCGCATATCTTCATCAACAGTGATTAGGCCGCGATCATTTAGGCTCAAGCCTGCATTGTCAATATTTAAATTCTTAACATTAGCGATACGGCCAGCCGCGCAAAGCAATTTTTGGCTGCGCACAATAGTGCCGTCGCTACACTCTGTGGTGACTTCTGAAATACCGTCCCAACTGACATGCTCAACTTCGCAATCACCAATCCAAGTGCCGCCCATTTCTTCGAAAACTTTGACAAAAGTATCGCAAAGATCATGGTCAAGAAAGCCCAATGGTTTAGGGTACTTGTCGATCATGGTGACCTTTACACCCAAAGCTTGGAAGATAGAGGCGTATTCACTAGCAATTACGCCACCGCCTAAAACGGTCAAGCTTTTGGGCAAATAAAGTAATGATAATATTGAATCACTATCGAGCACATTTTCGTGATCGATCGGCATATTCGGTGGGTTTCTTGGGTAAGAGCCCGTTGCTAGTACCACCGTTTTACAACTGACGGTAAGCGGCTCGGCTTGGACCCGGTCGATACGCATGGTTTCATTATCAATAAAACTGGCGCGACCTTTAATACGATCAATGCCGTTACGATCAATCTGACGCGACATATACATATCATGTGCCACCAAGACATCGTTTAAGCGAGTGATCAAGGTTGACATTTCAACGTCTTCGGTAAGCTCAAAATCAGCCAGGGCTGCATTTTGTCGCATGTGGCTTACACGCAGGGCGTTTTCGCGCAGAGTTTTTGAAGGAATGGTTCCGCGGTGCACACAAGCACCGCCAAAGAGATTGTCTCGCTCAACCAGAGCAACACGTTTGCCTGCCTTGGCAGCTTGAATGGCGGCTTTCTGTCCTGCTGGGCCGCTTCCCACGACCAGCATGTCATAGTCGTAGGCATTACTCATTTTGACATCTCCTCCATACTGGATTTCACAAGATCTGTTTTATCCAGCAACTCTTCAATCTCATCGTTATACAAATTGAGATCGCCCAATACTTCCAGTTCGAAGAGCTGGCCGCGGCTCATCTCTTCGGGTTTAAGCATATGTGTTGCGAAGGCCGCTGCTGCGTTGGCATTGGCTATTTGTCCTGTAGCGTTTGGCGCTGCTTGATAATCGTAGAAGTATTCAACCACTTCTTTGATTAATTCTGGCATGCCCCAAGTATCGAGTACTTGGATGGCAATTTTTTGGTGGTAGGCCTCTTCGACCTTAAGCACCTCATCTTCCTGCATTTGCAGGCCTTTCTTTTGGCTTAAATCCAAAATGGTTTGTACGGCAACCGGGCGACCAATTGAGTGCAATAGGGCGCAAAGAAAACTGGTTTCTACGTTGCGACGACAAGTGCGTGAAATTTCTTTTGCCCATAACGCTGAGGCGAGGGCGTGTTGCCAAATATAGGCGATGTGTTGTTCGAAACCTGGAGTGTGAAACATTTTAGTGCCGATAGAAGCGGCGACGGCAATTTCACTAATCAAACCCATACCCAAGCGGGCGATGGCTTGCTGCAATGACACGAGAGAGGCGTTTGGAGTATATGCAGCTGAGTTGGCAATACGCATAACGTGACCGGCCAAAGATTGATCGCCGGTGATCAGCTGGGCCATTTGGTTGGCGTCAGAGTCCGGGTCTTGAGCTAGGGTCACGGCCTTATTTGCCACCTCTGGCAACATCGGCACTTCAATATTTTCCTCTTTGATCAGAGTTTCGAGCAGTGGCGTCAAAATCTGAGTTTTTACATCCATTTTTATAACCTGTGACATAGTATTGGCTTTGCTGGGCATAAACGGTGGCTCGTGTTTAAGTGTAGTCCAGTCCTCAGAAAAGACAGGCGCAAAAACTGCCTCTTTTCAGAAGGATTGCAGCGTATGGCCTAGGTATCGGCCATTTCATCCGCTACTTAAGGGAAAATGGGGAATAATTTTGCTCAGAAAGGGCCTGAGTTGCTGCTTTGGCTAGGAAATACCGTTTAGCTGGAACAACTCAAACACAGGCCTTTATCGCCGTCTGTAGGGGGGAGGTCAAAGCCAAGATCGTCTTCATGTCGTTTGAAGGGTTGCTGGATACATTGAAACAGTTTGTCCATTGGGCCATCGTTGCCTTGTTGTGATGCTTCAATGACGGCTTGCAGATGGTGGGTTCTAGGTAAATAGAGCGGATTATAGCTGTCCATTTTTTGAGCGGTTTCGCTAGCACATTGCTTTTCAATTCTTTGTTGATAACAATTCAGCCATTGCTTTGCGCTGTCGCTGTTAGCTAGGGTCTCAAATTGACTTGTCCATTCTCCACTTCTTAACCATGTTGCTAGGGCGCGAAAGCTTAGGTTGTAGTCCAGCTTGTGTTCGCCCAATAGTTTTAGCCATTGCTGAGCCAGGGCTACATCCGCTTCTTGCAAAGAATCCAAACCTAGGCGTCGATTCAAGCTCTCTTGATAGTGATTGGCTAGATGTTTTTGATAGGCCATCAGGCTCTCCCTGAGCTGATCTTGATCCATTAAGGTCGAGAGCGCATGTGCCAGAGCGTTAAGATTCCACAGCCCGATATTGGGCTGCTGCTCAAAGCTATAGCGGCCATGGTGATCGGAGTGATTACAGATAAATTTAGGATCGTAATCATCAAGAAAGGCATAGGGGCCAAAATCGAAAGTCTCTCCAATGATCGACATATTATCGGTGTTCATAACACCGTGGTTAAAACCAAAGGATTGCCACAAGGCGATCATCTTTGCGGTATTCGCAACGGCCATATCGAGCAGGGCTTGGTAATCTCCAGGCACCGCTTCGGGTAAATAACGATGCAGACAGTAATCAGCCAGTTCTTGCAGCTGTGGGTACTTACGTTGGTAAAAAAACTCTTCGAAAGAGCCAAAGCGGATATGGCTTTTAGCCACGCGAATGACTGTGGCGGCCTGCTCTGGAGTTTCGCGCATCACGCTGTCTTGGCTGCTGGCAAGGCAAAGGCTGCGAGTACTGGCAATGCCAAGCGCGCTGAGGCTTTCGCCAATAAAATGTTCCCTTAGGCTGGAACGCCATACGGCGCGACCATCGCCAAAGCGAGAGAAGGGGGTTTGGCCTGCGCCTTTTAGGTGCCAGTCCCAAAGTTCGCCCTTGGAGTCTTGCCACTCACCTAACAGCAGGCCACGGCCATCGCCTAGTTGCGGATTAAAGACACCAAATTGATGGCCAGAATATTTCATTGCCAGGCCTTGGCAGTTAGCCGAAGCGATAAGCTGAAGATTGGCGGGGGTTTTAATGTGATCACGCAGACCTAGCTGCTCTACCAATGCCCAGTTGATGTGGCGAATGTGACTGCCTGCTAGAGGTGTTGCTTTAACCGGGCGGGCGAAGTCATGGCCTAAACGGGCGAAGTCTTGTTTCAATTGGTCGAGCATAAAAAAGGGCCTGGAGATTCTCTACAGGCCCTATTAAATCACAGCGCTTAAACGCGTGCCGCTAGTTTAATCAGGCAGTCGATAAACTATAGGTAATGTGAAGCGGAATTCTTCTTGGTTCATTGTTTCGGGCATCGGTGGGAAGGGCGATGCCGCTTCAATAGCCTTTTCTGAAGCGCGGTTTAAGGTAGCGTACTTGGAAGGCTCGATCACTTGGAAGTCTCGAACATCACCGTTGCGATCGATCACCAGTTCAACTTGCACGCTGCCTTGTTGCTCACGAACGATTGCGCGCTTAGGGTATTTTACGTGCTGGTAGGCCCACTTAACGAGCTTGGAGTGATACAGCTGACGATTGAGCAGCGCCTCGGCAGTTAGTTCTGCGGAAATATCTTCCTCGCCATCTAGCTCTTCTTCATCTAGATCATCAGCGCTAATAATAGCCTGCTCTTGAGCGGCTGGTGCGGGCTCTGGCTCGGGTTGCTCCTCCTCGGGAGCGCCGGTACTAATCTGAATATTAGGCTTCTCAATCTGTGGTTGGGCAATAACGGCCTCTGCTGCTGGAGTCAGGCTGGGAGCAGAATCTTCAGCGGCTCTTGGCTCGGGCGTTTCGGGCTCGGGTGTGCTGTTATTTTGAGCTATGGTAGCGCTGGTTTGCTGTGTGCTAACAGCAGCGGCAGGCGCGGGAGTTTCAGCTCTGCTAGGTTGGATAGATTGGGCTAATTGAACGGTGCGCTCAGGATCAGGGCTTAGTGACACGAAGCGCGCATTAAGGTCTTCGTTAACATTGCCACCAACCAATAGTTGAGATTTAAAGCTGCTTGAAAAAGGCACTGAGCCTAACCAGCTATTCAGCAGAGTTTTAAAGAAGCCTTGTTGTTCAATTTCACCTAGCTTAATGCCGTTTAGGCTAATTTCGGTAATGCCGCTGCTTTTACGATGAATGATAAGGTGATCGCCGGTTCGTAAGGTGCGCTTAACCAACTTAGAAAAGGCCACCATGGCATTGGCTTGCTCAGTTAGCACCGAGGGCGGGTTGTTGATTGCCATACTCTCAATCCATAGCTTCGCCAGGCTACGTGAAGAGAGGCGTTTGGCGGTAACCCGCATTTCCATTTTTTGTGGCTCGGTGGAGTTTAGGATCGCTGCTGGATCACTGCCTGTCGAGCCCAGATATAAGCCGGCCAGAAAACGTTCTTTGCCCAATTTGTTGTAGCTGGCAATACCGTTCAAGAGTTGATCGGCTGAGCTATTAACACTAATCCCCAAACACAAAAGTGAGCTGAGGGCATACACTTTGAGGCGGCGTTGCGAGCGAGGAGGCAGAAGCTTGGTCACTGTGGTATCCATTTTATTATTCAATACAGCGGTTTATCGTAGCCGTCGATGGGGCATCAAACCTGCGGTAAATTATGTGGCGATCATCAATAAATAATGATTTTGCTTTAGACGACAAACTGTACTGGTTTTTTCTAGGTATTCAAGGAAATATCGCATGTTTTTAATAGCCAGTATAAAGCTTTAGGATTGCACTCGGTTCCTTCCTGCGGCTTTAGCTCGGTACATGGCTTCATCGGCAAACTTTATCAATTCATCAAAATCTAGACAGACCTCCTGATTGCTGCAGCTTACCCCTAAGCTGGCCGAGATACCCTTAGATTTTATGTGCTGATGACTGCTGTCGATTTCAATGTGATTGATTTTTAAGCGGATTCTCTCAGCGACAGCAAGTGCTTCGCCGAGTCGAGTGTCGGGTAAGAGAAGCAAGAATTCTTCGCCCCCAAACCGCCCGACAATGTCGCTTGGGCGGCATTCTCCAATACAGACCCTCGCGATTTCGGTTAATACCTTATCGCCTGTGGCATGCCCATAGGCATCATTGACCTGCTTAAAATGATCGACATCCAACATAATGGCGGCAAAGCTGCTGGCCCCGCTATTGCTTCTACTCAGTAGCCGTTTGCCTAAACGGTAGAGGTAACGTCGGTTGTAAAGCGAGGTTAGGTGATCAATATGGATCAACTCTTGCAACCGATGTTTATGCCGGCGCTCACGAATTAAGGCTATAGCGAGGGCTATAGCGGAGAGTAGCAACATGCTAAATGACGTGTGGAATTGTATCCCTGAGGCAGCTTGTTCGTTTGGCTCAATAGCAGGCACGCTATTGAACGTGGAACAATCTTCACTACAAAGAGAGACAAGCCAAAATTTATTGGCCTTTATCGACCAACCATATTGCAGGGGCTCTACTAGCTCAATACAGCCGAACAGAGCCACTAAAAACAGAATTTTCACCCTAAGTATCCATGTCTTTTACTAGCTGAGGAGCGAGCCGTCTATGAATATCAAGCGTCCTAGGGGCACAGGTTTATGTTTAAGGGCCTGTTTGTAATCAATAACACCCTAGAGTTTTCGGCTTTGGCTCCAAAAATCCATTTGTATGTTGTGCTCGAAACGAAGAACACAGAAGTTGTTGTTAGGCTTTTTTGATTGTTTATTGTTTGCCTTAACTTTTTAAAATGGTCTTATTTTGTGGACCACTACGGCTCCTTCTTTGGGGCTCTCATCGCACCTTAGCACCACCAACCACGGGAAGTAAGTCATATGTTGAATATGGTGACATGTGTTAACTATTGTGCCAATAACAATGAGTTATGTGTGCATTTTGAAGGCAGAAGAAAACTTGCTATGTGCCGCTGGTAAAGGGAGAATATCGCCCCCTTGGGCAGTAAGACCCAAGCCAAATAGCAAGCAACTGCCCGGCTACCTACAAGCAAAAAGAGGCAGTGCCAAATACCATAGTAGCGAGTAGCAGCGAGTCCTATATGTCCAGCACGCCAAATTCCGAATTTATAACCGAGCCTAGCGATCAACGTCGTCTGCAGGTGGCCGAACAACTACGAGCATTTATCGATGCCGATAAGGTCCGTATCGATGAAGAGTCCTTGCAGGGGCATGGTTGCGATTGGACAAAGCTCTACCAGGTTAACCCCTTAGCGATTGTATTTCCTAAGTCTATTGAGCAGGTTCAGCAGCTGGTTCGTTTTGCGCGTGAGGAAAAAATCGCCTTGGTGCCTTCTGGTGGTCGTACCGGGCTAAGTGGCGGTGCCGTTGCGAGTCAGGGCGAAATCGTGGTGTCGTTTGATTATATGAATCAAATGTCAGATTTTAACGCTGTTGACCGCACTGTGGTTTGTCAGCCAGGTGTCATTACCCAGCAATTACAAGATTTTGCCGAAGAGCAGGGGTTGTATTACCCAGTGGATTTTGCTTCAGCGGGCTCCAGTCAAATCGCCGGTAATATTGCGACCAATGCGGGTGGTATTAAGGTGATCAAATACGGCATGACCCGAGATTGGGTTGCCGGTATGAAGGTGGTGACAGGAACGGGCGAGCTGATTGATCTGAATAAAAACCTGCTAAAGAACAATACCGGTTATGACCTACGCCATCTGTTTGCTGGCTCTGAAGGTACTCTTGGCCTTATTGTAGAAGCCACCATGCGTTTAACCCAGCCACCGAAAGATCTGTCGGTTTTGGTGCTAGGGGTGTCAGAGATGTCTGCGATTATGGAAATCTTGCGCGCTTTTCAAAATCGCATGCCGTTAACCGCCTTTGAATTCTTTTCCGAATCCGGCTGTAAGCTAACTACGGCCCACGGTTTGCAGCGCCCTTTTGAATCTGAAACACCATTTTATGTACTGATTGAATATGAAAATCAATCTGAGCAGGATGCTGAAACGGCTATGGAAGTCTTTGAACTCTGCATGGAGCAAGGCTGGGTTCTTGATGGTGTTATTTCCCAGAGTGAATCCCAAGCGGAGAACCTATGGGCATTGCGTGAAAATCTTGGCGAATGTTGTGCGCCTTTTACCCCGTATAAAAATGATATTTCAGTTACCACCTCGCAGGTACCGGGCTTCTTAGAAGATATTGATGCTGTGGTTAGCCAGGCTTATCCAGATTTTACCTTGGTATGGTGGGGCCATATTGGAGACGGCAATTTGCACCTTAATATTCTTAAGCCAGAAGATATGGCGAAAGAAGAGTTCTTTGAAAAGTGCCAAGCCGTGAACAAACAAGTTTTTGAAATTGTTGAGAAGTACCAAGGTTCTATTTCGGCAGAGCATGGTGTGGGCTTGGTAAAGCGTGACTACATTCAATATACCCGCAGTGAGGCTGATGTTGCCTTGATGCAGGGTATTAAGGCTGTGTTTGATCCTGATAACATCATGAACCCTGGCAAGATATTTAATTCCTAATCAATAATAGAGCATTGGTGGCATGCTGGTGCTCTAAGCCTCCCTTTTATGGATATCGAGTTTAGCCAAGACAAATCACGCTTAGATGTGAGCAAGATCCATAGCTTTTTATGTGAGCAAAGTACTTGGGCTAAAGGGGTTTCCCTAGAAACTGTTCAAACCTCTATTGACAACTCTTTGTGCTTTGCCGCTTTTAAAAATGGTGAGCAGATTGCCTTTTGCCGAGTTATTAGCGATATGGCGACTTTTGCTAATTTGGTCGATGTGATTGTCTGGCCAGATTATCGAGGACAAGGTATAGCGGCTGCTTTGTTAGAGCAAGTCATCGAGCATCCATCTTTAAAGCAGCTTCGTCGATTTACCCTGGCGACATCAAATGCCCATGGTCTTTATGAAAAATTCGGTTTTACGCCCCTGACTAAACCGGAAACCTTTATGGAGCGCTATCAGGGCGATATTTATAATAAGAGATAATTTTCTAAAGAAAGTATCGCTTATTGCTACCGCCCGTGTCGTAAGTTAATACAGTCGTATTTCGAATTTACAAGGTTTTCGTCAATCGCTAGTTTCCACCTCGTAATCTGTTGCAAAGACGAGGTACATATGAAACGGATCAATACTCTTTTAATGCTTGCTTTATTGACTTCACCTATCGCGGCTTGTGCGAGTGAGTCTGTGAATCATAGTGGGCAGGCCAGCAAGCACAGTGTGTTGGCAGTAGGGCATGGCTTGCATGCGGGTGTTAAGGTGGCTTCTACAGCTGTTGCAGCGCCAGTGGCAATTGTTGGGAGTGCTAGCTTGGCTGCTGGAGGTGTCTTGACTGAATCGGCAAAATCTCTTTCTTATAAATCCCATAGTGCTAAATCTAAAAAAACCAAAAGCAAGGCCGCGCTCGAAGTGAGCGAAACTACCGTCACAGTAGGGCCTACTCCAAATCAAGCGATTCAGCGATCCAATCAATAACTAAAAATTGGTTCTAGTGAAGGAAGGGGGTGGCCTATGGCGCTGTATCGTATGTTTTTCTCGTTGATATTTATCATGCTCTGTTCCTCCTATGCTGTGGCAGGGAGTCGAGCGGATGTGGTGGCCAAATATGAGCCCAAGAGAATTGCTCAATTTGCTAAACGGGTAGAAAAGTATGCCGCCGCTCGCGGTGCCAGAGCTTTCATTATTGCCAGGCTAGGGCGTCCAGAAAATGAGCTTCCAAAAGGCGTGCGTTACACCCATACCGCAGTAGCGATCTACTCCAATATCAAGCTAGCCAATGGTGAGGAAGTGAAGGGTTACGCGATTCATAACTTGTATCAGCTGCCTTCGCAGCCTGAGCGTAGTTACTTGCTGACCGATTACCCGGTGGATTTCTTTTGGGGGGCTCAGGAATTGAGAGCCGGCATAGTGATTCCTAATGAAGAGGTACAGTCTCGCCTTATTGATTTAATCGATAGTGGTGCTAGTAAAAGCTTGCACAACCCAAAATATTCCCTGATTTCTAATCCGCTCACTCAGCAATACCAAAATTGTACCGAATACACCTTGGATTTGCTTAACGCCGCTATTTATCAAACGACGGATATCGATCAGTTAAAGGCCAATACAAGAGCTTATTTTAAGCCCCAAAAGTTACGCATGAGTCGTTTGAAAATATCTTTGGGTGCCTTGTTTCGTAAGGAAATCGTGACGAAGGATCATAAAGGGCGCCCTAGAATGGCGACCTTTGGCAGTATTGAGCGCTATTTACAGCAATATGATCTAGTTCAGCATGCATCTACTTTGCTAGAGACTGAGGTGGTGGAGTCGTAGCAGTGGGTTCGGAGAAGTGATAGTGATTGAAAATACTGTCTTGGTACTGTTGGCGTAATTGAGGGTGTATATTTTCTGGGTATAAATACAGCAAGTAATTCGCTAGATACTCTTCGCTTTGTAGCAACGTTTCAAAGCTATTATTGATATCACCAATCACTTTTTTGCCTAGGGCCGAGTTGCTACAAGCGGCATGCCCGATTGGATAGAATGAGCTAAGCTCCCGAATCGGGATGGCTATCAACTTATTGCTGGGGTGCGTTTTATTCCAGCTGATAATGGCGGTCGGGTATTCAATCGTGTAATCAATGCGCCCTTTATCGATAAGGGTAAAGAAATCGAAGCCGACATTGGAGCTTTCTCGGATAGAAATTTTTTGTTGGTACTCTTTAAAAATATCATCGAGCAGGCTACCCATAGAGCGAGAGGGCACGCTGAGTGATAGTTCACCTGCTTCCAGCAATTCACGTAAAGGGATTGCTTCACCGTTGTGATAAAAGCGGTGTTCCTCTTTTTCGCTGGCCACAATGTGGTGAGGTGTTCCTGTCATATGTGGCTTTGAGTAGATGAGGTGGGGCTTTGGCTTTTCGGGTTTTAACATCGACATGTGGCAGCTGTTTTTCTGGTGCATCAATCTATCCATTCTTGCTTGATTGACCAGCGTTGGTTTTTGGTGTTTGTATTGCGGTAGCCTTTCAATAATTAGGCTGCGTATGCGATCGATTTGACCTTGGTTTTTATCTTCGCCAGAGGCGATCTCATAGGGTGGGAAGTCAAATTGTAGCCAAAGGATCTCAGATTTTACCTTATTGCTCTCTGCAAAAGCGTAGCTGGATAAGGCCGAAAGTAGAAGGAAGATACGCTTGAACATAAGAGCTTAATAGTCGGGGTATTAAGCTCAGTATAGTCAAAGCTGGGGTAGGGCAAGTTATTAGAATTAAATATATCTTAGTTATGCAGCGAGCTTGTTCACTGCATAGCTAAGATCTATTTAGAGCTATTTTTACAGCTTGCTTAAATCTGGTAGCTCAGTCATTGGGTTTTCGCGTAGCTCTTTTAGCCAGTACAAGGTGCCACCACATACAGCCGCAGGCAGTACGATAATATTCAACAGCGGAATCATTGCGCCTAGTGTTCCTAGGCCGCCCAAGCCATAAGTGCTGTATTTATTTTTCCAAAGCCTTGCGCGTAAATCCTTGAAACTTACCTTGTGGTTATCGGCAGGGTAATCGACATACTGTACTGAAATTGTCCAGATGGCCCAGGCGAAGCTCAGTACCGGCACCAGTAAATTAAGCAACGGAATAAACGATAAAGCTAGCAGGCATAACATAACCGCAAGGCCGCGGGTGATGAAGTACCAGAGTTTGCCCATTTCACGCCAGATGGTGCGGGGGATCATTTGTGATAGTGGCTCACCTTCAATGGATTCGCCGGTTACTAACTCTTCTACTTTCTCAGCCAGTACTCCATAAAACGGCGCGGCGATAATATTGGTGAGTAGGCTAAAGCTGTAGCCGTAAATCAATAAGACCATGACTACGGCAATGCCGACTAAAATATTGGCTAAAAAGCTTAGCCAATCGGGTAGAAAGTCAGTCAGCCATTGAGTGGCGGCGGTAAATTGTGCAAACAAGGCTGCGGTGGTCAGCATAAAGATAACAATATTGACCAATATGGGAATCAATACAAAGATTCTGAGTTTGGGGTGCAGCATTAGGCGGGCGCCATTTAATAAATAACTGGCGCCGCTGGGGACATTGTTGATACCGGCTGTAGCAGCTACGGGTGAGTTCATAGGGCTCAAATCCTTAATTCACTAATTCAACTTAGACGAGGAAAGCCGGCAAACAGAGGTATTTATTGTGCGCCGTGTGCCTTTAAGCTACTAGCGTATTCAGCGGCTTGCTTATGATCGGCAATCAACTGTAGCAGGCTCTCGCCATCGTTATTGGCGGCGTTGATGTCGCGACCATCGGCAATAAACATATCTAAAAAAGTAGAGAAATTCTCGGCTTTCATACCGCGATAGGCTTTCTCTAGCAAATGAAAATCGGCATTGATGCCAGCAGGGGCCTCAAAGTCTAGGAAGGTACGAATGCGGGCATCATCAAAGACTTCGCCCAGTACTTTTTGTTTGTCTTTTCTAATTGTGGCCATGTTGTTTCTCGCTATATCTACACGTTTTCACGCGTCTTGTCGGCTAGGTGCGCAGTCACCGCAAGCGGTGACTGCTTTATTTGGATGGGATTTTCCTTACAGAAGTTCATCCAATTTTTTCAGTAATATCTCATTAATGGCTTTCGGGTTGGCTTGGCCCTTGGAAGCTTTCATGATCTGTCCAACGAAGTAGCCCAGCATCTTAGGGCGCTTGTCGGCATCGGCATTGCGGTAGTTATCCACCTGCTTTTGGCTATTGGCGATGACTTCGTCGGCCATTTGCTCTAACGCGCCAGTATCAGAAACCTGCTTTAAGCCTTTCGCTTCAATCACCGCATCGGCGCTATCGCCTTCGCCAATCCAGATCGCTTCGAAGACATCTTTAGCAATTTTGCTGGAAATCGTATCGTCTTTAATGCGGCTGATCACGCCAGCTAGCTGCTCGGCATTCACTTTACTTTGGCAAATGCTCAGCTCTTCGGTATTCAGTTTGCCGGCCAAATCGCCCATAACCCAGTTGGCAACCAGCTTGGCATCGCCACAGGCTTTAGTGGCTGCTTCAAAGTAGGCTGCCATAGCCATATCGCCACTTAAAATATCGGCATCGTAGTCGGATAGCTGGTATTCGGCTTTAAAGCGCTCGCAGCGTGCTTCCGGTAGCTCTGGCATATCAGAGCGAATTGAATCAATGTACGCATCATCCAATTCAACTGGTAACAAATCTGGGCACGGAAAGTAGCGGTAATCGTTGGCTTCTTCTTTGCTGCGCATAGAGCGGGCCACTTTGGTGTCGCCGTTATATAGGCGAGTTTCCTGAACGATTTCGCCGCCGTTTTCCAGCACATCAATTTGACGCTCAACTTCCAGCAAAATGGCTTCTTCCATAAATTTGAAAGAGTTGAGGTTTTTGGTTTCGGTGCGAGTGCCAAGTTCTTCTTGTCCTTTCGGACGTACTGAAACATTCACATCAAAACGCATAGAACCCTGAGACATTTCACCGTCACAGATACCCAAGGAAGTTACGATAGAGTGTAGCTTTTTCGCAAAAGCAACGGCTTCTTCGGCGTTTGTCATGTCAGGCTCGGTGACCACTTCGATCAGTGGTGTGCCGGCACGGTTCAGGTCGATACCACTCATGCCATGGAAATCTTCGTGCAAAGATTTACCGGCATCTTCTTCTAAGTGCGCGTGGTGAATGCGAACGGTTTTAGTGCGACCTTCGCTTAAATTTAATTCCACTTGGCCGGCGCCAACGATAGGCTGCTCTAGCTGAGTAGTTTGATAGCCCTTGGGTAAATCAGGGTAGAAATAGTTTTTACGCTCGAAGAAAGAGCGCTTGCCAATCTCGGCATCAATCGCCAAGCCAAACATAATGGCGTAGCGATAAGCCTGCTCGTTAACGACTGGTAAGGTACCCGGCATCGCCAAATCAATGGCGCAGGCTTGGGTGTTAGGCTCAGCACCGAAGGCGGTGCTGGCGCCAGAAAAGATTTTGGTTTTAGTGGCCAGCTGCACATGCACTTCTAGGCCAATAACTGTTTCCCATTGCATTATGTCAACTCCTTAAGCCACATTCGGGGCGGTTTGGCGGTGGTGGTCGGTTTCTTGCTGATACTGATGGGCCAAGTTCAGCAATTGACCTTCGCGCCAGTAGTTGGCAGTTACCTGTAAACCAACGGGTAAGCCGTCAACAAAACCACATGGAATTGAAATGCCCGGCAAGCCCGCGAGGTTAGTTGCCGTGGTGTAAATGTCTTCTAGGTACATGGATACTGGGTCTTTGTTTAAGCTGCCCAGCTCATAGGCGGTAGAGGTCGCCGTTGGGCCCATGATCACATCTACTTCTTCAAAGGCATTCATAAAGTCCTGCTTGATTAAGCGGCGAACTTTTTGCGCTTTGCTGTAGTAGGCATCGTAGTAACCGGCCGATAGAGCGTAGGTGCCCACCAAAATACGGCGCTTAACTTCTTCACCAAAACCTTCGCTGCGTGAGCGCTTATACAGATCCATTAAGTCGGCTGGGTTTTCACAGCGATGGCCGTAACGTACGCCATCAAAACGTGAAAGGTTGGCTGAACATTCGGCCGGTGCAATCACGTAGTAGGCCGGTACTGCTAAGGAATTATGGGGCAGGGTAATATCTTTAATGGTGGCGCCCATAGCTTCAAACTGTTTGATCGCGGCCTGGATTTTCTCGGCCACTTGTGGGTTTAAGCCTTCGCCGAAATATTCTTTGGGTACACCAATGCGCAAGCCAGCGAGTGGTTTATCTAATAGTGCACTGTAGTCTTCGATAGGATGGTCCATGCTGGTGGAATCTTTGCTATCGAAGCTGGCCATGGCCTGCATCATGATGGCGCAATCTTCAGCATTACGAGCGATTGGGCCGCCTTGATCCAGACTTGAAGCAAAGGCGATCATGCCCCAGCGTGATACGCGACCGTAAGTTGGCTTAAGGCCGGTTACACCGCATAGAGACGCAGGCTGGCGAATTGAGCCGCCGGTATCTGTTGCAGTCGCTGCTGGTGTTAATAAGGCGGCGACAGCTGCTGCCGAGCCACCAGAAGATCCACCCGGCACACGGCTGGTATCCCATGGGTTTTTAACCGCGCCATAAAAGCTGGATTCATTGGTTGAGCCCATGGCGAACTCATCCATATTGGTTTTACCCAAGCTTACTGCACCCAAGCGGTTGAAGTTTTCAACCACGGTGGCGTTATAAGGCGGCACAAAGTTATCCAACATTTTTGAGCCACAAGAGGTCTTAATGCCGTCGGTGCAAAATATATCTTTGTGGGCCATTGGCACGCCGCACAAGACAGAATCATCACCTTGAGCAATGCGCGCATCGGCGGCTTTGGCTTGGGCCAATGCTTGATCGGCGGTAACGGTGATATAGCTGTTATAGGCGGGGTCGAGTTTTTGGATGCGATCCAAATAATGCTGGGTAAGCTCGACACTGCTGAATGATTTGTCGCGCAGGCCCTTAGCCAGCTCGCGAATGGTCAGTTGATGCATAGTGAATCCTAATCTGAAAGCGGCTGCTAATTAATCGATTACCTTAGGTACTAGGTATAAGCCTTCTTCGGCCTCGGGCGCGATGGCTTGGAACTGCTCACGCACATTCTCTTCGCTCACTTCGTCTTTGCGCAGGCGCTGCATAGCATCCTGGGGGTGAGCCATCGGGGCGATGCCGTCTGTATTGGCATTTTGCAGCTGATCGACCAAGCCTAGGATGCCGTTAATGCTCTCGGCGACTTCGCTGGCCGTCGTTTCGTTAATGTCCAAACGGGCCAAGTTGGCCAGTTTGGCGATATCTGATTGATCCACGTAAGGACTCCAAATATTGGGCAATGAATACGCTATATGGGGTTAGCTTTGGGAATGCCAAGGCTGACCCCGCAAAACCCCCTATTGTGCCAGAATAGCGGCGATATACCGAGCCTTGGATGCTAATTTCTATGATGGATTTCCAAGTCCTGATATAAGGCCTCGTTAGGGGCCTAATACATTGAGCGGAATATCCTGGAATCAGGGGCGAAAAAATGCTCAATTTCTGTCTTCTTGCAGAGAAAAAGGCGCTATAGGCCAATTGTTCCTTGCTCTGGACAGCGACCATTGATAGAGTGCGGCAATCGTGGGCGTCGTCTATCTTCGCCTATGATTGGCACGAAAATGACGGCTAAATTAAGTGCTTGGCTGAGTGATTTGTTTGCAAGCTTTGAGCAGTTTCAAAATCACTCTGGGGAGCGCCTAGATAAGGCTCTTTTTTTAGCCCGCATTGCGGTATTTGAGATACCTGAAGTTAGTGCGTGAAACAGAATATATGAATGGCCAGTGACCCACAAAAGCCCAGCGCTTTGTGAGCCGTTTGGCAGTCTTTGCGTAAGACTGGGAACTACTGGCTGCAAGCAGACTCAATCTGCTAATAATGTAAAAAATTAAAGACTATAAAAGGTGTAGACAGCCCATGTTAAAAGGCCTTCGCGGAATGTTTTCCAACGATTTATCCATCGATTTGGGAACAGCGAATACCCTCATCTATGTGCGTGAGCGGGGAATAGTATTGGATGAGCCTTCAGTAGTGGCCATCCGTCAGCACAATGGACAAAAGATCGTAGAGGCTGTTGGGGTTGAAGCAAAGCGTATGTTGGGTCGTACACCTGGCAATATTACCGCTATCCGCCCATTAAAAGACGGTGTTATCGCCGACTTCCAAGTGACTGAAAAAATGCTTCAGCACTTTATTAAGAAAGTCCACGAAAACAACTGGTTCCAGCCAAGCCCACGTGTTTTGGTTTGCGTACCTTGTCTATCTACCGAAGTTGAGAAACGAGCCATTCGTGAATCGGCGTTGGGTGCTGGTGCCCGTGAAGTTCGCCTAATCGAAGAACCAATGGCGGCTGCCATAGGTGCTGGCTTAAAGGTAGAAGAAGCCAGCGGTTCAATGGTTGTGGATATCGGTGGTGGTACTACCGAGATTGCCATTATCTCTTTGAACGGTGTGGTTTACTCTGATTCTGTTCGTGTTGGTGGTGATCGCTTCGATGAGGCCATCGTCAATTATGTGCGTCGCAACTACGGCAGTGTTATTGGTGATGCAACGGCTGAGCGCATCAAACAAGAAGTTGGCTGTGCCTACGCGGGCAGCGAAGTGCGCGAAATCGACGTTCGTGGTCGTAACTTGGCCGAAGGTGTGCCGCGTAGCTTCACTTTGAATAGCGACGAGATTCTAGAAGCTCTGCAAGAGACCCTTGCGGGTATTGTGCAGTCGGTGAAATCGGCCCTTGAGCAATCGCCACCTGAATTGGCTTCTGATATTGCTGAAAGCGGTATTGTACTCACTGGTGGTGGCGCATTGTTGCGTGATTTGGATCGCTTGTTAGCCGAAGAAACTGGCCTGCCGGTGATTGTGGCTGAAGATCCTCTGACCTGTGTTGCTCGCGGTGGCGGTAAAGCCATGGAGCTGATGGATAGCCGCAATATTGATCTGCTGTCTAGCTAAGCTAGCGGCAAAAGTAGCCCGACGCTAAGGTGTCGGGCTTTTTGGTTTAGGGCTGCTGAGCCCTGTTTGATCGTTGCCCGAAAAATTTCATTGTTGGGCGTTTAGGATAGGACCACGGCCATAAAACCACTATTTAACAAAGGCCCATCCAAGGCATTGCGTGCATTTGTGCTGGCGCTAATCGCCGTCGCTCTCATTATTGCCAGTCGCTTTTTTAGCCCTTCTATTGAACCTGTAAAAGAAAAGCTTGATGGCTTTGCTTTGGGTTTTTATTGGGTCACCGATTTACCTAATCGCTTCAGTAATTGGCTGGATGATTCGCTGGTATCTCGCGAAGAGCTGCTGGAAGAAAATCGTTCTTTAAAGGGCGAGCGCTTAATTCTGCAACGTAAATTACAGCAGTACGCTACCTTGGCCGCCGATAATGCCCGTCTGCGTCAGTTGATGAACTCTGCGGAGTTGGTGCAAGACCGTGTTTTAATCGCCGAGCTAATCGGTGTTTCGCCAGACCCTACTGAACAGGTTGTGGTGGTCAATAAGGGGAGTGAGCAGGGCGTTTTCGTTGGTCAGCCTTTATTAGATGCTTACGGTTTAATGGGGCAAGTAATTGAAGTAAACCCCTATTTTAGCCGCGTGCTTTTGATCACTGATGCTAGCCATGCGCTTTCTGTGCAGATTAATCGCAATGGTGTTCGTGCTGTCGCGGAAGGCACTGGTGATCTATACGAGCTTAAGCTTCGCCATGTATCCAACACGGTTGATGTTAAAGTGGGCGATCTTTTGGTGAGCTCTGGCTTAGGACAACGCTTCCCGGTGGGTTATCCGGTTGCTGATGTTGTTTCCATTCTGCATGACCCCGGTAAATCTTTTGCGACGGTTATTGCGCGACCAAAAGCCCAGCTTAATCGCAGTCGTCATGTCTTATTAGCCTTTAGTGGCCAACGTAATGAGGATCGCCCTTAATGGAGGGTGGCAAGCTCAATAATAGTTGGCTAATTGGTTTTAGTTTTCTTGTAGCTCTGGTTTTGATGGTGTACCCATTGCCTCTTGATTGGCGCTGGTTGCGCCCAGAGTTGATGTGCTTGCTGGTGATTTATTGGGTTTTACGCTTTCCTCAGTTATTGGGGGTGGGCATGGCCTTTGTGTTGGGTCTTGTGCAAGATGTGGTGCAGGGCAGTTTGCTGGGGCAGCATGCGCTGGCTTTGGTTGTCACTATCTATATCACTCAGTTAAGTATTCACCGTTTGCGCACCTACGGTACCATCCAGCAGATGATGTGGATTTTTGCGTTGGTGGCGGTGCATGAATTATTTCTGTACTGGGTTTCGATGTTACTAGGGCGCGAGGCACTCTTCGCCTACTTCTGGGCGCCTGCTTTAATTTCTGCGTTTATCTGGCCTTTGTTAAGCCATGGCTTGGATCGCCTATGTTGGGTGATGCGGCTTGGGGTTTGAGTTGGTTTTTCTTTTCTCGCCTCTCAAGATCTTTTTGGCCAAAGTTGAACAGTGTATTTGTTCCATTGGGTAGCTGTTGAGTCGGGCCGATTTCCGCCCTTGCTATGACTGTCCTGGAACACGCTTAAACCATGGGTTCGCACCATCCGGGTGCTCGCCCTGCGGCCAAGCCCAAAATCCCTCCAGGGGATTTGGTCAAGGGCGCTCGACTTCGCAGCGTGGATTCGCGCCGTCCGGGCGCTCAGCCTTCGGCCAAGCCCAAATCTCTTCCAGAGAGATTTGTCATGCTGCTCCACGGTTCCTGGCCAGTCATAGCAAGGGCTAAAATCTACAACGTGGTATTAGAGTCATTTTCAGCCAACGCATTAATCGGCGTCTTTTTGAATTGAGTGTCAGTTAGTTGCACATTGTAGGTCTTAGTTTCTACAGAGGCTGACCAGCAACCGTAAAGCGACACGGACGTCGCGACCCGAGCGCCCTGGATGGCTTGAGCGAGTTGCAGGGCAGCCTCTGTAGAGACTAAGGCCGGCCTGGTTACAGGCAGCAAAAACGTGGCAGATCAAAACGTCTTATATATTCCAAGCACAAGTTAATCCCAGCAGTGGTTTTGTTCTCAGGGTAGGTGTCAGTTTTCAAGGTACCTCCCTAATAAATAAAGAGTTTTCAGAATTGTTAAGGCTAAGCGTTTTAGCCCCCTGGCTGTTATACTTCAGCTCTATTTAGCGGCATTTTAAGGGCCTAAACATAATGGCTGGGAATTCTCTCATTTTGGCATCTCAATCGCCCAGGCGAGCAGAGTTACTGCAGCAAATTGGTGTGCCATTTCGTCGTCAAAGTGCCGATATTGATGAAACCCCCTTGGCAGAAGAGGCAAGCTTAGATTACCTACGGCGCATGGCCATTGCCAAAGCACAAGCGGTGCAGGCTGGACTCGACCGAGAGGAAAATGCCAGCAGCGTGATTTTAGCCGCCGATACGATTGGCGACCTGGATGGCGAAATATTGGTCAAACCGAAAGATCGTGCGGATTCCTTAGCCATGCTAAAGCGCATGTCTGGACGCAGTCACACAGTAGTTACCGGTGTTTGCGTGCTCTGGGGGGATAAATGTGACTATGTTGAGGTCAAAACCCAAGTGAGCTTTCGCCAATTAAGCGAGGCTGAAATCTTACGCTACTGGGAAAGTGGAGAGCCCCAAGATAAAGCTGGTAGCTATGCCATACAGGGCCTAGGGGCAGTCTTTGTAGAAAGTATTCAAGGCAGTTATAGCAATGTGGTGGGTTTACCGCTGAGCGAAACCTCCGATTTATTACAGCAAGCGGGCGTGCAGATCTGGCAGGCCGCAGGTGAGTAAAGCTAAGGCTGTAATAAAGTAAGCAGAATCAACAAGAGGGCCCGGGTAGCCTTAACTGCAATTATTAAAAATTACCCCAGAATTTAAAGTATAAGGAAGCGCTGTGAGCGAAGAATTACTGGTCAATGTATCACCGACAGAAACCCGGGTGGCCTTGGTAGAAAACGGCTTTGTGCAAGAAGTGCATATTGAGCGTACACAGGCAAAAGGTTATGTCGGCAATATTTATAAGGGCAAGGTCGTGCGCGTGTTACCTGGCATGCAGGCCGCCTTTGTAGAAATTGGTTTAGAGCGTGCGGGCTTTATCCACGCGGCCGATATTGCGCCATTAGATGAAGATGGAATGGAAGAGCGCGGTGCTGAAGTGGCCGATATTCGCTCGCTAGTGCGAGAAGGCCAAGAGCTCATCGTGCAAGTGACCAAAGATCCCATTAGCAGCAAAGGTGCGCGCTTAACAACTCACCTTTCGGTATCGGCTCGCTTCTTGGTTTATATGCCATTCACCCGTCACACCGGAATATCCACACGAATTGAAGACGATGTAGAGCGTGATCGACTTAAGAACTTAGTGCAGGAAGTTGATGCCGATATTCGCAAGGAAGAAGAGGGTGGCTTTATTGTTCGTACCGTTGCAGAGGGTGTGAACAAAGAAGAAATTGCCGCCGATATTATTTTCCTCTATCGCCTCTGGAAAGATCTAAGCAAAAAAATTAAAGAGCAAAAAGCACCAGCGGTTGTACATGAAGATTTACCGCTGTTTATGCGCACCTTACGAGACTTGGTTAAACCTGATCTGGAAAAGCTAAGAATTGATTCTCGTGAAGTTTACGGCAAGATGCGAGAATTTGCCGAAGACTATGCGCCCGAGATCTTTGAAAAAATCGAACACTATCCCGGCGAACGTCCACTGTTCGATCTTTATAGCGTTGAAGAAGAGATTCAGCGTGCGCTGGGTGAAAAGGTTCCATTAAAGTCTGGTGGCTACTTAATCATCGAGCAGACCGAAGCCATGGTGACTATCGATGTGAACACCGGAGCTTTTGTTGGTCATCGCAATTTAGAAGAAACCATCTTTAAAACCAATCTTGAAGCGGCAACAGCAATTGCTCGTCAGCTGCGGCTACGGAATCTTGGCGGCATCATCATTATCGACTTTATTGATATGCACGATTCGGAGCATCAGCGCCAAGTTTTGCGTACCCTAGAAAAAATGTTGGAGCGTGATAACACCAAAACCAGCTTAACCGGCGTGTCTGAGCTTGGTCTTGTGGAAATGACTCGTAAGCGCACCCGTGAATCTCTCGGTCAAAGCTTATGTGTGCCTTGCCCAGTTTGCGAGGGGCGTGGCACCTTAAAATCACCAGAAACGGTCTGCTATGAAATTTTCCGTGAAATCTTGCGCGAGGTTCGAGCCTACAATACCGAAGAGATCGTGGTATTGGCTTCGCAGCTGGTGATTGATCGACTTCTCGATGAAGAGTCGTCCAATGTAGCGGACCTGGAAGAATTTATTGGCCGAACGATTAAGTTCAAGGTAGAGGCCATTTACCACCAGGAACAGTACGATATTATTTTGGTTTAACGCTTGAAAACATCCTGGACCCGTAGTTTCGCCCGCCGCTTTTGGGGTTTATGTGCGGCAATCGTGATCAGCTTGGCTCTATTAGTTCAAGCTGGGCGCTTCCTATTGCCCATGATCAACGATCATCGCGATGACATTGCCGATGTGTTGGGTGAGCAGCTAGGCGTGCAAGTCAGCATTGCCAATATCGAAGGGCGCTGGTTAGGTATGCGCCCAGAGATTACCGTGGAAGGCTTAACGCTGCGCAATAAGCGTAATGAACAAGTGTTAGCGGTAAATTCGGTCTATACCCAATTTGATTTATTACGTTCTCTTTTTAACTGGCGCTTGGCCTGGTCAGATTTTCGCGTCGATGATGTGACCGTGGCGCTTCAGCAATTTAACGATGGCCAAATCTATTTGCGAGGTGTGGTACCGAGCGAAAAAGATGACCCTGACGCTGAAACTTTAAGCCCGCTGGAGTTACTGCTGCTACGTGGACGAGTAGAGTTATCGGCCGTTAAAGTTGAGTTCCACCCCCTGCAGGGTGAAAGCAGCACCTGGCAGCTGCCTGAAGTGGTGATGGAGAATACCCAGAGCTTTCACCGCTTAAAGGCGCAGCTTAATAGCGCTGGCCGCCCACTGATGAAATTTGTTTTTGAAGGTGAAGGTGACCCACGAGACCGAGAGACATTTTTAGCCAGCTCTTATCTAGAATTAAACCATGTAAAAATATCTGAGCTTGCCGAACAGTTTAGCAGTGCAACTTGGGAGCAATTTCCACAGCGTGAGCAATTACAGGACGTCGCGCTTACCGGCAAGCTTTGGACCGTGAAATTACCGGGCAGCTTTATGGAAATGCGCGGTAGCTTGCAGTCCGATGGTGGCCGATCACCATTACCTGAAGTGGCCAAGATGGATATCTCTGGCCTAATGAATAGCACCGGTCAATGGCAGCTTTCTTTGCAAAATGTGCATGGCAAGTTTTCGGATTTTGAATTGCCCGAGCCTTTAAATATTGGTTTGGAATTCGGCGACTCTACTCCGCTTGCATTGCGCAGCTCCAGAATTGATATCGGTTATTGGTATCGCCTAGCGGTTAAGCATAATTGGATTCCTGAAGGTGAATTGCAAGATGTTTTAGCAAGCCTTAAACCAGCAGGCCATCTGAACAATGTTTATTTGCGTTTGGGTAAAGACATCGCCAAGGATTTCTTGCTGCAGGCGAACATCGAGCAAATATCTGCTGGTGCCTGGCAGGGGGCGCCTGCGGTAAGCGGTGTAGATGGCTACGTAGAAACCAGCGCTAAGCGCGGTTTTGTGGACATTGATTCGCAAAATGGTTTTTCCATGCATTACACCACGGTATACGACGATGCTCAGCGCTTCGAAACCATGAAGGGGCAGGTGCAGTGGGTGCTGGATCGCGATGCAAATAGCATCTACGTGAATAGTGGCCAGCTCAGTATGCAGCAAGGGGAAACCCAGGTTCGTGGTGCCATGCAACTGTTTACGCCTTGGTTCGCCGATACTGTTCCCAGCGATCTAACCTTATTTATTGGCTTGCGCAATGACAAAGTCAGTAACTACCCTAAGTATCTACCAAACGTTGTAGCTGATTCCCTTAAGAAATTTTTAGCGGATGCAAAAGGTGAAGGTGAGTTGCGCAATGGCGCCTTTATCTATCGTGGTGGCTTAAAGGCTTCGCTGGATAAAACCTATACCACGCAGTTGGCTCTGGATTTAGAGGATGTATCGCTAAATTATATGGAAGGCTGGCCGCGCTTGAGCAAGGTGAATACCCGGCTCGAAGTCGACGGACGTTTTTTACATGCTACCGCGGCTGCTGGCCAAAGCATGGGTTTGGCCTTAAGTGATATCCAAGTGGATCTGGAAGATAATCCCAAGGCGAACGGTGATCGTATTAATGTGAAGGCCCGCTTCAAAGGCCAAACGCAGCAAGGTTTCGATTTTTTGTTAAACAGCCCAATTGCGAGCAGCCAAGCTGAGGACTTCCAATTCTGGGAGTTGCATGGCCCTTTATCGGGCGATGTTGATTTACAAATACCTTTGTCTCTCAGTGAAAGCCGCGGCGCTAAATATGATATTAACGCTAATTTTCGCAATGGCGAGTTGTATATCCCCGAGCTGGCTCTGCATTTTGAAAAACTCAATGCCAAGCTTAAATACGATTTAAAACGCGGACTGCACGGTAATAATTTGCAGGCCAGCTTATGGGGACAAAGCATTGAGGCCAAGTTAGAAAGCACTGCAAAAAGTACCCATTTAAGTTTTGACAGTCAGCTCGCAATCGAGCCGCTAGCACAATGGATGAATATTCCCGGCTTGCTAATGGCCGAGGGCAAAACGGCAGTAAAAGGTAAGCTTAGCTTACCTAGCACCTTCTTAAGACGAGCAGAGCAACAAGGCCCTAATCAATTGGAGCTGGCGACATCACTGCAAGGTATCGCCATAAACCTGCCCGCGCCTTATGGTAAAGCCGCTGAGCAAGCGCGTAAAACTAATATCACCATTCCTATACAAGGCAAAGAAGAGCTGGCAACTAATGAGGTGCAAGAGCAACTTCATTTACAGTACGCTCTGGCTGAGGGTGTTGCTGATGACGAAGAGAATTCCACCTCGGCAAATAGCGACTCGCTGGCTTTATCGATACGTCAACACCGTGATGGCGAAAGCTTGGCCCTGGGCTTAAATGGAGTGTTGCCGGATACCCGTGCCGGACAAGGCTTGATCAGCGGCGAATTGCAAACCTTAGATATCAAGCCCTGGTTGAGCATTGTCGATGATTATCGCGCGGCGCAAGCTCGTTATGCAGAGCTGCGAGTGCCAAGCCAAGCCGGCAGTCAATTGCCCGAACAGGAAGCCATTCCTGTTGATTTAGAGATCAAAGTTAAAACGCTAAATTTAGCCGGTTTTAACATTCCTAATATTGAGTTACAGGCAGGGCAAACTCAGCAAGGAATTTTGCTTAGCGCAAAGAGTGATATGTTGGCGGGCAGTATCGAATACTTTGATAGTCAGCGCCCACTGGATGTTCGCATCGCTCACCTAAATCTGCCTGAACTTGTCGACAGTGAAGAATCGGCAGACCCAAAGACTCAAGAAGAGAGTCCGCAATTAATAGCGGATGATTCCAATAACTGGGATTTCAGCGCCTTCCCTCACACCCAAGTGCAAATTGAACAATTACGTTATGGTGCCAAGGCGCTAGGCAGCTGGCGTTTTCAAATTCAAGCTGGTGAAGAGCGTGGCTTACTCGTTGATCGTATTTTTGGTGAGCTAGGGGATATCAAAGTCTCTGGTGACATAGAGCAAGTAGAGGGCGCTGATGCCATGGCGGCTGCAGACCCTGGTGCGAGCTTAAACTGGTCGGGTGGTTATATTTCCAATAGTGAATTGCTGGCCAGAATTCAATTTAAAGACATCAATACCTTAAGTCAGCAGTGGCAGATGCCCAGTATTTTAGAATCCGAATCAGCCGAGTTTCGATTGGCCATGAACTGGCCCGGCAGCCCAATGGATTTTGATTCACGCCTTATTGCCGGCAGCTTAGATCTTGGCATTCAAAATGGCCGCTTTTTCCAATCTGCAGGAGCTGGTGGTAATGCGGTATTACGCTTATTGAGTGTTTTGAATTTCGATACCTGGGTGCGCCGTTTGCGCCTAGATTTTGCCGACTTGTATAAAGAAGGCATGGTGTTTGATTCGGTGAATGGTCACATCGATTTCCAGCAGCAAGAGTTACTGATTCAAGAGCCGATCATTGTTAAAGGGCCGACAAGCCGCTTACAGTTTGCCGGCAAAATTGATTGGGAAGAAGAAAGCCTAGATACCAGCTTAGTGGCTACCTTGCCGGTTGGGAACAATGTCGCACTTGCTACCGGCCTGCTAGTAAACTGGCCGGCTGCAGTGGGTGTTTATGTGGCCAGCAAGCTGTTTTCTAATCAAGTGGATAAAGTGGCCAGTGTTAGTTATTCCATGACGGGTAGCTGGGATGACCCAAAGATGGAGTTTGAACGCTTATTTGATTCAAAAGCGGCTAAAGATGCCGGTGAGAAGGTAGCCGAAGAGGTAGAGCACAAGGAAGCGCAAGTTGAAGCTCAGCTATTACCTCAACAAGAGCCTCAGCGATCGTCTCAGCAAGAGCCTCAGCAAGAGCCTCAGCAGTCGTCGCAACAAGAAGCCGCAGCCGAAACACCGAAACAATCGCAAGAACAAATACCCGCCACAGAAGAGCCAAAATAATAATGCCCAATAGCAACTGGCAAAGCCTCAAGCTTGGCCTGGTACAAATGGTCTCGGTCAAATCTCTAGAGCAAAACCTGGCTGCGGCTGAGCGACAAATTCGCGCTTGTGCCGAGCAGGGTGCAGAGCTTGTGGTGCTGCCAGAGATGTTTGCTATCTTTGGCGGCGGCGATCAGTTGGCGGCGGGGCAGGCGGAGGCAAATAGCAGTGGCCCATTACGCAGCTTTCTAGCTGAGATGGCGGCTCGCTATGGTGTCTACTTAGTTGGTGGCTCTATTCCATGTACAGCATCTAACGAATACTCTAATGCACCGGCTTTAAGTGCTGAGCAAGCGAGGGTTTATGCCGCTTGCTTCGTTTACGATTCAGCAGGCCAAGAGATTGCACGCTACGATAAAGTGCATTTATTTGATGCCAATGTTAACGATGCCCAAGGCCAATACCGAGAATCCGATACCTTTGCACCCGGGTTAAAGCCGCAGTGTTTTGATAGCCCTTGGGGCAAAATCGGTTTAGCGATTTGTTACGATTTACGCTTTCCCGAGTATTTCCGTTGCCTGGCGGAACAAGGCTGTGAATTGGTGTTGGTCCCAGCCGCATTTACCTATGCTACCGGGCGGGCACATTGGGATTTATTGCTAAAAGCCCGTGCTGTAGAAAATCAGTGTTTTGTTGCTGGCGCCGCACAGGGTGGAGAGCACAGTAAGCGACGTTCTACCTGGGGGCACAGTTGTGCTATCAATCCCTGGGGGGAGCCCTTAGCCAGCCTAGATCGTGGAGAAGGTGCTTTGTTCATAGAATTACAGCGCCAGCAGCTCATAGAGGTTCGTGCTGCATTGCCTGCACTGGCAAATCGCCGCTTGGGTATTTAAGCCCTGCGATACATTTGTGAAGATATTGTCCAGCTTTTGAAAAACAGCGCCGCTTGCCCTTTGGTAGGCTAAGCCTATAGAAATAGGGAGGCTATACCATGAAACACACATCTTTTGCTTTATTACTGCCCTTGATGGCGGGTGCCCTTATTGCCTGCAATGAGGCTAATGGCGATCAAACAGCAATGGCCGCTAAAAGCGCTGAACAGGCACCTGCTCTGCAACAACTTATTGATAAAGGTGAAGACCTGAGCCAAGTGCCTAAATCGGTTTGGAAAAAGATCCTACCGCGTGAGCAATACAAAATTCTTTGGGAAGCCGATACTGAAAGACGCTTCACCAATGAGGAGATGGGCAAGGGTAAAACAGGTACTTTTGTCAGTGCGGCATGTCAAATTCCGGTTTTCCGATCTGAACATAAATACGATTCTGGCACCGGCTGGCCAAGCTTTTGGGAAGCCAATAAAGACAATATCGTACTGAAAACCGATTACAGCTGGGGCATGAAGCGCACCGAGATTCTCAGCAAATGTGGTGAGCACCTTGGGCATGTCTTTAATGATGGCCCGGCACCAACCGGTAAGCGTTATTGTATTAATTCTTTGGCCTTACGCTTTGTCCCTGACGAGGTGAAAAACAGCTCTCCTGCCATTGCGGCGCCAACAAGCAGCAGCCTAAAAGCTGAATAAAGACAGCACTTTCAAAATTCTCGACTTGATCTAGAACAAGTTTTTTACAGTTAGCGATAAACTAAAAGCCTACAAAAGTAGGCTTTTTTTCAAAAAACTGTCAAAAGCAGTTTTTTGTTAATCTGGATCAAGTCTTTGGGAAGCTCAATATTGTTCAATAGCCTCAACAAGTAAACGGGCGCACAAACAAAGCGCCCTTGTCGAGGAAGAGAGAGTAATTATGAAAGCTACCCTAAAACCATTGACTTTAGCTGCTGCAATCGCGGCCTGTGTTGTTGGCACTCAAGCACACGCTTATGAAGCGGGTGACTTTATTGTTCGCGCTGGTGTAACTACTGTTGCTCCAGATGGCGATAGCACTCAGGTTTATGCGGGTGGCAATTCTTTGGGCGCCGATTCTGGTGTTGATGTAGATAACGACACTCAGTTGGGTTTAACTTTCACTTACATGCTAGACAAGGCATGGGGTGTTGAAGTTCTAGCGGCAACTCCATTCTCTCACGATGCATCTGGTGAAGGTTCTTTCTTGAATGGCGCTGGCATTGGTTCTGTAGCTGATACCAAGCAACTACCACCAACTGTATCTGCGGTTTACTACTTCAACTCTGACAGTGCTTTCAAGCCATATGTTGGTCTTGGCTTGAACTACACCATCTTCTTTGATGAAGAAGGCGGTTCTAACTTGGAAGCCGTTACCGGTGATCTAGACGTTGATCTTGATGACTCTTGGGGTTTGGCTGCACAGGTAGGTTTCGATCTAGATCTAGGTGATAACCTATTGTTGAACGCCTCTGTTCGTTACATTGATATCGACACCGAAGCTACTTTGACTGTTAAGAACTCTGACAATGCGCTAAGCCTACCAGCTGGCACTAAGATTACTACTGACGTAAACATTGACCCAATGGTTTACTCTGTAATGATCGGCTACAAGTTCTAAGAACGCAAAAAGCCCGCCAAATGGCGGGCTTTTTTTTGACTTTAAGAAACTGAAAAAACGATTAACAGGTTTCTGTTTTTGCTGCTCTTTTCAGGGCGTCCATATCCAAAATTTCAATCTCTTTTTTATCAACCGATAAAATATCCTGCTTTTGGAAGCGACTTAAAACACGGCTTACGGTTTCAACGGTAAGGCCTAAATAGTTGCCCATATCCGCACGTGACATAGCCAAACGGAAAAGGGTCGCAGACAGCTGACGGCGGTGGTTGCGGGTAGAGATGCTTAAAAGCATTGAAGCTACGCGCTCTTCAGCACTGTTTTTACTCAGCAAAGTAATTAGCTGCTGATCCGCAGTAATTTCTTGGCTCATTAGCTGGAAGAAATGACGCTGCAAGCTTGGAATCTTGATGCTTAGCTCTTCCATGCGAGAAAAGGGAATCTCACAGACGGCAGTGGTTTCTAAGGCAATGGCAGAATTAGTGTGCACGTTTTGTGCAATACCATCCATTCCTAGAATTTCTCCAGGTAGATGGAAGCCGGTAACCTGTTCTTCACCGTCATTGGTAATACGAATCGATTTAATGGTGCCCGAGCGTACCGCATATACCGAGGTAAACGGGTCATTGGCGTGATATAGATAATCACCTTTATGCAGCGGGCGGCCACGCTGGATGATTTCGTCTAATCTATCTAGCTCGTCTACATGCACGCTAATCGGCAGGCAGATACTATTCAGACGACAGTCACCACAGGAAACCTGAGGGTTATGGTGGCAACGTGTTGTTTTGCTGATGATATTTGATGTCATTACATTCACTGCTGGCTAGATTATCGCTCAAAAAGCATATTAGTGAGCCCTTAATTTTACTACTTATCTCTGGTATTACTAGGGCTTCTATAGTCTATGTGTTTAATATTTGAGCGCTTTTGGGTTTTTTATTCCAATTTGATTTTAGTTTATTCCCTAAACTCTGATTTTAGCAGTCCAGACAAGAAGGTGTCGGTGATAAAGAGGAGTCTTAAAACACCATCGTCTGTTAACTGCAGTAGTCCATTATGTATTCGCATCAGCTCCATATTGGCCTCTGTATTGAGCTCCCAGCTGATATTGTCGGCCAATGATGACAGGGCCAAGTCATAGCGGTTTTCGATATAGTGAATATCAAGGCGGTGGTAGCACAATAGTTGATCGGCCACGACTCTGCAGGCTTTGGCTTTAGGGCTTAGCTGCAGTACCTTATCGATGGCGAGCTGGCTTTGCTCTAGCTTCTTGCTGTATTGAGCCAGTTGGCTGCTATTGCATTCGTAATGGCTGCCTAGCTGGCTGCTGGCCGCGGGGCCAAAGCCAAGCAGATCTGAGGCATTAACGGAGTTGTAAGCAATGGCCGTGCGGCGCAGTCGGTTCTGGTTCTGAGCAATAGCCAATGAATCTTTGCCATTTACAAAGCAATCGTTGCCGATTGCCCGGTAGCCAGCGTGGCGCATGGCGTTATATATCAGTGTAAATTGGCTGGCGCTGTAGCTGCCGTGCTCGCTTATTTTATCGGCCAGATTCCAGCGATCTAATTCGCTGGAGGGCGTTAATAAAACTCGATCAGCTCTCAGCTCCAACACCTTGTCGAGCAGCGTACGCATGCCGTGCAGATCCTGGCTCGAATGCCCATATGGCAGTCTTATTGCTAAGCTGTCAGGACCAAACTCTTTGGCTTGCTGCCATATATCATCCAGTGCTTGCTGCTCTTCTTTGTTCAGTGATGGCGGCAAGCTCAAGATAAATTCATTGAAGCCCAACCCTTTAAGTAGCGCCATATTGGCTGTGTTGGCTTCTTCAAGGCTTAGCTCCGCGCAATATTCAATTGGCGAATTATCACGGTGGCTCAGGCGAAAACTGCTGGCCAATATATGCATTAGCTCAGTGATATCAGCACCCTGAAAATGCACAAAGGGGTGGCGCAATAAAAGCTGAGTAACGGGACGTCGGCCATAAAGCTCTTTGCGTATATTAATCTCATTGATCAAGGCGTCGAAGAAGGGGCGGCCTAGCGGTGCATCGAACTGCCTTGCGGGCAGGTTAATCCAAAGGGCCAGGGGAGAAATGCTTAAGCGCTGCCCTTGTGGCTGGAGATTTTGATCCTCAAGCGGCGCAAAGGCCATACGGTGGGGGTAGTTATAGCTGGCGCTGCGCAATAAATGCGGATGCTGCTGGGCCGCTAAATCAAAGCATTGATGGGCCTGGGTATTTGGATTGTTCACGGTGGCAAGTATCCCAAGTTTACGATAGTTGCAGTTTATCCATGCCTTATGCAGCAGATGTTGATATGGATCAATGCCATAGTATTTGTAGGTATTTGGCGCTTTATATAAGGGGATCGTAATTGATGGAGATCAAGTTCTAACAGCGCGATTTAAGTAGCATGTTTCGAACGGATTGCGATGAATGAATTGCTTGCCAAGGATAGAGCAAACAGTTGAGTTAAATCATAAGTAAGTTTTAGATTCTGGACTATATTAGTAACCACTTTAGTCGAGTATATAAAAGAAGGCACTTACATTATGAGTACAAAAGAAAACTTACTGGTTGTTATTGATCCAACGCGTGATGAGCACCCTGCATTAGAGCGTGCCATCATCACTGCAAAGATGCGTGACAGCGCACCTGAAATTCACATTTTTATTGGTGTGGATGGTCATTCGGTAGACACCAGTCATCGCAACCCAGATATGTACAGCGATGTTGCTAATTTTTCTGCGCTATCTAAGCGTATGGAAAAAGAAGGTTTAGAGTACACCGCAGAGATTTGTTGGGCGCACGATTGGCAAAAAGCCTTGTTGTCTTCTGGTAAACACTTCCAGACCGACATGATCGTGATTCCAGATTACGGCGATAGCGAAAAAGGTATTCGCTTCAGTGATTCAAAGTGGGCGTTATTGCGTAACGCTAAGTGCCCGGTTTTGATTGTACGCCCAGGTGCTGAATACCATCGTAAGACCGTTTTGGCAGCGATTAATGCGCAAGCCAAAGACGAGCGCTATCAAGAGCTGAACGACAAGATTGTTTCACGCGGTAAATGGTCCGCTGAATTGTATGGTGCCGATTTACATGTAGTAAACGCCTATACCGATACGATGAATATCCCAGATCGCGGTAGCTTGCTACGTAAGTTGGGAATGGATTCGGATCATGTTCATATTCGCCAGGGTGCGCCAGAAGATGTGATTTCTGAAGCCGCCAAAGAATTGGACGCAGACATTGTATTGATTGGTACCTTGGCTCGTAAGGGCTTATTGGCTGCCATGCGAGGTAATACTTCTGAGCGAGTATTAACTCAATTAGAAATGGATGTAATGGCGCTTAACTAAAGCGTTATTAACAACAAGAAAATTCGACACGCTCGAAACCGGTTTATCACTCGGCTAGAGATCTTAGGGGGCTTTTTGCCCCCATTTTTTTGTCTGATTTTTATGCCTGTTTTATTTTTAAAAACCTCTTATCGGAACGCTGCTTATTTCTTGGTACTTATTTCTTGGTGCTTATTTGGGAGAGGATAAAGGGTAGCTAACTTTAAAACTGCAGCCGCCTTGGGGCTTATGGCAAACACTTAGCTCACCTTGCAGTACCTCATTTACCAGGTTAACCAATGTGTGTAGCCCTAGGCCAAGGTTCGCCGGCTTAGCTGCGGTGAAAGGATCAAATATAGTATCCCTAAGCGCTTCGCTGATACCTTGTCCATTGTCATCGACCTCGATAATCAGAAATTGTTCTGCCTGCTGCTGATCACTGCCTTCACATAGCTCAATCTTTAAATTGATGATGGCTTGTTCATGCTCGATACCATCATAAGCATGGCTAACGGCATTCTTGAGCAGCTCGCAAACAATATAATGCAGTAGCTCAGGGTAGCTGTAGATATCGAGATCTGGCTCGATAGAAATGCAGAGCTGAATATGGTGTTCTTCAATCTTATCATGCAAGGAAGCAGGTATGCCGGCAACGGTTTCGGCCACATTAAACTCGGTCTGCTTCCAGTCAGCCTCATCCACAGATATCTTTTTGAAGCTTTCGACTAGGGCTGATAGACGCTGCAAATTACCGTCTAGCAAGGTGGTGCTGCTGCGTAGGCGCTGTTGTTGGTGATCTAGTTCCTGCTGATTGATACTTGTAGAACTGAGTCGTTTGAGGCTTTGCTTGGCCAAATCGGCGACCATAGATGCGGCCATTTTCACTACGCCCAGCGGAGTGTTTATTTGATGGGCTACTCCAGCAACAAGCCGACCTAGGGCCGCTTGCTTCTCGCTATTGAGTAGTTGCTCTTGGGTATCTTTTAGTTGTTGCATCGATTGCGCAAGGTCAGCAGTGCGGGCGCTGACCAGTTTTTCGAGTTCGATTTTTTTATGGCGATAATAACGCAGGCGGCAAAGATAAATAATATAAAGTAGGGCGCTTACAAGTAATACCGCGATTAGGCGAAACCAGTGGGTTTCATACCAGGCGGGCAATATATTAACTTGCACAATAAGCTCTTTGTTGGGCCAGCCAGCTGTGCGCTGTGTAGCCTGTAGGCGAAAAGTATATTGGCCTGGCGACAAATTGGTGTAGCTTGCATGTCGAGCTTTGGCGTCGGTCTCTATCCAGTTATTGTTGTAGCCATCTAAACGATAGCGATACTTTATCTGCTGGGGTCGAACATAATCCAAAGCTGAAAAACTAACACTAAAACTGTGTTGATCGGCTTGTAGTTCAATGTGTTGAGTTTGCCCTTGCACCTCTTTACCATCGATTCGTACCTTGTTCACGATAAGAGCGGGCTCTGACTGATCTAAGCTAAATGCACTGGGCCTTAGCAATTGCATACCTTGCTGGGTTAAAAAAACAAAATCGTCATTGGGGCTGTGCCAAAATTTAATTGAAGCGCCAGCGTCATTTATGTTGCCGTTGCCCCTGTCGAATAATTGCGCTTGTTCAGCGCCCTTTAGCCAATAAGCGCCAAAGCCCCATAAATTACCAAACACATCTTCATCGAATAACCAGTTTTCATTTAGGCCATTAAGAACTTCGCGGATGATCAGCTTACCCTCTTTAATAGCCTTTAGCTGATAAGTGGTATCGGCGGTACTGAAAAAATGCTTGCCGGATGATGTGCGATAGCCCTTGACCAAGGTGGGCAGAATCGTGCTCTTATTATCTTGTACTTCCAGGCTGAGCTCCTTGAGAGAATTGTTTTCACTATTAAACAAAAAGATCTTGTTTCCAAAGAGCAGCAGGCTATTGTGATCGTCATAGCTGATAATGGAGCGTGGGCTAATGCCCTGAAGCGCTGCGATTTTATTAAATTCACAGCTATCATGCTTCTGTTTATTGTAAAGGTAAGTGCCGCGCTCAGTGCCTTGACGCACCACTATAAATGTCGATTGACTGCTTAAAAGGTGAATGTTGTTGGCTGAACTTAATGAATCGACTTGCCCGGCTAGCCGGCAGCGCTCTTTTTGCCAAGTTTGGCTACCATCGGCGTTTAATGTTTGCCGATAACGCCATGTGCCGGCCCCAGCGCTCAGCAGCCAAATATCTCCGTTTGGCTCTTTAGCAAGTTCGACAATATGATTACTGGGTAAGCTGGGCTCGCCATTGTTTTGCTTAAGGCTCTGAACAAAACCGGTGTAGGGGTTAAAGACATCGACTCCCTCGCTGCGGCTGCTTATCCAAAAGTTGCCGTTGTCTAGCTCTATAATGCCCGACAAATCAGCTTTAAACCCAGGTGCTGGCTTTGCTGGTGAATACAGAATGTTACGTGAATAGCGTCTTGCCGGCGGTATCAGCTGAAGGCTTAGGCCACCAAGCCAAACAATACCTGCCTGATCGTGATATAAGCTCCAAAGAGTGCCGTCTGACAAACCACCTGGGCGAAATGGGTCGTGTGCTAAAACTTTTTTGAGTTTGCCTGTGTTGTTATCGAAGATTTGAATGTTGCGATGATTTTGTAAGCTGAGTACCCATACTTCATTATCAACCAACTCTATAGAGGTAACGCGGCCAATCTCGGCGATGTTTTTAGCTTTGTCTGCAGCGTTAATAAAGTACAAGCCCGATGAAGTACTGCCAACCCAGAGCTGGGATTGTTGATCGGCTTTCACCGTACTGACTTGGATATCTTCAAGCAAGTGTTGTGATTGAATAGGTTCAAGGAAATTTCGATCGCTTGGTGGCGAAAAACGAAACAGGCCCTGATCAGAGCCAAGCAATAAGTTGCCTTTAAGATCGTAGCTTAGGCTGCGAATAGAGCCGCTTAGATTGGCTAGCTTTATGGCTTCGAATGTCTCGCTTTTAAAACTTAAATACTCTAAACCTCTTTCGCTCGCTATCCAAAGGCCTCGCTCGCCATCGAGCAATAATGTGTATATCGAATTGCCAGTGATGGTGTTTTTGTCATTGGGCTTGTGGCTAAAGTGCCGAAAGCTCTGCTCCGACTCTGACAGACGATATAAGCCATTGCTGGAGGAGCCCGCCCAGATAATGCCATCGGCTGCGGCGACCACAGAGCTGAAGGCTTGCTTGGCAAGCACATTGCCTTGAGTGTCCTGATACTTTACATCCCTAAATTCGTAACCATCGTATTGATGTAAGCCATGAAAATGGGAGGCCGCCCATAATAAGCCGCTGGACGAACGCGTCATTGAGGTAATGAGCAGGGTATTTTTTTGTGTGTCTACGGGAAATACTACAGGGTCAGCAATATCGAAGAGGCTTTCGCTAGCTAGCGATGGAACATGGCTTAGGCTCCAGCTGAGCATTAGCCAAAGCAGTAGGTGAGTAATCGAATGAGTGCTAACTTTTGTGGGGAACACCCTGCATTCCATATGCTTATCTTAATGAGCGTAATGTCGCGATTTGTGGCGCTTGTCGTATAAAGCACCTTATATAAGTGTAAGTCGATTTCACTTATTTACCATAACACTTAGTAATGGTTAATTTAGGCGACCTAGGCGGTTTTGCTTATTTGCCCCGAACTTCGTAATATCGCCTTTGTTTTCAACAATATAGACCAATAATCAACGAAGAGAGCTATTCATGGTGAATCACCCAAAGCTTAAGAAAACCGCAATTGCACTGCTTTTTAGCGCCAGCTTAGGCTTGCAGCTTACTGCACAGGCCGGCATTGAAATCAGCGATCGAGCCAAGCAGCTCGCCAAAGAGGCTCTTATCGTAGATACCCATATTGATGTGCCGTATCGCATAGAAGATAGCTACGCCGATGTTACCAAGGCCACTGAAGATGGTGATTTCGATTATCCTCGCGCTGTGGTCGGTGGCTTAGATGCTGCCTTTATGTCGATCTATATCCCGGCCGAATACGAGCAAAAAGGCGGCAGTATTGCCTTGGCAGATCGCTTAATCGATAGGGTAGAGGCGATGGTAGGGCGCGCACCCAATAAATTTGCCTTGGCTTATAGCAGCCAAGAGATGCTGGATAACCAAAAGAACGGAAAAATCTCATTGCCTTTAGGTATGGAAAACGGCACACCTATCGAAGGCAAAATGGAGAACCTTAATTATTTCTTCGAGCGTGGTATCCGCTATATCACCCTAGCCCACGCCAAGAGTAATCATATTAGCGACTCTTCTTATTCGGAAGATAAACCTCACCAAGGCCTTAGCGACTTTGGCAAAAAACTGATTAGCGAAATGAACAATATCGGCATGATCGTGGATATTTCTCATGTATCTGATCAGGCTTTTTATGATGTGATGGCAGTAAGTAAAGCTCCTGTAATTGCCTCGCATTCCTCATTGCGCCACTTTACCCCAGGCTGGGAGCGCAATATGGATGACAAAATGCTGCTAGCATTGAAAAAGAACGGCGGCGTTATTCAAATTAACTTCGGCTCGGCTTTTATTCACGAAGAAGCTACTAAATACGGCGGCAAGCAAAAAGAAGCCCTAGCCAAATATAAAGCAGCTAACCCAAAGGCTAGCGAAGCCGATATTGAAGCCTTTAAAAAGCAATTTAAGAAAGAAAACCCATACCCATATGCAAGCCTGGATCAAGTGCTAGATCATTTTGATTACGCGGTTAAATTGGTGGGTATAGATTACCTAGGCGTTGGCTCTGATTACGATGGTGTTGGCGATTCACTACCAGAAAACCTAAAAGATGTGGCCAGCTACCCGGCCTTGGTGCAAGGCTTAATAAACCGTGGCTATAGCGAAGAAGATATCCGCAAGATCTTAGGCGGTAATATGCTACGTGTGTGGCAGCAAGTAGAAGACTACGCAGCAAAGCATTAAACGTAGAATAGCAACTAGCCTGCACTTTATTGCCCAGTAAAGTGCAGGCTGCTAAACACCAAGTCAATAGATACAAAGGCCATTACTAATTTAAAGTGGCCGCATCCAAAGGGCTTATTACCGCATTACCACCGCGCTGTAAAACATGGGTATAAATTTGCGTGGTTTTCAAATCCGTATGGCCCAATAACTCCTGCACCGTGCGTATATCATAGCCATTTTGCAAAAGCTGCGTAGCAAAGGTATGCCGAAAAGTGTGCACGGTAACCTTCTTGCGAATGCCGCTATTACGCACCGCTTGCCTGAGTTTCTTCTCAAGCCCAGAAGGGTGAATGTGGTGACGTTTCTCCCTTCCGCTAATTGGATCGATACCCCGTTTACTGGCCGAAAACAAATAGCGCCAATGCAGAGCTTTGGCCTCATTGGGAAACTTCTTGGCTAAGGCGTAGGGCATGCTTACTTCACCGAAGCCTTGTTTGATATCGTCTTGGTAAAAGGCTTCAGCCAGTTCAATTAACTGTAGTATTTCCTCAACAGCGCCATTTGGCAAAACGGTAACTCTATCTTTCCCGCCTTTGCCTTGTCGAATAGTTAAACAGTGATTGTCAAAATCAACATCTTTAATACGAAGATTTAAAACCTCTGCCTTACGCAAGCCCGCGCCCCAAGCGAGTTTTATCATAGTGCAAAATGGGAAGCTTAAATGATTAAGTATTGTTTGAACCTCACGCATAGTGAGCACGACAGGTATCCGCTGCTGTTGCCGGGCCCTTACAGCATTAATGCCTTTAAGCTCGCGTTTCAATACATGTTGAAAAAGAAAGGCTAGCGCACACAAGGCCTGATTTTGCGTATTCGGTGAAACCGACTTATGCGTTGCTAAATGGCTAAGAAATTGATCAACCCCATGAGGGTGAATTTGCCCAGCATCACGATACCCCTGATGTCGAATAAATGAGCGAATCCAATAGATATAGTTCTTTTCGGTAGCAAGCGCTAACTGCCTCAAGCGCATTACGCTTCTTACTTCTTCAATAAACTTAGACCGACCCATAACTGTTTCACGCTTTAAGTTGATAATACTGTATATTTATACAGTTTAATTTTACGATCGCTATAGGCCAAGCTTCCTATTAATTGGGGAATTAACAATTAACCCCTACAAAGCTCTAAGTGAATCAACTACATACGAGAATTAGCCGCATTCTCTTAATCCGCCACACAAGAGAAAAAGCAATTTTATAGCCAATAAATAATGACTTAAGCGCCAGGTCTCGTTAATTCGGTATGATTTTTCTAGTACTTGTAAAAGTACTGATAAAACAATAAATTAGGGCAACAAACAAAGGAATGCAGACAGGTATTAAAACGGACACCATCCTATTATTTCTGAAATCCCCAAATTAATAAGACGCGTCCGCTTTTTGGTTGTAATTCTACCGGTCTGTTTATTTAGCTGTTAAGTATATAGTTGGTTGATATGAGCTATATAAAGAATAAGACAAGCGAAAAAGAACTGATAAACTGGCTAAAGCTGAATCACATGAATCTCCTGAAAATTGGACTTCCAGATGAGATTTTGAGTGACAGGCATCGATGGAACTATCTTTTAGATCACGGATATGACATCGACTCAGGGTGGGACTTTGAACAGCTAGTTATAGCAGAAACCAAAGTATTTCTAACCCTTGTAGGCGAACAGTTCCCTCTAGATCGCTGGGCATATATGGAAGATTTACGTAGGACAGTTAGTGGTGTTTAAATACTTAACAAGAAAAGCCAGTAAAGCCCTGCGGGCAGGATGGCTGCGCCACCTCTGCTTTGGGCGTTACATTCAAGGAGAAGTAAGTGCCAACAGCATGGATTGAGGTAGTTGATACTAGTATTAAGATTGGCCTTGGCGCATTACTAAGTGGTGTGGCTGCAATCTCAATAAGTAGGCTAAATCACCGCAATTCCCTAGAAAAAGAATATGTTCTTAAGCATCGCTCTATACTTGAAGATGTAACTTCAGAAATTGAGGTTGCGACAGCTGCCTTACTTAGGTATTGGTCGGCAATAACGGATTGGTCAAAGGCCAAGGAGAGTGGGGAAGAAATACCTGATGAAAAGAGGGCCCTGGTTACAGTGTGCCGGAAGGCAATTTTCGAAGTATTTGAAGGTCTTTCAAACTCTGAAGGTAAACTTCTTTTAATTGGTTGTACCAATCAACAGGAGGAGCTAAGAACATATGGTGAAACTATTTCTGAGTTTTATCGTTATGCTTCAAGAAATAACGAAGAAATGTGTAGCTCTGAACTCATACGTAGAAAATCTGAACTACTAAAAATGCGAAAGTCTCTATATGAGTCATTAAATCAGGCCTATAGAAATGCAAAAATGTAACAAGCGGCTGTTGTTCGCCGCATTAAAAAACAATGCGGCAGGGACGGCTACGCTCGCGCTTCGCCGCCCCAAAGCCGGGCGTTAGGGCTCAGATATGAATCGAGCATTCGGTAAAGTATTTAAAAGCGACTCTGGAGTTGAGTACGGTGTAATCCGAGAAGCCAAGGAGCCTTTCCCTAAGGGCTTGTCCTCATCGAGTATACTTGCCGAAGACTGTTGCGGTAACTACTTCGTTCTACTCAATGAGGCAGTGTGCTTCTGGGATCACGAAACAACAGAGAGCGTGTTTCTATCTGAATCGGTAAATGATTTTGTTTCTGTATGTACTGCTCTAGGAGAAGTTGAACTAGAGCATGGTCAAGTAGAATCGGCTTGGATAGATCCCGAGTTTGCGAAGCAATTCGGCATCAATACCAAGCCCTAACAAGCGCATGTTTCGGACAAATTTCCGCTGCGCTCCAATTTTCCGCAAATGCGGGCGTTATACGCAATGAAGATTTTACCAATAATCACAATTTGGCTTGTTTCGTCGGTGGCTTTCGCTGAGTGCACACCAAAACAAGATAGAGCCGAAATCGATTTAACTGTAATTCGTGGGCCAAAGTCAGTTGAGGTTGGAGGCAATCACGGAATGATGGATCGTATTGCTATCAATACTCCTGCAGAAATTGAAGGTGTGCCAATAGTAGCAATGGAGCTAACTCGTGGTGAGGTCGCTGAATTATGGATTCCATTAGCGTTCACAATTAAAAATGGTCGTGCAGTCACAGCAATTACTGGCTACCACAAAGCCATTCAAAACTTTGAGGTTGCAATTTACTATGAAAGTAGTAGCTGCAAAAAATCAATTCAGCGCATGTTGTAAGCGTATAACAAGAGTCGGCAAAATCGGCCTTTGGCCTGGACGCGCTAACGCGCGCCTTTGCGGCAGGCGTTAGGGCTACTTTCTCAGCAACATAAGATTATTCAGGAAAAATGAAGATACATATTGATACAGAAGTAGATGATGTTGTAATTCTGCAAAAAAAGACAACTTTCCAATTTATTTTAAATGAGGCTTTAATTTACTTATCACAAATCATGGTCTTCTTTTGGGTTACCTTTTTAGTTTCTGGATCGCTCACAAATGAAGAGAATCTTATAAAGTTCTTGGGTTCAAAAATTCACGACAATTCTCTTTCTGAGGTTGGGCATGTAATTCTTGGAACAGTTATCACATTCGGCATTATTTTAATGATTATTAAGGTCTCGCCCACGTCACGTTGGTTAGAAGAACTATCGGATGAAATTTTGGCGTCAATTTCAAGAACAATATACTTTTTTGGAAGTAGTGTAACTGGTTCTATTTTGGTGGTAGCGCTTTATTCCAATCTAAATCCTACCAAAGACAATCCAGCTCCTGAATTTTGGCTTGGGCTGTCTGCTATTTTCGGGTTTGGGGCATTTATCTATGGTTGTGGCACTAGCTATGCCTTCAAGTATAAAAAGTACATTGCCAAATCTCGCCCTAACAAGTCAAAGCAGGCGGACGCCGATAAAACTGGCACCGCTGTTTGAGGCGTTAACTTCATGAGAATTCAAATGCGATTTACATTTTTGGCAATCTTGCTGTTCTCTTATAGTGTTCTTGCCTGCGATAAAATGGACCTAAAGGGTGCGTTAGGCACATCAGATATCTTAGTTTTTGATGAACAAACAGTAGTGGAAAAGTTAGGGGATTTGGGTGGTAAGTATAAAGTGTACAATTACACTGCAATATTTGGTCAAGCAAAAAGAGCTGCTAATCGTTTAATAGTCCTAGATACCTATAATAATATGGTTGGTATGTATGCTATTGGTAAGTGGGCTATATCTATTTCAGGGAACTGTATTATGTTTCCCTTTGATGAAAAAATTGGCAATAGCATTTGCTTACAGAACGGGTTATTGCCAAAAAGTGCTTGGGTTGGCGGAGATAATCCCGAGTTCTATAAATAGAAGTTAACAAGAACCTGCAATGGAAAATCAAAAGCGCCGCTTCGCTCTACTTTTGTTTTCCATTGACGTTGGCGTTAAGTGTCTAATTGAAATGAATAAAGTTATCGAGAAAATTTGGTTGTTCCTTTTAGTTTTGGCACTAGCTGTAATCCTTTCATTCGCAGGTGTGTTAATGGGGCTATTTCCAATGCCTTTCTATTTTGGTTTGGTCATGCCGTATCTCGTGATTGGCAATTTAGGGTTAATTGCTTACGTTGGGGCAAAGCACAGGAAGCAGCTGCTGAAGGTGTCTTTGGTTAGTATAATTTCGCTTGGGTTGGCATATTTGTGGGCAATACAAACGGCGTAAGTGCCAAACACTTAACAAGTTGCTGTTGTCGCCCTTCGGGCTGGGACAGCTTACACTTTGTTTCAGCTGCCCCAAAGCAAAGCGTTAACTGTATTATGATGATAATTGCCAAAATTCTAGCTTTCTTGCTTTTGGTAGCGATTGTGGTCGCTATCTCTGGGTATTTGTATCTGACTAGAGAGCAGGTAATTGAAGTTAGATTTATTCCCAATGAGTTCAAGTATTGCGGTAGAGTTATTACCAATAGCGACCCGGAGTACAAAGAAATATCAACTTGGTTACATGAAAATAGTAGCGGCTGGGTGCAAGATTGGAATACGACAATTACGGGTCTTGTTTATTCTTATCCAGCTTTCTCGGTTGTAGTATTTAAAGGTGGCGTGTCGGTAAGCTATAAAACAGATTTTGGTTTCCCTCGATTCATTAAATCAGTTAATCATGGTCTTAATATCGCATGTGCCAAAAACAGTTAACAAGCGCAGGCAGTCGGACTAATTTTTCGCTGCGCTACAAATTAGCCCGCTGCTGTGTGCGTTATGTGTACGCGTAGAGACCGATACTAATGGAGTTGCTAGCAGGAATAATCGAAGGTGTTGTCTCCTTAATTGTTGGGTTGATTGAGTTAATTGTTGGTGTCTTTGTAGAGGGCGCAGCTGGCCTTGGTGGCTTAGAATTGCTTGGGTTGTTGATCGTGTTAATCCTAGAATTAATCTGGTGGGCAGTTTTGGTAATAGTGGAGCTAGTGGTTTCTGCCTTTAAACTCAAAAAGCCAAAGGCTATTAAACGACCCATTATATGGCGGCCTAAGAAACTCATGGAAAATGCAAAAAATAGTGAAAACACATAACAAGTGGCTGTTGGTTGGCCGCGAAAAGCGCGGCCGGGACAGCCTACACATTCGTTCCGGCTCCCCAAAGCCAGGCGTTAGGCAATTTAGAGATGAAGTCTCCTGAAGAAGATATTGAAGATCGAACTCCAGTATGGAGTTGCATGCAAGATCTCTACATGGATACGGATGTGACTTTGTCTTATGGATACATCGCGAAGTGTTGCGGTCAGTCTAAATACTCATTAGAAGAGTTGGAAAAAATACTATTCAATGAGGTGTTGCCCGCTTTAAGGTTTAATATGTTTGACTTACCTGCACCTGAATGGGCGGGTTTTGAAACTAAGTGGGTTGTAGAACGAGTATTAAAGCAGCATCGGTTTGGTAAACGCAGGCCGTGGGTGCTTAGAATTTATACCAATGAGCACTGGAAGAAACTAAAGTTGTTAATCGAGTCTGAACGGGGAGGCCATGCCTAACAAGCGGTTCGATTCGTTCCGGCCGCAAAAGACGCGGCCTCCACTGGGACAGGCTACGCGTTGCTTCGCCTGCCCATTAACCGGGCGTTAGGTGAAAAATGAAAGTAATGGAAAATAACAAAGAAAACTCGTTAGCCCTCTACATTGACTATGACACTTTAAGTGTTCAGCAATATTGCTCAATCCTAACGTCCATTGAAAATATTGCATTGGAAATAACAAAAATACTAAATGCTGATGAAATCCTGCTTCGTATTGAAGATGAGCGGTTCGTGTTTTTGGCGCCAGAATTCTTAGTTGAAGAGATTCATACTGGTGGGTCTATTTTTAATCAATTCAAGCTTGGAAAAGGTTTATTGCCCAAGCTAGATAGAAATGACGAAGATGAACCTGTGTTGGTAATTCCCGAGTGGGCTGCAGCACTCTCAATGGCTGGCACAGTACTGATGGGTGGCTTAACTGGCTATAAGTTACTTCTTGAAGTTGAGAAGCTACAACTAGAGAATGAAAAAATCCAGATAGAAATCGATGCATTAAAGAAGGGTAAATCTGAAAAGAAGAAAGAGGCTTTAAATAACATCAAAGTCAATCTTATGGTTTTTCATAATGAAATAGAGAAAGCAAACATAAAATCAGTAAAGATTAATGATGTGCGCATAAAGGATAAACATGATAAAGAATAACGAATCATTGCCAGTTAAAGAGCTTTTGACAGACAAAAAAGTTAAAAATATTGGGCGGTCAGAAGTTATGAAAATCGTAAATAGAACTTTTAAAGAAGGTATACAAGAGTACCTTACTAGTGATGAGATATTGTCATCTCTTGAGATTCACCTAACAAGGGGCTCCAAGGGACGTCGTCGCTAGCGCGCTGACGCCCTTGAGTCCGAGCGTTCAGTTTACTAACTCAGGAGCACGAAAATGGGAAATTCAGTATTGGCTTTTATAAGTCATGCATCTGAAGACAAGGAAGACTATATAGAGCCAATAAGTGATGACCTTGAAAGCTGCTACATAAATATCTGGATTGATAAAAGAAAAATTGTGCCAGGAGATAATCTTCGCAAGTCGATATTACAAGATGGTTTGGATAAAGCCGATATTGTTTTAATATTTTTCACTGAAAAATCGCTAAAATCATCGTGGGTTGATACTGAGATAAAACACGTCCTCCGAGAAAAGCACAACAAAGATAGCGACTTTGATTTAAATAAGATTATATCGATCTTTGATTCCACAGAAACATATGAGTCAATTCGAGAAAGATACCCAGAGTTAACTGATGATCTTCTTCATCTTATGCCTGTTGAGTACGGGAAAATTGAGCTGGGACAGCTAATTTCTGCAATTTGGTCAAAATATTTTTCACTGCAAGGCGGTGATATTGAAACACAAAGGCAATTACTACAAAAAGATAAGGAAGGATTTGAAAAAGATAAAAAAATCCAAGCTCTTGAATTAAAGCTTGAGAAAAGTAAGAAGTCAGACCCAAAAGCTGCTCAAAGCCAAGAGTTCGAAGATATATATCGCTCAGGAAAGCTTAATGGTTTTTTGGCTTATCAGAATGAGATTCTTAATAGTCAATACGTTATGCGGGAAGAAATCAAAGATGTCCCAGAAGCAATGGCGTTCGGCTTGGTTCAAAACAGAAGTCAAAACACTATTACAATCACTGAAAAAGGAAAAGAATTCTTTAGGTGGGTAATTTTGAATGAAGATCAGTAATAATTCCAGAAAACTGAACAAGGCAAGCCAGCGGACACAAAAAAGCTTCGCTTTTTCGGTCCGCTGCTTTTGGCGTTATGTATAAGTATGAGTAAGATTTCTCGAGAAGATAAAGTGCTATACCAAAGAGTGGATGAAGTGACTCACTACGTTTGGGACCCAATTGGTGTGGCCGGCGCACCTCAAGCTCGTGATGAATATGATCGTTATATTTGGCCTCTTGTGAGACGCGTCAAGACTGGTTCTTTGGAAGAGGTTGTTAAATATATGAAGGTTACCCAGACAGAAACTATGGGACTTCCTTTCGAAGAAGAAAGAGCAATTGAAGCTGCTGACATCATGATTGAATGGAATGAATTTCTAAATGAAAATACATAACAAGGCCAGCCACAATCGGCCGCAGAAAGCGCGGCCTGGACTCGCTGGCGCTCGCCTGTGCTGGCGGCGTTAAAAGAAAGCATGAATTCGGCAATAAAGTACATAGGATACATTTCTATCTCCTTGGTAGCCGTAGCGGTTGCTTTCGTCGGCTATAGTTATATCAAGTCCAAAAAAATTGAAAATGAGGTGCTGGAGTTAATACCAAGCTTGCTAGCTGAAATTTCTGATTATGAGCAATATTCGGCCTTGGGCGCATATGAGACTTGTCCGACAAAGGAGTCTAATCAAGTAGAAATCCAAGTTACCGATCCGGTTCAGGCTGTACTACAGCTAGATTGTAACTTTCGAAATGGCGCAGCAGCTGTTTATATAAAGCTTCAGCGAACTGATAACGAGTGGGTAGTGAGTAAACTGAGAGTAAATAGTGATGTCTTTGCTCCCCATTTTTAACAAGGCGTGGCAGCAAGGGCGCTTCGCGCCGGGACAGCTTCCTCTTCGTTCCAGCTGCCCCTGAACAATGCGTTATGCACTAATAGGAATCGAATGAAGTATCTAGTACTGATAATTCTTTCTGTCTTTACTACAAAGTCATTTGCTGGCTGTCTTGTGGATATAAAAAATACGGATATTAACTTAAGTGTTGATCGAATGTCAGAAAGCGTGAAGGCCGGAGGCAATCACGGATATATGGATACAATCAAAATTGAGGTTTTAAGTCATTATCAAGGAGCTCCGCTTGAAACGATGCTTCTCACTAGAGGCGAGGTGGCTGAGTTTTGGTTCCCTATTGCATTCAAGGTTGAGAGTAAAGTGGCTGTTACAACTCTAACTGGTACACATGAATCCTTAAAGAACTTAGAAATAGCTTTTTATTATACCGATGCCGAGTGCACGCTAAGTACGCAGGTGATGCTGTAAGTGCATAACAAGGCCAAGCAGCGGAGCACAAGCAAAAAGCGCTTGTGCTGGACCTTACTATCGTTCGGCCGCTGTTGGTGGCGTTATGACTCTAAATATGGTGGAAAGTGAAAGATAAGCTACTTAAATGGTTAAGCGGAGCTCTAGGGCAGCAAGGCTCTATAGATATACCACTAGAGGAGCAGTACTTCCCTGAAGGGGGAATTGTTCGAGTGCCAGATTTCTTTGAAATGCCGGCAAATCCTCATGGTGAAGTTTACATGGGACCTGAATGTAAAGTGCTAATGTCCTTGGGTGCCTACATATCGGCAGGCCAAGTAATAGCTGAGATTGATACACCCTCACATGTATTTGAAGTTGTAGCGCCCTGTGATGGCACTATCGAAGAAATTTATGTTTCAGGTGGTCAACTTGTTGAGGCAGGCCAGGAGATTTGTAAATTAAGTGAGTCATAACAAGAAAATCTTGTTCAGCGCTGTCGCGCTCGGACTCACTACCGTTCACCGCAAATTTGAGCGTTATGTATCCGTACCTAGCACATGGAGAGAATTATGAACCAATTAAAATTAGCTGTTACGATAATTTTCCTATTCCCAATTACTGCTTCAGCAGTAACCTGCTATGACTATAAAAACCAATATGTTCAAGTTCAGGCAGCCCCATTTCTCAATGACGGTGCCGCTGCAAGGTCGTTGTCAAACGGGCAGGGGGTGATTCTTTATAACCCTAATATTTCAAAATATTGGTCACCAATTATGAGAGATTTCGTATTTACTCATGAGTGCGCTCATCACGCACTAGGTCATGGTGTTTTAAAGCCAGTTAATGAAGCAGAAGCAGATTGCTGGGCAATTAAAACAATGTCGAATCTAGGCATGACAAGGCAGCAGCTTCACTACCTTCAAAATGAGTTCGCAGCAAGTGGCAGTGGACTCCCCAGCTGGACTCACGCGCCAGCTGGAGTTAGAGCTCAGCGCTTTGCGCTCTGCTATTAAATACATAACAAGCGGCTGTTGTTCGCCGCTGAAAAACGCGGCGGGACGCGCAAAAAAGCGCGCGCCCCAAAGCCGAGCGTTATGCATAAAGACAATGTCTATTCTCAAAGGCCGTAGACGGCGCCGAAAAGGCCTAAACAAAAAAGTTGAACCTTCCTCATGGGGAGAGCTTACCTTTGGCAAAAGGTTGTACGATCTACGGCGTATGTTGCTAATGGTATTCGTAAGCGGCTTTGTATCCTTGGCTATGCTGTACCAGCTTGGAATATATGGATACTGGGAAGCTAAGGGAGCAAAAGTAGAGGGTGTCGTGGGCTATGGTATTGCGTTTTTCTTTTTAGCAATTTTCATAGTCCTAGTTATTGCAACTATTAAAGATTGGCGGAGAAGCTAAATGCATAACAAGCAACAGCGCGTAAGCCCGGCAAAAGGCGCCGGACCGGACTGCTTACTTTGCGCTTCGCTTCATTTCGGCCGCCCGTGTGCTGGGCGTTAACGTCAGGAAACCCCATGCCACGTATATTAGCTTTTTCAATTGCTATAGCCATAATTTATTTTATACCTAACCAATCAGGGGGTTCAGTGGGTGTCTCTTCACAGTGTGTGAACAGTAACTGTGTGGTAACCGCATCATCTTCAATATCTGGAGTTGTTTTAGGGCTTCTTCTGGCAATACTTGTTTTCTTCTTCCCGCGTAAAAGATTTATTGAAAATTCTGATGGTGTTGTTGGTTTGTGGAGGCGCTTTGGTGCTTTTATCTTAGACTTTATCGTCATCCTAACCATAATATCACCAGCAGCCTCCCTGCCAATCCTTATCACTGAAAGCGGTTATACTGGGGGCTTCGAATGGTCCTTCACTCGCGAATTTAGCCGGGATAGTGACAATATACTGATCCTGCCAGTTATTTTTGGAATGTTTGCAATTATATTTCTATATTTCTACGTGCATGCAAAATCAGGAAATCAGACATTCGGGCAGTATATCTTAAATTATGTAGTTTCATCGTCTGAGGATGGAAAAGAACCTCAATTCGCTAAGCGCGTGTTATATTCTTATATTGGTCTTTGCGCATGGCCAGTGTCTGTAATACTGGCTTTAAGAAGTGAAAATAAAGAATGCTGGTGGGATAAAACCACTAACACAAAGTTGGTAAAAGGAAGTTAACCAGGTTCCCACGTCTACACCAACCGCAAAAAGCGAAGTTTTCACGGGACAGTCTAACCTTCGTTCTAGCTGCCTAAAACTAAACATTGTCACTAAAAGGAGTTTTATGAGTTATCTAATAAAAGTACTGGCAATATTGGCATTGTGTACATCGATCTCAGTGAGCGCTGATGAACCTACTAAAGCCGCTGATATATACGAAAGAATGAAATCTTTAGTTGGTGTTTGGGAGAGAGAAGGCGCCAAAAATGCAGATTTTAATATCTCTTTCGAGTTGACAGCAAATGGATCAACACTCCTTGAGTTATGGAATTATAAGGGTAATAAGCACTCTTTAACCGTTTATCACTTGAATGGTAGTAAGTTAATGGCAACTCATTACTGCCCGCAAGGTAATCAGCCAAGATTGGAATTGTCGAGTGATTCAACCATAAACGATATATCGTTTAATTATTTGGACGCAACAAATTTAAAGAGTTTGGATGAATCCCATCAACATTATCTAAGTTTTAAGTTGCTTGATTTACCTAATAAAATATCGAGAAGTGAAATTTACTTTAGTAAGGAAGGTCAAAAGCCGTCGACGCTAACCTTGGTTCGTAAGTAAAATGCCTGCCAATAATTCTAGAAGGACTAAGGCTCATTGTGAAGACTCCGGAGGAAAAACTATACGACTGCCTTGTTGAGAAGGGGTGGAACGTATAAATGGCATCGGTTTACTGAAGGTAAAAGCAGCGGATCAATCGTAGCTTTAACCGTTGTGTTGGAATGTATAATTATGTTTGTCTATAGAGTGATTCTTTTTTTTGTTTTAGTCTTTTTTTCGACTTTATCAGTCGCTGATGAAAGATTTCGAACGCCGAAAATTAGTGCATATGCAGCTGAGAGAATTGTTCTTGCCAATATTCAAGGATTTTTAGAGGCTGTTGAAATAGCAGAGGGTAAATTTCCAAACAGACTTCAGTATAATCCAGAAAGTATAAAGATCGATCGGGAAAGCCCTTGCTATTGGTTTGTGGGAATAGATCGTATGCGTAAATCATCTCATATGCGCCATCAATACAAGGTTTCCAAAATAACAGGTGAGATTAGCGTTCTCCCTCGTAGGTAAACGTTATAACAAGTTTTTCAAGCGTTACTGCAGCTCAAAAGTGGATGCAACTGGCTGCACTAAGCCTCACCACTTCAGTTGATAGTTGTCGCGGTCAAACTAGTAGTAACTTGCATAAAGGTATATAAGTCGTGTTGTTAAGATCATTGATATTCACCATCTCGTTAGCAATTAGTGCTTGTGCTGCAAAGGGCCCTGTCTATGTAAGTGATCAGAGCCTCATGGATACGCCTAAATATCAATCCGATTTAGAATATTGCACGAAACAGGCCGATGATTATAAGACGGCTTATCTAGAGAGTGGGCTTGAAAGTGGGGTTAATACCTATGGTTCGGGTAATTCCAATGTTGTCTCGAGCTCAACCGCTTTTCTTGTTGGGGCGATAGCAGGACTTACAGGAGAACTTGCAAAACAAAGATACATGAAGATCGTCAATATCAGAGAGTGTATGAAGCATAAAGGGTATGATATTCCTCAAGATAAAGAGGAGCCAAAAGACGAGGTAGGGCCCGATTCTAAGCCTGGATAAATATATTTTTGAAGTATTCATGTTTTGATTATGGATGTTTAATGGAGTTTATGAATAAATTTAAAAGTCATATGATCCCTGCGGTGATCGTTTTTATACCATTTTTCTATGTGGTGGTTTTGAGTCCACTAAGCTTAGTGATAACAAGTGATGGTGAGCTTGACGGTTATGTCAATGAGATCAGAAGCAAGGTGCAAGGAGAGCGCTTTTGGCTAAAGCAAAAACAGATAGCGCAGGATAAAATCAATTATATCATTAATTATGACGTGCCTTGTGCTGCTGTTATTGTGCAGGCGAATTCCTCACGCCGACATAAGTATGTAGAGGAAAGGGATAGAAAGTGTCATTTACGTAAAATCCAATACCGGGAAAAAAGCCAGCCAGAGCTAGAGCGTTTGCAGGCAGTTGTTCGGGTGATTGATCGTAAACTTGGACGTTAGAAAACTACTAGAGCAGTAAATGGAATGATCGATTATGTACCATTTTGGTTTATATGAAGATGAGGAAGTAAGCCGCTTCAAAACTTGGGATAGACACAAGATTGTTAATCTTGCTGTTAGGATGGCAAGGCAAGAGCACCCCATTAAAAAAACAAAAGTAATTACTTTAGCTGTGTTGGTTTGTATTATACCTTCGATTGCTTTGTATTTCTGGGGAGGTTTTCAGTGGCTTGTTGCATGGTTTAGCATTTCAACTTTTTGGCTAAACTATTGGTTTGCAAAGCAGGAGACTCCTTTAGTGAAAGCCTATCTCGCTAAGGCGGTTGCCCAATTTAATTCTTCGTTGTAATCCTTGTTTAGGTGTTTGGGTAATCCTGTTTTTTTTTGGGGAATCCGTGGAGCAGAGTTAGTATCAAATGAGTTTGTGCCTAGGAAGCGAGGCCAGCTGCTATGAAAGGTGAATGTAACTGCGGTGCAATCCGTTACCACTTAAAAATATCACCTAGTGATGTGTATATGTGCCATTGTTCTATTTGCCGTAAATCAACAGGTAGTGGTGGTATCGCTGTGGTTATTGTTGAAAACGAGCATTTTCAGTGGTTGAGTGGCCAAGATGTATTGCGCCATTGGCGAAAACCTGGCCATGATTGGCACAGCTATTTTTGCTCTGTTTGTGGTAGCGCTATGCCGGGTGAAAATGATGATGATCGCATGTATATTCCCGTTGGTACTCTGGTTGATGAGGTAGAAAGCCTGCGTTTGCGCCATCACCTTTTTGTTGATTCTAAGGCAGGCTGGGAGCCTTTATCGGAATCTGCGATTCAGCATAAAGCGGGTTTTGAAAGCTAGCATTTCAAGATTGCAGGGCTTAGGCTATGTATGAGTCATTTACGATCCGGTATAAGCTAACAGATAAACAAGGAGAGTCGCTGTGCCTATTACTGATAAAACCGATAAAGAAATATTGGCCATTGCATTGCCGATGATTGATATCGCGTCTGCTGCAGGGCAATACATTCATGAATGATGATTCTCTTCTTATTCGCAAAGCTAGGCTAGATGAAGCTGCGCAATTAAGTGATTTAGCGATGCGCTCTAAGGCCCATTGGGGCTATTCCCAAGAATTTATGGAGGCTTGTCGCGATGAACTGCAAGTATCACCAGCAAATATCACATCGGATCGTTATTTTTGTTTTGTGGCGGAGCGGGCTCAATCGCTTCTAGGTTATTACATTCTTAAAGTTATATGCGCTAGCCAATATGAGTTGGAAGCCTTGTTTCTTGAGCCTTCGGCCATTGGTCAGGGAATTGGTAAGGCCTTATTAGAGCATGCCAAGGCGCTTACTCGGCAAGAGGGAGCTCAGGCCATTATGATTGATAGCGATCCTAATGCTGAGGCATTTTATCTATCGGCAGGGGCAAAGAAAGTGGGGAGTAGCCCTTCGGGTAGTATTCCGGGGCGGGTAATACCCTTGCTTGAGATTGCTTTGTAAGTACTTTTTAGCCACCCTTAATTGCTGTTCTACCGTGGAGTTTTTTATGTCTGTGATTGCCAAAACACCTGAGCCACCGTACTACGCGGTAATCTTTAGCTCTATTCGCAGTGAGGATGACGAAGGCTATGGCGAGATGGCCGATCGAATGTTGCTGTTGGCGGCTGAGCAAGAAGGCTTTTTGGGCGTCGAATCTGCCAGGGAAGAGCTGGGCATTACGGTATCTTATTGGGCGGATTTGGAATCGATAAAAGCTTGGAAGGCGAATGCCCAACACAGGCAGGCTCAAGCCTTGGGGCATTCCCGTTGGTATAGCCATTTTAAAACCCGCATTGCCAAGGTGGAGCGCGACTACGGGATATAGTCTGTTACCTTTCATCTATCGCTAAGGCTTTACTTGGCCTGTAAATCTTCTTTTTATCAATTTATTGTCTTTGTGGGCAGTTAGCTGTAGTAACTTTACACTTTAATGCTTGCAATATACTTGAGTGCTCAAGTATATTGCAAGCATTGTTAATCAGGATACAGGAGTAAGATTATGACGATGAAGAAGTTGCAGGGTAGCTGTCTATGTGGCCAGGTACGTTTTACGGTGACTGAGCCATTTTTATATGCTGGTTATTGCCACTGTTCCTTGTGCCGTAAAGCTTCGGCGGCGGTGGGTACGGCGGTGGCCGCGGTGTCACCTAAGCAGTTTGAGGTTACGCAAGGGGCAAACGCTTTAAAGAGCTATCAACGCAGTGAGAAAACCCATAGTTATTTTTGCAGTAACTGTAGTTCGATGGTGTACGGGCAAAAGCCAGAAACCGGTTTTTTGCATATTCGGATGGGGCTGTTGGATGATGAGCCATCCGAGCAACCACAGGCCCATATTTTTGTGGGCTCTAAGGCAGATTGGTATAGCATTCAAGATAATTTGCCACAGTTTGAGCAGGCGCCAGTTGCTTAGTATTGGTGCAGTAGATATTGATTGTAGGTTTTAAAATGAGTAAGAAAGAAGCAGGTCCCCAAGGGGAAATTTTGCAGCGTTTGTTTTTAAGTAGCGCTGAAATAACCAGGCAACTGGATAATAGCTTAGGTGCTATTCATGGTGTGGGTTTAACGGAATTTATGGTTTTACAAACCTTGGCCGCTGCACACAATGGTAGTTTAAGACGAATCGATATCGCGGAAAGTTTGGGGCGCACGGCCTCCGGGATTACTCGCATGCTAATGCCGATGGAAAAAGTTGGTTTAGTGGAAAAGGTGAGTAGTGCCCGTGATGCGAGAGTGAGTATGGTAAAAATTAGTGAGGCTGGTGAGCGTATTTTGGAAGAGGCTAGCGCTAGTTTTGAGCAGAAAGCTGGGCAGGTATTGGGTGATCTTTCGGATAAGCAAATGGCCAGTTTGTTGGAGTGTTTGCGATTGTTGCCTGGGAGTTAGTTGTTTTTTTGTTGGAGGTTTTAGTATCGTGCCTGAATCCTGGGGTCAGATCCCATGGGATCTGACCCCGTTTTGGGAGTGGGATCTGACCCGGTTCTTTTTATTGATTGCTTGGGAAGGAGAATTGGGCGGTTTCGCGTACGCCGCCTGATGGCCAGCGTTGGGTGATGGTTTTACGCTTGGTGTAAAAACGCACGGCGTCTGGGCCGTAGGCGTGTAGATCACCGAATAGTGAACGCTTCCAACCGCCGAAGCTGTGGCAGGCTACGGGTACTGGCAGCGGAACATTTACACCGACCATGCCGACCTTGATATTGTCGGTAAAGTAACGTGCGGCTTCACCGTCACGGGTGAAGATGCAGGTGCCGTTACCAAATTCATGGGCATCAATTAAATCCATGGCTTCTTGCATGTTTTCAACACGAACCACACACAATACTGGGCCAAAGATTTCGTCGGTATAGATGCTCATATCGCTTTTAACGTGATCGAATAAAGTGCCACCCAAGAAGTAACCTTCCTCGTGACCAGCCACTACTAAACCTCGGCCATCCACTACCAAGCTGGCGCCAGCGGCTTCGCCGGCATCGACATAGCCTTTTACTTTTTCATAGTGCTGCTGGGTAATGAGTGGGCCCATATCGTTGCTATTATCGGTACCTGGGCCAACTTTTAGGCTAGCGAGTTGTTCTTTAAGTTTGGCAACAAGGGCATCGCCAGTATCGTTACCCACGGCAACGGCTACCGAGATGGCCATACAGCGCTCACCGCAAGAGCCATAAGCGGCACCCATTAGGGCGTTTACTGCATTATCTAAATCGGCATCTGGCATAACGATGGCGTGGTTTTTAGCACCACCTAACGCTTGTACGCGCTTACCATTGCTGTTGCCGGTGTTGTAAATATATTCGGCGATGGGGGTCGAGCCCACAAAAGAAATTGCGTGTACTTCAGGTGCTTCTAGTAAGCTATCAACAGCTTCTTTATCACCATTAACCACATTGAATACTCCATCGGGTAGGCCAGCTTCCTTAAGCAATTCAGCCAGTAAAATGGCACAGCTTGGGTCACGCTCAGATGGTTTTAAAATAAAGGTATTGCCGCAAACGATGGCCATTGGGAACATCCACATGGGCACCATGGCAGGAAAATTAAATGGGGTAATACCGGCAACCACTCCTAAAGGTTGGAATTCGCTCCAAGAATCAATAGCGGGGCCAACATTTTTGCTGTGCTCGCCCTTTAATAGCTCGGGCGCGCCACAGGCATATTCAACCACTTCTACACCGCGAATAAATTCACCATGGGCATCGTTTAACACTTTGCCGTGTTCTTCGGTAATGGCGGCAACGATTTTATCGGCATTGGCTTCTAGCAGCTCTTTGTACTTAAACATGATGCGCGCGCGTTTCAATGGCGGAGTATCTCGCCATGCTGGGTAGGCCGCCTGCGCCGCATCGATAGCTTGTTGCACAGTGCTTTTGCTTGCCAATGCCACTTGCTTGCTCACCTGGCCAGTGGCTGGGTTAAATACATTTTGGCTGCGCTCGTTATCGGCAACATTTTGGCCGTTAATAAAATGTCCTACGGTGTTCATAATAAATTCCAAAATTTATAGGCGTTAAAAAAGGCCCGAAGCTGTTCGCTCTCTTTAAATTCCTTTTCTACCAAAAGCTTGTTTTTGAAAACACAACTAGAGAGCAAACGAAAGGGGCCGTTTGCAAATTAAAAAGTGATTGCTTACAACATTTCTTACAATAATGCTCTAAAGGCTATTAATAGATTCACCAAGCGCATTTACTAAGCTATCGATTTCGCTAGCTTCGGTAGTAAAGGGTAGGCCTAGTTGAATTGTGTCGCCGCCATAGCGCACGTAGAAACCTTTTTCCCACATCTTCATTGCCACTTGATAAGGGCGCAGTAAGGGCTCACCAGGAGCCGCTTCAAAGCTAAGGCCCGCAGCAAAACCATAGTTGCGAATATCGCTGATGTACTGGCTGCCTTTAAGGCCGTGAATCGCTTCTTCAAACAAAGGCGCCATGCTGGCAACGCGTTGGGGAAGTTGTTCGTTTTCCAAAACGTCTAAGGCGGCAAGGCCGGCGGCGCAGGCGACGGGATGGGCAGAGTAGGTGTAACCGTGGGGTAGCTCTAAAATATATTCAGCGCCAGCGGTTTCCATAAAGCAATCGTAAATTTCTTGCTTAACAGCAACGGCCCCCATTGGAATGGCGCCGTTAGTTAGCTGTTTGGCCATGTTTACAATATCGGGTTTTACGTCGAAGGCCTCGGCGCCAGTGTTGGCCCCCATACGGCCAAAGGCGGTAATCACCTCATCAAAAATCAATAAGATATCGTGTTGATCACAGATCTTACGCAAGCGTTGTAGATAACCTTGTGGTGGCGGGATAACACCGGCCGAGCCAGCCAGAGGCTCAACAATAACGGCGGCGATATTGCTGGCATCGTGCAGGGCAATCATTTCCAACAGCTCATCCGCTAGATGCGCACCGTGGCTCGGCATGCCCTTACTAAAACGATTCTCTGCCGTCATGGTGTGAGAGAGGTGATCGGCATCTACAGCTGTACCATAAAGCGCACGGTTGGCACCAATACCACCCACACTGATACCGCCCCAGTTTACTCCGTGGTAACCCTTGGCTCGGCCAATCAGTTTGGTCTTGCTGGCCATACCGCGCTTACGCCAATAAGCACGGGCGATCTTCAGTGCTGTCTCGGTGGATTCTGATCCAGAGCCGGTGAAGAAGACTCGATTAATACCGGCAGGCATAAATTCGGTAATACGATGAGCCAGCTCAAAGGCTTTGGGGTGGCCAAACTGAAAGGCAGGAGAGTAGTCCAGCTGCTTTACTTGCTGGGCTACGGCTTCGGTAATTTCCGGGCGGCTATGACCTAGGCCACTGGTCCAAAGCCCTGAGAGACCATCAAAGATCTTGCGGCCTTCACTGTCGTAGTAATAGTTTCCCTCGGCGGAAACGATAAGGCGCGGGTCCTGTTTAAACTGCCGGTTGGCCGTAAAAGGCATCCAGTGGGCATCTAATTGCTCTTGGCTTAAGCCGGCTTTGGGGTCGTGTTGTGTCATAACATCTGGCTCATATACAAACTTTGTGAATCTCTAGCCAAGGTTTTCACCCTGCTAAGGACAATTTGGGGCTAGTCTAGCTCTGTTGTTTTGTTGTATAAATGCCTCATATTGAATGTTAGGTGTGGTATTTATGAAACATAAGAAAAAGCCCAAAGCAGCGCTGAGTACTAGCCCGCTAGGGCAGTTGAGCGATGTGGATTTGCGCTTGCTTCGGGTCTTCAAAAGTGTGGTGGAGGCCGGTGGCCTAAGCGCTGCCGAGCTAGAGCTTAATATCGGTCGCTCTACCATCTCTCGCCACTTAAAGGATCTAGAGATTCGCTTGGGCATGAATCTGGCCAAGCGTGGCCGCAGTGGTTTTGCCCTTACCGATGAAGGCGCCAATATTTATCGAGCCACCTTAAATCTCTTGGGCTCTATTGAGAGCTTTCGCAATGAGGTTAACGATATTCATCAGAGTCTTACTGGCAAGTTGAGCATTGCGCTGTTTGATAAGACCGCCGGTAACCCGGCCTGCCATATCGATAAGGCTATCGCGCGCTACGTAGAGGAAGCCCCCGAAGTAGCTTTAGAGCTGCATGTCGAGCCTATTAATGTGATTGAGAAAGGGGTAATGGAAGGGCGCTTTCAGTTAGGGGTGATCCCAGCGCATCGAGAGTCCACAAGCCTTAGCTACCTGTCTTTGTTTAATGAGCAAATGTATTTGTACTGTGGCAATAATCATCCATTGTTTGATCAAGATGACACTGTGATTACTGCGAGTGAGGTGTTGCAATATCCCTATGCTGGTTTGGGTTACCACTCGCCCAATATGGAAGTAGGACAAAAACTCTCTATGCAGCGCGGAGCAACGGCCTATGATCAAGAGGCGATTGTGCACTTGGTGTTATCCAATTGTTTTTTGGGTTATTTGCCAGAACACTACGCTGCAAAATGGGTAGGGCGTGGAGAAATGCGCGCCATTGCTTGCGAGCAGTTTCAATACTTATGCGAGTTTATGGCAATCACTAAAGGCTCACCCAAACCATCAAGAATATTACAGAGTTTTTTGAACTGCCTAGAGCTTGCTCATAGGCAGCCATGAGCGGTATTTGAAAGCAGCCTTGAGCTGTATTTGTAAATAGCCTTGAGCGATGTTTAAGAACAGTTTTGAACTGTATTTGAAAACAGCCCTGAGCGGTATTTAGAAAAAACAACCTTGAGCGGTATATCAATAAAAAGAAAAGGATTAACCATCAGCCATGCAAGAGTATCTAAAAGCTACAGATTACATTGAAAGCGAGCATCCCGCGGTGTTGGCCTTTGTAGAAAAACACATGTCGGGCGAGGATGAACTGAGTAAGGTACTATCGCTTTATTATGCTGTGCGCGATGAGATTTTTTATGATCCGTTTACAGCCGATCTACAAAGCCAGGGCTTTAAAGCCAGCCATGTCTTGGAAGTACAGCGAGCGTGGTGTGTGCCTAAAGCAATTTTATTAGCCGCCTGTTGTCGATCAATTGGAGTACCGGCAAGGCTTGGTTTTGCCGATGTTAGCAATCACCTATCCACCGAAAAAATGCGCCAGGCAATGGAAACCGATGTGTTCTATTGGCATGGCTACACCTCTATATATCTACAGGGTAAGTGGGTTAAAGCAACGCCTGCATTTAATATCGAGCTCTGTGATAAGTTCGGTTTAAAGCCTTTAGAGTTTAATGGCGTTGATGATTCTCTGTATCATGAATTTGACCAGGCCGGTAATCGTCATATGGAGTATCTCAATGAGCGTGGTGAATATGCCGACTTACCTTATCAAGAGCTGATTGGGGATTTCAAAAAATACTATCCTAAAATGAGCGCCTTACATGGTTTGAGCTTCGATGAAGAAGTCCGCAAGGAAGTGGCGCAGGCAGGCCAAACAAGTTAAAGGCGAGCTTTACACCATAAAAAGCTGCTTGTAGGTTTTGCTCTTCGTCAATCTGACCTTAGGTGAAAGGCGAGAAAACGATGGGCAGCTTTTAATGTTCGCTTAATTCCTTTTATCGCCTTAAGAATTTCCTTCGATGCAGCACCGTTTATCAACTGCTGTAATTTTTCAAGATATACCAATATTGGTTATTCCCCTTCGTAAGCTCTTGTCTTTTCAAGATAAAAAATAATCGCAAATCAAATGATTGTTGATGCAAGCAAAATATGTGACTTCTGCAATAACCTTGCGTTGAATCTGGATAAGCATCAACTATGCTCAGTTTGAAGGGCTTGCATTGTTGCGTTTAGCAGCATTGTGCAAATAACAATTGCCGGCGACTATCGAAATGATGGGGTCGGAGAATTGCAGGAATTTCTACATGCTATCCGCCGTGTTACTCAACGTGTCTTGGCGTTTCAAAATTATGCTGTTAGGCGCTTTACCATTATTACTTTTGGTTTTGGTGTCTGCTGTTTCTGGCCTAACGCTGCAGCAACAAAATAATAAAGTCGCTACTGTGTTGGCGGATTTTCAGCTACGCCAAGAGGTGGCCAGCAATAGTGCCCTAGCGATTGTGCGTTACCAAGAGGCGGTAATGGGGCTTATTGTGGCCAATCAGTCTTCCGATATCCGCAAAGGCGCGATAGCGTCTATTCGCGCATCGTCTTCAGTCGATGAGAGTATTCAACTGCTCCAAAAATCCATGCCGAATGACCCGCAAGTCAAACAACTGGCGCAAACCTTGGCTGAGATTCGGCCTCAACAAATGAAGTTAATTTCACTGGCAAAAGCTAACAAAGATGAAGAGGCTTTTGCCAGCGTGCAGGCCCTTTCCGAGCAAACCGATAAAGTATTTAATCTGGCCAAGACCGTTTTGGAGAGAGAGCAAAAGCAATTGGGGGTGATTGCGGAGCAAAATAGTGCCGAAGGCCGGCAATTGAGTATGGGGCTCTGGGTTGTCTCGGGTGTTTTTATCGTTCTTGTCGGTAGTATTTGTTGGTATTTGAGTAAGGTGTTGTTGCAAGGGCTACAAGAGATTCGAGATATCTCGAATGATTTTGCTGATGGCAATTTGCAACAAAGGGCTTGCGATTATCCAGAGGGATCGGCCTGTGAACTGGCGGCAGCTGAATTGGCGCTCTATAAGGCGATCAGCCAAACCCAGCAAACCGTGGCGGGTATTCGTTCTCAGGCTCAAGCCTTACAAAAGAACTCTGCAGAGATCGGTCAATCAGCAACTCAGACAAAAGATCGTACCGAGCAATTACAGCAACAAATAACGGTGATCGATAGCAGTATTGAATCTCTTAATAATTTATCAGATGACGTCGCCAGTGAACTGAAAAAAGGTCAAGATGGTTCATCGCAAACCGCCAGTGCCTGTCATCAGGCCAGCACCGAAATAGGCATTGCTCTCAATAAGTTTCAAGGCTTTGAATCTGAATTGAAAGAGGCCATGGATAAAACCAATGAGCTCTCGGGCTCTGCCGATATGATCCGCGACATTACCGGCACCATTCGTGATATTTCCGAACAGACCAATCTTTTGGCATTGAATGCGGCTATTGAAGCGGCTAGAGCGGGTGATCAGGGGCGCGGCTTTGCGGTAGTGGCCGAAGAGGTACGTAATCTAGCGAAGCGTTCCTCCGAGGCGGTTGAGCAGATATCCACCTTGGCAATATCCATGGGTAGCAATGTAAGCGAGGCGATTTCTCAGCTGAATCATTCTGGCGAAACCATGGAAGAAAATATTCGCTTGTTGAGCGATACCGTGAAGAACACCGAGCATTCCAGCCGCTCCTCTGAGCAAGCGGTAAAACAGCTTGGTGATATTCAGCAGCAAAACAGCGTGCAGAAAAAAGAAATCGATAATATTTGCGTGATTGCCGATCAACTGACGGCATCTTCTGAAATAAATCTCAATGTGGTTCAGGGGCTTAATGGTTTGGCCAATGAATTGGATGCAACTGCCCGAGAGCTAAATGGCTTGGTGGCACACTTTAGCTAACCCCAAAATCCTAGAAAGGAAGCGAGAACACGATGAAAAAACTGAATCGCAAGCGGGCAATGCTACTGACAGCTTTATCGTTTGTGGTGTTGTTTTGTACCGGCTTAAAAACCGCCAAGCTTGATGAAGTAGTCTATAAGCCAGGGCATCCAAGTTTACAACAATGGCTATTGCCAGATGTGCCACCGCAGCCAGAGGATAACCGATTAAACGAGGATCGAATCGCGCTTGGCAAAGCACTCTTTTTTGATCCGCGTTTGTCCCAAAAAGGCAATATGTCTTGCGCCACATGCCACAACCCGAGCTTGGGTTGGAGTGATGGCTTGCCGACATC
>JAOXRT010000206.1 GCA_025800365.1 Cellvibrionaceae bacterium | reverse complement strand
CAGCGAGCAGATGCCTTGCCTGGTAATACGGCCAAGATTTATCTGGGGCCCCGGCGATCAAACCTTATTACCTGCCATTGAAAAAATGGCCAAGCAAAATGCTTGGGTATGGATAAACCACGGCCAAGCGATGACCTCATCAACCCATATCGATAACCTGATTCATGCCATCAAACTGGCACTACACAAAGGCGAGGGCGGTGAGGCCTACTTTGTATTGGATGATTGCGATCATAGCTTACGGGATATGATCGAAGGCATGGCTGCCAGTAAGCAGCTGCAGCTGGGTAATAAAAATCTTCCGCTCTGGTTAGCCAGTGCTTTGGGTGCAATTTGCGAAAACAGCTGGCGCTGGCTCAATCTAAGTGGCGAGCCGCCACTTAATAATTACACCGTCATGGTGATGTCCCGTAACTGTACTTTGAAAGATGATAAGGCACGCTCTGAGCTTGGCTATCAGCCAGTTATTAGCTGGGACGAAGGTATGGCAAATCTCTAATAACAGCATGAATTATGGGTATGAATTACCGGTGTAGATTTGTTACTCAAAACGGCAGTTTTTAAGCTAAAAATAGTACTTTTGAGCGTTTTTATCAGCCCGGATAACAAGGCCATTCTTTACTTGTTTTAGATCAGCAAATTGCGTTCTTTCCTATGGTATATAAGTGTAATACTGAACATATAAACTAATTGAGCTTCTGTTGGCCTTGGTTTCTAATGAAGCTAGCAAATAGGCCTGTTAAAAACTCAGCTCAGCCAAGTGGAAGAATTTAAAACTAGGAGAGAAACCCGTGAAAGACGATACAGTGAACACTAGCCTACCTGATACCAGTGAATTGGCCGAGGTCGATTTTAGCGCTGTGAATGAGGAGACATTGGAAACCTTAGCTGGCGAAGCGGCCAGTGCCTTGGTGGAAGGTGAGGATTCAGTGGATCATTTGCACCACTTGGCCGAGCTACGTAAAGACCCTGAAGCAATCCGAAAGCTATTTCTCAGTGGTGAGTATCCCTACAAAACCAAACTAAAGCGCCAAGATTACGATCGTAAAAAGCGTCAGCTTCAAATTGAGCTGTTAAAGGTTCAAAAGTGGGTGAAAGAATCTGGCCAAAAAATCGTAATGATTTTTGAAGGTCGCGATGCCGCCGGTAAGGGTGGCGCCATTAAGCGTTTTACCGAGCACCTAAACCCTCGTGGTGCGCGAGTCGTTGCTCTTGAAAAGCCCACTGAAAACGAAGCCGGGCAGTGGTACTTCCAGCGTTACATAAAGCACCTACCAACGCGTGGTGAAATGGTACTGTTTGACCGCTCTTGGTATAACCGTGCCGGTGTAGAGCGTGTAATGGAGTTTTGTACTCCTGAAGAGTATCTGGAATTTATGCGTCAGACTCCTGAGTTAGAGCGCATGATGGTGCGCAGTGGTATACGCCTATTCAAGTACTGGTTCTCTGTAGGCCAAGATGAGCAGCGCCGCCGCTTTGAAAGTCGTGGTAATGATCCGCTAAAACAGTGGAAGCTATCGCCCATCGATAAGGCTTCTTTAAGTAAGTGGGATGAGTATGCCGAAGCGAAAGAGGCGATGTTCTTCTACACCGATACCGCCGATGCGCCATGGACCATTGTGAAATCCAATGACAAAAAACGCGCACGCCTTGCCTGCATGATGCACTTCTTGAACAGCCTGCCTTACCCAGACAAAGATGAGCATGTTGTACGCCGCCCAGATCCGCTGATTGTTGGGCATAGCGAGCATATCATAGCGAAATCTAAGCATATTCTTGGTCATCACTTGGGTGATTGGTAATCAATCCTTAGGCCCAGTAGGGCAAGAAGGCTGATTCTGAGCGTGGCTGCTGTTTTGATTTTCTTTAATCATGCGGCAGCCTTTAAGAGGGGAGAGGGCAGCTAATGGTTTATCGACGCTAGCGGTATTCGCTATAGCCCCTGATCTTTTTCCCTCATTCTATTTTTGAACCCTATATTTTTAATTGTGAGCTTGGCACCTGCTAAATAGAAAAAAGCCGAAACAAAGACTAGAGCCCACCCTAAAACATACATCAAGCTTGGCATTTCGGCATATTTTATTAGGCCAATTGCGGCTATGCAGGCTACGATAGCCATCATTGAAAATGACGGTTCAATACCTAGTTCCGCTTCGCAATGACTGCAGCTAATCAATGCCCCCGGAATAGTTACCTTGCGAAGTTTAGACATCGCATCCTGCCCGCAATATGGGCAAGTTACTTCAATTTGCATTTTTCACCAAAAGTCACAGCGTTTTTGCTTGATTCTGTAAAAAGACCTGCTTAAGCAGATTAGACCACCAACAGCGAATTGTTGCACATCTATTTAATCTATATAGGTACCAGAAGATACATATCCCAATAGAATACTGATATCCCTGTACTTAGTAATGCAAAGACAAAGCAAGCGTCAGTTGGCGAACTGTTTCCAGCGAAAATGCCGGATGTAAACAATTTTTCTGGTTCCACCATTAAATCTTCAGACTTCCAGATAGAGGTCAGGCTTATTTGAATGTCAGAGGAGAAATCATGAAGAGGCCACCAGCCAAAAGGCTTCGGCTTCATATTGTGTATGGCAAAGGCAAAGAATGCCGATAGTGTAATAATCGCTATATTTCGAGTCATGTCAGTGCGATCTCTCATAGTGTGTGGCGCTCAAAGCCACTAGGTGGAGTATCCGATGCTTTTGCTTCTTATAGGCGATACTCGCGAATAACATCGGTAATGTACACAGCCCTGATTATATAAATCTTTTTATTTTCAATCTTTACAATACCTTCAGATGACATTACTTCAGCCCACTTCGAGTTATCTTCATTTATATCTTCTAGAAATAAAGGAGTTTCGAGATCCTTTAGAAGGTGCCCAAGGTCTTTGTTCTTCGTACCTCCTATATTAAGAAGAAATACCACCTTGTTTTTTTCTACGTTCTCTTCGATGGCATAGTATTCAATTATCTCTCCATCTTCAGAGGCAAACACTAGATGGGACTCAGAATTGATGTCGAACGGTGTTTTACACCACTCTCCCATACGCATCCATACCTGCCGATACCCTGAATCGTGCAGCTTATACTTAACCTCTGCGGTTCCACAGCTATTTGATACAAGGATCTCTTCCGTTCCATTTTCAAGGGTTCTAGATTGGAACGGCCCATTTGGGTGCAGTTTTACCCATTCTAGATCGCCAATAAAAATGCGCTTATTACTGCTTAGGGGGGCGCACCCAAATGTTAGCAATATTGTGACTAATAGCAGTAATCTCATAGATACTCTAGCTCCGTGCATTGAGCGCGGAGCCAAGCAAAACTCCGAAACAGCACCTTGTCACACGTTTACTTTGTAGTATGATCATTGAATAGCACCTCTTAGCTAGGCTGTGTAGTGCTAATCTTCGATTGATATAGATTGCAGCTGATTTTAGCGTAATTATCTAGATCGCTTCCAGCCATACAAGTTTGATTATATTTGGTTTTTCCTTCAGTGAACTGAATACAGCGATGTAAGTCAGGGCTACTTTAAACACTTAATGTCAGGAACAACCGTGGCTATAGTTTCGAGGTTTGTGCCCGGCAAGTATGTATCCGGCAGTAAAACAGCTTTGTCCATTGGTTTGTTATATTTCACTGCTCTTCGTCGGTACAATCAAGCGCCCCATCACTGTTTATTTCGCATTCACTCATATTTCGAGATTCGTCCCAGGTTAAAACGTCTAAGGCATGCTCTTTTACTCTTATTGGCTCATCACTTCCCAACAATTCAAAAAGCCAATCATATAATTCCGATTCATAATCTACAGTTGTTTCAAAATATGGGTCAACATACCTTTCTAGGCAAAACAGTAGGGAATTCTTGTCTTCATCACTGCTTTTCGCAAAGTGGTCTTTGAACTTGTTGAATCCTGACTCAACAATTTTCATGTGTGATTCATCATACGAAGTGGTTTGCATTTCAAATCCTTTCGAAACGGAGCTGAATATTAAAACAACTAGAGCTAATGAAAACTTATACATATATTTAGAAAGAAACATGACGCTTAAAGCAAATGCGCGTTTGTTGCCTCGACTGGCCTTAGATTGTTAGCATTTTTCCGGATATGCTGAAATACTCTACTTCTAACCTCTTGAGTATATTCTACCTCATCAAAGCACGCTCTTCCTGCTCTTGTCAGGGAGTTCACTTCTTTTTCCGCTTTTTTGAAAGCTGAAACAATAACGTTATTTCGGGAAATCAAATATGAATGTTCATATTCTTTCAATTCCTCGTTTACTTCGATGTACCTTTTGGCAATTTTGAGTAACTCAGGGAAAACAGCGGCTTGTTCTGACTCATTCATATTGCCGAGCTTATAGCTTTTATACTCAGTAAGAATAGCATTCGCCTTCTCTTCTAGATCTCGTGCTACCTTAGCTAATACCTTTTCAGATACATAAGGCTTTACTTCAGGCCATTTCGCAGCTTCTTCAGAGAACAGAGCGGACGAATACTTCCAGTATGAATTCTGCGTATAACACTCCGATTCCTTTGTCGAGGCGGTAGAGCAGCCTCCAAGGCCTATAATTAGTGTTGTAATGGCTAGTTTTTGCATAGTTATTCTAGCGCGAATTCAGGCAGCTTACTCCAGTGCTTGGCTTTGTTAGAGCCTTTTGCTAAGACCAAATTTGGCTTTCGCCACATACGTTAACCTAGGAATCCCAAAAAACACGGTAAACATTATAGCATTAAAAATCGATTGATCTGATCGAGCACTAAACAAGGGGCCACCTCCAAAGATCTGTGATGACAAATACCAAACGGATGCAATGATTAGTACGGAGTCAATCAAGCCTACGAAAAATTGACGGATTCTACCTTGTTATGCATTTACTTACTAAGTTTCCTTAATTGGGAAAATTCACTTACTGAAAGTTGAGTAATAGATTTACTCGGACCATATCCATCAATCTCCCAGTATTTCCGATCATCATCTGGTCTCGAAGCATAAACTACATAAGCTTTGCCTTGCACGAAGTGTTTTTGGCACAAGCAACACTCGGCGACCCATCCAGTACTGAAGTCACCTTCTAGCCCCTTAAATGATTCAAGGACTTTAAAATGGACATCTACTTCCCGAGAGTCACTGTTTTTGGCGATGTTTTTTACATATACGATCGCAACCAGATCAGCTGAATCAAATGATTCAGCTATTGTTTCTTTCAACGACTTTTTCTCCGTGCTAATAACAGGCTCACATGCATTCGCAAACGGAGCAAGGAACAAGATCAAAGTTAAAGTCATCAGTATTTTCATATTGTCCATAACTCCAAATGGCATCAGCGCTCGCATTTTTGAGTTCTACGCTCAGTCTTTTTATGAGTTCTTAAGAGCTGCATATTCATCACATGCATCGTCATCAATATGTAGAGATACTGATTCTGCCCAGTGCATGTTTGATCCATTTTTCTTTACACCCGAAACCCAATATTCTTCATGGGTCTCTTCGCAAAAGTAGTTCCCTGCTACCCCGCCGCCCTTTAAGCGGGCTAGTGATCGATTTCGATAGTAAATAGTCTTTCCCGTTTTAGAAAATGTAACCCACCCGATCCGTGCGCGAAACCCATCGATTTCACCTTCTTTGTTTTCGACGTACATAAGTCGTCGTTCTTTTCCCTGTGTAAGTTGACTCATATCTTAAAATTCCTAAGGCCCCGCACAACGGGCGACAAGAAAGCGCTGCGTTTTGGCACTCCCCGCGGCTGAGGGGGCGATTACTGCGCCTTCTTACGACGTATTTTTAAACTTTAAAGAAGTCATCGATATTATTATGCCTAGAACGCCTAAAAATATATAAACTAATAACTGTGTATCTATTTCGGAAGATCGCGCAGAAACTAAGCAGGCAAAGAATACCGTTCCAAGAGTAAAATTCAATGTGCTTATCAACGAAAAAACAACCGAATGCGTTATCAGCCCGATTACCATAATGGAAAAATAAGCCAGTATTAAAATTGCTCCAATTGTGCGATTACCATTAAAATTCTCATAAGCATTGTTGATGGATGCATAGAGATACAGTATCGCAAGGGCAGAATATCCGAAAATCAATACTTTGTAGCAAATTTTTGAAATCACACTGCTTTCCATGGGGTTAACGCTTGGCTCAGTAGCGACAGTTTTACGAGCCTGATGTAGCCCTCGTTACATGCGCTTTTCAAGCCCATGCTAGCCCCTCTGGTAATTGAAAGCTACTGTACTCTATATGGACAATTCGACGGCGACTTGGCTCTGTGCCTTTACTTGATGAATGCAGTAAATGAGGCCGCATTACCAATAAATCCCCGGATTTAGCCGAACAGATATATTCTTCTGATTCGGCGACAACTCTATCTTGTTCTTTTTTACTTAGAATACCTAAATGTTGACTCTTTGGAATTACTTTTAAGCAGCCATTACTCTCATTTGTGTCATCAAGGTGAATGCGGAATGTCACCATCTCTTCAAGGACATTTAGGCCTGGTTGAACATGATGAACACCATCTTTCAGAGTCCATGCCCTCCAGCCATTTATCTCCTTTTTGCCACTAACTGAAATGGTCTTATCTTGATGCCAAGTAACAAGCCAGTTTTTATCAGCGGTTTTATCAAAGATGATCACTCGAACCACTTGCGGGGCTCCGGATAGATAGCTTTTTGCTTTATCCAGAAGCAGATCTGACTCGACGAGATCTTTAACGGAGGAAAGCTTCTTCTCGGCATTACGGATTCCATGTTTAGGATAGTCGGAATCTAAAGCCTCAAGCTCTGTAATAATTTCATTAATTGAATCACCACCTAGAAAACTAGAGTGAATCTCAAAACCATTTTCTGCGATACTCAAATTTCACTCCAGTATCAAAATATGTAACGCCTAGCTCTGGGGGTAGTGATCCGCTACCGATTTTGTCGTCCACCGCGTTTTTTTGCGACGCACAACAATCGCTTGTTAAATTTCGGGCTGACAATCTACCCACACCTTTTCTCCAGGGTGATGCTCTGAAATTATAGATAGGGCAGCTTCCAATTCTTGCTTATTACCCGGGTCTATTCGGTAGCTAAAGTCAGTGATATCAATATTTCGAGACCGAATAAAATTCACTTCCTCACTGCTAAGAACTCCAGCCCCAATCCAAACTGGGTAGAGCCCCGTTGAAACAATTGGTTCTAGCTCTATAAATCCTTCTCTAGTAATTACAAATATAACCATGTTTTTATTTTAACGCCTGCTCTGGGCGAACCGCAGGGTTGCGTGGGTTTGTCCCTAGCAGCACTTTGTTAAGCCATTTTTTCGATGATTGACTTGCATATAGCTAGTTTGTTCACACATTCATCTTTAAATTCCCAGCCAACATCAAGGGACATCGTGTTTATCTGGCGATCAAGTGCAGCACTAGCTAATTTTTTCAGTTCATCTTCGCATTCACCTCTTATTTTTGCAGAAGCGAAGGCAAGCCCTACAGTAGCCTGAAAATATGTGTACGATGAATATTCATTTGCGTAAGGGCTTTTAATATCTATTTCCCAATCAATCATCAGTTTAGATAAGAATTCAATAGTACATCTAGTTTCATTCTTTTTATTCCATTCTTTAAATAATTCTAGAGTATCTGCCCCTGTATCGTTCCCATTTGGCGAAAATTCATCAGTGACACTCCAGAGAAATGGGTCTGGCAACAACGCACGGGCAGTCTCGTGATAATCCTCCCAGCTTATATCCAGCTTTTCCCAGGGATCGAGCTTTTCAAATGCTGCTTTTCTGCTTGAAAGAACCTCGTCGTAAACTGGCTGAAGCTCTTCAATGGTTGAAGGAAGAGCGCTCAATCTGTCTTTGCAATACGCTTTGAAACTCTTGAAATCAAAATCATCACTTTTCTTGAGTTTTTTCTCTAAAAATGGGAGCGCCTCTACGATTGTATGAAGTGCTGACTTAACCCACGCCGGATTGATTTGAATAGGAGGCTTACTTAGTCTCTCAATTTCATACCCGGTAATAAATGTTCCTTCAATTTCTAGGGTGAGTTGCTTTTTCTTTCTAAGGAACTTGGACTTCGGCAGAGATTTTAATGTCTGATGAAACTCCTTTTGCATTGACTCCAATGATTTTCTCGCAGGGCCATCGTGATAGAAATGCATGATTATCTCGATCTCATCAATTGCAATGCCGAATTCTGGTGAGTTGTGCTCCAACCAGTAACCCGCCATTGAAATGGATTTCTGACCGCCGTAAACGTTATAGAGTCTATGTAAAGCCGATATCTTCATTGTTCCTTCAAAACCAACAGGGCTTAACGCTTCAGTAACCGGCAGCTGAAACGGAGCGAAGCTCAGTGTAAGCTGTCCGGCGCCGAAGGCGCGTAATTAATTGGCTTGTTAAGAGTGACGCTAGCTACCATGCGTCCGCCTTTGATTTATGCTGGCATTTAGTGCAGAACCCAAGGTACTCACTGCCAGACTTTAAATATATCAAGTTTTCCGTACCGCATTTACTGCACGCACTTTCCAAGGATTCGTTCTCCTCTGCTTGATACTTGCACGATAAGCAGTGCCACTTTGTATTTATGCTGGACTCTTCATCGAGCGACCAAACAAAGGCTTTTTCTTTACAGCTTGGGCAATATTGCTCAGACATACTTACTCTTAACGCCTTGCTAACCGGCAGGCAAAGTGGCGATACTTTTATGCGAAAATGAGCGCTGCTTTGCCTGTCCAGCGGAGCGATGATTGAGCAACTTGTTATCTCTTAAGCTGCATGGATTCAAAGGCTTTAACCGCTAAATTGGTATACTTCTTATTGAAGGAAGCCAAATCCTGGGTATGAAAGCTATATATTTTAGAATTGTATATAAAACAATACATAGTTCCATGCACACTCTTACCCATAACATTACCTTTCCAGTTCACTTTTGCCAATGGATGGTCAGATACCTCTACAAACTCGACTTTACCTCGTTCGAAATTTTCACGCTTCCGCTCTATGCCACCAAGGAATTGTAAAAGATATTGCGCTGATCCATCTTTTAGTTCTTCTTTAGGCATATTTGGGAATTTCTGCCCAGGATTCCACGTTGTTATTTGCAGCAACGTACCTCCAGCTTCACCATGAAGAAAACTGAAGGCTGTAGAACTAACCCCTTGCCCCATATTTTGAGTAATAGGACCTTCGAAGCCTTCTGGGATCTCTATGGAGCCATCTTCGAATTCATATGCCTGAGCTATTCCCGAAAGCAACAGAAGCAAAAAAAATATATTTCGTATTATCACGATCTTTCCTTTAGAGATAACGCTAAACGCAGCGATACAAAAAGCAAAGCTTTTTGTATCGCGACTGGCGTGCCTTGTTATGCATCATTGGCTTCCTCAACTCTACGAGCTAGCATGCTAGCAAAAACCAGGTACTGGGCCGCTTTCATTTTATTAAGGTCGTGGTTCAATGTATGAGCCTTCGGGTTCCGGATGCCTTGATAGGCTCCCTTGAAGATTTGCATAAAACCCTTTTGATCATTTTGCCCCGATTCTGATTCAATCTCGGACAATATCAAGATAGGTTCTTTGATAGAGAATACTTGACCAATTAGACGATCGCCGTCTTCTGTTACGCCTGATCTATCACGAATTAGGTCAAATATTGCAGTAACAGAATTGAGAACAGCTTCCCGTAGATGACCATCTCTATACAGAGCCAAAGAACTTTGAACTATGAGTGGGTGTAATAAGCCCTCAAAGCCGAATGCGGTTTCTGCGGCTTTGTTCTCAGTTGGTTTGTAAACCGACTCAAAATGGCCTGCCATTATGTCTTGGCGTAACGAATCAATTCTATTGATAAAGGGCCTGATAAAAACTGTATTAACCATCTGGGACTTTGTGCCATAACCGGAGCCCGATGGATTACAATTGTTATCATGGTATTGATGTCTTAAGGACTCAACATCTTGCTCAGAGCCAGGAATATTATCGAGCATCCAGTCTGTATGCCGTACCAGCCAAGAGTCGAATCGTAATTTACCACGCTGGTAATCAAAGCTACTACTCATTCCGTTTATGAGACCAAAATCAGAGGGTAGCTGCTCAAGTTGACTCTCGAACTGTGCAAGCTCTTTCAAGAGTCTATTTTGTTCTTCGTTCAATTCTGTCAATTTTATTCTCAACTCTGATTATTGCTTCGATCTAGAGGATGCATAACGCCGCCAGCAACTGCAGCTTGCCTTGTTAGTAGCTGGCATGTTTAGCCCACTTTTCATGTGCATTTAAGTCTTGGCTAAAACCTGCAGACATAAGAAGATCTCGCCAGTCTGTTTGTGCAAGACGTATCGCTGCGTCTAATTCTAATTTATTTTCATGTGCTAACTTCAATACACCAAACCTGATACGTTCCATTTGTTCAGGTGTCCAACCATCACATGACAATGTCTCGGTTCCGCATTCTCTATCTAACATGTCGCACACTTCAAGAGCCTCACGAGACTCATAGAGGCAATGCACAAGGTCTTTTGTACGTTTACTTAATTCGCTCATATTTCTCTTGGGCTACTAACGCTCAAATTTGCGGCGAACAACAGTGAGTCCGAGCGCGAGGGCGCTGAACAAGATTTTCTTGTTAGGCATCATGTGCACGGTCCTTCGTAGGCGATTCTTCGTACCACTTGAGTTTGAAGATCACGATACTCATGACACACTACATAGCTAGAACCACGAAACTCAGAAAGAGCTTCCATAGGGCACTGCTTGATCCACCTGCTTTCATAAGTTGGAGGCGATGTTACTTCATACGTACCATCTTGATATAGGCGAAGAGCCTGCTTCCTGTACGGCACATAGATTGAGTCCCCATCTACAGCCAGTACGTACTTATCAACAGGTATTGACCATCGATTAACCACTGCTCCTTCAGAAAACTCAATTACCTTTTCCATGCCTATTTCTGAAGCAGCATCGGGCTCAGGAAACGAAGTCAAACTTATTTCCGAGGTTGTGCCGCATGGATTACCCTGATTGAGATTCAGTACTTTATAGTGGAGATTAACCTCTTCATTGAACCACACCCATACATCAATAGCCCATACCGGATGAGCAAATAATAATAAAAGCACTGAAGTGATAAATAGTTTCATTTGATGTCTAACGCCGCCAACAAGGGCAGCCAATACGCAGCCCCTTTTGTGTTAGCTTGGAGCGACAACACGAAAGGAGCGAAGTATTGGCTGTCCCGGCCGCGATTTTAGCGGCCGCATTGCTTGGCCTTGTTAAGCCCATTCGTCATCGTGAGGCTCAAAATCTTCTGGACTACTGATACACCCATTTTCTAAATCACAATTCCGCTGAGTTTCAAGCTCAATAGAACGCCAAAACTCAAATTTGCTCTTCATTTCTTCCAGCGACAACTCTTCACTGAACTCAGGATCATAGAACACGAATGGAACTTCACTAAAAGACTTCGCTAGCCCGTGTATTCTGACAAGCTCTACTCTTTCAGTTTCCCAGTTTCTACCAAATATCTCAAAACTTCTTATCGCGGCCCCAATCTTTGAAGCTCTCTTGATTTCAGAAATACTCTTACTAGAAATATCTCTTAATAGCCTCAAGCTGGCGGCGACTACTTCCTTTTTAGGTATGATCTCTATCATTGCTCTAGTGGTTTAACAGCTTATTCAACAGACCAGTATAAATACAAACAAAAAGCGGACGCGTCTTAATAATTCGGGGATATCAGAAATAATAGGATGGTGTCCGTTAAATACCTGGCTGCATTCCTTTGTCTAAAGCGCTAATTTATTGTTTTCTCGGCACTTTTACAAGCACTAGTAAAATCATACCAAACTCAACAGACCTGGCGCCTAAAACTTTAATTAGTGGCTCTCATTTTGCTTTTTCTCTTGTGTAGCGGATTCTTTAAATAACTATTCTGAACCTAGTCTGTTGATTTGCTTGGGCTTTATTTTTATGAATTGTTATTTGCCAAATTATTAGGAAGGGGCCTTAATCTGCATCTGAAAATTATAACTGTATAAATATACAGCTTTGGGTTGGGCCGGTTCTTAGGCGTAATACTTATCTATAAATACTAGTCTATTCCTCATTGTGTCCTAGCGCTTACTATGGCTTATGCTGTTATGCTTGCAGAAAAACATCATAAGGATACCCGATGCCTCACTTGGAACTCACTCTTGCTTTAGTGCTCGTTGTCGCCATGCTTTGCCAATGGTTGGCTTGGCGGGTAAAGCTGCCTGCTATCTTGTTCCTATTATTGAGTGGTTTGATTGCAGGGCCGGTGAGCGGCTGGATCAATCCCGATGCAATGCTGGGCGATTTATTAATGCCCATGGTTTCCATGTCAGTGGCAATTATTCTTTTTGAAGGCAGCTTAACCTTAAATTTAAAAGAGATTCAGGACGTCGATAGGGTGGTTCGGCGCATGATCACGGTGGGTGCACTGGTAACTTGGGTTGTGGTGGCGGTTGCTACTCATCTGATTTTTGAATTCAGTTGGCAGGTTAGTGCATTGTTTGGGGCCATCGTTATTGTGACTGGTCCAACCGTTATTGTGCCAATGCTTCGGGCGGTAAGGCCGACAGCTAAGATTGCCAATATTTTGCGCTGGGAAGGTATAGCCATTGATCCGGTTGGTGCCTTGATGGCGGTTATTACCTTTGAATTTATTCTCGCCAGTGTCAACAATCTTCCTGCCAGCCATGTTTTATTGTTGTTTTTGGAGGCTGTAGCCGCCGGCACCGCTATTGGTATCGCCGCTGGCATAGTATTGGGCCTGCTGCTAAGCAAAAACCTTATCCCCGAATACCTACAGAACATCGCCACCCTAAGTTTGGTCTTGATCGCATTTAGCGGCTCCAATGCCGTTGTCCATGAATCGGGCTTAATTGCTGTTACTGTAATGGGCATGTGGCTGGCCAATAAATCGGATTTGGATATTCACCCCATCTTGAACTTTAAAGAGCATTTGAGCCTGCTGCTGATCTCTATGCTGTTTATTCTTTTGGCGGCACGTATCGATTTGCAGCAGCTGGCGGACATTTTCTGGCCAGCATTAATGCTGCTATTGGTTTTGCAGTTTGTTGCGCGCCCATTAAAGATTTTGGTTAGTACCTGGGGCTTGGATGTCAGCTGGCCAGAGCGTGGCCTATTAGCCTGGATTGCACCACGAGGTATCGTGGCGGCGGCTATTTCCGCTATTTTTGCCGATCGCTTACTGGCCGCTGGTTTTCAAGAGGCGGCGTTATTAGTGCCGATGACCTTCTTTATGATTATCGGTACGGTGGTATTGCAAAGCAGCACCTCACGTTTATTGGCCCGCTGGCTTGGGGTTGCCGAGCCAAGTGCACGTGGCTTCCTAATGGTGGGAGCAAATGCTTTCTCTCGCGCCCTGGCGAAAGAGTTTCAGCGCCATGATATTCCTTGCTTGCTGGTAGATTCCAACTGGAACGATATTCGCCAAGCTAGAATGGAGGGCTTGGAAACCTTCTATGGCAACCCAGTTTCCGATCACGCCGAAACCTATTTAGATTTAAGCGGTATTGGTAATCTATTGGCTATCTCAAGGCAAGCTCACCTTAATGCGATATCAGCCGTGCATTTTAGAGCAGATTTTGGCAGCGAGAGGATCTATAGCTTGATGTCTGTAAGAGATATGAACAGCTTTGAGAAGCATCAATTTGCCGATAGCTACCAAGGCCATAAATTGTTTGGCGAAGAAATCAGCTATTACGATCTCGCTAACAAAATGAATAAAGGCGCCGAGATCAAAAGCACCAATATTACCGAAGAATACAGCTGGGAAATGTATCAAGCGGACTACCAAGATAAGCGAACCCCTTTGTTTATGCTGGATAGCAAGGGCAAGGCTAAACCGTTTTTGGTGGCTGACGAGCTAAAGCCCGAGGCAGGAACAACGATCTTAGCCTTGGCCGAAGCCGATGCTCAAGAGGCCGTTAAAAAGCAAGAAAAGCAGTTAGAGAAAAAGAAGAAAAAGCAAAGCAAGAAACCAGTTGCTGAAGAGCAGGCAAGCTTGCCGGGCTTTGAGTCCTAGCCTTATTTTCTCTAGTGTTAAACCATGCCAAAAGGTTCAAACAATGACTAATGGCGTCGAATGTCCAATCGGGCAGACGACGCCATCTCTGTCACTTACCACCATTATCAAAGCTGCTAGATTCCCCTAATATCCCTTTAAGCGATTTTGCGATCGCAATCATTATCGGCAAAGAGAGAGAATAAAATGGCTGAGAACAGAGAATTTGGCATAGTAGTTTATGGCGCCACAGGCTACACCGGGCGATTGGTGTGTGAATACCTAAACCAGCAGTATGGTGTAGCAGGGGAGGTCAACTGGGCGATGGCTGGCCGCAGTGAGGATAAGCTTATTGCTGTGCGCGATGAAATGGGGATTCCCGATAATGTCCCTATGCTGGTAGCCGATGCCGGTGATCCCCAAAGCATCAAGGATATGGCGGCTCGCACCCAGGTGGTATTGACGACTGTTGGCCCGTATCAGCTTTACGGTAACGATCTAGTGCAAGCTTGTGCTGAAGCCGGCACGGACTATGTGGATTTATGTGGCGAGCCTGGCTGGATGCATGAAATGATTGCCGCCCACCAAGAAACCGCCAAAGCCAGCGGTGCTCGTATCGTGTTTTCCTGCGGCTTTGATTCAGTGCCTTTTGATTTGGGTGTGCACTTTCTTCAGCAAGCTGCTCAAGATAAGCTTTCGGCGCCATTGCCACGTGTTAAGGGCCGTGTAAGGGCGATGAATGGCACATTTTCTGGCGGCACCTTAGCGAGCTTCAAAGCCACCATGGCGGCAGCCGCTAAAGATCCAGAGTTGGTGAATGTACTAATGAACCCGTTCTCCTTAACTGGCAGCTCTAATGGCCCAGAGCAGCCCCATGGCATGGCACCCATCTATGAAGATGATCTACAAAGCTGGTCGGCTCCCTTTGTAATGGCCACCATTAATACCAAGAACATTCATCGTTCCAACTTCTTAATGGGGCATCAATATGGTGAAGATTTCACCTACGACGAGATGATGCTAACCGGCCCAGGTGATAATGGCGAAGCCATGGCCAAGGCTATTGCCGAAGACAAATCTATGGCGAACGACCCTAAAAAGCCGGGTGAAGGCCCAAGCAAAGAAGAACGTGAAAACGGCTTTTACGACGTTTTATTTGTTGGCAGCAATGCTGCTGGCGATCAGCTAATGGCGAGCGTCAAAGGTGATAAAGACCCAGGCTATGGTTCAACCTGTAAGATGATTGCCGAAAGCGCCGTATGTTTGCTGAAAAACCCGGAAGCAGCCAGTGGCGGCATTTGGACGCCGGCAGCCGCAATGGGCAGCTTGCTGATTGATCGTCTGCAGGCAAATGCGGGTTTAACTTTTACTATGGAGTAAGCCCAGACTTAACCAGACCTAAGAAGTACTAACTAGCAATACTAGGCAGTTATGCCTTAGTTTAAACTCTGCGGCACAAAAATTTGATTGAGCTGCAGAGTCTAGCGGTTTCATAAGGCTTATCCTTGATTAAAAAGAGGATAAGCCTATGAGCCCTAACAGCAACGAATCCACTCCCAATCAAGCCCATAGTCAGCATCCGCCTACGGACGAAGTACAAAATCGAATTGATAAGTTGCAAGCCGAGCTCCTGCGTCATGGCTTCGATTTTTATCTCTGCCACGATCCAGACAATATCTTTTATTTAACGAACTTCGCAAATTTTATACATGAGCGGCCCTTTATCTTAATAATTCCTGCGAGCGGCCGGCCAATCTTTGTGATGCCAAAGCTAGAAAGAGAGCATGTAAAATCTCGCTCAGTTATTGAGTTGGATTTTGCAGAATATCTGGAGTTTCCAGCTCCGGTAGGTCACAACTGGTTTGATCGTATAGCCGATTATATTGACGATCATCATCGAGTCGCCGTAGAGAGCCTTTGCCCTTTAGAGGTTTATCGCAGTATTCCTGGTCAAGCAGTGCAAAGCGATATGGTGGATCAGCTTCGCCAAATTAAATCAGCATTCGAGATTCAGCGTATTCAATATTGCTGCGATCTATTGACCGAGGGGCATAAAACTCTATTGGAAATGGCTGCGCCAGGTCAGCTGCCAGTGCTTATTCATAAAGAAGTCTCTTCCCAGCTTATGCAAAAATTATTGCTGGAGAACCCTACGAGTAATTTGATAAACAGTAAATTCAATGCCGTTACCCAGCCCGGTGTGCTCTCAGACGACCCCCATAATTTTAGTGAAATCTTTGCTACCTTGGCCGAAGGTGGGCCCAATGTAACTATTGTTCAGGGCAGTGCCAATGGTTATGGGGCTGAGCTAGAAAGAACTTTCTTTTTAGAGCAAGTACCAGAGGCGGCCAAAAAGCCTTTTGCAGCAATGTTGGAAGCCAGAGAACTGGCCTATGAGTTATTAAGGCCAGGGCAGTGTATGTCTGAGCTGGATGCCAAAGTAAATCAGCGCTTACGAGATTTAGGTTACGGCGATTATCTATTACACAGAACTGGGCACAGTTTTGGTGTAACTGATCATGAAGCACCGTTTTTAGCAGAGGGTTACCAACATAAGATAGAAGCCAATATGATTTTCAGTGTCGAACCCGGTATCTATATACCAGGCTTGGGCGGGTTTCGATTCTCCGATACGGTATTGGTCACCGAATCTTCTTACCAAAAAATGACCCAAGCACCGGAAACACTAGAGAGCCTTTGTATTGCTATTTAAACGATTACATTTCTGGGAAAAGCTATTGTTGCTATGGTGGTTTAGCGCAACGGCGTACAACTTGCTGAGCATGCTAAGGGGATATTGGGGATTGCCGGCGCTTAGCCCTTCTCAGCCTTTAATAGGCTTGCTATTTGTGTCACTGATGCCGGCATTACTGTTGTTGGGGCGCTGTAAACCTATGTCATTTATTTGGCTTTTCCCAGTTTACGGCTTGTTCTTAGGCTACTCAGGCGTAATAAAACACCTATTAGAATTTTCACTTAACGGGCTTGAAGGGTATGCATCTAGTGCTGCTTTTGTAATGGCGATTAGTCTTAATTCCTTTGCTTTGTTGTGCAGCTATTTTCTATGGACAAAGCTGATTAAGGGGTACTTTTCTCAGAAAAGCTAAATCCGCCTTATTTCCTTTCTTGTTAAAGTCGTTCGGCTTAATTTCTAGCTTATCAATTCCTATCTTGCCTAGGCGTGCAAGAAAAGTATCGCTTATAGGCCCGCCCGAATGCGGATTGATCCTTATAGCCAACGGCTAGGCTGATATCAACAATACTGTTTGGGCTGTTTTTAATTAAGTTTCTTGCGGCTAGCATTCTTTGTTGTAATACATACTCAGAAAAGCTCATGCCGCAGCTTTCTTTAAAGCTATTCAGTAAATTACTTCGGCTTAGGCCAACCTGCGCGGCCAGTTCATCAATACTACTGGGTGCAGCAAGATTGCAGTTTATATGGTTGATAATTGCGGCAATGGCTCGACTTTTGTGTTGGCTAAGGCGCATGCTGTGATCTATGCCAGATTCAAGTGCATAAAAGCTCTTAATACTGTGGCAAAGCAATTCGGTAAGCTTTGCTTCTAGATAGAGTTTGGCGCTATGGCCTTCGAAAGGGTGCTGCACTGTAGCATCCAATATTTCGCTGAGCTCTCTTTCCAGGCTCATACTGAATACTCTTGCACTTCGAGCACTTAGTAATTCCTGAAGGATTGGGGGCAACTTACCAAACTCGGGCTTTAAATATTCAGTAAGCTTTTGGGGGTTAAGCCATAGGCCCACCCCTTTGATGACTTCCCCTTTACGATGAATACGAGTTTGAGTTCCTTGCTTTAAGTAGCTGGCGGCATAAAGTTTAGGTGCGCCATCATGGTGTAGTGTTTGTCGGTTAAGCTCCATATCGCTGCCGCCAGATAGCAAATACTCGAAGCTCAATAAGTTGGCGATTTGATTGTGATTAATAAACGACTCTTTAATCGTAAGATTGCGGATGCCAACCAAACCAATATCACGATATTTTGCTATCCAGTACTCGCCATCGATCAAACTCGCAAATTCACTGTGCCCCATAAGGTGTACCGGGATCAGAGAATTATCTTCTGCCTTTGAAATATCAAAAAGCTCCTGGGCACTTATTGAGATAATAGGCGTTTTTGGCTTGTTGTTTGAGGTCATTCGCAATGATTGCCAGCTTTAGCTTTTATGTTAAAGACTATACTGGCCTTACGATTGCGCGACAAGAAGGGGGGATTAACTTAGGTCTTCGCTGGTGGAATAGAGTATGTGCCAACGGCATGGGCTACAGCTTCAGAATTACCTTCGGAGTACAAGTTGACTTCACCCACCACCAAGCTTCTACCAATCTTAATAAGCTTGCACTGTGCCATTATGTCTTTATCAGCGGCAGGCTTACGAATGAAATTGATATTTAGATTAGTGGTCACCGCAAGTGGCACAAGACCGATCTCAGCAAGAATAGCCACATAAAGAGCAACATCAGCCGCTTCCATCATCACCGGCCCAGAAACGGTGCCCCCTGGGCGCAATTGATCAACGCCTACCTTATGGCGAATAATCGCCCCTTGGGGTAAAAGCTCTTCAATAGTACAGAGCGTTTGTGGAAACTCACTTTTTAGAAACTCGGAAAGTTCGCTCTTATTGACCTTTTGTATCGTCATTAAAATTGCCCTGATTTTCTTCTTAGTTTTGAGCTGACTATTTATTGAAATGTCCGTTTTCTAAAAACTGTACGACTTGCTTGATGACAGATGGGTTTTTCATCATGAATGGGTGCGTCACAGGCATCTCAATATGGTCCTTCATGCCCTCAAGCTTGGTGTTTCTAACAGAAACCTTTCCATCATCGGTTTCAGGAATGAGGCTGGATAAAATTAGGTTAATACTCTTATTTCCAGCAATAATACCCAGTTCGAAATTGGCCTTCCCAAGCTGCTTAGGAACGCTAAGAGCCCCGGTTCCAAGTTGTAAACCAGCATCACCATTTATAAAGTGAAACCCAGGTACGTTTCTGAGCTTATCGACAACTTCACTGCCTTGGTTTGGTGGCCCCAACATAACGACTCGTTTTAGTTCGTTTATGACGTTTCCCTGCAAATACTGGCGGACTAAAATCCCACCCATCGAATGGGTAACAAAGTTAACTTTATATGATTGGGGGCAGTTCTCTAAAGCTTCACTAATTGCCTTTTGACTAAGACTCTCGATAGCGGCCTGTCTTGAGGGGTAGCCTTGGTTTACAACGTGATAGCCTTCTTCACGTAAAGCTAAGCCCAGTTTCTCCATTGAGCTACTTCTACGAGCAAGGCCATGCAGCAAGATGACGCATTCAGCCTTGCTGCTGACTGACGAATCGTTTGCTGAGGCAGCAAAAGCGCCTAACGAGGTGGTAAGGGCAAGAAGAAAAGGTGTTAGTCGTTTAATCATAAACTTCTTGCCATTTTTATGCTTGACTAGCTTCTATGGAGTTAAGCCTTTTTAACAAATTTAGACGTGATCATCATTTCACCACCGCCAATGATCTTGCAATCCAGCTCATGGTCTTTGCCTTCAACAATACGGCGAATTAGGGCTTTGGTACCGATTTTTAATACCTGCGAGCTGCCTTTTACCTTCAAGTCTTTAATAAAGGTAACCTTATCGCCCGCTTGTAGTACGGCACCGTTAACATCTTTAATGGCAGCGGCTTCAGCCTCAGCGGCTTCTTCTTCGGGGTTCCACTCATAGGCACACTCTGGGCAGATCATTTGGCTTTGATCTTGGTACACATACTCAGAGCTGCATTTAGGGCAAGGTGGGCAAGACATAAGGTTACTTCTTCTACAGGCTAAAAGCGCAATGGTAATGCCTTTATGGCTTAAAGGCGAGAAGCAATTGATTGTTGGTTTAGGAGTTTGCTACTGGAAACTTTCGCTGTAACCAACTGATAATTAGCTTATTGAGCTCCTCGGGCTGCTCTTCGGGTACAAAATGCCCACAGCCTTTAAGTTCTACCTTTTCTAGATCCGCAATATAGTCCTCCATGCCCACCTCTAAACCATCTTGATTGATCGGATCTTGATTGGGCCATATATAGAGATAGGGGACTTGCACACCCCAGTGCAGTTTACGCTCAGCAAATTCAGCAACGCTTGCAGGAATGGCGCGGTACCAATTGATGGCGCCAGCAAAGCCTGTCTTAGTGAATACCTTGGCGTAGTAATCAATAGCTGCTTGTGGGACAAAATAACTGGGCGCTATCGGCTTGTTTTTAATCATCTCGACCAGATTAAAGCTTCGCTCGGGGGCATCCTTGTTTAATTTAGCTAGATTGCTAGCGCTTAAGTAATCCTTTTGAAATATGCGCTGAAAAAGCGCCTTACTATTAAGATCTAAAAAAGCTTCAGTGCTGGCTTTCTGAATATGTTGATTAAAAGCTTCCTTATCAAGTAAGTCATTAGCCGCAAGCTTTGGCCACTCTAGATTTGGTGGCCGTTGATTATTGTGGGCGCCAATACCAATAATTCCAAGGCAACGTTCGGGGTAGAGCAGCGGCATAGTATCGGCAATAAAACCGCCCCAATCGTGGCCACAGAAAATGGCCTTTTCGATATTCAAGGCGTCCATCATGCCTACAAGATCATCACAGATGGTTGCGACGGTGTAGTCCTTAATAGATTTTGGGGCGCTACTTAAGCCGTAGCCTCGCAGATCTGCTGCGATGGCTTGATAGCCTGCTTGTTCTATAGCCGAAAGCTGCTTACGCCAAGTAAAAGCCAGCTCTGGAAAACCATGGCAAAAAATAACTGGCAAGCCTTTACCGGACTGGTAAACGGCAAGATCAATTCCATTGCTATAAACAAATTTCGGAGTGGGCATACCCGGTGCATTTAAATTTGAACTGCCCGAGCCCGCCTGACTTGTCATTGCGATGCTTGCTGAAAAGGCTGCTGTGGTTTTTATAAAATTTCGTCGTTTCATTATTATTTTTGCTTAGTCTTATTTTATAAAATTGGTTTTTACCAGTCGATATCTCTTAATCCCACCAAAAATACCAGCAGTGATTATTCATCAATAAAGCCGCAAGATTGGCTACTGTTTCTACACCTTGATCCACGATATCCGCACAGTAGAGGTATTGCTCCAAGGCTAATGCCATAGCTTCTTCTTGTGTTGTTGGCGGGTTCTCAATATGAGCTTCGATAATATCATTGCTAACAGCGACAATATGAGCGCCATGTTTTTCTTGCCAATATTTCCAAATGGCACAGTGAACCTCCGGCATAGGGCAATCATTCCAGCCACCAAAGCCAAAAAACGCGGGAACCTTCCAGGCATTATCGGTCTCGATAAGAGCACCGACTAAGCTTTTATGGGGCTGGCCACTTAGCATATCAAAAGCCAAGCTAAAGCCCGGCTTCTCAAGAATTTCACCAGGCCATTCACCAATGGCCTCATCTAAAAAGGCATTGTCTTCTTCACACAGTTCCTGCTTGCGAGCGTCGAACCAAGCCAGCACATCCACATTTTGCATACTGGCGAGGATTTCATCTGGAGAACTATCATTCAACTCCATCGCCTCATCAATATATTGCTTGTCCTCTTCAGAGCCGCAAACAATAAGACGTTTATCTGAATGAATAGACTCGACCGCCTGCGCAAAGGCAGTCTGGGTGTTTAAACTTAGAAATTCCACATGGACCTCGCTTTGCTGGAATTCTCAAAGTAACAGATTATATTCCAAACTGTTTGCTATAAATAGGCGGGGCTTTCTACGAGGGGCATTTGAAATACTTGAGGTTATTGGTGATTTTGATAGATGCCTCAGTTCAATATTTGGTTATTAGTAAAAATTAAACCACAGAGGTAAGAATCTAGCTTGGGGGAGTGGTTTGGAGCGACTAGGCTCCTGGACGGAACGGGTGGCTGCATGGATGCAGCGTTGGAGCGGAAAGCCACTGCCCCAAGCTAGAGTCTGGTCGAAAGCCCCCAATCTGAAGAGTCCAATATTGAAGTGAATATTGGACTCCCCAGACGATCTACAATATGTTGATTACTGCTGCTTCTTTTCAATTCATGTCTTAAAGATTACTGCGTATTAGGACTTCGCTTATACACCGTCTTACCACCCTTAATCGTCTCCAGCACTTCAATATCCTTCAACTGCTGAGGAGGAATCATCAAAGGATTACGATCAAGAATCACCAAATCCGCCAACTTACCCGCCTCAATACTCCCCTTAGAATCCTCTTCATAATGCTGATAAGCCGCATTAATAGTGATCGCCTTAAGAGCATCTTTAATATTAGCACGTTGATCTTGCCCGAGAGTTTTACCGCTGCGAGTTTCGCGGTTTGCCGCCGTCCACAACAGCAAAGGCATATCAGGTGGAACGATAGGCGTATCATTGTGAATGGTGTACTTAATGTCCTGGCGCTTAGCACTGATTAAAGGACTAATACGTTTCGCTCGATCTAAACCCAAAACCGAATCGCGGTGCCAATCGCCCCAAAAATAAGTGTGGGCAACAAAGAAAGAAGGAATGATACCAAGCTCCTTCATACGTGATAACTGATCATCACGTACAGTTTGAGCGTGGATCATCACAGTGCGATCTAAGTGAACACCTTTCTTTTTAAGTTTACTCATTACCTGAATAAGCTGCTCTGCCGCGGCGTCACCATTACAGTGGGCAAGAACCTGCCAGCCCTTATTGAAAAACTCAGTTAACTGCTTTTCTAATTGCGCATCCGTAAGAATCGGATAGCCCTGGTAATCTTCGCCTTGGCCGTGAGGAGGGTGATGATAAGGCGCTGACAACCAAGCCGTTTTACCCTGCGGTGAACCATCTAAAACCAGCTTTACCCCAGCGTTACGAAAATGATTCTGATAAGGCTGCTTAGCACCAGCCGATGGCGTGTATTTTGAAAAATCTGCCCAAGCTGTATACGGATAGCTAATTACATCAAGGCTTAGTAATTGTTTTTGAGATGCTTGCTGTAGCAGAGCCAAGCCAGCATTGGAGGTCGCGCCATCTTGTACCGTAGTGATTCCGTACTGCGCATAGTATTTATCAAGCTCTGGAATTCGAGCGAGCTGCTCTTCTAGCCCTTGTTTCGGAAAGACGGAATGTATAGCATCCAAGGCCGTCTCTTCTAACACACCATTAGGTTGCTGGCTTCCGGCTTCGCGCCTAAATACACCACCTTCCGGGTTTTTCGAATTGGCCGTAATGCCCGCGAGCTCCAAACAACGACTATTACAAACACCTAAGTGACCAGAAACATGGCGGATAAATACCGGCTGTGTGGTACTGACTTTATCTAAATCTTGGCGGGTAGGGTGGCGTTTTTCGGCCAGCAAGGAATCGTCATAGCCCGCACCTAAAATCCAATGCTCACCGCCGCCTTTGCTGCTGCTCTGGCTTTGTTGCTGCATCTGTTCGATAAGCGCCGCAATATTTTTAACCGGGCCGACCGGAGGTGAGGCGACATTTTTATAGGCCAAGAAATCCAGAGTCATGGTGTAGTGGCCGTGGGCATCAATAAACCCAGGCAATAAGCTACGCCCCTGCAAATCTATCTTCTGGCAGGGCGTTTGGCAGTTAACTTCCAGCTCGGCCAGCCTACCAGTTTGCTCGATTTTATCGCCCCTAACTAAGACCGCATCAAGAAAAGGCGCATCATCTACCATGCTGAGTATTGGGCCGCCATGGTAAATGGTATCGCTCTGTGCGCTATGGGCAATCAGGCCTGCGCTGAGAACGGCAATGAATGTGCTAATGGGTTTTGGATACGGCGACATTGTTGGCCCCTTTTACTTGTCATTATTGTTAAGGTTTATAGCCTTAGAATAGGGGAGACGTACATCGCAAGCAATTGTTGAAGGATAAAAGTTGTTGCGAATTTACGCCAAAAGCATCACTTTAGTGGGGCGCTGGTGAATGTCAGTCCACATCTAAAATTTGTTGGATTTTGGTCTCGGCATTGGTCATAACCCGAAAGGTTACTCGGCGGGAGCGATCTAGATCTTCTTGACCAAAGCGATTGGTGATTGGGTGGGATGAAGAATAACCTACGGCGGCGATATGCCCCTTGATCCAGCTGCGATAAGGGTTCACCGATGGCAGTTGATACACATAGTCGAGTACTGAACGAGTTCGCTCTTGCGAGAGCTCCATATTTAAAAAGTACGCTTCGGTATCACTCGTGTTCTCGTTCCAGATACTACTGGTGTGGCCTTCAATGCGTACTTCACTGATGGAATCCGAGAAGCGCTCTAACACCTTCATATAACGCGGAAAGAAATTCTCTAAGAGCGATTGATAACTTGGGCTCAGTTCGGTTTCGCCGTCGTTAAATAGTGTCTCTGAAGAGTTAAAGATAAACGTTAGGGTATCTTTATCAATCTCGGCATTCCAAGTGGCAAGGTTTGGGCCGAATTCCTTTTGAAGCGCTTGATAAATCTCTAACTGATTTTCGCGATAGGCGATAGCAACCTGTTTGATTTTATCGCGCTCCACCATGGCGTCACGCATTAACGCCACCGCGATAAACAGAAAGACGACCATTAAGCCCGCCATAAGATCCGACACCGTCAGCCAATGATCCTTTTCCTGCTCTAAGGATTGGGATTGCTGGCGCTGACTGTGGGCCAGCTTTTGAATCGGATCGCTCATGGTTTAGTTCGCGTGGGTCAAAATGCGATGTAAATCTTGCGTTAGCTTGATATGCAGCTCAACGATTTTAAGGGATTCTTCAGCATGTTGGGCAGACATCTGCTGCATGCTATCACTGACGCGTTCAACCATGCTTTGCATATCGTTGTCGAAAGCCTCTCGGCTGCGGCCGGCCACTCGCATAAGGGCGTTGCCGCTTTCACGGATCTGCTCGGCAAACTCTTGGCTCTCTAAGCCAATATCTTTACCCAAGCCTTCAAACTGTTGTTTCAGTTTTTCTTGGCTTTCCTGTAAGGCTTCATAGTGACCATCGCTTTGTTCGCGAATGCTCTGGGCCAGCTCTTGCAGCAATTTGTTGTTGTCGATTTGGCTTTGACTGATGGCCTCGGCTGCCTTGTTGAGTGCTTGGCTACTTTCAGCAAAAGCCGACATCATCTGCTCTTGGCCGTCCGCTAAGCTTTGCTGCAGGCTTTCTTGCTGGGCCTTGCTGCTATCACGCAGCATATTACCTGTTTCTTTAAGAGCATCGCCGCTATCTTGCATGGCCTGGCCGCTGGCGTTAATTTTTTCTGCGCTGCTCTGTAGGGCGCTGTGTAAATGCTCGGTATTATCTTGCAAAGATTGCTGCATAGCCTTGCTGCCTTCGGCAATGCTTTGCTGCATACGCTCGCCACTTTCTTGTAGGCGCTTGCCAAGTTGTTCGCTTGCGGCTTGTACACTGTTTAAAGTGTCTTTGATATGTTGCTGCATATCCGGCACGGCCTGTGAGGCTTCTTCGCGCATATGGGCGAAGGCTTCTAAATGACGTTCCAGCTCCTGAATTTGGTGCTGGTTAACTTCCATAATAGACTGCCAGCTGGCCAAGTTATTGCCGATTTGCTGGGTTTGATCGTTGATATTGGCAAGCGCATTTTCGGTTTGGCTAATTGCCTGCACGCTCTGATCATAGTTGCTGCGCATATCCGCTAGCTGATCGCGGTAGTTGTTTTGCCATTCCACCATTTCTTGTACTGCGCTATTTAAACGCGCAAAGTTGCCACCAAATTGCTCGCTGAAGTTTTGATTGAAATCGCGAATCACCGTCTGCTGAGCCTTGGCCATTTGTTCGGCGGCGGCTTGAGATAAATTCAGGGCAAACTTATCGAGCTTTAACCATAGGTTTTTCTGGAAAGCTTGGAAGGCCACTTGCTGATGCTTGGCTTCTTTTTGTGCGGCCTGAATATTCAGCTTAGATTCGGCTCGCAGGGCCTGAATCTGTCCGTTAAGGCTACTTTGATGCTCGCCGGCAATGGCAGATTGCAGACCAACAACGCCATCGCGTTGCTCGCGCATGACCTGGTATAGATCTTCAATGCCAATAAGCTCTTCGCTGGGGATATCTTCTTCGGTCTTGGGTGGGCTGAGTAAACCACTGGCAATTAGACTTTTGAAAACTATGGATAAGCCCATACCCACGAGGCTGGTGGTAAAGGCCGTTTTCATGCCCTGCAGTAACATATCGATGCTGCCATCAATATCGGCAATATTAAAACCGAGTAGGCCTGCCACGATACCGCAAAAGGTACCCAAGATGCCTAGGGATGTGAGCAGGGTAGGGGTGTAGTTACAAAACGCTGGCGATTTATCCATACGTTTTGCATAAGCCGCATAGATAAAGGCGGCCAGCATCAAAATGATAAAGGCCTCGGTGATGGCCAATGCGCCCGAATTAGCGATCAGTGCTTCAATAGGCTTGGAAAACATCGACTCTCCTTATTGGCCAAGTCACTGCTTATACGAATAATTTATATCAGCAGCACTATGCCTGTTCAGACCTTGCATAGCAAGACTTCTATGGATTGAAGCCAGTGGCTTTAGGGCATTATTGCTGCATAGGCAACAAATCTAGGCTGACTTAGCTGCTATGGCAATAAGTTTAGGCCAAAGTTTTCACTTAGCCAGTGGTTCTTTACTATTTGGGACTACTGTATATTAGTAGCTTCTAAAGTATTGAGCACGGGAACATAAATTACCTAAAACCTAAGCCCAAGCATTAATTGCAGTACTCGCAGCAAAAATTTCACTGCAAATAGTGGTTGTTGTCACGTTTCAATTTGCTTCACTTTCTGGCGTATTGATCATCGAATCATAATAGGGCTAAACTGCGCGACCTCTGCAACAACTATTTGGATACTGACCTAAAGAACAAGGACGTGATTATGGTAATGCGTAAGCGCTTTTCTAATGCAAAGCACTCAATACCTGCTTTGATGATGAAGACATTTTCCTTTTTATTAGCTATTTCTCTAATTTTTCCATTTTCGATTGCTGTATTCTCAGCTGATGATGTAGCAAATTATGTTCGAAAAAGTGACTACTTGGATGTGGTAATTTCTCCAGATGGAAACACACTGGCTACCCGTGTCCGTAAAGGTGAAGCTTCCTACATTGTTTTCATTGATCGCTCGACCCTAAAGTCCATTGGTGCGGTAAAGTCTTCAGAGGGAGACCTTATCTATGATTACCACTGGGTAAATAATGAACGCATCGTATATCGTTTGGGAGAGAAGTCCCCGGGGTCTGACAATCCCTCATTAACTGGAAAGATGTTTGCAATTAACATCGATGGCTCAAAACGTAAGCAGCTGTTCTTAGGCTTGGATCAATCTGTTTCAACCACCAATAGTGTTCGATTAAACAGCGCAAAGAGTTACAAAAAGCTGGCTGGAACACCCAAGTTTTTGTCGCGTACAGATAACGATAAAAAAATAGTAGTCGGCTTTTACCCATGGAGTAGAAGCGGAAATATTTATTACGATGATCGCTCTCGAGCACCAGAGCTAGCAATTCTAAATACTTATAATGCCAAGTATTCGTTGGTGGAAACCATTCCTTACCCGGGGGCCCGCTTGTTCCCTGATCAATCAGGCTTGGTCAAAATACTCAGTTATAAAAAGGATGATGTTAATCGACTTCTTATACGAAGTAATAAGGAGTCAGAGTGGCAAGACCTAGATCTAGATGCTTATAGCGGAAGCTTATCGGTATCAAAGGTTAGCAAAGACGGAAAATTTGCATATCTTTGGGCTACTGAGAGGCAAGGGGTAACAGTCCTCCTTTCAGTAAATCTGGAGGATAAGAGCACAGAAACTATATTCAAGCGAGATGGCCATGACTTGGATAATTGGATCGAAGACCCAATAAGCTATAAGCCTGCTGTAGGTGTTTTCGAACCTAAGAGTGCTGAGTATCAATATACTCAGGAGCCCCTCGCAAAACAGCATGCCATGTTGGCTCGGGCCTTTAAAGGCAAACGAGTTGAAATTGACAATGCTAGTGATGATGGTCGTTTTTTGCTGCTGTTTGTTGAAAGCGATACCAACCCGGGTGATTACTATATCTTTGATACCGTTGCTAAAAAAGCGGACTTCTTGTTTTCGGCCATGTCATGGATAGACCCTCAGCAAATGCAAGCTAAAGAGTATCGCCAATTTACTATGCGTGATGGAACACAAATAAGCGGCTATCTTACTAGGGCAAAGGGTAAGGAAAAAGCGCCGCTAGTGGTTATCCCTCATGGGGGGCCTCACTCTGTTCGTGAATACTGGGATTTTGATCCTCAAAGCCAACTATTAGCATCTCGCGGATATCATGTGTTGCAGGTCAATTTTAGGGGCAGTGATGGGTTTGGGAGTGAGCACCGAACCGCTGGCTATGGTCAATGGGGGAAGCTAATGGTGCATGATATTGTGGATGCAACAAGAGCCCTCAATAAAGAAACTTTGCTCGACGCTGACGGTAACAACTGCATTTGGGGTAGTAGTTATGGAGCATTTGCTGCATTGGCAGCAGCTGCGGAAGCGACGGAGCTTTTCAAGTGTGCAGTTGGCTTTGCTGGGGTATTTGACCTCAAGCTGTTAGAGGAAGAAGAAGCCGGGACGGTTAATGAGAGTTACTTTGATAAGGTTCTTGCAACCGACAGTGAAGGTTGGTGGCAGCAGGCTCCAGTGTTAAGGGCGGCGCAGATCAAGGCTAAAGTATTTCTTGTTCATGGTGATGATGACCATGTTGCATCAATAGAACACAGTGAGCGCATGCGCGCTGCGCTTAACATGGCTGGTAACCAGCCAAAGTGGCTTGAGCTGGATAGAGCGGGCCATGGAATTTACGATGATGAGGATAGGATTGCTTACTATCGCGCTGTGTTAGAGTTTTTAGATAAAAACTTGCAGTGATCTGAAGTTTCGTACAGCAACCCAGGCTGTAGGGCCTGGGTTAATTGCTTTCTATCGAGAGCTTACCTAAGTATTCAATGCCGATTGTCATACTCCTTTTGACCTCGAAGCTGTGAATATTGTATATTAATAACATCTAATTTAACGTTTGTTAATTAAACGCATCTTTTCGCGAGGTTTCTATGCAGTCCTATTGGTCCTGGTTTGGGGGCGGCTTGGCATTGGCCTGTTGCTTCTTATTGGCGGTTACTTTGGTGAAGCCGATTGGGGTTTCTACTCAGTTTGTTATTGCTGATGGTGTGATTTGGTCGCTATTTGATAGTGAGTTACTGCAAAGCTCGCTGGAGAACAAGCATGGTGTAGCCAGCTCTAATGCTTATCTCAATAAAAGTGGTGGTAAATACGCAGCGGCTATTGAGAACCCAATTAATTATGGCTTTATTTTTGTACTGGCGATGATTGGCGGTGCTTTTTTAGGCAGTCGATTCTCCAAAGTCGAAAGTGAAGCAAAAGTAGAAACTTCAAGCAGCTGTGCGTTAACTCAGCACCCAGCATCTCAGCGTTATGCCATGGCGTTTATTGGTGGTGCGATTGTATTGTTCGGTGCCCGCTTGGCAGGTGGCTGTACCAGCGGCCATATGATGAGCGGAATGATGCAAACTTCCTTAAGCGGTTATTTATTTGCTCTAGCAGCGTTTGCAGCCGCCGTGCCGACAGCTATTTTGCTGTACGGCCGCGACATGTAATTAGGAGGCATCATGACTATTTTATTAGCGATTGTCTTGGGTGCTTTGTTCGGTTTCGTATTGCAAAGAGTGGGTGCGACGGATTCCAAAGTTATTTGGGGAATGCTGACGTTAAAGGATCTTCGTTTAGCGAAAACCATTTTGTTTGCCATAGGCGTAAGCTCCTTCGCTTTGTTCGCCGGTATGCAACTGGGTTTAATCGATGCAGGGCATATGTCGGTTAAAAGTGCTTACTACGGCGTCTTAATCGGTGGTTTGTTATTGGGTTTAGGTTGGGCTGTTGCTGGTTACTGCCCTGGTACAGGCGTTGCGGCCTTGGGCGAAGGTAAGCGCGATGCAGTAGTTTATGTTTTAGGCGGCTTATTTGGTGCGCTGATCTATACATTGGTGTATGAAAAAATCGCAGACACTTGGCTTTTTGAAAAAATAGCCGGTGGCAAGGTGACTTTGGCGGGCTCTGAGAAATATGCCAGTTTGATAACAGATATCTCGCCGATTTTAATTGCCGGTATATTTGCAGCGGTGTTTGTTGTGTTGGCTGCGCTATTACCGCGCCGATTAGCGGCTTAAGATAATTTTAAAAAGAACGTCGTGCTGAAATTCAACTGGGGTCAGACCCTATAGGGTCTGACCCCGAAAATTGCTTAAATTATTTTTGAGTTATGTAGCGCAGAGTTTCCACAACCTGAGCTGGGGTTTGTGCCCAAGCCATCGCTGAAGCATCCACTTCTTTTAATGGGTGGATAATGTTCTCATCGTGTAGAGTGATGTAAGGCACATCTAAGGCGGCGCAGTAGCCCGCATCAAAAGCCGCGTTCCACTGTTTGTATTTATCACCAAAGCGAATCACCGCAAAGTCGGCTTGCTCGATCAAGCTTTTAATGCGCATGGCATTTACCTTGGCTGATTTATGGTCACGCCAAAACTGCTTGTCTTCTTCGCCCAGGTGGTCGCCAGCGGCATCGCTGCTGTCATGGTCAGTATTCGCTGAGGTAAATTCAATATCCAAACCTAGCTTTTGGGCGCCAGCTTTAATTTGATCACGCCAATCGGTATGGATTTCTCCAGATAGGTACACGGTCCACATGGGTAAATTCCTGTAGTTGTTGTATTAGTTTGTAGCTGCATTGCTAAGGTGCTGTATTTTATAGGAATCCACGTGAATATCGTAAGCTTTGGCGCCCGATTACCAGGCCAGCAGCTATTTTAGCGGCACGCAGCCCTGCTGCTGTCACTATTTCCCCTATTAAGTGTCATAAAAGCAGGGTATAAATGGCTTCCCTTAGTATGGAACAAAAGCTACTGAACAAGAGCTTTAAAACAACGATTGGGCCCTTAGCGGCTGCTAAAGAACAATACAAATATAATAAAGGAAACCCTAATGTCTAGAAGTGCACTGCAGTTACGGTCTCTCGTGAGTGAAGACAAAACTCTGACTTTAAGCTTGGAAGAGGTGGAAGTACCTGAGCCAGGCCCGGAAGAGATCATTGTTCAAATGGAGGCAGCGCCTCTAAACCCTTCGGATTTAGCCTTACTGATTGGCCCTGCTGATATCAGTAAAGCGCAATACAGCGGCACTCCAGATCGACCTATTGTTAAAGCTCCTATTCCTGAGCATCTGATGGGTATGGTGAAGCCGCGCATTGGTCAGTCTTTGGCTGTGGGCAATGAAGGTGCTGGCGTAGTGGTGGCTTCGGGCAATTCTGATGCCGCAAAAGCTCTATTGGGCAAGCGAGTAGGCATTGTCGGTGGTGATATGTACAGCCAGTATCGTTGTGTGCACACCATGATGGCCTTGCCATTAGAAGAGGGTACGACTTCTCGCCAGGGAGCTTCTTGCTTTGTGAACCCCCTTACGTCTCTAGCTATGGTGGAAACCATGCGGGCTGAAGGGCATAGCGCTCTTGTGCATACTGCAGCGGCGTCAAACCTTGGGCAGATGTTGAATCGCATTTGCTTGAACGAAGGTATCGATCTGGTAAACATCGTTCGAAAAGAAGAGCAGGCTGCTATTTTGAAGGATTTGGGTGCCAAGTATATTGTTAACTCTAGCAGCGATAGCTTTTATGCCGATCTGACGGAAGCCTTAGCGGCGACTGGTGCAACGCTAGCCTTCGATGCAACCGGTGGTGGTGAGCTGGCAAGCGATATCTTAAATTGTATGGAAGCTGCAGCGGCGCGCAATATGGCTGAATACAATCGCTATGGCTCTGATGTTTACAAGCAGGTTTATATTTATGGTGGCCTTGACCGTAACCCAACGGTTCTTAAGCGCGGCTTTGGTTTCTCTTGGGGAATTGGTGGCTTTTTGTTAACACCGTTCTTGGCCAAGGTTGGGCTTGAGAAGAGTATAGAAATGCGCACCAAGGTGGCGGCTGAATTACATACAACTTTTGCCAGCCATTACAGTGATGAGGTTTCTTTAGCAGGCGCACTGAGTAAAGAAGCTTTAGAGCGTTATAGCCAGCAAAAGACCGGCGAGAAATTTTTGATCGTGCCAAGTGCGAGCTAACAAGCACACAGGCGGGGTCAGAACCTATAGGTTCTGACCCCTTTAGATTTGCACTACTTCGCTCTACGCCATATCTCCCTCTATCTCTCCCTGCCTCTGTCCGCCCTCCTTTCTCCACCCACCTTTCAAAGCCCTCATTCTGCCGAATTCCAAAGTAGCCCGTTGAGCTAAGTGAGGATCTATTCGTTACAGCTAATGGACCATCCTAAACCTAAAACTCAGATGGAGAATCGATGTGAAGAAGACCCGTTTATCCCTTGCGGTAATGCTGGCAGCTGGCTCTTTAGGGCTAGGTCAAATAGCCCTTGCCAAAGACGCCCCCTTAAGCGGAATGAAGCTGCGTAATTTAGGTGCAGCTCATACCAGTGGCCGTATATCAGACTTGGCTATCGTGCCGGGCAAACCATCTCAGTACTATGTAGGCGTGGCCTCAGGTGGTGTTTGGAAAACTGAAAACGCGGGTACCACTTTTACACCAATTTTCGATCGCTACGGCTCCTATGCAGTTGGTGTAGTTGAGCTAGATCCAAAAGACCCACAGGTGATCTGGGTAGGCACGGGTGAAAACAACTCTCAGCGTTCTGTTGCCTCAGGTGATGGTGTTTATAAATCCACCGATGGCGGTAAAACCTTTAAAAATGTTGGCTTGAAAAACTCCGGCCACATTAGCCAAATAATTATTGATCCGCGTGACAGCAATACCGTTTTGGTTGCCGCGCAAGGTCCGCTATGGTCTAGCGGTGGTGATCGTGGCTTATACAAAACCACCGATGGTGGCAAAAGCTGGACACGTATCTTAGAGATCGATAAGCACACCGGTATTAACGAGGTCGTGGTTAATAAAAACAACCCCGATGAAATGATCGCTTCTTCTTATCAGCGTCGTCGTCATGTTTGGACCTTGATTAATGGTGGCCCGGGTTCTGGTCTACATAAAACGACCGATGGTGGTAAAACCTGGCAAAAGCTAAGCCAAGGTTTACCGAAGTCTGAACAGGGTCGTATTGGTTTGGCTGCAGCGCCAAGTCAGCCAGGAACGGTTTACGCCATAATCGAAGCGAACGATAAAGAAAAGGGTATCTATCGCACTGATGATTTTGGTAAGACTTGGGCCAAACGTTCTTCTTATATGAGCTCAAGCCCACAGTACTATAATGAATTAATTGTTGGGCCTAAAAACCCAGATCGCTTATTTGTGATGGATACTTTTTCTAAAGTGTCTATGGATGGCGGTAAGACTTTTAAGCCCTTATCGTTTAAAGCGCGTCATGTTGACGACCACGCTTTATGGGTAAACCCCGAGCATACCAATCATATTCGTATTGGTGGTGATGGCGGTATTTACGAGAGTTTTGATAATGGCGCCCATTGGAATCACCTGCGCAATTTACCGCTAACTCAGTTCTATCGCATTGCGGCAGATAACGACAAGCCTTTCTACAATGTTTATGGCGGCACACAAGATAACAACACCTTGGGTACTGCGGTACGCAATACTTCTGTTGAAGGCATTACCAATGCCGATTGGTGGGTAACCTTGGGTGGTGATGGTTTTGAGCCTGCCATTGATCCTAATAATCCAGACATTGTTTACTCTCAGTATCAGTACGGCGGTTTAGCGCGTAGTGATCGTAAAACTCGTGAGGCAGTTTATATTACGCCTCAGCCAGCTGAAGGTGAAAATGCATTGCGTTGGAACTGGAACGCACCGCTATTGATCAGCCCTCATAAAGGTGAGCGTTTATACTACGGTGCAGAAAAGCTATTCCGCTCAGATGATCGTGGTGATAGCTGGGTTGCTATTTCTGGTGATCTAAGTCGTGGTTTAGATCGCAATAAGTTGAAGGTAATGGATCGCGTTTGGAGTGTTGATGCGATTGCTAAAAACGATTCGACCTCTGTTTACGGTTCTTTAATTGCCCTAGATGAAAGTACTCTGCAAAAAGATTTGCTAGCAGTCGGTACGGATGATGGCTTGATTCACATTAGTGATAATGGCGGTGAAAGCTGGACTCGCTACGACCGCTTTAAAGGCGTGCCAGATATGAGCTTGGTAGAGGACCTGCAGTTTTCTCGCCATAGCAAAGATGTGATTTATGCGGTATTTGATAATCACAAGCGCGGCGATGAAAAGCCCTATGTGTTGAAGTCCACTAACCGTGGTAAAAGCTGGAAGTCAATTGCCGGCAATTTACCAGAGCGCGGTACTGTGCACACTATTATGGAAGATCACGTCGATCCTAATTTGCTATTTGTAGGTACCGAGTATGGTGCTTTCTATAGTCAGGACGGCGGAGAGAATTGGCACAAGTTTACTCAGCTACCTACCGTAGCGGTGCGTGATTTGGATATTCAGCGCCGTGAAAACGATTTGCTGTTTGGCACCTTCGGTCGTGGTATCTATGTGCTGGATGACTACTCTCCACTACGTACCAATCATGCTAGCCTGAAAGATTCCGCTGCAACGGTTTTCCCTGTTAAAGATTCTCCTATCTATATGGAAACTCGACGCTGGGGTGGTTATAGCAGTGATAAAGGTATGATGGGTGATAACTTCTTTATTGCACCGAACCCAGAATATGGCGTGGCTTTGCGTTACTACTTGCGCGATGGTTTAGAGACATTAAAAGCCAAGCGCCAGAAGGCCGAAGCCAAGTTGCAAAAGGATGGTAAAGATACCCCATACCCAAGCTGGGATGCCCTGCGTGCAGAAGCAAATCAAGAAGCGCCAAGCATGTGGTTTGAAATCAAAGATGCCGATGGCAATTTAATCCGCAAGGTTAGCGCTAAAGCTGCGAAAGGTTTGCAGCAGGTTAACTGGGATTTCCGTCACGAGGCGATCAAACCCATTAGCTTGAAGAAATCTAAGCCTAGCCCATGGGGCAGTTCACCACAGGCGCCATTAGCTTTGCCAGGTAAGTACAGTGCCCAGTTGATGCAGCGTGTGGACGGCAAAGTATCTGCTGTTGCTGCGCCACAAAGCTTCTCTTTGAACACCATGAGTGATGTTGTGTTGCAAGCTGAAGATCGTGAAGCGCTATTGGCCTTCCAGCAGGACACCGCCAAAACACAAGCAAAAGTGCTGGCCGTTGGTCGTCAGTTTGCCGATATCAATAGCCGTTTGAAGCATATGCTGAAAGCTATCGATATGGCGACAGTTGATACTGCTGCTATCTCAAAAGACGCGCGTGACCTACGTAGCCAGCTACAGGCTTTGCGTGTCGAGCTATATGGTGACAGAGTTAAAACTTCAGCCAATGAAGTGGCACCATGGGGCATTATGTCTCGCGTGAATGCTGTTATTGGCAGCCATTGGCATACCCAAGCAGCTGCCGGCGGCAACGTGCGCACTGGTTTGGAAATCGCCAAGCGCCAGCTTACTGCCTTTATGCCGAAGCTAGCCAAAGCCGAGCAGGCCATGAAAGGCCTGGAAGCACAGGCTGATCAGCTTGGCTTGCCTTGGACGCCAGGTCGCCCTGTGCAGTAATTAGCATTTAGGGCTTCGATGCCGGGGTCAGAACCTATTAGGTTCTGCCCCCTTTTTGTTTGTACGCTTTATTTCTCCAATTGCTTTTCGGTTTCTTTTACTTTCTGCTGCTGTGTAAATCGCAAAATTCGTTGAAATTTTGGGCATTCGGAGTGGCTAGGTGCGTTGCAATTAGCGGCATGTAATAGGCCGTCACGCATGAGGCTTAGGCGTTGAATTTGTTTGTCGATTTCTTCGGCTTTATTGCTGAGTTGTTGGCGGTCTAGCTCATAGCCATCGTTGGTAAGTACTTCAGCTATTTCATCCAAGCTAAAACCTGCATGCTGCCCTAAGGTGATTAGTGCTAGACGTTCGGTAATCGATGGTGGGTATAGGCGTGTTTGGCCTTGTCGGCTTGCGTGCTCGATAAGTCCTTTCTCTTCATAGTAACGCAGCGCTGAGGCCGCTATGCCGCTACGCTTAGCGACTTCTCCAATACTAATAAATTCTTCGTTCATGGGCTTGACCTCAAGTCGACTTGAACCGCTATGCTGGGCTTCTGAACACTCATTACTCTTTTAAATACTAACAGGAGAACTCAATGGAAGCAGCATTTTGGCATCAGGTTTGGAAGGATAGAAATATTGGCTTTCATCAGCAGCAGGTCTACACTGCTCTCACTGAAAATATTCACTATCTAGGTTTGAAAAAGGGCGACAGGGTATTTGTGCCGCTGTGCGGTAAGACCAAAGATATCGCCTGGTTACTTGGGCAGGGTTTTAGAGTGGTGGCAGCCGAGCTGCACGAGGCGGCCGTTATTGAGTTATTTGAAGAGCTAGGTGTAGAGCCTGAAATTGAGCAGTTGGAAAAACTCAAGCGTTATCACTTTGAGCATATTGATGTTTATGTGGGTGATATCTTTGATCTTAGTAAAGATCAAATCGGTGTCGTTGATGTGATTTATGATCGCGCTGCATTAATTGCTCTGCCTGAGCCGATGCGTAGGGATTATGCGAAGCTGTTAAACCAATTAAGTGATGCGGCGCCACAGCTTTTAGTAATCTATGAGTATGACCAATCGCTTATGGCTGGGCCGCCGTTTTCTGTAAGTGCTGATGAAATTGAAGCCTTATACGGGCAGTCTCATAGCACCAAAAAATTGGCGAACCCTAAGCTAATAAAAGATTTTAAAGATGGTGTTGATGGCCATGAAGCGATTTGGGTTTTGACTAGTCGTTGAATATTGTAGCTGGTGATTACTTTCGATAGGGATAGTGGATGCAATTAGAAACGCCGCTCCGAAATGGGGTCAGACCCTATAGGGTCTGACCCCGCTCGAAGTCGAGATGTTGTGGTATTAGCCGTATTTTAGGTAACCTAGCGCAGTCATTGATTTATTTGTGCTCTACCTGAACAAAGTTTCATAGTTGCATTGTTCTAATTGATCCAATATACGAGGTCATACACATGGAAAAGGTGTTGCTCATAGGTGGAACAGGCCTGCTTGGGCCAAGTGTGCTGTTGTCGCTGCAAGAAAAGGGAAGGGAGGTAGTTTGCCTAAACCGTAGAGGCGAACACCCTTTTGGAGGTGAGGCTTACAGCTGTGATCGAAGTGCATTAGATCAATTAAAAGGCGTGTTTGATCGGTTCAATCGATTTTGCCTCATCGACATGATTCCTTATTCCGCCCAAGATGCCGGAACACTTATTTTGGCTTTAAATGGGAAGCAAGTCCCTATTACGGCTATTTCTAGCATCGATGTCTATCGGGCCTATAACGTCTTACATAATCAGTCGACAACAGAGGTGCAAGAAACCCCTTTGTTTGAAGGTGATGAGCTGCGAGAGCGTCTGAGTTTTCAAGGGGCAGAATACGATAAATTAAACGTAGAGCGAATTTACTATTCATACTTTGATGATTGTAAGATCCTTAGGTTGCCAGCTATCTATGGATTGCCAGATATCTCCCGTATAGAGCCTTACTTTAAAGCTATCCATGAATCTGGAAGAGTGCGCTTAAACAGTACTTTTGCTTCTTGGAAATTCTCACGCTCTTCAAATGTAAATATTGCGAACGCCATAGCCTTGTCGCTAGGGTTTTCGGGGCGAGAAGTGTTTAATCTGGCTGAGCCAATAGATTATACAGAAGAGCAATGGTGCAACTTGATTGCCAAGCAGATGGGGGTGCCGGTTGAAGTTGAATTGGATGCGAAGGCAGAGATTCCGTATGGCATAAATACACAACAGCATTGGTTCGTTGATAGCAGTAAAATAAGACGCCAGTTAGGCTATACAGAAAAATTCTCTACCGAAGAGGTAGTAAAAATCGTTGTGGAATCCCTATTAATGAGGGTTTAAAACGCTAGGGGTCAGACCCTATAGGGTCTGACCCCATCTCGAAGCCGAGATGCTAGCTGCGAGTATTAGTGCTCGTGGCCACAACCTTCAGCGCTGTGCACGTGACCGTGTTGCAGCTCTTCAGGAGTTGCTTCGCGGATGCCGACTACTTCAATCTCGAAGTTTAAAGTTTGTCCGGCTAGTGGGTGGTTGCCGTCGATGGTTACGGTGTCTTCGTCCACTTCGATAACTTCTACCGTTTGCATGCCGTTTTGTGTTTCGGCGTGAAAGGCCATGCCAACTTCAACTTGATCTACGCCTTGGAACATTTCTTTGGGTAGCTCTTGCACTAGGTTTGGGTCGAGTTCGCCGTAGCCTTGCTCTGGCTCTACGCTCACTTTAAAGCTGTCGCCAACTTTTTTGCCGTTAAGTTCGGCTTCTAGGCCAGGCACAATATTCTGAAAACCATGCAGGTATTCCAACGGCGCTTCACCTTCAGAGCTATCGATAGTGGCACCATCATCATTTTTCAAAGTGTAGTGAATAATGCCCACTAGCTCGTTTTTAATTTCCATAAGTTCCTCAGTAATTTATTGGCCGAGGCTGCTTAATTCAGCCTCGATTGCGGGCAGTTGGGTCGGTAATAACTCTTGGCTTTGCCCTAAACGAGGAGTTACGGTTTTGCCGTCAACCTCTGCACGCAGCAGGTCAATAGCGTAGGTCTTGCCGTCTTCTTCGGTTTGCTGCAGTTTAACTAGCAGGTAATCCCAATGTTTGGCCATCCAAATATAAGTAACGCGTTTTTTACCGGTAGCGCGTACTTTTTTAATTTTAACGGTGGCTAGCTTGCCTAGGCGTGTATCTAACAGCTCTTCGCCTACCATTTCGAATAAATAGGTTTTTAGGCGGCCGCCATCGGCGATATCGTATTTAAGTGTGCGCTTACCGTTAAGTAAATCGCTACGAAGCTGTAGCTGATAGCTGAGTTTATCCAGTGCGCCGTCCGGGATATCCATGCGCCAAGGTTTATCTTGCACATTGTTGACGACTTTATGCTGCGCCCAATCAAACTCCAAGACCGCATCTCGACTGCGACCTAATCCTTCACGGTGATACTGATAGCGATTTGGCACCAATTGGCCTTCGGCCCAGTTGAAGCGTGAGCTTTCGCGTAATTTTGCTAGCCAAGTGGAGGCGCTGAAAATCAGCTCATGTTCACCGTTTGGGTGTGTTCCAAGCTCACGAGTGGCTTCAATGGTAAAGCCGGAAAACTTGGCTTTATAGGTAGCGTGAAAAGGCTTAGGCAATTGGCTACTTTGAGTAGCTAGTGTTGCCGCTTCAGGCGTGCTTTCTATAATGGCTTCTGTATTAGGAAGCTCGGCAGCTGCAGTAGGCTGTTCAGTAGCATTCTCGCTTTGTGCAAATGCCAAAGAACTGGCTAAGCAAATGGCCAGCAGTCGGCTTGAATTAAGCAGCAGGGGACGCAGTATTTTTAACATAAATCTTTGCTTGCAATGGCTATGGTCGATATTTGTTCAATAAAGTGCCCTTTAACGGGCCTTTATTAGACGACCACTTATAGGCAAAGGTTCACCATCAAAAAGGCTAACATGGTTTTTGTTTTCTTTATGTAGTCTTAGGCGACCTTCGCAAAACCACTGCACGGCGATCGGGAACATATAGTGTTCTTGATACTGCACCTTTTTAGCGAGGCTTTCGGCACTGTCGTCGGCTTCAATATCGACAGCCACTTGTACAATTGCCGGGCCACCATCGAGCTCAGCGGTGACAAAGTGTACCGTAGCGCCGTGCTGGGCATCGCCGGCATCAATCGCACGCTGATGGGTATTGAGGCCTTGGTGCTTGGGTAATAAAGAGGGGTGAATATTGATCATGCGCCCCAAGTAATGCTCCGTAAAGGCCGGAGTAAGAATGCGCATAAAGCCCGCGAGTACCACAAGGTCGGGCTGATATTCATCGATTTTAGCTTGGAGGGCTTGATCAAAGGTTTCGCGATCGGCAAAACCTTTGTGATCCAAACATAGCGCTTCAATGCCGGCGGCATCGGCGCGCTCTAAGCCTTTAACGGCGGGACGATTGCTGATAACAGCCACAATCTCGCCGCCTAATGCGTTTGCCTGCTGGCAATCGATCATAGCTTGTAAATTACTACCGCTGCCTGAAATCAGAACAACAATTCGAGCTTTCGGCTTGTTCATTTTGATGCTTACAGGCCTTTTAGCTCTACTTGCTCTTCGCCTTCAGCAGCTGGGGCAATTTCACCAACGATAAAGGCATCTTCGCCCTCGGCTTTTAACAGCTCGATCGCCGCTTGGGCTTTATCGGCAGGCACAGCGATGATCATGCCGACACCACAGTTAAAGGTGCGATACATCTCAACGGTATCTACATTACCGGCACTTTGCAGCCAGTTAAACACCTCAGGCATTTGCCAAGATTGGGTGTCGATAACAGCTTTTGCGCCTTCTGGTAGTACACGTGGAATATTTTCCAACAAGCCGCCGCCGGTAATGTGGGATAGGGCATTAACTTGGTTTTCTTTGATCAGTTTCAGCAAAGATTTAACGTAAATGCGAGTCGGGGCCATTAGCGCTTTAGCCAGTGGTTGGCCAGCAAGATCTTGCTGCAAATCGGCACCGGATACTTCAATGATTTTACGAACCAAAGAATAACCGTTTGAGTGTGGGCCGCTAGAGGCTAAACCAATCAAGGTATCACCCGCTTTAACTTGGCTGCCGTCAATTAGTTCGCTCTTTTCAGCAACGCCAACACAGAAGCCGGCTAGATCGTAATCTTCGCCTTCATACATGCCTGGCATTTCAGCGGTCTCACCACCTACTAGCGCGGCGCCAGCTTGCTCACAACCAGTGCCGATACCGTCTACAACTGCAGCGGCAACATCGACGTTAAGCTTGCCTGTGGCATAGTAGTCCAAGAAGAATAGCGGCTCTGCACCAGCTACTACCAAATCGTTAACACACATGGCCACCAAATCGATGCCGATAGTATCGTGCTGGCCTAAATCCATTGCTAGGCGCAATTTGGTGCCCACACCGTCGGTGCCAGATACGAGTACCGGCTCACGGTAACCTTTTGGCAGCTCGCACAGGGCGCCAAAACCACCAAGACCTGCCATTACTTCCGGGCGACGGGTACGCTTGGCTACATGCTTAATGCGGTCTACCAGGGCATTACCAGCGTCGATATCTACACCGGCGTCTTTGTAACTTAAGGAAGGCTGTTTATCTGTCATGGCTAAGGTCTTCGAGTAGTCTAAAAAACGGGCGCGTATTTTAGCTTGAAAGCTCGCCAAGCTCATTAGTTTTATTGCCTAATTTGCATTTTCTTTTAGTGATTGCTGCCATTTGCTAGTGGCGAAGCTACAATGAGGCACTTATCTGGCGGGAGTGGGGCCAGTATTAGCCATATGCTGCGGTTTGGGCTGGGGTTTAGCCCGAGTTCATACCGCTTTCGCTATAGTGCATAAAAGTTCGTAGCTGTTGGAACCGTCGCAGCATTTGGGCATCAATAGGCTTAATATTGATGGCTTGCTTTCCAAGACGCCGAAGATAGAAAACGTATATAGCTGAAATAAGATTTTGAATACCGAGAAGATTGGGGGATATGTGGGCAAAGTAGTGGGCAAAAGCACCACCTGGATGCTGATGTTTTGTGTGGCATTGCTGTCGCCATTGAGTCATGCGGTAAAAGTAGAAAACCTGTATCGAGCCAGTTTTCCGGTCGCCGATCAAACCCCTGAAAGCCGTGACAAGCTTGCCGCGGCCGGCTTGGCTCGTGTCATTGTGCGAGCCAGTGGTGCACGTGATATTCCTGACAGCGAACAGCTTAGAAGCGTGTTGGCTCAAGCCAATCGATATATGCAGCAATTTAGCTATGAAAATGCCGAAGAGGGCTATGTCGTTAATTTGGATTATGCCAAGTCTGCGGTCGATACTTTATTGCGCAAATTGGATCTGCCTATTTGGCCGGATAAACGCCCGCAGGTGTTGTTATGGTTAGCGCAGGATGATTTCCAGCAGCGTCAAATGGTCAATGTCGCCGAACAAGAGTTGCTGCTTGAAGCCGTACAGCAGGTCGAAGCTGAGCGAGCTTTGCCTATCTCTTTACCGGTGATGGATTTGGATGATCGCTTGGCTTTTCCGGTTGCTCAGGCTTGGTCTCTAAACGAGCAGAGTTTAATGGCCGCTTCTAGCCGTTATCAGAGTGATGTGGCGGTACTAGGACGTTTGAGTATTACCGGTAGTGGTCAATGGTTGGCTTCATGGTTGTTGGCGGATCGCGGCAAATTACAGTTGTTTGATGGTCGCGCCGAATCCGCTGAGGAGTTGGTTCAAGATGGTTTAAGCCAAGTGGCCGACTACTTAGCGGCCCAGCACGCAATTATTGCCAGCCCAGTGGATAGCAAGCCGCATTATATGCAGCTTGATAATATTGCTGATTTTAAGTCTTATCGTAAGGTCTTGGATTATCTCAATAGCTTGGCCATGGTGCGTCACGCCGAGCCGGATCTGGTACTTGGTGAGCAGCTGCGTCTGCGTTTGTTTATTGATGGGCAATTGCAGCAGTTGGTTGATGCGATTGCCTTGGATAAGGTATTGCAGGCGAATCAGGCCATTGGCGAGGCCAGTCAGCAGGGGGTGTTGTACTATCAATTGCCACAGACCCAGTTGCCAGAGACCCAATTACCACAAACCCTGCCAGGGCAGATGGATGATGTCTTGCAGCCTTTGCCATCACAAGGTGAAGGCACTGGGCTTGCAGAAGAGGGGCGAGCTTAAATCAAGGCTCTGCTGAGCAAGCTCTAAGTACAGATGCCGCTTCCGAAATCAGTTCTGGCCTTAAAACAGACGCGGCAGCAATTGATGCCTCGCAGCGCCCGCAGCCTCCGCAATAAGACATTTGTAGGTCTTTGGGCCTGCCAAGTTATTGATTCTTAAATTAATTTTCTGAAAATTTAGCCCCAAAATGGATCTGGGGCTTGATTCCATAAAGAGCAAAAGGTTAAGCTCGCGCTTATTTTTTGTAAGATCCGATTTTAGATCCGATATCTGTGGAACAGTCGAACCCCCAACAATTGTCCTTGGGCGTAGCACTTGCTGATGGCGCCACCTTCGAGAACTTCTATACCATAGAAGGTTCTGGTGCTGCCCAGGCTGTTTTCGCATTGCAGACATTCTTGCAGAACCCAAGCGAGCATGGCTTTTTCCTTTGGGGTAGTAGCGGTAGTGGCTTGAGTCATCTGCTGCAGGCTAGCTGCCACAAAGCCAATCAAATGCGCCAAAGCGCTCAGTATTTACCTCTTGCTGATTTAGTGGGCTTTGCCCCAGAGGCCTTGTTAGAAGGCATGGAGCGATTCGACCTTTTATGCTTTGATGGCTTGCAGCATGTTGCCGGCAAAGCTGATTGGGAGCAGGCGCTGTTTAACTGTTTTAATCGCAGCAAAGATAGAGGGCGCAAAATTATCTTTAGCGCCAATGCAAATCCCTCGGAACTGCCTGTTAAATTACCGGATTTATCTTCACGTCTAGCTTGGGGCTTGAGCTTTCAGGTGCCCTTATTGGCTGATCGGGAAAAGCTAGAAGCTTTAACCATGCGATCTAAAGCAAGAGGTTTGGATCTGCCTGAAGAAGTGGCGCAGTTTATTTTGAATCGAGCCCCAAGACATATTGGCGAGCTATTTGAAATCCTTGACCGTCTTGATAGAGCTTCTTTAAGCGAGCAGCGCAAGCTGACCATTCCTTTTGCCAAGCAAGTTTTGGGTATGTAGCTTATTTTGAGCTGACCCTATCTACGTCTTCCTTGCTCTAGAGCGCAGTTCTGCCAACATTCTGCAGACTAATTGACCTTCTCTAGATATAGCTTTTCGGCAGGGTAATCGATAATCAAATTAAGATATTGAAAAGCTGAGCCACCCAAGGCGCCATCTATTTTCTTATCCATCATGGCGGACATGTGTTCGTGGAAGTTGTGATCGGCGCGGCGTGCAAACCAAACTGGGCCGACACTAAACGTAGCTATTCTAATTTCGGGAACCTGTATCATTGCTTCTTTAATGTAATCGTCACCGGCCTCAATATATTTCCATTCGGGGTGTTTTGCTCTCCATTGATCAAATACTGAAGCGACCATAAAAGAGGCGGCCATTGTATTGCCAGCTATATCTATAATTGATTTGGCCTTGCTGCTGAGCGTCGCTTGTGCGCCGGTATCTAGCAGCAAATCAAGGCTTTGCCCATCGATAGTAACTGGCATCCGAGAGAAGGCCATCGTGTAGCTGCCATGTTGATCTTTTTGGAAACCCAGATTCAAAACTTCCATCCTTGCTGAGCTTTTGGGTAACTTATCCAGCACTGCAAATTTCTGTGCTGGATAGTTGATATTAATAATTTTCTCCGCATGCCAACGTCCACCCAAAAAGCCATCATAGCCGAGCTTGTCTTCGTCAATTTTGCTGCTGGGTGCGATAAAAAGGTGGCCTTCCATAAAGTTGTTTAAGCCTCCGTTAGGTATCGATTTTCCCTTCGTAAAGCTTGGCATGCTGCTTAATTTTACTGGGCCTCTTTTAGATACTTTCTCGATGCTTGGCCACTGATATTTATCAAAAAGTTCCTGGCTAATGACATTCCAGCCACCGCCGGTATCCGTATAAAAACGAATCTTAGTGCCGTCAGTTAATGTGGGAGTGAGATACACCAAATTGTTTTTGAATTCGGAAGGTAGTATTTCCGCAAAGAGCGCTTGAGTGGGTGCAGCTAATAGGAGGCTAGCGATAGCGATCTGAATTGATTTGTGTAGAAAGTGCTTACAGTTCTGTTTGTCGCGATGTTTATTGTTCTTGTAAAAACGCATATCAAAATCCTTTTTACCAAAATAATGGGGTCAGATCCCTACAACAGCGGGGCATAGCAAAAGCTATGCCCCGCTGTTGTAGGGATCTGACCCCGCTTTAACGAGAGATTAAGGTGCCGCACAAGCTACGCAGCGAGCATACATACCTTTTGGATCATTTAAACTATTAAGCTCATCAATCGCTTCAACCACTGGGCTAAACCAGCTCGCTAATTTTTGATTGATAGGTTTCAACCAAGGGTTAACGCTGGCTTTGGCATCAAGATTGTTGGCAAGCTCCTGCATAAACTGTTCGCTTGGGCTTAATTTACGCTTGATCTCAATAACATCATAATCGCTGATCTCGGCGCGCTCAGCGGCGGCCTTAATGGCATCGTTTAGGCCACCCAGCTTATCAACTAGGCCATTTGCTAAAGCTTGCTCACCACTCCAAACACGGCCTTGAGCAATTTCATTAATGGCTTCCGGGGTGCTTTCACGACCTTCGGCTGCGATATCTAGAAATTGTTTGTATACCTGTTCTACACCTTGTTGCACAACACGCTCGGCCAATGGGCTTAGGGTGCGATCAACACGCATACTGCCAGCAAGCAACGTAGTGCCTAAACCGTCCGTATGAATTCCTAAGTGCTTTAAGCTTTCTTCAAGGGTAGGGAAGGCGCCAAATACACCGATAGAGCCAGTAATTGTGGTAGGCGTTGCCCAAATTTCATCACTCGTTGCCGAGATCCAATAGCCACCAGAGGCGGCAACGCTGCCCATGGAAACAATAACCGGGATATCTTCTTGTAAGTCGAGC
>JAOXRT010000186.1 GCA_025800365.1 Cellvibrionaceae bacterium | reverse complement strand
GTGCATCACCAGCTCTTTAAGAGAATGGGGAAGGTGTAGCTCGGCGAAGCTCGGGATTTCGGTTTTTACATGCCGTACCACCATGGCGACTTCACCGCGCTGTCTCAACAGGTTAATTCGAAAGCGAGCTAGGCCTTTAATGGAGGCCGCAAAGTTAAGCTCCCAGTCCTGTTCAAAGCGTTGTATGTGGTGATCCTGCATTAAGCTATAGGCTAGGGTTTTCACTTCGCCTACCGCCATCGTATGTTGAGATTGCACCGGGTGTATCTGACCTTCGATCTTGATCATCACCGGTGCATTGGTGCTAAAAAACAAATCCGATGCGCCATGTTCAACCATAAATTGAAGGTAGTCGCTCATTTCCATGTGGCAGTCCTAGCTCGTCTTAAGCAATGTAAACTCTCTTTATACAGTTTAGCGGCAATTCACTCATAAACTCGATAAAAGCCCACTATTTATAGGCGTTTATCACTGAAGCTTATTTGGCTGTAGATTAATTGGACAATTTGCTACGGTTGGTAGTGGATACCTACTAATTGGCGTATTTGGCCTGTCAAATATCCTTCATTTTCTACTAGAATACGGCGAATTACAGGAAAAAGCTCTGTCGTCTTGTTTATCTGCAAGCAGATATTCTTTACTTGTAAAGTAAATATGCGTTAGCATCTACAAGATCGAATAAGCAAACGCTAATTCAACAGAATAAAAAAGAAAGAATGAGAGGCAATTGAGTGGTAAACCACTGAATAAATGCCCCATAAGCCATACCCGCCAAAAGCGGGTAATAATGATGAACCTGCGCAAGCAGTAGCAATTGGAACCGTGTTGTGAAGCCTACAAAGACCGAAGACGGTCATCACTTTCACAAAGTGGTGGACTGTCAGTACGCCTGTCCGGCGCATACTCCTGTGCCCGAATATATCCGTTTAATTGCCGCCGGCCGTTACACCGACGCCTATATGATCAACTGGGAATCCAATGTGTTTCCCGGTGTATTAGGGCGAACCTGTGATCGACCCTGTGAGCCCGCTTGTCGACGAGGGCGGGTGGAAGAAGAGCCCGTGGCTATTTGCCGCCTGAAGCGTGTGGCTTCAGATAATAAGCTTGATGAAGATGTGGCTGCTCGAATGCCAGAGATCCCCAAGCAAAAGAACGGTAAAAAAGTCGCCCTTATTGGTGGTGGCCCGGCTTCACTGACGGTTGCCCGTGATTTGATGCCCCTTGGCTATGAGGTTCATCTCTATGATGACCAGCCTCTAGGTGGCGGTTTTATGCGCAGTCAGATTCCTTCATTCCGTTTGCCAGAAAAGGTTTTAAATCAGGAAGTAAATTACATTCTTGATATGGGGGTTATTACCCAGTTCAACACTTATG
>JAOXRT010000181.1 GCA_025800365.1 Cellvibrionaceae bacterium | reverse complement strand
GGCGAGAAGAGCTAAGCTGACCTAGAGGTGTAAAAAGGCCCGCTGTAGCGGGCCTTGTGGGCGATTTAGCGCTGCGCGATAAGGGCTAGTGCGCGTCCTGCGGCTTGGCGAACCTGATCTGGGGCGGTGCCGCCAATGTGGTTGCGAGCAGCAATCGAGCCTTCAAGAGTCAGAACCTGGAAGACATCATCGCTGATCTGGCTGCTAAATTGCTGCAATTCTTCTAGGCTCATATCGGATAGATCTTTACCTGTTTCTAGGCCGTAGGCGACAGACTTGCCCACAATCTCATGTGCATCGCGGAAAGGCACGCCTTTGCAAACCAGGTAATCAGCTAAATCTGTGGCGGTAGAGAAACCACGCTTAGCAGCCTCCAACATAGCCGCTGGCTTAGATTCAATGGCAGGAATCATATCGGCGAAAGCACGTAGGCAATCTTTAACGGTATCCACTGCGTCGAATAATGGCTCTTTGTCTTCCTGGTTATCCTTGTTGTAAGCCAATGGCTGAGACTTCATCAAGGTCAGTAAACTGATCAAATGACCATTAACACGGCCGGTTTTACCACGTACTAGCTCTGGCACATCTGGGTTCTTCTTTTGAGGCATGATGGAAGAGCCGGTGCAGAAGCGATCTGGTAAATCAATAAAGTTGAACTGCGCAGAAGTCCACAGTACCAACTCCTCAGACATGCGTGACATATGGGTCAGCAGCAGGCTGGCAAAAGCGCAGAACTCGATGGCGAAGTCGCGATCGGATACGGAGTCTAGGCTATTTTCAGTTGGCTTGCTAAAGCCTAGCAACTCGGCCGTCATATCGCGCTGAATCGCGTAGCTGGTGCCAGCCAAAGCCGCAGCACCTAGTGGCGATTGGTTTAAGCGCTTGCGGCAGTCTAGCAAGCGCCCGAAGTCACGCTCTAGCATCTCGTTCCATGCCAACAGGTGATGACCGAAAGTCACAGGTTGGGCTGTTTGCAGGTGAGTAAAGCCTGGCATGATAGTGTCGGCTTCACCTTCGGCGAGCTTGATTAGACCGTCTTGTAGGCGGGTCATTTCGGCGCTGATTAGGTCAATCTCATCGCGTAGCCATAGGCGAATATCGGTCGCTACCTGATCGTTGCGAGAACGACCGGTGTGAAGTTTTTTACCGGTAATGCCAATGGCTTTAGTTAATGCTGATTCGATGTTCATATGAACATCTTCAAGCGGAATAGACCAATCAAAGCGGCCGGCTTCAATATCTGCTTGCACTGTCTGCAAGCCCTGAATGATGGCGTCTCGCTCTTCTGAGCTGAGCACGCCGGCTTCAGCCAGCATGGTGGCATGGGCGACAGAGCCCTGAATATCTTGTTTGTACATGCGCTGGTCAAATTGCACCGAGGCTGTAAAACGTTGTACAAAGGCGTCAGTTGCCTCACTAAAGCGACCGCCCCATTGCTGATTGGTGGCGTCGTTTTGGCTATCGCTCATGGTTACATCCTGCTTTTTTAATCTTAAAGTATAGGTTTGCTATTGCGCCTAAATAGGCAGAGCCCACCTTAGGGTGTGGCATTATAGTGCTTCATGCCGCCTAAGGTAACTGATCAACCTTTTGGCCTTGTGGAGTCGGCGCCCTGAAGGCGAGGCCGTACAATTCAGCACAGTCATATCAACACCGTCTTAACATGCTCCCTAGGAGAGGCTTTGTTTAATAGAAATAGTAAAAAGCGCCAATTAGAACAAGGAGTTAATGAAGCCCTGAATATTCAGGGAGACTTCCTGCCAGATCTCAAAAAACCATCTGTGGCCTTAGTGGTGGTCTTGGTTTGCGAGCTGTTGGCGATCACCCTGAGTTTGGCGGCCTTTGGTTTAGAGGGCTTCGATTGGCAGGGCTTTGGCATGATTTCCTTCGCAGTACAGTGGGTAGCACTGGCCTCGCTGCTGTTTTTGGCTTTGATGTCGAGCTGGCTCAATAAGCGCCACCCAGCTGTAGCAGGCCTGAGTTGTTTCGCCGTAGTTCAGTTGATGACGCTATGCTTGTTTAGCGTGGTTATCTCTCAATATGGCGAGATGCTGCAGTTGAATTACTGGAGTCTTGGGCAGTTTTTGCTGATATCCATGATTATTTCAGGCATTGGTTTGCGCTATATGTACTTGCAGCAACAGGTGCGCAATCAACAGCAGGCCCATCTGCACTCGCAATTACAGGCATTGCAATCAAGGATTCAGCCCCATTTCTTATTTAATTGTATGAACACGATTGCCTGTTTAATCGAGGTAGACCCCCAAAAGGCTGAGCAAGCGATTGAAGATCTTAGTGAGCTGTTTCGCGCTAGCCTAGCTGAGCCGAAACTGGTAACCCTAAGGGATGAAGTCACTTTATGTGAGCGTTACCTAGCGATGGAAAAGCTACGCATGGGTGAGCGCTTACATACTGATTGGCAGGTGGCTGACGAGGCTTGGAATATGCCGATCCCGAGCTTAGTACTGCAGCCCTTATTAGAAAATGCCATTAAGCATGGCGTGCACCACTTGCCCCAGGGTGGCACTATTCTAATAAAGGTGCTTAAACAGAATGACGAGCTACACTTAGTAGTAAGCAACCCTCTGGTTCAAGAAGCCCGTAGCTCTGGCAATCAGCTGGCATTGAATAATGTGCTGGCCCGCCTAAAGGGGCACTTTGGCGAGAAGGTTAAGTGGAGTATCGAGCAGAATGACGAACTTTACACAATTAATATTCGTTACCAATTGAAGAAATTATGAGCTGCTGCCGATAGCTATAATTCAACACAGTAAAAAATAAGTGAGATCTAAGTAATGAGCACAATCATGGATGTTTTGGTCGTCGATGATGAGGCGCTAGCCAGAGAGCGGCTGGTTCGAATGATTTCCCGCATGGATGAATGTGAAGTTGTGGCGCAAGCTGCTGGTGCCGATGAGGCCCTGCAAGCTATTCAGTCGTCTGGTCCAGATGTGGTATTGATGGATATTTCCATGCCGGGCGAAGATGGCCTGTCGGCAGCTAAGCGAATTTCTACGATGGAAGATCCGCCTGCAGTGGTGTTTTGCACGGCCTATGATAAGCACGCGGTAGAAGCTTTTGAGGCGCAGGCAGTTGGCTATTTATTAAAGCCAGTTAGGCAAGAGCAGCTAGAACAAGTTTTACATAATGCCCGTAAGCTTAATCGTATGCAGTTGGCGGCCTTGGATGATATGGGTAAAGCGGATCGTCCGAATGCACGCAAACACATAAGCGCGAAAACTCGTCGTGGCGTTGAGCTGATCCCATTAGAAGATGTGTTTTATTTTCTGGCCGATCAAAAATACGTAACGGTTTATCATCGTGGGGGTGAAACTTTGATCGATGATACTCTAAAAGAATTAGAGTCAGAGTTTGAAGCAAGCTTTGTGCGTATTCACAGAAACGCTTTGGTTGCGCGCGGTTACATTGAAGGTATGGAAAGAGCCGCAGAAGGGCATTATGTGATGCGCTTACGCGATAGCGATGAAAAGCCTGTTGTGAGTCGTCGACATGTAAGCCGCATTCGTGCAATGCTTGCTGAAATGTAATAGTATTTCTTTTTCTTCCCAAAGCCTCGATTGTATCGGGGCTTTTTTATTTCTGTGCAGAAAAATAACGTTTTGCTTGTTTTTTTGCATGTTATTATTTTTCAATTTTGAAAATAAATTAATTTTTTACTCTTGCTAAAAATTCTATTAATTGAAATGTAAGATTCAATTCCTATTCATAAATGACAGCTTATTAGATGAATATTGCTGGGATATTTCTTTCAGTATATCTCTCTTATTACCGTCGGCTACATTTCTTGTGTTTTTGTGAAAAAAACTTTCTTATCCCTGATTTGGGGTAATGTTTCGTCTAAATCCTTGTGATAGTATCGGTGCCAACAATTACTTCGACAGGGAGCTCGAAACCAAATGGCACGTCCCAGTGTTAAAGCTGAACGCACAGAAGAAATACTCGATGCATTCGAGAGATGTGTTGCTCGACTGGGTGTTGAGGGCACAACCTTAGAACGAATTGCCGAAGAGTCGGGTTTGCGACGAAGCCTGTTGCGTTATCATATCGGCAACCGCTCCGAAATGGTGCAAGCCTTAGCGGATCGATATATTAAATCCTCCAGAACCGAAGCCTGCAAAATGCTCGCTTCAATGCCTGAATCAGAAACTAGCGCCCCGCTGCTGGATTATTTGTTTATCAATATTGATGAAGATCAACGCCGAAAAATTTTAGTAGCAGAAGCTTTGGTTTCTGGTGCGGATCTCTATCCCGAAATTAAGCACCGAATGAACGAGTGGTACAGTAATTTTGTCATGATTCTTTGTCGGGTGATTAGTGTTGATTACCCTGATGCTGAACCGGCCGCGCAAAGAGAAGTGGCTTGGGGTTTAATCAGTTTGGTTTTTAATGTCCAAATGATGGTCGCTTTAGGCGGTGGTGAGTTGGTGCTTAGAGACAGTCGTCGTGCAGCTGAGCGTTTGCTGCTAAGCCTAAAAGTAAGTGATCCAAATCCAGAGAGTGAGTCAAAACTCGAAGGCACAGAGGAGCTTATTGCATAGCTTCGCCAGATCTGTAAATCAATGTTTCTGGTTGTTTTTTAAGCAGTGTTTGCCTGAGCTAAAACATAGGAGCAGGTTCTCTGCTCTGTTATTATAGGCGCTTGATTTATTGATTAAGTGCCCATCATGTCCCGATCTATTCGTATCGCCACGCGTAAGAGTGCTCTAGCCCTATGGCAGGCTGAGTATGTTAAAGCTGAACTAGAACGTCACCACCCAGACTTAGAGGTAAGTTTGGTGCCCATGGTCAGCAAGGGCGATAAAATTCTAGATGTGCCGCTCGCCAAAGTGGGTGGCAAAGGTCTCTTCGTTAAAGAACTTGAGCATGCGCTGTTGGAAGAACGTGCTGATATCGCTGTTCACTCCATGAAAGATGTGCCGATGGAATTCCCGGAAGGCTTAGGCTTAGAGGTTATCTGCCCGCGCGAAGATCCTCGTGATGCATTTGTCTCCAATGAATTTGCCTCCCTAGATGAGCTTCCAGAAGGTGCCGTAGTGGGAACTTCCAGTTTGCGCCGCCAGTGTCAGCTATTAGCCGCTCGCCCGGATCTGGATATCCGTTTTCTGCGTGGCAATGTTAATACCCGTTTGGCAAAGCTGGATGCCGGTGAATACCAAGCTATTATTCTTGCAGCTGCTGGGCTAATTCGCCTAGAAATGGCTGATCGTATTCGCGATTTTATTGCTCCTGAGCTTAGCTTACCTGCCGGTGGCCAAGGAGCTGTGGGCATTGAATGCCGAATGGATGACGAGGTCTGCAAGGAGCTTTTGGCTCCCTTGCATGATAGCGAGACGGCCAGGGCCGTTTTGGCTGAGCGTGCTATGAATCGTCGTCTAGAGGGCGGTTGCCAGGTGCCTATCGCAAGTTATGCCATAGAGCGAGATGGTAAATTATGGTTGCGTGGCTTGGTCGGCGATCCGGATGGCAGCACCATGCTATTTGAAGAAGCGGAAGGCGATTTAGATAGCGGAGAAAGTATGGGTGTAGCAATGGCAGAACGCTTACTGGAAGCTGGAGCCAAAGAGATTCTAGACAAGGTCTACGGCAATACGCCCTAATTCAGCTTAGGTTTAAAGGTGATGAGCACAATGAACTTAACTGGGCTTAATGTGCTCCTATGTCGGCCAGAGCAGGCAAGTAATAGCCTGCAGGATAAAATCATAGCGGCAGGGGGGCAGTGCTTGCATATCCCCTGTATGGAAATTGCTCAATTGGAAGAGGCGGCGGCCATCGCGGCGATCAAGTCTAGAGTTATGGACCTTGATCAATATGCTTTTGTGATCTTTATTAGCCAAAACGCCGTCAAATACGCTGAGCCCTGGATTGATCAGTATTGGCCTCAGCTGCCTATGGGGCAGCGCTATCTGGCAATTGGTGCTGCCACCGCGGCAGCAGCTCGGGCTATGGCCTTTACCGAATTGAGTTCGGCGGAAGGTGCTATGGACAGCGAGGCACTCCTAGAGCTAGAGCAGTTGCAGGATTTAAGCGACAAAAAGATCCTTATTTTTCGCGGCAAGGGTGGCCGAGAGCAACTGGCGCAAACATTAGGCCGGCGAGGTGCTAAAGTTGACTATTGCGAGCTCTACAGCCGCATTCGTCCGGCAATGCTGAGCGCCGCCTTAGCTGGTAGCCAGTTTTCTGAGCTATCTGGGCGAAATGTGATTTTGGTGCATAGTGGTGAGTCCTTAGAAAACTTGCATCATGGAATAGAAGAGGCCGGGCTTGGTGCCTGGTTAAGTTACCCATTGATTTGCCCGAGCTTGCGTGTTGCCAATATGGCCGAAAGCTTGGGTTTTGAGAAGGTCTTAGTTGCCAGTAATGCCGGTGAGCCCGCCATGCTGGAAGCCTTAAGTACATTGGTCAGCTAAGCCCGTAATAGAATTTAATTTAAAATCCCGCTGCTAGGGTGACCTTGCACAAATGGAGTTCACATGAGCAATACCGATAACAAAGATCAGCTGCCTGCCGACGATAAGGCAAAACAAGAGCAGCAAAAACCTGAGCAAAAACAGCCAGAATCAAAAACCGCCAGCGCCGCTAAGCCTGCTGAAAAAGCAGCTAGCAAAAAAGCTCCTGCTACTAAAGAAAAGAGCTCGGGTGCCGGCTTCTTTATTTGGTTTGTAGTGCTGCTGCTATGTGCTGCCGTTGGTGCTGGCGGATATTTTGGCTGGCAGTTCTGGCAGCAAGATAAAGGCCGCCAGGCGCGTGAAGCTGAAATGGCGAGTTTAATTGAGAGCCAGAATCAGCAGATTCTGAAGCTAGCTAGTGAGCAGCAAACGGTATCGGCTTCGGTAGCTGGCACGGATGAAGTGGCTCAAACTGTACAAGATTCATTGCAAGCGGTGCATCAACGTTTAGATGCTCACAATAAACGTCTGATCAGTATTTCTTCTACTAGTCGTGATGATTGGTTATTGGCCGAAGCGGAATACCTATTGCGCTTGGCGAATCAACGTTTGCTAACCGAACGTGCCACCAAAGGCTCACAGGGCTTGTTGGAAACTGCCGATAAAATTTTGGCGGAAATGGATGATGTCGATCTGTTCCCAATTCGTCAGGCTATCGGTGAGGATCTTGCTGCATTAAAGCTAGCGCCAAAAGTTGATCGTGATGGTTTGTTTTTACGTATGGCGGGTTTGGCAAAGCAGATTGACAATTTACCGACCTTACCTAAGCGTGTGCCGATGGCTGAGCGTAACCATTCGATGGAAGAGCCGGTATTACCCGAAAACGTTACTTGGCAGCATCGCATGCAGGGCTGGGCAACTTCGGTTTTCGATTATCTAAAAGGCTTTGTGCATATTCGCCGTAATCAGCCGGTTAATGCGTTGCTGCCACCTGAAGCTCAAGCCTATGTGAAGCTTAATCTCCGCTTTATGATTGAGCGTGCGCAGTTGGCCATGTTGCGTGAAGAAAAAGTCATTTATGAAACCTCGATTCAACAAGCTCGTGAGTGGTTGCAAGATCAGTTTCCGCCGAATAGCCAAATCGAAGCTTTCATCTTGGAACTGGATGAGCTTGAAAAGCAAGAAATTATTGTTCCTTTACCAGACATTACTTCATCGCTTGAGCAGTTGCGCGTATACATTGAACGTTTGCATAAAGTGAAGTCGACTCAGCCCCAGCCTCCGCAAGCAAGTGCGAGCAAGGAGGCTTAATCATGAGATTTCGTTGGAAGTTTAAATTACTGGTTTTGCTGGCAATTGTTGCCGGCATATTTTATCTCGATTATCTAGTGCAACATGATAGTGGCTATGTGCTTATCGCCTTCGGCAACATCAGTATCGAGATGAGCTTTTGGTTTACTGTCATTTTAATTGTGGCTGCTCTCTTGCTTGCTCGTTGGACTGCTAAGCTATCCAAGGGTAGCGTCAATCTCGTCAAAAAAAGCACCGGCTTTATTCTTTTTGGTAGCGCCGCGGCTGCCCAAAAACGTACCGAGAAAGGCTTGGTAGAGTTTATTGAGGGTGACTTTAAATCTGCTCGCAAAGATCTATTAAAATCAGCCCACAATGTTCAAGCCCCGGTGCTTAATTATTTAGCGGCAGCGCGCAGTGCTCATGAGCTAGGTGATGAGAACCAGGCGAATGAACTGCTTCTAAAAGCCGAAGAAGTGGCTTCAGAAGATAGCTTGGCTATTATTATCACCCAGGCTCGTATTCAGTTCTCTGCTAAGAAGTATGAGCAGTGTGTAGCAACCTTAGAGAAGGCTAGAAAAATTTCACCGAAAAATGTTTTGGTGCTGGAATACCTTCGCAACGTTTACACGGAATTGGAAGATTGGGAGTCTCTAGAGCGCCTGTTGCCAGAATTAAATCGCCACAAGGTGGGCAGTGAAGACGAACGCCTAGCTTTGTCAGATAAATTGTATTTAGCGTTGATTGATTTGGCCGGTGAACAAGCAAGCCGTATGCAAACCAAAAACGCCATCGCTAAATTGCAAGAAGTATGGGAAGACCTGCCTAAAGATGTGAAAAAGCGTCCAGCGATGGTTATGGCCTATACCCAGCAATTACGTCGCTACGATGGTGATGCAATTGCCGAAAATTTGCTGCGCCGTCATTTGCAGAAGGATTGGCAAGATAATCTTATCTCCCTCTACGGTTTGCTGGCCGGCGAAGATTTGGATCGTCAACTCATTCAAGCTGAGAATTGGCTGAAACAACGCCCAGCAGATGCGGCCTTGCTGCTCAGCTGTGCCCGTCTAAGCTTACGCAATGAGTTGTGGGGCAAGGCGAAAGAATATTATCAAAACTCCATCAAACAAAAGCCGAGTGCAGAAGCCTGTGCGGAGCTTGGTCGTTTATTGGCTGCGATGGGTGAGCATGAGTTGAGCACTCAGTACTATCAGCAGGGCTTAAAAAGCGCTGCTAATGTGCAATCTCAGCTTCCCCTCCCTAAGCCAGCTTAATGTCATAATTGGGTGGTCATTTGGCCACCCAAGCCTAAATCTCTCTTTTCTGGCGTAAATATTTTCTTTTTTGCAAATCTTGGCGTATGTTTAATATTAAGCCTTCATTGATTTCGTTTTTTTAAAGCGAAAGTGTTGCTTTGGTTTTCTGAGCGCTGATTTGCATTATGTTAAGATCTTTAGCTAGTGGTATCTTATGCTTCCTGATTGGGATTTTATGGGTCGGGAGTATCCATGCTGAAAGTTTGACAGAATTGATCGAGCGTTTAGAAACGCGGCGATTACAGATGAATTTTGATGCTGATGTTAGAATTCAGCTCGAGTCAAAGTTCGCTGAATATCCTCAATTGCAGCCCGTTCAGCAGGCGCATTATCTACTACTTTTACAAGATGCCCAGCTCCGCTCTGGTGAGATTAAGCAGTCTTTGCGTACTCGTGAAAAGCTAAAGCCTCTAGAGCAATTGTTTCCATCCAAACACTTCAATCTTTATAGTCTGATGCTTGAAGGCATCGCAAAAGCCTATCTCAATCAAACATCTGAGGCACAGAAAATTTACGAAAACTTGGCTGCGGGTGCGAAAAAAGAGGGTGACTATCTTCTGTATTTCCACAGCCGTTTATCCTTAGGTGATCTGTTTACTGGCTTGAGAGATTTTAGTCGGGCCCTGCTGGAATACAGTGAAGCTCAAAAAGTACTTGTTGAAACCCTTTTGCCCACGCTTGAGGAAAAAGAGCGTTATAGCAAAGAAGGCGAGATGAACTATCGCATTGGTTATGTCTATGGGCGAATGTTACGGCATCAAGAGGCAATAGATTTTACCAGTGAGGCTTTACGTTTAGATACTCTGGCCGGGAATCAGCGCAACGTCCGTTTTGACCTTTTTCGTTTAGGAGAAGAAAATCGTCAACTGGGCAAAACAGATGAAGCCAAAGCTTATTACAATAAATTATTACTTGCTGCGTTAGCCGGATCACACCCAGACGTCTATAGGGTGTTCGCGGCTAAAGTGGGCTTGGCCCGATTGTATATTGAAGAGGGCAATTCTCAGCAAGCGGCTATAAGTCTTGATGAGGCCTCAGCTTACATGGAAGAGGTGGAGAATCGCCCGCTACAAATGCGTTATCACCTTGCCCGCGCACAACTGGCTTTATTACAAGGGCGACATGAAGATGCTGTGAAGGCGTCTGATATATTTATAGATATTGCTGGAACTGAACAATGGGACGACTTGGGCATAAAAGTTTATGAGGTGCTTGGGGCCTCTTACGAGGCTTTGGGGCGATATGCAGAGTCATTATCTTCGTTTCAAAAAATGCATGAGCTCTATCGAAAGCGAAGTGATTATGCTCGAGTCATGGCAGCAGAGGTTGAACGGGCACGTTTTGACTTCGAGCGCCGAGAACTAGA
>JAOXRT010000169.1 GCA_025800365.1 Cellvibrionaceae bacterium | reverse complement strand
CGCGAGCAAGTGTGTAAATACATGTGCCCATATGCTCGCTTTCAATCTGTTATGTACGATCGCGACACCATGTTGGTTACCTATGACGAGGCTCGCGGTGAATCACGCGGAAAGCGTAAGGCGCGTGAAGACTACAAGGCCAAAGGCTTGGGTGATTGTATTGATTGCGGATGGTGTGTGCAGGTTTGCCCGGTAGATATCGATATTCGTGATGGCTTGCAGTATGAGTGTATTGACTGCGGTTTATGTGCGGATGCCTGTGACAGTGTAATGGATCGCATGAAGTACCCACGTGGCCTGATTCGATTTACAACGCAAGATGCCATGGAAACTGGCGAGACTCATGTGCTTCGGCCTCGATTTATTGGCTATGTAATTGCCGTATGTTTGATGATCGGCTTGTTTGCTTATACCGTTGGTACTCGTACTCCATTAGGGGTAGATGTTATCCGGGACCGTGGCGCCAAGTTGTTCCGTGAAACGCCTGAATACATCGAAAACGTCTATATGGTTAAGATTAACAATATGGGTCGTGGTGAAAGTTACTTCAGCGTGGACGTTCAGGCTGACGAGACGGGCGAGTCACCCAGTGACTACCGCATGAAGAAGAAATATCGCGCCTACCTGGAAGAGGGTGAGATCTTCTCTCTACCTGTTAGCGTAAGAATTGATCGTGACAAGCTGAACTCTACCAAATCGACCATCTATTTTGTGGTTGAAGCCGAAGACGATGAAACTGTGCACGCTATTCAAAAAGCGAGCTTTATTGGACCGGCACCGAAGTAGCGTTTTCCAAGAATAGCTTGAAGTGAGCAAAAGGCAGCCTATTGGCTGCCTTTTTATTTGGGGCCAAGGATTCGTAACAGCTAAAGAACCTGCATCTACTTGATCCAGATACAGCACTTTCAAAGGGCTTGGTTTATAATGCTTGGGATTAAAGGGCTATGTTAAAAGCCCTTAGTTTCTAGCCAGTTATAAGTTTTAGCGAATAGGATGCTGATATGCCTGCACCCATTGAAGATACTGTACCTTGGTACAAGCAGTTTTACCCTTGGTTTCTCATTGCCTTACCAGGCTCTGTTGTTATTGCCTGCGCCTATACCATTTACTTGGCGGTAAATGCTGATGATTCAGTGGTCAGTGATAACTATTACAAAGATGGCTTAATGATCAACCAGCGTTTAGAGCAGGATGAACGAGCTAAAGAATTGGGCTTGGCCGCTCAGGTTGAATTTGATCTTGAAGTTGGCGATATCCTAATGGATGTAACAGGCCTAGTGAATGACCCTGAGCAGCTTCAGCTAGAGATTATTCACCCGACCAACCATGAATATGACCGCATTGTGCTTATGCATCAGCTGCAAGGAAATCGCTACCGCGGCGATTTAGAGCACCAGCTGACTTTCCGTCAGTATCTTCGTTTATCTCCAGTAGGTGATATCAATGAAGTTGAGTGGCGCCTCAATGGTGATATTAACTTCAAAGATAGCAAGATCGCCAAAATGGGTGGCCAGTGAGTCAAGCAGCCGAAGAGCGCTGTTTTCACTGTCAGTTAGAAATCCCGGCCGGCGCTGATTTCCCAGTAGAAATCGAAGGTGTCTCTCAGCCAATGTGTTGCGTGGGTTGTCAGGCTGTGGCCAGTGCTATTGTGAATGGCGGGCTAACCCAGTTTTACCAGTATCGCAGCGAAAGCGCTGATCGTCCTGACGAAGACGCTCAGCAAAGTTGGGCCGTCTATGATCTGCCTGAAGTGCAGCAAGATTTTGTGTTGCAGTTGGAGGGTAGTGAAAGGCAAGCGCAATTACTATTGGGTGGCATTACCTGTGCGGCCTGTGTTTGGCTAATCGAGCAGCATGTTCAACGTTTGCCTCAAGTGAGCAAGGTTCGGGTGAATGCTAGCACCCATCGTTGCTGGATTAGTTACGATGAATCTGAAGGCTCACTTAGCGAAATTTTTGCCAGCTTAAGTGATATTGGCTTTAGGCCTCAGCCGGCGACTGATGAAAACCAAAATCGCCTACTTGATGATGAAAACCGTAAGGCTCTACGTCGCCTAAGCATTGCCGGCCTAGGCATGATGCAGGTCGGTATGGTCGCTATCGCACTTTATGGCGGTGAGCTGTTTGGCATCAGTGATCAATGGCAAGGCTATTTACGTTTTATCAGCTTTCTTTTTGCTACGCCAGTAGTCTTCTACAGTGCCGTGCCTTTTTATCAAGCGGCATGGCGGGCTATAAAAACTCGCCATCTAGTTATGGATGTGCCGGTTTCCATTGCCATTATCCTAGCGTATTCAGCCAGTGTTTGGGCCACACTAAGCAGCGGCCCTGATGTTTATTTCGATTCTGTTTCGATGTTTACCTTCCTGCTCTTAATTGGTCGCTATCTAGAGATGCGGGCAAGACATAGAGCTGGTTTTGCCGCGGGTAATTTAGCGCAATTATTGCCGCCTACCGCGCATCGCTGTGATAGCGATAAGAATGTAGAGACAGTTCCCTTAAAGTTAATCAATGCCGGCGACACTGTAATGGTGATGTCGGGGGAAACGATTCCCTGTGATGGCCATGTATTGAAAGGGCGTAGCCAAGTTGATGAATCCTTGTTAACGGGTGAATCAATGGCGGTAGCGAAAACGGTTGGCCAAAATGTTGCGGCAGGCACTGTTAATGGTGAAAGTCCGCTTTGGGTTAAGGTTACGGCCCTCGGAAATAATACTCGCTTATCTTCTATTTCGCGTTTAGTGGCCCAAGCGGAGCAGGAAAAGCCCGCCCAGGTGGCGATAGCCGATAGAGTGGCAGCTTATTTTGTTGCGGCAGTTTTAATTATCGCGGCCGCAGTGTTTTTATTCTGGTGGCAATATAAACCAGAAGATGCGCTTTGGATCACCTTGTCGGTATTGGTGGTTACCTGTCCTTGTGCACTGTCTTTGGCTACACCGGTGGCTTTAACAGCTGCAACTAATCGACTGCGTCGGCAGGGCCTATTGATTGTAAAAGGCCATGTGATTGAAACGTTGACCAAGCTTTCTCGAGTGGTTTTTGATAAAACTGGAACCTTAACCGAAGGACAGCCAACGGTTGCGAAGGTGATATGCCATCAAAACGATCTAAGTGAAGAAAAGGTTCTTTCCTTAGCGGCAGCGCTAGAACGAGGTAACAGCCACCCGATTGCCAAGGCGTTTCGTGGTTTTGAACAGCATCTAGAAATAGAAAATATTCAATCCCATACCGGAGCCGGTGTGAGTGGCTTGTGGCAGGGAAAAGAGCTTCGACTGGGCCGTGCCGCGTTTGTATTGGCAGACAATCCTATCGATACGCAAGCTATTGTGCTGGCCGTCAATGGTGAGCTTACCGCGGAGATATTTTTACAAGATCCGCTACGCGAGAGTGCAGAGCCTGCTATTTCGCAGTTAGGTGATAAGCAATTACAGATAGAGCTCTTATCTGGCGATGCCACTGCGACGGTATGTCACATTGCCGAGCAATTAAATATCGGCGAAGCTAGCGCCCTAGTTTCCCCTGAGCAGAAACTCTCGAAGGTTCGATCCTATCAGGAGCGGGGTGAAACGGTAATGATGGTAGGGGATGGGATTAACGACGTGCCGGTACTTTCTGGTGCCGATGTTTCCGTCGCTATGTCTGGTGCCAGCGATATTGCACAGACCCATGCTGATAGCTTGTTATTAAGTGGTGATCTGCGAGCTTTGCCAAAAGCAATAGACAGTAGTTTCTTTGCCCGAAAAATTATTTCTCAAAATATGGCTTGGGCAATTGGCTATAATGTCTGTGCTTTGCCTTTGGCTGCTGCGGGCTTGGTGCCTCCGTATGCGGCGGCTATTGGGATGTCGGCCAGTTCATTAATTGTGGTGCTTAATGCGCTGCGTTTAAACAAGCTATGAGTCAGCATTAACGCTGAGGTGCAAAATGGACAGCTTATATATTTTAATCCCCATCGCCATCGTCTTTGTGATTGTCGCTGCCAAGGTATTTTTTTGGGCGGTTGACAATCATCAGTTTGACGACTTGGATACCGAAGGGCAGCGCATCTTATTTGACGAAGAAAAACCTGCCCCAAAACAAGAGAAACGCCAAGCTGAAAGTAGCGAAAGCAGCAACCCAGATTAACGACAGATAAGTTGAAGTATGGCGGATATTGTTTCTCTTTGGCCGGTTTTTCTAGCCACGTTTAGTGTAGGCCTATTAGGTAGCGGTCACTGTTTAGGAATGTGTGGCGGAATCGCCTCGGCTTTGGGCTTTGCTATAGGCCCCGAGAAGCGAGCCAAGCGTTACGGCATTCTGCTGAGTTATAACCTTGGGCGCATAAGTAGCTATGCCTTGTTGGGGCTGCTTGCTGGTGCAATCGGTAATCAAATAGGGGCAAACTCTGTACTGCGTATTATTGCAGGACTTTTATTGATTGCTATGGGGCTCTACCTCGCTAATTGGTGGCGCGGTTTGAGTTATCTCGAGCGAGTTGGGTCTTATCTATGGCGATATATTCAACCTTTAACGAAGCCCCTGTTACCCGTCAATAATTCTGGCCAAGCGGTATTGCTTGGTCTGGCTTGGGGCTTTCTCCCCTGTGGTATGGTTTACAGTGCTCTAGCTTATTCTGTTGCGCAAGGTAGTTCCTATGGAGGTGCTATTGCGATGTTGGGCTTTGGTCTAGGAACGCTTCCGGCGGTGTTAGCAAGTGGATGGGCCGCAGAAAGCTTTAAGTCTTTGTTTCAAAATATTACTGTTCGGCGTTTCTTCGCGCTGAGCATTATTGCTTTCGGTATTTGGACGCTTTGGATGCCTCTGTCTCATTCTGGGCATGGTGCTCATGCAGGACATGGTGCGAGTCATCAAGGTATGAACCACGAAGGCATGAACCACGAAGGTATGAACCACGAAGACATGAACCACGAAGGTATGAACCACGAAGGCATGAACCACGAAGGCATGAACCACGAAGGCATGAACCACGAAGGTATGAACCACGAAGGCATGAACCACGAAGGTATGAATCACGAAGTCACAACTGATGGTATAGGGGAAAAACAGTAACGGTTTTGCTTAGATCCCGTCGCAGCGTGGTTTTATAGCTTAAAAAGCCGGCGATCCTCTGCCGTTGTTGAGTAACTCTTCTCTATGTTTTGTTGGGGATTGCCCATCCCACCAGCTTCGGTGCCAAGACGTGAAGGCGCTATTGTCTGAAAACCCTAATAGTAGTGCAACGTCTAAAATAGACAGGCTGCTATCTTTTAAGTACTGCTCACAAAGTTCCTTTCTTAAAGTGTTCAGAACTGCTCTAAAGTTTGTTTGTTCCTGCTCAAGTTTGCGCTGCAGTGTTCTACGATTGACTGCCAGTGCAAGAGCGACACTTTCAATATTCGCTTCTCCTTTGGGGAGTAATCGATAGAGCTGGTGGCGAATAGTGGCCGTTGTTGAGCTTTGGGAATTAAGTTTATCTAAAAAGTTGCAGGCTTGTTGATTAAGCGCCTCAAAAATTTCGCTGTTTGCCTGTGGTGAAGGGCGCCGTACATCTTCGCTGCGTACATAGATGCGATTGTGTGGGCAAGAAAACTCGACTTCGCAATCAAAAAGTTGTTGATGCTCTTGGCTACTAGCAGGTGCTTCGTAACTGAGTTCTACTTTTTTGACAAGGCCCTGCATGGAAGTGCTCAAGGCGGTAAAGTGAACCCAGCCAGAAAAGATAGCGTCTACTAAATAGCGCTGCTCGGAATATTCTTCTTTTATCGCACACCAAGTATAGACCGTCATATCGCCTTCTTCGTGCATATTGGTATCACCTGCATCGAAAACGATTCTTTTGAATTTGATCATTAGCTGGCTGGCTTCTAAAACGCTTGCACTGCATTGGCTCAGATAACCCAAAAGGCCAAATGATCCAGCCTTAATATGTTGTCCAACATAGAGGCCTATATCTGGGTTTTTAGATAGTTTGGCAGCTAACTCCAATAACTGCACAGCCTTATCCATTGGGATGCGGCCATTCGGTTCGGCAATTAAATCTGCTGAGATATCCAAGGTTTCAAGCAGGGAGGCTTTTTCAAGACCTTGTGAAACTGCGGTATCTAAGACGGCTCTGAAATAGGTGTTCGAGCAACTGTAATCGTGCTGGGGCGCTGGCTTATTAAATGTCATTGCCCACCAATTGTTGTGTCATGTTTGATAAAGAGCTAAAGAAAAAAATCTATAAAATTCGAGAGTCATAGTAGCGGTAAACACGCAAGCTTTTCACTATGCCTCTATCGCCTAAATTAAGGGCAAAAAGACATCGAAATATTAGTGGGACTTATTTAGTGATATTTATAATGCAAATACTAAACTCTAATAAAGTAACAGCTACCTTAACTGTGTTTGGCATCATAGCAGTTAGCATACTGTTGTCTCAAGATTGGCAAGATGAAGCGGCAAAGGAGCTTGCAGACCAAATTTATACTAATGCAGAAGTAGTGACCATCAACCCATTGCAAGCTGAAGCCCAAGCCGTGGCGGTAAAGAACGGAAGAATCATCGCCGTTGGCAGTAATAAAGAGATTGCTCAATTTAAAGGGGCTTCGACTGAACAGTACGATTTATCTGGTTATACCTTGATGCCAGGCTTTATTGAACCTCACACTCACCCAATAGCGTCGGCTATTTTAACTGAGCCAAAGTACGAACGCTTCAGTAGGCGATTTTTAACGCCCTTGATTGACTTGAGTGGGTTCAGTCACCCAAACCCAGAAAGTTTGTTTCAGCGCTTAAAACTTGCAGTTGAAGCTGCTGAGCCTGGAGAGTGGGTGCTGGCCTTTGGCCTTGACCCATTATTGACTAAAGGGTTAATTCCTCCTGATCGTCATAAGCTAGATGAAATTGCACCTAACAACCCTGTTTTTATTCTATCTCAGGTTATGCATACCGCCTATGTAAATAGTTTGGCCTTGGAAAAATCGGGCTTGGATAAAAGCACTGTCGATCCTAGTGGAGGGCATTTCGAGCGTGAGGCCGATGGTAATCTCTCCGGAATTCTTCACGAGTCGGCGATTGCCACTATTAAGTATCAAGATGAGGCTGGCCTGATAGAAAAGCTTTCACAGGCTTGGGCCGCTCGCACTGCTTTAATCGATCAATATCAGACTTTCGCTGATGCTGGGTATACCGCAATTGGAGTTCCTGGCCCGGTTGCCATGTTTGAGGGCTATCTAGATCTATTGGAGCACGTCGCGAGCCGAGAGAGTAGTCCGCTGCGCAGCTATGTTTATCCAATGGTGGATGAAATGCCCAAGACTGACTATACGCCAGGATACCAGAATGGGCGCTTTCACGTTTTGGGGGTTAAAATTTATCTTGATGGCTCACCTTGGACCGGAGCAATGGCGACAGCGGAGCCCTATTTGGAAAACACTTTTACCCAAGACATTATTAAAATGAAAAAGGGCAATAGAGGCTTATTAAAGGAAACCCGTCGCTCTTTACAGCAAAAGGTAAGAGATGCTCACGAAACTGGTTGGCAAATCGCTATTCACAGCCATGGAGAGCGAGCTCACACTGAGGCTTTAGATGCGCTAGAAAATGCTCAAAAACAATTCGGCAAAAAAGCGCTGCGACATCGTCTAGAGCATTTGGGGCTGATTCGTTACGAGGACTTAAAGCGGGCTGCCGAATTAGGCGCTACTCCAAGTTTTTTCATCGATCATGTCTATTACTTTGGCGAGGCTGTTAAAAACCTATTGCTAGGCCCTCAAAGGGCGGAGCGCTTTATGCCACTTCGTTGGGCAACAGAGCTTCATGATCACGTGAGTATTCATACTGATAATCCCGCAACACCTATAGACCCAATGAGAGCCTTAAAAACATCGGTTACACGTGTGCCTAGATTTTCGAATGAAAGTATGAGCGCTTCTCAAAAAATGTCTGTTGAAGATGCTTTAGAGGCGATTACCATCGACGCAGCATGGCAAATGCATGCTGAAAAAGATATTGGAAGTATTGAGGTTTCTAAACGAGCTGATTTTACATTGTTGTCCGCTAACCCTAGAACAACAGAGCCAGAAAATTGGCATAAAATTAAAGTGTTAGGGACTTGGTTGGAGGGGGAACAGGTTTCTGGGGCATCACTTTGACTGATAATTAAGCGCTTTTTAAAAGGCGTCACTAATTCGCAAATATGCTGTCACCGTAGAACAATGAAGCTTATCTAGCTTGAACTATTATTGCGCGCCGGAATTCGGCCTTAGATAACAACAATAGCAATTTGAACTAGAGAGCGACAAACATGCGAAGTGAATTTTTACCAAAGCAATTGGCTCAAGCCATTGCATTGACTGCTTTATCAAGCGGTATAGCCATCGCACAAGAGAGTAGTTTTGCCTTAGAAGAGGTGGTGGTAACCGCCCAGAAGCGCAGCGAAAATATTCAAGATGTACCCATTTCTATTTCGGCGGTTAGCGGTGCCAAGATTGCTGAGGCTGGCATTAAAGATATGGATGATTTGGCCGCCTATGTGCCAAATCTCGACATTAGCACGGGTAACAATACCCAGATTAGGATGCGTGGTTTAGGCTCAGGTTTAAACAAAGGCTTCGAACAGTCTGTCGGTATGTATATCGATGGTGTCTACCACGGCCGAGATCGCTCTTATCGTGGTAGCTTATTGGATCTAGAGCGAGTAGAAGTTCTACGAGGCCCTCAAGGCATTTTATTTGGTAAAAATACGATTGCCGGCGCTATCAATATTGCCACAGCAAAACCAAGCAGCGATTTCTCTGGCGAGCTTGGTTTTTCACTAGGTTCGGATGAATTGCGTAAGGCTCATGCTGTTATAAACGGTTCACTAAGCGAGACCGTCTACGGTCGTGTTGCGCTTATGGGAAGTAGCCAAGACGCCCAAATTGACAATAGTTTAGCAGCACCAGGTGGTGTCGAGACTGACGATCGAATGATTCGCGCATCGCTTTTATGGGATGCTAGCGAAGATCTAGAAGTTAGCCTAAAAATAGAGCAAGGGCGCTTTGAGCGTGCAGGCACTACTTATCAGGTAACAGACAGTGGCGTTTATACCGATGCCTACTTTGCGCAGTTTGCTCCGTCTTTTGAAAGTAACTTTGATGAACTCACCCACATTGATAACACTTTGGGGGAGCAAGGCGAGAACACCGAGAGCGATAATCTGACCTTAAATGCAGTTTATAGCCTGGGTAGCCACAGCTTAACATCCACTACCGCTTATATTGGTTTTGAAAGTCAGGATGGCTTAGATACGGATTTCTCTCCCGTACCTTTGCTGTTCAATGAGACTAGTCAAGATTTCAGCCAGTTCAGTCAGGAAATTCGCTTGGCCTCTGAAGGTGGTGAGCTACTGGACTACATCATTGGTTTTTACTACCAAAATAGCGATCTGAAATATCGTGATCATGGACGCTACAATTTGCAGCCTATTGCTGTGCCAGCTCAAGCGGGCAGCATTAAGACCTTTAATCAAGACAGTGAAAGCTTTGCGGTATTCTCTGAAGCCACTTGGAATGTCAGTGAAGTGTTCTCCGTCACGGCAGGATTGCGTTACGCAAGCGAAACCAAGGAAGCCAGCTCCGCGCTGAGCATTGTCGAATTTAATGGTCAGCCAGCTTCACTGGCAACGGCTGGCTTGATGCAGGCTTTTGGCTACTTCGCTCACCAGCAAGAGGCCAAACGCAGTGAGTCAAACATTACCCCATTGATTAAATTCTCATATTTCCTAACTGATGATGTGATGTTTTATGGTACCGCTTCTACAGGCTTTAAAGGCGGTGGTTTCAATACTGAGGTGCTCAATCCAGCCACATCACCGTTAGAATTTGATAATGAAAAGTCTAAAGCGGTGGAGTTTGGTGTAAAAAGCACCTTGTTGGATGGCGCAGCCCAATTTAACGTCGCAATATTTCGAACCGAGTTTGAAGATCTACAAGTGTCAGGTTATGACGGCTTAGCATTTATTGTGGGTAATGCTGCCGAAGCGACCTCTCAAGGCATTGAGATGGATGGCATGTGGCGAATTAATGAGAATCTGACAATAGGTGGTAGTTACGCATATTTGGATTCTAGCTACGGTAGTTATGACAATGCTCCGTGTACCTTTTTGCAGAAAGCCCAAAGCCAAGGCGTATGTGAGCAAGATTTGAGCGGGCAAACTTTGCATTATGCGCCTGAAAACACAGCCAATATTAATGTCAGCTATGAGTTCGATCTTAATGAAGATTATTCTTTGGAGCTGGCTGCGGATGCAAATTACAGCGATGATTTCCTGCTGCAAACAGATTTAGACCCAGAAGATAGCCAAGAAGCTTTTACTAAGTTTAACGCGCGAATTGTATTGCGAAATACTGCAAGCGATTGGGAGTTGTCGCTGCTGGGTAAAAATTTGAGTAACGAGTACACCGCTAATAATGGTGTTGATATTCCTTTATTGGAAGGTGGCACTCATATTAAGAACACTCTACCGCTTCGATCTCTTGCTTTGCAGTTCCTGTCCAGGTTCTAGAGCAATTGTTGTATCGCTCGGCCTTTAAGGCCGAGCGTTTTTTGAGCCACTGTCTTCTCTCTGACAGGAGTTTCCACGAGATTCCGCCATAGTGCGCCATCACTCCTCACTTCCTTCTTGATCCGTACAAATCCCTCATTCTCTTTCTTGCAATTAGTTCTCAACAGAATCTTCCATGGACAGGAGACCGAGCTAATACTTTTTGACCAGCTTGTTGGCGCTTGCATGATCTTTAAATTAAGCAAAAATGCTTATTTTTTGTGGGGTCAAAAAGTCGGCTTTTGACCTGAACTTATGTCGCGTAATTCATTGTATAACAACAATTCATATGAGCTCTTAATCGGGCTGTATGTTTTTTAATCGAGTATAAGTGCTTGTTTTTAAAGATAAATTATTGTTTTTTATTTGTCATTTTATGCAATTTAGCTAAATGAGATAAATACTTAGATAAATTGGGCTAATTCGAATAAAGAAGTTTTTTTTCTGCCGATAGAAGAACTACGAAGGCACGTAAGAAGTCGGGCACTGAAGCCCAGATAAAAAATGAATCCGTTGCTATTGAAGTAATTAGGAAAAAACTGCGCCATGAGAAAAAACTTACCAATTAATGACAATGAAATTGTTCTAGATGAATCATCGAATATTTTGTCTACGACGGACTTCCAGGGCAAAATTCGATACGTAAATGATGATTTTATTAAAATCAGTGGTTTTGAAAAAGAAGAGCTGATCGGTGAAGATCACAATATCGTTCGCCATCCAGAAATGCCGCCAGCGGCATTTGCTGGGCTTTGGTCCAGCCTCAAGGCCAACAGGTCTTGGAAGGGGATTGTGAAGAACCGCTGCAAGGACGGCAGTTACTATTGGGTTGATGCTTATGCAATCCCCATTGTTAATGGCGATGATATTGAATACCAATCAGTACGCCAAAAGGCAAAGCCCGAGGTTATTGCCCGAGCTAAAGAAACTTATGCCCATATCAATAATGGTGGTTCCCTACCATTTTTCTTTTCAACTAGGTTAAAGAACCTTGTAACGTTAAGCTTGGCGAGTTTGCTGTGCGCAGGCTTAGCTGGGGCGTTGCTTCCTATTTCTTTAGTACAGGCGCTAATGTTAGCGGTGTTGACTATGTTTTGCTTTAGTACGGGGTTATATATCTGCAATAAGCCTGTCATCGATGCAATTGATGAGTGTAAAGCTGTTTCTGAAGATCAGCTGGCCCGCTATATTTACACCGGCAGGCAGGATGATGCAGGGGCGATATCTTTTGCTTTACAAATGTTGCGTTCGGAGGCATCAGGTCTAATTGGCAGAATGCAGGCAACCTCTAAAGATTTTCAACACAAATCCAGCTATGTAAGTGATTTGCTAAAGCAAAGTAAGGATGAAACCCGCAAGCAGTTTTCAGAAACAGATTCGGTGGCCACCGCGGCGACTCAAATGAGTGCCAGTATTCAGGAAGTCGCAAGTAATGCCCAATTGGCGGCTGATTCCGCTATGGAAGCAAAAGAATCGGCTTTATCGGGTAAGTCCGTTGTGGAGGATACTCAAACGCTTATTGAATCCTTTAAAAATGAGATGGAGAGCGTTTCAAGTTCCTTAAACAAGGTTGAGCAAGATGGTAATAACATCAGTTCGATTTTGGATGTTATTAAAAATGTTGCAGAGCAAACTAATTTGCTGGCTTTAAACGCCGCAATTGAAGCCGCAAGGGCAGGTGAGATGGGGCGTGGCTTTGCTGTAGTAGCCGAGGAGGTTCGTACCTTGGCTAACCGAACTCAAGATTCGACTGCTCAAATCGAATCCATGATTGTTGCGCTGCAAAGCAGTACTAAAGAGTCGGTGAATATGATGGGACAAGGTATTGCACAGGCTAGCGAATGTATGGAAAAAGGCATGCAAGCGGTGCAGTCACTGGAAGCCATTGAAAAGTCCATTAATAACATCAATGGTATGAACCAGCAAATTTCATCAGCCGTAGAGCAACAGTCCAATGTTTCTGATGATATCAGCCGCAGTGTCACTCATATCCGAGATATCTCGGAAGCCAATCTAAAGAGTGCTGAGACATCAGATAATGAAAGTAAGGAGATTGATCAGTCGGCTAGAGGTTTGCATTATCTTTCGGAGTTTTTCTGGGATCGAAATCGTCGTCTAAGTCGTTAGATGATTTAATGGCAAAGGTGTGGTTTCTAATGCCATGCCTTTGCCAAATTTACAATTGATCGCACAAATATAGAAATTAAAAATATCTTGATGCTTTAGTTTGATTTTTTATATTCCCATTCTTTTTTGTTGAGTCTTTCTCAATTACTTTTAACTTCTATTTTTACTTAATTCACTTTCTTAGATAATGCCTATTAAAGATTTACATCTATACTAAAGCTACTCACTGAGTTCGGGGTTTCCCAGAGTGAAATAAATATTTCTGGGGACTTTAGAATGCTTAAAAAATCTCTATGCTTGGGCCTTGCCGCCAGCGTTAATCTTCAAATTTCATTTGCAAGCGATGTTCTGGAAGAGGTCATTGTGACCGCGCAGAAACGTGAACAATCCCTTCAAGATGTACCTGTTTCCGTATTGGCTTTAAACAGCGCAAAACTTGATGCTCATGGGATCGGTGATATGACATCGCTTTCCGCCTACGTACCAAACCTGACGATTGGTGAGGGCGTTGTCCATACTAATATCTTTATGCGGGGTGTCGGTTCCGGGAATAATCAAGCCTTTGAGCAATCAGTGGGTATGTATATTGATTCGGTTTACATGGGGCGCGGGAGACAATATCGAGCTCCATTGTTTGATATCGAGAGGGTCGAGGTGCTTCGCGGTCCACAGGGTACCTTGTTTGGTAAAAATACGATTGCCGGTGCAGTTAATATAATTACGGCGTCGGCTGATTATGGTGAAGAGTTCAATGGGAAGCTGTCGCTCAGCTATGAAGACCCAAAAGGCTATAGTGGAGACTTAATTCTTAGCGGTGCGATATCTGATGATCTATCAATGAGACTTGCAGCTAGGGTTAAGCAAAGTGACGGTTTCATTGAAAACAAATTTTTGAATCGAGATGAGCCTGAAACTGAAGAAACCTATATTCGCTGGACGACAAATTGGAGGGTGAGTGAGGAGCTAGAGGCTCAGTTTAAATACAGCTACGCAGATTTTTCTAGGGTAGGGGCTAAAGGCTATATCTATGAATATTTAAGCCCCGAAGATTTGCCTATAAAGTTTCCAAATTCCAATGGCTTTGCGCTGACCGCCTATGGTGTAGTTAATGTGTTTTTCCCTGAACTGGCATCCTTTGCTGAAGAAGAATTTACTGCCTATCGAGATTCTGGTTTGGGCAACGACAAGAGTAGTTTGTCTCTTGGCAACAACCCTGACGGCAGCGAAAATAATATTCATAATGCACAGCTCAAATTCGATTTCGATGGAGAGCAGCATCAACTCGTCTCGATTAGCGCTTTCTCAGCCTATGACTACTTAGATGGAATGGATGCCGACTGGCTTCCTTTTACTTTCATTAACCGTGATGACGATCAAGATTTTCAGCAGCTTTCTCAAGAGTTTCGTCTCTTAAGTAAGAGTGGTGGTCCGTTTAATTACCTTGTCGGAGCCTACTTCGAAAAGCAAAAAATGGAATACCAGCGCCATATTGGGGTTGATTTTACCTTAGGCGGTTTTTATCAGCCCTTAACAGGTAGCCCCAGCCGTTCTTTAATGACCGATATCACCGGAGGGGCTTACAGTCCTGACATTACCGCGAGAAATACAGATTACCGATTAGATACTCAGGCTTGGGCTTTTTTCACTCAGCTTAGCTGGCAACTTGCTGAGCAGTGGTTGCTCAATATTGGTTTGAGATATACCAATGAGGACAAAGATGTTCGCGCCATCACGTTTTTAAATGACAGCATAGATGGCTTAAATACACCAAGCAGTAATCCTGTCGGTGCGGCAATTCAAGGGGCTTTCTTTGACGGCTGGGCAAGGAACTTTAATGAATCAAGATCTACTGATAAGTGGTTGCCTTCGGTGCAGCTGCAGTGGCAAGTAAGCGATCAGGATATGTTGTATTTGTCGACATCTGAAGGCTTTAAAAGCGGAGGTTTTAGTGCTTCTGATAACGGCAAGCCAGCTGACGCTGGTGCTGATAATTGTGTAAGCGTTTGTACTGAGCCAAATGATGATTTTGAATTCGACGATGAAGAGGTGCTAGCTTTCGAATTTGGTGGTAAACACGAATTAATGGAGGGGCGCCTCAGAGCCAATTGGGCCTTGTTCAGAAGTCAGTATGAGAATCAGCAGGTCTCGGTTTTTAAGGGGCTCTCATTTGCTGTAAGTAATGCCGCTGAGTCGACCATCCAAGGGCTTGAATTGGATTTGGCTTGGCAAATAAATCCAGCTTGGAGAATGGATTTATCGATGGCCTTGCTTGATGCTCAATATGACAGCTTTGTTGATGCCCCGTGTACAGCCTTGCAAATTGATCGTGTCGGCGCCGCTTGCGGTTTGAATGGTGAAAACGATCAGTCTGGTCAAACGACGAATTATGCCCCTGATCAATCTGCCAGCTTAAGTCTGAATTATCAAAACCAATTAAGCGCCGAATGGGAGCTTTTCTGGACAGCCAATATAAATTATTCCGCTGAATATTCCCTAGATGGAGATAATGATCCCGTCGACATCCAAGATAGCTACAGCAAAGTAAACAGTAGGGTGAGCTTAAAAGGGCTGAGTAATGGTTGGGAGTTAAGTTTGTATGGGCATAATCTAACAGATGAGGAAGTTGCGATGTTTAAGTTTGATGTGCCTATCTTAGGGGGAACGCATGGCCATACTCCTGAGTCAGGTCGCACAATTGGCCTGCAAGGCGCTTATCATTTTTAGTTTGGCGTAGCTTTGGCAGATAATTTAAGTGCTCGTCTAGCGCTCATTAGCGGGCTACCCAACGGGCAGTGCTAGCCTGTTGGCTGATCGAGCTTTGGCTCGACTTTGGTCACTTTACAGGTAAAGTGACTAGACCCGAGGGCGTCATTCTGACAGTATTAACGCTATATAATAAAAGTTTCACAATGCTGAAGCTTATAATAGCTCGCGGATCAGCTGTATCTGAGCCGGCGAGCTCTAGCGTGAGAAAGCCCTATGTCCACACATATCGAAACCCTAGAAAGCTTCGATAGCTTCCAAAATCATGTCAGCACGACCTTTTGCGACATGAGTTGTGTGCCTGTTGAGCAAAGCAGTGTGAATGGCTTTCAAAGTAGAATTCAAGCCCGTGAAATGAGCAAGCTGGGTGTTGTGGATATTACCAGCAGCGCTATAAATGTGTTCCGCCGCAAGGCCCATATGTCCACCATTGACAGTCCTCAGTACCTTGTAAAATTCCAGTCATCTGGAGAGGGTTTAGTTAGGCAGCGTGGACAAGAAGCCCACCTTCGCCCCGGCGACTTTGTGCTGTGCAGCAATACAGAACCCTACGAATTACACTTTCCCGACCACTATCGACAGATCGTATTGGCGGTTCCTCAGGATGCGCTTCGCCAAGCGGTGCGTGAGCCTGATAGCTTTCTCGGGCAGCGTATGGCGGCCAATGTGGGGGCTAATGGCTTGCTCAGCCAGATGGTACATAGCATGGGCCCGATGCTCGATAATATGGACCCGTTACTGGCCTCTAAGTTGGAAAACAACGTCTTTGATCTGTTGGCGACGGCTTTAGAGCATGGTCAAACCAATCCTCGCCTCGATAATGATGGCGTTAAAACCGAGCATCTATTTCGAATTAAGGCCTTTATCCGCAAGCACCTTGGAGATTCTCGCCTGTGCCCTGATTGGATAGCCAAGGCTCACGATATCAGTACACGCTATCTGCACATGCTCTTCAATGATGAAAACACCTCAGTATCGCGTTATATCCAGCGCGAAAGAGTAGAAGCCTGTAAGAGCTGTCTTGATGACCCGGCAATGGATATCTATACCATTACTGAGATTGCCTTTCGCTGGGGCTTCAACGATGCATCCCACTTCAATAGAGTGTTCAAATCCAGTTTCGGCCTAACGCCTAGGCAGTATCGCCAACGACATCAGTTGAAAAACGATTAAGGCCGAAAATACTCCCTTGCCCATTCTAAGTGGTTTGCTTATCCAAAGTGATACGTAAAAAATAATATATCTATCATTTTTGTATCTTTATGTGTAATCTAAGTGTTTAGCCCTGTGGCTGTCTTGTCAGAAGAATAATGAGGAGTGAGCATGAGCTTTGAAACCATTGAATTCTCCATCAATGATGGTGTTGCGGTACTAAAACTGAATCGTCCAGATAACCTAAATAGCTTCAATACCCAAATGCATGAAGAGGTGCGCCAAGCCATAACTGAGGTGCGCACCAGTGGTGAGGCTCGCTGCTTATTGATTACAGCTAACGGCCGTGGTTTTTGCGCAGGACAAGATCTAGGCGATCGTTCTGTTTCGGCCGATGGTCAGATGCCTGATCTAGGCGACTCGGTAGAGAAGAACTACAACCCTCTTATTCGCTCAATACACAACCTGGAAATGCCAGTAGTTTGTGCCGTTAATGGCGTTGCCGCCGGTGCAGGTGCAAGCATTGCACTGGCCTGCGATATCGTTTTAGCAGGCAAGAGCGCAAGCTTTATTCAGGCCTTCTGCAAGATTGGTTTGATTCCAGATTCTGGTGGTACTTGGGCGTTGCCGCGCTTGGTGGGCTTGGCACGAGCAAAAGGCCTGGCGCTATTGGGTGACAAGCTATCGGCTGAGCAAGCTGAAAAATGGGGTTTAATCTGGGAGTGTGTGGAAGATGATGCCCTCATGGAAAAAGCCATGGGCCTAGCTACCCATTTCGCAAGCCAGCCGACTAAGGGCTTGGCAATGACCAAGCGCGCCTTGCGTGAATCTACCTCTAACAGCTTGCATGAGCAGCTGGAGTTAGAAAAAGAATATATGCGTATTGGTGGACGTACTGAAGATTACAAAGAAGGCGTAGCTGCTTTTAAAGAAAAGCGTAAGCCAGAATTCAAAGGTTGTTAGTATGGCTGATCAATATTCTGCAGCAGATGTAGCAGCAATGAGCCCTGATGAATTGGCTTGGGCGTCAGCCAAAACATTATTTGACCGCGAGCCAGCTGCGCAAGATATGGGAATAGAAATTATCACCATGTCAGCGGGTAAAGCCGAGCTAAAAATGACCGTGCAGCATCGTATGCTAAATGGCCATGCAACTTGCCATGGCGGTTATTTGTTTGCACTGGCTGATACGGCCTTTGCTTATGCTTGCAATAGTCGTAATCAAAATACTGTGGCCGCAGGTTGTTCGATTGAGTATTTGGCGCCAGGGCGTGAAGGCGATGTACTGCGAGCCGTAGCTGAAGAGCGCTCCCTAGCAGGGCGTACAGGCTGCTACGATATTTCTGTGTTTAATCAAGACGAAACTTTGCTAGCTTTGTTTCGTGGCAAATCATACAAAATTCGCGGCGCCGTTATTGAAGGCAGCGAAGACTGATAAAAGCAATAGCTCTAGTTTGAGGATATTATGAAAGACGCATTTATTTGTGACGCGATTCGAACCCCCATTGGCCGCTATGGTGGCAGCCTTTCCAAAGTTCGCACTGATGATTTGGGTGCGGTGCCGATGAAGGCCTTAATGGAAAGAAACCCTTCCGTGGACTGGACTCAGTTGGACGAAGTATTTTACGGTTGTGCTAACCAAGCTGGTGAAGACAACCGAAATGTTGCTCGCATGTCAGCCTTATTGGCAGGTTTACCAATTGAAGCTCCAGGCTCAACCATCAATCGCCTGTGTGGCTCCGGTATGGATGCTGTCGGTATGGCGGCTCGTAGTATCAAGGCCGGTGAAGCTGATTTGATCGTTGCTGGTGGCGTTGAATCTATGTCGCGTGCACCCATGGTAATGGGCAAGGCCGAAACCGCCTTTAGCCGTAACGCTGAAATTTTTGATACCACTATCGGTTGGCGTTTTGTTAATAAGCAGATGAAGTCTCAGTACGGCATCGACTCAATGCCGGAAACTGCGGAAAACGTTGCGGAAGATTTTAAGGTCAGCCGTGAAGATCAGGACAAGATGGCTCTGGCGAGTCAAACAAAAGCTGCTGCCGCACAGCGCGAAGGTCGCTTTGATGATGAAATCGTTTCGGTGACCATTCCGCAACGCAAGGGCGATCCCATTGTAGTCGATAAAGACGAGCATCCGCGTGAAACCAGTATTGAGGCTTTAGCAAAATTACGCGCACCGTTTCGTGATGGTGGCAGCGTAACTGCAGGTAATGCCTCGGGTGTAAATGATGGGGCCTGTGCTGTTTTGGTGGCCTCTGAAGACGCCGTAAAACAACATGGCTTGACACCAAAAGCGAAAGTTATCGCTATGGCGACGGCCGGTGTTGAACCTCGCATTATGGGGATTGGGCCTGCGCCAGCCTCTAAGAAAGTCTTAGAGAAAGCCGGCTTGAGTATCGATGATATGGATGTGATTGAGCTTAATGAAGCCTTCGCTGCTCAAGGTTTGGCGACCTTGCGTGAGTTGGGCGTTGCAGACGATGATGCCCGTGTTAACCCTAATGGTGGTGCGATTGCACTTGGTCACCCGCTGGGTATGTCTGGTGCTCGTTTGGTGACAACGGCTATGTATCAGTTACATCGTACTGGTGGTCGATATGCGCTGTGCACTATGTGTATTGGTGTCGGGCAGGGCATTGCTTTGATTATTGAGCGAGTTTGATCCTTTCTCTGGCGGCCGGGCTTGTGGCTTAGATGACTTAGGATTCGATGACTTTGATGTTGAAATAAGCTGCAGGCTTTGGCCTCCGCTGAAATTATCGGTATTTGTTTATGTTTGGGTGAAACCTGATATTAACTGTGGTTTTTATATAAGTTTTTTATATGGCCCCTTTGGGGCCTAATGCCGCTAGACAGGGAAGTTTGTTAATCCTAGTATTGCTCTAGGTTAACAACACAGGGAAGAGGCAACTATGATTAACAAAAAACTAATCTGCGCGGCTGCGCTTTGTGCATCATTATTCACCTCGGCGAGTTTCGCCAATGAATATTCGGATTTAAAACTTTCCGTAGATGAATCGCGCTTATTGGCAAGAATGAATCTCGAAGGACAAAAGGATAGATTTGTCGTTGTTGAGCGCGCGTCCAAGAAGGTTCTGGCGGAAGTCCCAGAAACCCGTAGACAGGCCATTGATTGGTGTGAATGGATCAGCAAATCCCAGTTTGCCTGTCAGTTTCGCTCAAACTCCCACCACGTAGGTGTTTTGCAAGGCCTTACCAGTCTTCATGTCTTCGATGTAAATGATCAAAAGGAAAGGGTTATTTTTGGCAATCGAGACTACATTTCTTCCGCTCCAGGTAAACGCTTCGCCAATGCGCGCTGGTTAGAGGAAAAGAAAGCGGCAATCAAAATCGTAGATCATCTGCCTCAGGATCAACGTAAAATCTTAGTGTTAGAATACCCATTAGAGCGCAAAGGTTTATATAACTATAGTCCCAGCAAAATGCGCAGCGTGAGTTTAAGTAAGTTAAATATTTACACCGGCCGTCGTGAGCTAATTAAACGTATGAGTTATGCTGAAGCGGAGAAGTTCGATAGCTAAAAGCGGTAATTATTAATTTAATCAAGGGGCGTCAGCCCCTTTTTTGTAGCTTAGCTAAATGGCGCTAGTATAGAAAAGGCCAGCCCAAACAGACTGCTAAGCCGTATGACTTCACGCCGGAAGAAGCCAGGTTTATTTTCCAGTGAAACACCTATCCAGTAGACGTTCAAAGCAAAAATCGAGGTGGCTAGAGTATTGAATAAAATACTCTGATTATCTGCCACAGATAGAAAAAGCATTAGCACTAGAATGAGAGCAAAAAACTGGGCTACGAAATACCATTGCATTCGTGCGTTAGGCTTAACATCAAATTTCTGATAATTATCGCCACGTTTGCTCAGTGGATAGCGGTCAACTACATCGCTAGGGCGCCAACCTGTGGGTTTAATCCAGATTAGTAATTTGTCTTTCCAGGAGTTGCAGCGCCAAGCATCCAGGGCAAGTTGCTGGTAAAAAACCACGTTCGCCCACAGTGGGTTCCAGCTACGGATGGGGGTGGAAATTCCGTATTCGACGGGTTCCTTTTCGAGTTCCTCTTGGTAAGTGCCAAATAGACGATCCCAGATAATAAACACACCACCATAGTTTCTATCCATATAACAGGCATTGCAGCCATGGTGTACTCGATGTGAAGAGGGGGTTACTAGAAATTTTTCTAGCCAACCGAGCTTGGGAATATGTCGAGTATGTATCCAGAATTGATAAAGCAGATCGAGAGTGCCGGCAAAAATAAAAACATATAAAGGAATGCCGGCCAGCGCCATAGGTACATAAAACATCCAGCTAAAAACCCAGCTAAAGCTGGTCTGCCGAAATGACGTGGCTAAATTGTAGTCTTCGCTTTGATGGTGAACGGAATGCGCGGCCCAGAGAATATTGCGCTCGTGCCCAAGGCGATGGTTCCAGTAATAGCAAAAGTCGTAGGCGATAAAGCCTAATACCCATGTCCAGATGGATTCGCTAGGCAGCTCCGTAGGGGCGAACTGCAAGAAGAAACTGTAAATAGCTATAGTGGCAAATTTACTTACCGTGTTACTGCTAATGTTTAATACGCCGGTAGAAAGGGTGTTGATGGTGTCTGTTATGCGATACCAGTCTTTTTTGCGAAGTAGGGTGGCGATAATTTCTATCACAAACAGCAGCATGAATATGGGGATACCCATGGCGAATAGGTCTGGTGCTTGATCCATAAGTCTTATTATCTTTGTTTTGGGCTAGTGTAATAGAGTTCTGCTGACTTAGCGGCAGTTAAAAGCGATAGCTTTTGTGCACTAAAGACCCTTTTGGGCCTAAAAATTTGCTGGCTAGAGCTAGAATTACGTACTTTATGCCAACCTTCTTGCTTGTAAGTATCTGTTTTATATGGATATATCTTCTTTTGCCTTAAAATGATACAAAAATATTGACTGTTGCTGCTAAAAACGTATCATAAACATATAAAGTAAATTCGACTGGTCTAATTAATGGCCTGCTCTCTAAAGTGTTTGCTTTAGAGGTAGAACAATAATTAGCCAGAGCTAACGCAGTGATAAGCCCCAGGAGGAACGACAATAATGACTCCGCAAGATCAAGTCGTCGACATCGACGCATTAGAAACAGAGTTTCAGGAGCGCATCGACGCTGAAAAGAAGATCGAGCCTAAAGATTGGATGCCTGAGGCTTACCGCCGTACGCTCATTCGCCAAATTTCACAGCATGCCCACTCCGAGGTGGTTGGCCAGTTGCCAGAAGGTAATTGGATCACTCGTGCGCCGTCGCTACGCCGCAAAGCCATTCTACTGGCCAAGGTGCAAGACGAAGCGGGCCATGGCTTGTATCTCTACAGTGCTGCAGAAACCCTAGGGTCTTCTCGCGAGCAAATGGTAGATGACCTGCACGCTGGTAAGGCGAAGTATTCCAGTATCTTTAATTATCCAACTCTAAGTTGGGCTGATGTTCCAGCAATTGGCTGGTTGGTTGATGGCGCGGCTATCGTAAACCAAGTTGCCTTATGCCGTACTTCCTACGGTCCTTATTCACGCGCCATGATTCGTGTTTGTAAGGAAGAGAGCTTCCACGCTCGCCAAGGTTTTGAAGGCATGTTGGCGCTAGCTCGTGGTAACGAAGCCCAGAAGAAAATGTGTCAGGATGCGATCAATCGCTACTGGTGGCCTGCCTTGATGATGTTTGGCCCAAGTGATGCAGATTCACCAAACTCCGCTCAGTCCATGAAGTGGAAAATCAAACGTTTCTCTAACGATGAGCTTCGTCAGAAGTTTGTTGACCAGACTGTTCCTCAAATCGAGTACTTGGGTATGGAAGTACCTGATGCTGACTGTAAGTGGAACGAAGAACGTGGCCACTATGATATTGGTGAAATGCCTTGGGAAGAATTCTTTGCTGTCATTAAAGGCCATGGCCCTTGCAATCATGAACGTTTGCAGGCTCGCCAAAAGGCTCATGACGAAGGCAACTGGGTGCGTGAAGCTGCCCTTGCTTACCAAAAGAAACAGGCAGATAAAAAACAATCCGTCGCCTAAGGCAACGCGATTAGCTAATTACAGTTAACGCCATCACTGGCGACTGAAGGAGAAGAATAATGGTTGATCAATATTTACCTCTATGGGAAGTTTTTGTACGCAGTAAGCGTGGTATGGACCACAAACATTGCGGTAGTGTTCACGCTGCCGATGCAGAGCAAGCATTGCAATATGCCCGTGATGTTTACACTCGCCGTAGCGAAGGCAATAGCATTTGGGTTGTGGAAGCCAAGCACATTGTGGCGAGCCAGCCTGATGATCAAGAAGCATTTTTCGAGCCAGCGGACGATAAAGTTTATCGCCACGCCACATTTTATGATGTGCCCGCTGACGTAAAACACATGTAAGCCAACCCATAATATTAGGTAAAAGCAATGAGTGAATTAACACAGCAAGATGCTCTGTTCACCTATACCTTAAGGTTGGCGGACAATGCATTGATTTTAGGGCATCGCTTATCAGAGTGGTGTGGTCACGGTCCTTTTTTGGAAGAAGATATCGGTGTAATTAACACTGCTCTGGATCTCCTGGGGCGTTGCCGCATGCTATACAGCTATGCTGGTGAGGTAGAAGGTAAAGGTCGTGACGAAGACGATTTGGCTTACCATCGTGATGAGCGTGAATTTACCAACTACCTGCTCATGGAGCAGCCAAAAGGTGATTTCGCCTACACCACTATTCGCCAGTTCTACGCGGATGTTTGGAATTTGCATTTCTATACAGAGCTGTGCAACTCCAAAGACGAAACCCTTGCTGCTATTGCGAAGAAGGTTGTTAAAGAGTGTCGCTACCACTTCCGCCATAACGCCGAGTGGGTTAAGCGTTTAGGTGATGGTACTGAAGAAAGTAATCAGCGCATGAACGATGCCATCGCTGAAGCCTCTCGATTCGTCAACGAAATGTTCGAGATGGATGACGTTGACCAGATGATGGTAGATGCTGGTATCGGTGTTGATCTAAACGAAGTGAAAGCCAAGTGGATAGCTAGTGTCGATGATGTGTTTGCCGAAGCGACACTGCAGCGCCCTGAGCCTGAGTATGATCGCAGTGGTGGCCGACTAGGTTTGCACACTGAGCAATTGGGCTTTTTGTTGGCTGAAATGCAGTACGTTCAACGTTGTCACCCTGGCTTACAGTGGTAAGCCTTTAGGTAGCAGCTTTTGAACTCAATTGCGTAAAAAGCAAACGGCTTTTAGCCTAGGAGCTTAAGGTGGATTACAACCCAGTTGGCAGTTTTATTGGTAGTAACTTAATCAGCAGCGATAAGCCTATGGCCTTGAGTGTTGCTGAGGCACAGGCTATTCCCATGACTGAAATTGAGGAAGCCTTAAGCTCGGTAGTCGACCCTGAGATCCCTGTTTTATCCGCAAGAGAACTGGGTGTTCTGCGTGATGTGCAATGGCAAGAAGATACCCTTGTTGCCACCATCACGCCGACTTACTCTGGTTGCCCAGCGATGGGGCATTTCGAAGATGACATTCGAGTGTGCTTGGAAAAGCTGGGCATACCGCATATTAAGGTAGACACCCGTTTGTCTCCGGCTTGGACCAGTGATTGGCTGAGTGATGCGGCAAAAGAAAAGCTGCGTGACTACGGTATCGCGCCTCCAGTGGAGTCAACCAATAGTCTAAAGGTTATGCTGGGACATGCGCCTGAAGTCAGTTGCCCCAAATGCCATTCGCATGAAGTTAAAGAGATCTCCAGACACGGTTCAACGGCTTGCAAAGCCTTATACCAGTGCAATAGTTGCCAAGAACCTTTTGACTATTTTAAATGCATTTAGCAAGTCAACGGTTTGTAATTAAACAATAAGCGGCCATATGGCCATAACGGCACCTGTAAAAAGTGTCGTCAATAAAAAGACGAGTGATTAACCATGACCGATCATCATTTTCACGATTTAACGGTTGCTAAGATCCAGCAAGAAACCAATGATGCGGTGTCCATCGTATTTAATGTACCTAGTGAGCTTCAAGATCTCTATCTTGGTTTTACTCAAGGTCAGCACTTGGTAATGAAGGCTGATATTCAAGGTCAAGAAATTCGCCGTAACTACTCTATTTGTAGTGGTGTACATGACGGCGAATTACGTGTTGGTATCAAAAAAATTGAGGGCGGCTTATTTTCAAGTTTCGCCAACGATGAGCTTAAAGAAGGTGATACTTTAGCGGTAATGCCACCTGAGGGTAGTTTCAATACGCCATTAGATCCCGCTGCTCGTAAGCACTATTTAGGCTTTGCTGCCGGCTCTGGTATTACTCCTATTTTATCTATTCTAAAAACCACTCTAGAATCTGAGCCAAACAGTGTTTTTACGCTGGTATACGGCAATAAGAGTGTTTCCAATATGATGTTCCGCGAAACCATTTTAGGGTTGAAGAATCGTTACCCAGAACGTTTTCAGCTATTAAATGTGCTTAGTCGCGAGGAGCAGGAATCCGAAATCCTTAACGGCCGTATTAACGCCGAGAAGGTGAATATGTTGGCCGATAAGGTCTTGGATGTGGCCAGTGTTAACGAGGCTTATATCTGTGGTCCACAGGATATGACCGAGGCGATTCGCGATACGCTACAAGAGCGTGGAATGGATAAAAAGAACATCCATTTTGAATTGTTTGGTGTCGCGCCAACAGCCGCTAAAAAGCAAGCTGTAAATCCAGAAGATGCTGGCCCGGTTCGTCAGGTCGCGGTTATTGTTGATGGTATGCAAACCAACCTAGAAGTCGCTGAAGGTGGCGTGAATATTCTGGACGCTGCTTTAGAAGCTGGTGCCGATCTACCATTCGCCTGTAAAGGCGGTGTGTGTTGCACTTGCCGAGCTAAGGTTGTCGAAGGTGAAGTTAAGATGGATGTTAACTATGCCTTGGAAGACTGGGAAGTGGAAGAGGGCTTTGTTCTGACCTGTCAGTGTCACCCGACTACTGATAAAGTGGTTATCGACTTTGACGAGAAGTAAAAGTTAACACTGTAAGCAATAAAAAAGTGCTTTAGCTTCTAAGGTTGCTGGCAATATTAAAAGCCTAACATTTATCATAATGTTAGGCTTTTTTGTTTCATGCCGTCTGGCCAGACTCTAGCTTGGGGCAGTGCTTTTCCGCTCCAATGCTGCATCCATGCAGCCACCCGTTCCATCCAGGAGCCTAGTCGCTCCAAATCACTCCCCCAAGCTAGAATCTTACCTTGTTGGGTTTATAATGATTCGTGATAGTAAAAGATAGTCTGTAGACATATCTCGAACCTGAGTTTACTCGTAAATAGAATTAAAAAATTCTCAACTCAGCGGCTTAAGGTTTTACCACCAAGATGTCAGTATAGAGCTTTTGAACAATAGCCTCAGCGGAATTACCCATTAGTTTTGCTTTGACACCTTTTCTTGCCATAGAGCCGCAAACTAAGGCGTCTGCCTTTACCTTATTGGCAATACTGGGCACCACCTTGCTGGCATCACCTTGTTTAATATGCACGTTTTCTTTTTTAAGTTGATACTCTTCACAGAGCTTTTCAATTAAAGGCGCTAGTTTCTTGCGTTTCTCCGCGACGTACTTTCTTGGATCGATCAAGTCCATATCTGCCAATACCTCCGGCACTTTTAAGGCGTAGACTAAATGAACTTCATCGTTGAGATCTTGGGCGAGGGCTTTAGCTTGCTCGATCACTGAATGATTGAGTTTTATCTTAGCTTTATTGCGGCTGCCTAGATCAACAGCTGCCAAAATCCGTGGTTTTTTCTTCCAGCCTTTACCAGCGGTGATCATTACGGGTGATTTACAATAGCGGAATAGTTGCCAGTCAGTAGAGGTATACATCCAAGTTTCACTGCGATGCCCTGACTTTATCACTAAGTCTACGTCATGATTTTCACAGAACTTACAGATTGCCTTGCTGATGTCTTTGCTCCAAACGGCTTTGGCGGTCACCTGCTTGGCGCTTAGCTTTTCTTTCTTGAGCAGGGTTTTAAGTTCGGTGTTCCGTTGATTTAAAACAAACTTCTCAAGATCTTTGCGACTGAGTTTGGCCGCTTCTAGATCTTCCGGGTTCTTGATGTCGGCGTAGCAAAACCCTAACAAAGTAATATGGGCCTTAGTCTTCTCCTGTAGGCTTAAGGCCCTTTTAAGTGCGGAGTTTTTGCCACCGCTGCGATCACAAACAACCAGAATGTGCTTCATGGATATCCCCGTTTGGCTAGTATATGCCCAATATATTAAGGGGGTGACTGGTTTTCAATCAAATTAGCAGCTTATCGATCTGAAGTTTGTTCTAAATCATCATTTTTCAGCGACTAAAATAGCGCTAAGGCTACTTGTTGATAAGCCTTAGCGCCCGATGTTTTTGCCTCACATACCTAATTGCTGCATTAAGCCTGCAATATCTTCTACATGCCATATATCGCTGATCTTGCCGTCTTGTATCTTATAAAGCTCCATTCCAGCTATATCAAAGGCTTTATGAGTCGCAGGCATGCCTAGTAGCTCTGCGCTATGGGTGCCGCGGTATTTCCAGTAGACCACTACAAGATTTTTTCCGGCGGCTTCAACAAATATAAGTTCATGTTTGGAGTCTGGTGCGCCATGGGCTAATGAACTAAAGGTATTGATTGTGCTGCTTTTAGCGTCGGCCGCAGGGTTGTGGGCATTATGATCTTGGTAGTTATCTGCCAGAAAACTGCGAAGCTTGTGGGGCTTAAATGGACGTTGATCGGCCACTTCATAGTATCGCTTTAACAAAGCTACACGTGCATCAGCATCGTCAGCTAAGCTCGTTTGGCAAAAGGTGCCCAATAAAAACATTAAGGAAAAAATGGTGTGTTTCATGTAAATGTCCCTCAGGTGATATGAAGGGGGTATAATATTGTCATGGTTACTATTTGAATAGTAGGCACTAATTTAGCAGATAGTATACAAAAGGGTACTGTAAATGATGAAAGATGGTTCTGAACCCGAACAAGTGATTTGTCCTGTTTATCTAACATTATCGGTACTCAGTGGAAAATGGACGCCTTTAATTATTTATGAACTGCATCAAAAAACCTGTCGCTTTAATGAACTGAGGCGTTTGATACCAGGGATATCTCAGCGTTTACTGACCGCTCAATTGAGGGATTTAGAGGGTAAAGGTATTGTGATACGAGAAGTAAAAGAATTTGTGCCGCCCCATGTTGAATACTCACTGAGTGAAAAAGGACAGACATTGTGGCCAATTCTATCGGCTATGGAGGCATGGGGAATAGCCGAGCGAGCAGGTAAGAACGGGTAGAGCTAATGGTTTATAGGCTCTACCCGCGGATTAAGGAAACACTAGCGTTTAGCTGCAATCACATGCAGTAGCTCTAAGGCGATAGTAGCGGCCGCTAAGGATGTCACTTCGGCGTGGTCGTAGGCCGGAGCGACCTCCATAACATCGCAGGCAACAATATTTAAATCTTGCAGGCCCCGCAGTATTTGCAAGGCTCTATCCGAGCTGAGGCCTCCGCTCACTGGTGTACCGGTGCCTGGAGCAAATGCAGGGTCTAGGCAGTCGATATCAAAACTAAGATAAATTGGCATATCGCCCACTCGCTGCTTAATGTTGCTTAGTACCTGTCCTAGAGAATGTTCGTTTACCCAAGCGGCGTCTAAAACTTGAAAGGGGTGCCTGTCATAATCGTACTCAGTGCGGATACCCACTTGAATACTGTTTTCGGGTTTTATAAGGCCTTCCTTGGGGGCATGGTAGAACATTGAGCCATGGTTGTATTTGGCTTCGCTGGCCTCGGTATCGGTGTGGGCATCAAAATGTATAAGTGCCATTTGACCGTGCTTTTCAGCCGCAGCTCGCAGTAAGGGGAGGGTAAGAAAATGATCTCCACCAAAACTAAGCAAGGTTTTATCAGCGGCAAAAATCTTGCTCGCTTCGGCTTTTAAAACCGCTAGCATCTCGTCGCTGTCACCATCGGTAAAGCAAATATCGCCATAATCTACACAGCGTAGCTTATCGGCCAAATGGAATGTCCAGGGCCAGCGCTTTTCTTCCCAGCGTAGTTGGGCGGAAGCTTGGCGAATACCTGTGGGGCCCATACGAGCTCCAGAGCGTCCGGAAGTGGCTAAATCATATGGGATACCCATGATTACAGCGTCAACGTCCTCGTTGAGCTCTCGGCTCAGTGGCAGACCCATAAAGCTAAATACATTGGCATAGGTATTGGGTTCGTTATCTAAATCTCTGACATAAAACATAGGCTATCGGGTCTCTTTGACTTCATTATTATGTATTTGGCTGCTAAGGCTTCAATAACGGTACTCATTATTTAGCGGTTAACAATTTGACGAATTATTCGAGCATAAAGCCGGATTTTCAAGGGGGGAATACCACTTGGGGGGTAGCTGTAGAAAGCTAGGCGCTGCAAGTTAATTAAATAGGGAGCTGTTAGTAATCTAAAATATAGATTGGAAAATCTGCTGATAATGGCTTAGATTTGTACGTTTTTATATTACCGAGAGATTACCCATAAGGTAATATATTGTCGTAATGGACGGCAGCGTAGAAAATCAATAAATAGGATGTTTATATGCCTCACAAGCCCTTCGCCCGCTGGCTCTTCGCAACGGCATTTTTAAGTAGTAGTTTTTTAAGTGCCAGCTTCGCGAGTGCTGAAAAGAGCGCTGTTCCCCACTTAAGTGGTCAATTAAAAGTGTCTATTAAGCAAGGAACTATTGATGCAGATATTAGTATCAGCAATATTCCTCGTTCAAAGGATCATAGCTTTCAGCTCAATACGGGCTTGAATATAAAGGGCATTACCAGCGAGGACGGTTCGGTAAACTTTGCATATCGGAGAAAGTCTCTGGAACAGTTCTATGAAAGCTTTGCCTATACGATACCCAGCGATGTTCCTAATGAGTTGTATCAGCCTAAAGCTTTGAACTTTCGCTACAGTGGTAAATACCCGGTGTATGACCAAGCGTTTAAAGCTCGCAGCGATTGGAAAGGTAATATCGCTTTTAATGGCAAAAGCCTTAGAGTTGATGGTATGCAGACGGCTTTATTACCCATCTACTATGATAAACAGAGCGATAAGCTATATAAGGATGTAACTTACGACCTTCAAATAGATTGCGTAGATTGTACAAGTCTTTTTGTGAATGGCTCTACGCCCATTCGCGCTTCCAGTCACCGATTTGTCTCTAAACTGCCGACTGAGCCGATGATGTATATGGGAGATTTTGATTTTATTGAGCTCGGTGGAAATCGTGTTCTGAATCCGCTTGTCAAAAAGGATCATATTGAGCAAGGCCTAACCGTTGTTGCGCAGTATAAATCACTGCTAAGTAAATGGTTTAATCAACCGCTAGCCAATGGCATCACTTTTATTCAAACCACACCTGTGAGCAAAAAGAACTCCTGGTTGTGGGTGTCAGGCAGCACAATTGTTTCCATTTCACATGACTATTACGCCTTGGATCGCTTATCCAGTGAAGAGGGCGATGCTCGTTATAAGGCTCACGATTTTATTGCCCATGAATTGGGGCATGTGCTGTTTAATAGTTACCCGGGCTTGCAGGGAGAGTTGTCTTATATCGTCGAAGAAGGGATGGCTGAATATTTATCTTGGAATTTAGTTGCCGAGCTCAATGGGGAGAAGGCGAAGCAGTACTTGCTCGACTGGAGAAAAGATAGGCTTATAGATAAAAAGCTGCAGCCCCTACATGAGCTAAGTTTAGGCGATGATTTTTTTCAATCAAATAGCTTTCGTTACAATGTTTTGCCTTTAGTTATCGATGCTATGGATTCTTTGATTGGTCGAGAGAAGGTCATTCAATGGATGCAGGAGTTAGCTTCTCAAGAGAAGTCTCTAAGTGCTGAGAGTTTTCTTTCTTCTATTGAAGCAGCGATTAATGATAATGATCAATACCAACATTTAATCCAAAGGGTAGAGTGGTAGCATGCCAGCTCGAAGCACTCTCAGGCTGAAAAAATGCTGGTCTTGATTTGGTTTATAGCTATTGAAATACGTATATGGCGGGCCATCCTTGGCCCGCAAAACACTTTAGATGATGTGGTTAACGTCATGACCTTCTTGCAGAAGGTTCATTTCAGCGAGTGAAAGTTGTAAATTACCAAGGTCTATATAGCTACCCATTGAGTCGTCATTCCAAATCGAATCCAGGCTGTTTGAACCGGACGTTAACTCAAGATTTGTTACTTCAGTCGACAATAAATCACTGAATAGAAGAGAGCTATCTTGAACCGTTAATGCCAAGTCCTCTGCAAAATCATCTAATTCGATTGGGTCAGTATCGCTGAAGCTTTCAACGAAACTAGGAATTGTTTCGTCGTTCAGCTCGGCAATAAGGTTATTTTCTGAAGTTACACCTTTGTCGTCGGCGCCGGTAACTACAAAGTTATTTCCTGTTAAGCTGCCATCTGGGTTGAACTGCTGCCCATGTACCCCGAGTAACTCGCCCTCCTCATTGACCTCTACCCATGTGATTAGATAGCCACCGTCTTTTAGGCTTAAAGTGTGCGATTCAACTTGTTGCCCAGCTTGGTTTTGATTGACAAGCGTTTGCTCTACAACGAGCTCTCCCTTAGGAGAAACAATGCTGTAATAAACTCCAGTATTATCCTCATCTTCCGAAACCCAGCTGACAAGAATGTTGCCGTTATCCAAACCGGCTATTTCTGCTTGCTCTCCGGCTGTGGCATTAGCAACAAAGAAGGCTTCATCGTTTAGGGCTGTACCGTTTTCATCAAAACTTTGAATCATTACAGCTGACTCGCCGTGCTCATTATTTTCATGCCAACTTACAGCAAAACCTCCATCATCAAGTGCGCTGATGAATGGCCACTGTTGGGCGGCAGCGCTTGAGCTGATATCAAAGTTGCTTTGTAGGAGCTCGCCTGTAGCGGAGTAGATTGAAGCCCTAATAATGCCTGCTTCGCCGAGTTGATGATCTTGCCAACTAAGCACGATATTGCCATTGCTGAGGGTCGTGATAGAGGGCATAACCTGGTGGGAAAAGGCGTTATCGGCAACTTGAATGTCGCTGCTAATTGCCTCGCCATTACTGTCATAGATTCGCAAGAACACGCCTAGTCCGCTACCATCTTGTTCTTCGCTCATCCAGGTTACAGCGAAACCTGCCCCTTCTAGAGCAGTAATCTCTGCTAGGGACTGGTTGCTCTGAGTAAATTCATTAATGAGAATCTCGTCTCCCATTGCCTGTCCATCTGCGTCGTAGCGACGTGCATAGACACCTAGCTTGTCACCGTCTTGATCTTCAGATTGCCAAGTTAGAACAAAGCCGCCATCATCCAAGCCTACGGCATCTGAGTGGCTTTGATTGCCAACTTGCTCTTGGTTAACTAAGAAGGCCTCACCAACTTTCTCACCAGCGGCGTTATAACGTTGAGCGTAGATGTCAAAGCCATTGCCTTCGATGTCAGAAAGTTGTGCGAAGCTTACGACATAGCCGCCGTCTTCTAGAGCGGCAATTGGATCCCAATGACGTGGCGGAGGGGGTGGCGGTGCAGTACCGTATCTAACGGCAGTAGAGCTATTGGAAATATTGCCTGCAACATCTTCAAAACTGGCATAAATATAACCGAAGGTACCCCAGGCATGATTTGCAGCAAAAGAATAACCCGCTGTAGCACCGCTAGAGAACAGGGTACCGGTGACCGTATCCGAACCTGTTAAGGTATATCTAACGGCTTCGCTAGTTGTAGCTAGTAAACTGAAATGGAGTGCTTGGGTCTGCCACTCCATGCCCGCACCTGCTTGATTTAAGTAGGCATTAATTTGGGTATCGATTGTTAAAGAAAGATTACTTGAATCTCTACTCAGGCCAAATGCTTCGCTGGTAACATGAAAATCATAGTTGCCATGATAAATATAGGGTACATCGTATTCCCACTCGCCATTGCTATCGACATTCACATCAGCGATCTTGCTCCCATTTTGGTAAAGCGAAATCGTGGAATTTGCGCGAGCAGTCCCCTGTAAGGTGGGTGTGGTATCGTTGGTCACATTATCCCAGTCATACCAACCACTATCACTTGAACTTTTAAGATCGATAGTAGGTGTTGGAAGTTCTGGGGTAACTTCGAGGCTAACTGTCGCCGTTGATGTGCCTCCTCGGCCATCACTAGTTTTGTATTTTATTTCATCATTGACTATGCTGTTCAGACTATTATCTGGTGTGTAAAGTAGTTTGCCGTCTTTTGTAATGCTAACTGTACCATGCGAAGGGCCCTGAACAATCTTTGTGATAGTTAGTGGGTCCCCGTCAGAGTCTTTATCATTTTTTAGGACATTTAAAGTAGTCTCACCCTGTACTTTGTAATTATCATCTTTGGCTTCAGGAGGGCTATTTAAAACAATTTCAAACTTAAATTTCTCAGATTTATCACTGCTGTTACCGGCTAGGTCCGTTTGAGATGCTTCGACTTTGTGCATCCCTTCCTTGAGGTTGTTGCCAACAGTAAATGACCAATTTCCATCTTTATCCGCTGTCGTATTACCTATATTTTTACCGTTTACCCACACAGTTACGGTTGCGTGTGCTTCGGCTGTTCCAACAATTTCGGGCTTGGTGTCGTCGGTTGTGTCTTGATGTTTAACTTTGCCTTTATCTTTACCAACGTTGTCAACAAGGTGTGTGATCTTCGGCGCGTCAACAGAACGGTCAACGGTAATTTCGAAATTATTGCTCTTACTGCTAATGTTACCGGCTGCATCGATGGAATAAGCGCTAAAACTATGTTCGCCTTCTAGTAATGCAGCTGTCGGTGTAAATGACCAAACACCGTTGCCATTTCCGTCATCGATAACTCTGGTAAATCCAAAGAACTGACCTTCCTTGTAAATAGTGATGGTACTACCGATCTCGCCGGTGCCGTTGAGCCCGGGGGTGTCATCGTCTGTGTGATCTTGATGATCTAAGTCGTCCTGCAACGTACCAACGTTGTCTTCACCATAAACAATGACCGGGCTGTCTGGAGCTTCGGTATCAATAACAATGCGGTAGCCGATAAAAGCATCACCAGCACTATTAGTGGCTTTGGCGGCAAAAAGGGATTCGCCTTCGGGAAGCGGAACAGTTACTTGGATTTCCCAGACACCAGAGGCATCAGTCGTAACAGGGCCATAGGTTGTGCCCTGTACCGTCATAGTTACGCTTGAACCAGGAGTAGCTGTTCCGCGAATAAGTGGTGTGTTGTCATTTCGAAAACCATCATCAACAATTTTCGCATCGGGGGGTAGAATTACTGGCGGTGCAGTATTGGGTGGATTCGCATTGCTGCTGGTATTTCCGCCCGACTGAGTGTTCTGAGAGGCTAAAACATCAAGTTTTGCGATGCTCTCTATGGCGCTGGTATTGCCCGCTTGGTCTGTAACTTTGGTACACAGTTCATGATTGCCTTCATCCAACTTAAGCTCTGCCGACCATTCGCCTTTGTCATTGGCTGTTACTGTGGCAATCACTTTGTCGCCATCCAGTATTTCCACTTCGGCACCAGCTTCTGCTCTACCTCGCATGGTTATTTCGCCGTCGCTTGTTGACTGGCCACTAACTAATGTCTGGCTATCGTTGCTTAGGGATACCTTATCCGTAACATCTACGCTGCGATCAATGGTCACATCAAAGGATTGGCTATGGCCTGACTCTTTACCTTTGCCGTTTACATGTGCAACCGTAAAAGATGCATCTCCTTCGTCTAATCCGTTGGCTTTGAATTTCCAAATGCCGGCCTTATTAGCTTTGGTGGTGCCTATAAATTCTCCGTCTTTATAGATGTTAACCTTCTGGCCAGCTTTTGCTGTTCCTCTCAGTTGGAGAGATTTGTCGTCGGTGACTCCCCCTTGGGCTACCTGTCCTTTGATTGAACCGTAGTTATCAGAGATATTTGTAATCTTGGCCATGTTTAATTCCCTGCCTGGCGTAGAACCTAACCGCTCTTTGTCATTGTCAGAAGTGTGAATCGAGCAAGTAGATATTATTAAAAATGTGATAAAGATCTAGCTTTTCTGGGGAAAATACGCCATCAGAATTAGCTTATTTGACAAGGCGTTATAAGTTCTCAGTCTTTAGTAGAGGGCGGGTTAAGCGAGTAATGGCAAAGAAGTTAAAAGGTAGAACGAAGCGCCTCAAAAGAACAAGTAGAGTAGAATACAAAAGCTTAGTGAGTTTTTATGAGCGCCTTGTTAAGGCGTGGTGAAAAGCACTTAGATAAGATTGCATAAGTGCTTATTCATCGCGGTTGATAAAGAGTAGGGGAAGCCAAGCTATAGTTTGAGCGAGCCAATCTAGTTGTGATTTAAACTTCGGCTACAAAAACAGCTCGTCTTGGAGCAGGGTGCCCCTCTGCGGTCTTGCTTTTATCATCGGGATCTAAGAATTCATTTAACGAATGAAACAACATCCAGTCAGTACTGCGTTGTTCTTCACAGCTGGTGATGTTTTCATCGACCACTCTTGGATTTTTGTAACCACACTTCCTCATCCAGCTTAAAAGGGTCGCTGAACTCGGTAAAAACCAAACGTTGTTCATCATGGCATAACGGCCTTCTGGGACTAGGCAATCTCCTAGTTCGCCTTCAATGACGAGTGTTTCCAGCACCAGCTGGCCGCCAGGTTTTAGCGTGGATTTTAACTCGCGTAAATGGTCCATCGGTGAGCGGCGGTGGTAGAGAACACCCATGCTAAATGTTGTATCGAAGGCTTGTAGATTTTCAGGTAGCTCTTCAATACCGATAGGCAATAAATCAACCGGAGCCTTTCCGATCAATTGCTTGAGCATATAAAACTGAACTACAAAGCGAGGGGAGGGGTCGATGCCAATTACTCGACTTGCATCTTCACCAAACATGCGCCAACAGTGATAGCCGTTACCGCAGCCTACATCTAAAATAGTTTTGTTTTTAAGAGGCGCCAGGTGAGGCAATACTCGATCCCACTTCCAGTCAGAGCGCCACTCGGTATTAATAAAACTATCAAAAACTTGATAGGGGCCTTTGCGCCAAGGGATCAATGCGCGTAATTGCTGATCCAACTGAGCTTGCGTATTTTGATCAAGCTCTTCGCGCAGCCCGATATGCACCTGATCTTTAAAGTTAAGATACTCAGCTTTCACTTCAGGCATGGCAGCCATGGCGGCTTGCCACTTAGGCAAGTCCCCATAACGCTTTTCATTCAGGTGGGCAGCAATTTGCTCGGGCATGATTCGGGCCCATTTTTCTAGTGGTCCCGAATCTAAACTGTTTATGAGGTCTTGGTAATACTCAATCATTTAATGGCTATTAAAGAGGCAAAATTAAAACACTGAAACCACACATCAGCACTGCTAAAGCCGGCATCACTTAATCGTTCTTTGTGCACATCGAGTGTTTCGGGGATGAGCACGTTTTCTATGGCACTGCGTTTTTGAGCGATTTCGAGGTCGCTGTAACCATTCGCACGCTTGAAATTATGGTGCAGTTCAACCATGAGCTCTTGATGAGCTGGATTTTCGAACTGGACTTTCTCTGAAAGAATTAACACTCCGCCAGGCAGTAAACCTTGATAAATATTGCGGATTAGCTGGCTGCGCTCTTGTTTGGGGATAAACTGCAGGGTGAAGTTAAGCACGACCACAGATGCCTTCTCTATTTGGCTATCTTGTAAGTCTTGGCAGCGAAGATCTACCGCAAGCTCGCTACTATCAGCGGCCATGACCTGCCGACAGCGATCTATCATTGCTTCTGAATTATCAATCGCGATGATTTCACAGTTGCTGGCTCGGATATGATGACGCATGGCTAGGGTCGCTGCTCCCAATGAGCAGCCTAGGTCGTAGCAAAAGCTGTTGCTTTGGGCGTAACGCTGGGCCAGATCACCAATCATGCTGATGGTTGTGGCATAGCCCGGAACAGAGCGTTTGATCATGTCAGGAAAGACATCCACTACCTTCTGATCGAACTTAAAACCGGCGATATTGGCCAGTGGCTCGGCGAAAATTTGATCGCTTAGTCCGCCTTCTGTACTGGCTTTAGGGCTTTTTGGCTGATCTGACACCTAATTTACCTTTTTTAGGGGGCCAAGCTGCAGATTAGTCATAATTGGCCGATATATGGAGGGCGAGATTTTAGCGGTGCCTAGAGCAAGTGACAAATGTAAAAGCAGATTTCCGTAAAAGTGCTATAACAATAGATAGAAAAATACAAAAACAGCCGCTTCTCGCGGATAGTGTTTGCTGATTTTAGAGTTAATCATCTATGTCCTACCCCAATTATGGTTCCTTAAGGATGTTAGTTGTCGATGATTTCGATAACTTTAGGGTAACCGTAGCCAAATTAATGCAATCCCTAGGGGTTGCTGCTGTCGATATGGCTGTCAACGGCACTCAGGCTGTTAGAGCCTGTAAATCACGTCGATATGACGTGATTCTATGCGATTTCAGTTTAGGTCAAGGTAAAAACGGCCAGCAGGTTTTGGAAGAGCTTATGCAAGAAAAGCTGCTACCAAAAACCAGCTTATTTGCTTTTGTTTCGGCGGAATCCAGCCGCAGTGTTGTGCTGGCGGCGAACGAGTTTGAGCCACATGGCTATTTTACTAAGCCGATTAATGGCAAGGCTTTACAGCAACGGCTGGAGCGCATGCTGCTTCAGCGAGACGCTCTGATGCCAGCTTTGAAAGCACTGGATGAACATAATCACGAATCGGCCATTGCTCATCTTCAAGAATTAATTGACTCTGGCAGCCGATATACCACTGCCTGCCAAAAACTACTTGGCCAACTTTATATAGATACTGAAAATTACACATTGGCAGAGCTGCTTTATGAAGGTGTGTTAGAAGCTCGCCGAGTGGATTGGGCCGTAGTAGGACTTGCGAAAGTAAAGCAGTGTCAGGGGCTCTGGGATGTTTCTACCAAGATGCTGCGAGAGATTATCTTGGAAAACCCTTTGTGCATGATGGCTTATGACACCTTGATTGCTGACTATGAGCGTAAAGGGGATAGCATCGGCTTACAGCAGCTTTTACAAAAGGCTGTAAAAGTCTCACCTCTTTCACTGAGACGCAATAGAGACCTAGCATACGTGTCTTTAAAGAATAATGATGCCACTGTAGCTGCTGGTGCATTTAGAAAAACGGTTCGTCTGGGGACAAATTCCTGTAACGATGACGTTGAGCACCATTTACAGTTTGGTCGTACTGCCGCTGCGATGTCTCATGAGGATCATGAGGAAGGTCGCGATTATCTGCGTGATGCTTTGATCAACCTTGAAAGCCTAGATCGACGCTTTGAGCTGAGCGAAGATGAGAAGTTGCAAACAGGTTTAATTGAATCTCGTATTTACCTTGCCCAGGGAAATACTAAAAAGGCAAAAGAAGTGCTCAGCCAAACAGAAGGCTATATGGGCGCAGATGGCCGCAGACAAGAATTTGAGACTGAATTGGATCGGGTGTACGCCTTATTCGATTTGGGGGAGAACACCCGCGCCAAACAATGCCTCAA
>JAOXRT010000161.1 GCA_025800365.1 Cellvibrionaceae bacterium | reverse complement strand
CGGTTCACTCGCATAGCGCGTGTAGGCCTGGGGACGAGGCTGTAGCCTGCGTAGCTGGCGGGATTGTTCGCGTGCGACGTAAAATTTTGACAGTGGTGAGTGCCTACGGGCGGCGAAGTCGCAAGGAGAATGGGAGAATTGGCGGCTCCGCCGCCATTGCCCCGCGTTGGCCTCGCAAGCGCGACATGCGATAATATTCCGCCAGCTACGCAGGCTAGAAAGACACCGAGCAAATTCTCCATCATTACAAGAGCAGAAGTGTTTTTAGTCTACACTATTTCCGCAAAACGTTCTCTACACCCTTCTGTATAGAATTAACCATCGCTTCTACCTGCTCTACACTATTAATTAAATCCAAATCATCCATGAGCTGGCTCACAGAGCCCTTTGATTTTTACGATAGTGCCAGTGGCATACTTTACATGACTGAGCCGTTGACTGAGAAGTTACTCTCTTGTTACAAGGTTAAATGATTTTCATTGCTGTTTGTCTGTTCCTTTACTCTTAAGGGCAGGCCCTGCTTATTTAATATAAGTAAACAGCCAGCCGTCTCTTTCGAATTCTTCTTCAAGTACAGTGAATACTTCCTCAGCCTCAAACTCCAATGATACCACTTAAGTCCAAGATAAAGAGGACGAGCCAGCGAGTAAAAACAGAAAAGTGCACAAGTTTCAGAGAGCATTCAACTGGGTGGAATGGGATGCAGATCAAAGGGCTCTGTGAGCCATCTCATGGATGATTTGGATTTAATTAATAGTGTAGAGCAGGTAGAAGCGATGGTTAATTCTATACAGAAGGGTGTAGAGAACGTTTTGGGGAAATAGTGTAGACTAAAAACACTTCTGCTCTTGTAATATTAGAGAATTTGCTTGGTGTCTTTCTGATCTGTTTCCCCTTTTCCGAAGCAATTGTCAATGAATACGCTGCTAGACTGTGCGGCGCCAGCACGCGCTGACAAAAATTTTATCGACTGAAGTCCGAATCAAGTCCGGGTTGTTTTTTAAGCGACATGGAAATTCAAAATTGTAAGGATAG
>JAOXRT010000159.1 GCA_025800365.1 Cellvibrionaceae bacterium | reverse complement strand
ACCAGCGGCAACAGTTTCCGTACGTGATCACGGGAAGCCAGCTCTGGCACAACACCACCGTACTCCGCATGCATTGCTACCTGACTGTACAGAGCATCCCCCAACAGTCCGGTTTCACTGTCATATATGGCTACCCCTGTTTCATCACAGGAGGTCTCAATTCCTAACACACGCATGGCTATTAAGGCTCTTTCAAAAACAACATTTTTAACCGGCATCTGGGGCTCACACGCCCACAGACCGGAAGGCGGCGCTATTATCTGCTATTTTTAGTTTTATTTCACTGTATTCAGACTTTACAGCGCCAATACATCGGCATAAAATACCCGCCCTTATTGGCCAGCCGAGTCTGATTCTCGGTGTACACAGACAAAAATTTCTAAAGGAAAGGTAAGGTATTTATATGCCAGCAGTTAAAGTTAAAGAAAACGAGCCATTTGACGTAGCACTGCGTCGTTTCAAGCGTTCTTGCGAAAAAGCCGGTATCCTGGCTGAAGTACGTCGTCGTGAATTCTACGAGAAACCTACTTCTGTTCGTAAGCGTAAGGCTGCTGCTGCTGTTAAGCGTCACCTGAAAAAAGTACAGCGCGAAAACCAGCGCCGCGTACGCCTGTACTGATCTCAGTACAGCTTTCAGTACAAAGATTCTAAACGCTACACAGCCTTTACAGTCAGGAGAGCGAAATGTCCGAACTGAAGCAACGCATCAGTGACGAGATGAAAGCCGCTATGCGCGCCAAAGCAAAAGAGCGCCTGGCGACTATTCGCATGATTCTGGCTGAGCTCAAGCGCATCGAAGTTGATGAGCGCATTGAGCTGGATGATGCCCGCGTACTCGCGACGCTGGACAAGATGCAAAAGCAGCGCCGCGATTCGATTCAGCAGTACTCCGCTGCTAGTCGAGAAGATCTGGCCGATATTGAGAAACAGGAGCTTCTGGTTATCCAGGAGTTCCTGCCTCAACCTCTGACCGAAGAGGAACTGACTGCCATTGTAGCCACTGCCATTCAGGAAAGTGGTGCTCAGGGTATGCAGGATATGGGCAAGGTCATGGCTCTTGTTAAGCCTCAGGCTCAAGGGCGTGCAGATATGGGCGCCATCAGCCAACTCGTAAAGACCAGCCTGAATAGCTAATATATTGCTGCAGATTATTCAGCAGCAGGGCTATTGAATATGGCTGGACGCATTCCCCAGGCCTTCATTGACGACCTTCTCGCACGGGTTAACGTGCTGGATATCGTTGAAGCACGCGTCAAACTCAAGCGTACCGGAAAGAACTATTCCGGCCTGTGCCCGTTCCATAAAGAAAAATCCCCCTCCTTTACCGTTAACAGCGATAAACAGTTCTATTACTGCTTCGGTTGCGGTGCAGGTGGAAACTCGCTCAGCTTCCTGATGGAACATGACCGCCTCAGCTTTCCCGAAGCCGTGGAAGAGTTAGCCAAGCTTGCCGGGGTTGAAATGCCCAAGCAACAGGGCCCGGTGGATCATCAGCGGGAGCAACGCCTTAAAGATATATTCCAGCTACTGGATGAGGCCTCGGCCTACTATCAACAGCAATTGCGCGAGCACAGCAGCAAAACCCGCGCAGTGGAATATCTGAAACAGCGAGGCCTGACAGGTAAAATTGCAGCCATGTTCAGCATCGGGTACGCCCCCCCGGGCTGGGATAACCTGATGCAGAAGCTGACCTCCGATCAGAGCAGTAAAGAACGGCTCGAGCAGGCCGGCATGCTGATCAACAAGGAAGACAGCGACCGTTACTATGATCGTTTTCGCGACCGTATCATGTTCCCTATCCGGGATAACCGGGGCCGGGTAATCGCCTTTGGCGGCCGGGTTCTGGGCGATGAAAAACCCAAGTACCTGAACTCCCCTGAGACCGATACATTCCATAAAAGCCGTGAACTCTATGGCCTTTATGAAGCCCGGAAATTTAATCAGTCCCTGAACCGACTGATTATTGTAGAGGGCTATATGGATGTGGTCGGACTGGCTCAGTACGGCATCACCTATGCTGTTGCCACATTAGGTACAGCGACCACCGCCCAGCATCTGGACCGACTGTTCCGAATGGTTCCGGAAGTAATATTCTGTTTTGACGGCGATGCTGCAGGTCGAAAGGCAGCAAAGCGAGCACTGGATACCACCCTGCCGGCCATCACCGATGGCAAGCAGGCACGCTTCCTGTTCCTGCCTGATGGCGAAGACCCCGATAGCCTGGTACGCCAGGAAGGTACCGAAGCATTTGAGAAACGCCTGGATGAAGCACTGCCCCTCTCAGACTTTTTCTTTAAAAGTCTCGAAGAAGGCGCTGACATGAGCTCGCTTGATGGCCGGGCGCGCTTCAGCAACGAGGCCCTGCCGCAGATAGAACAAATGCAACCCGGTATCCTGAAGCAGATGATGCAGGAAAAAATTTCCGAACTGACCGGTCTCAGCCTCGAGCAGCTCAGTTCCGTGAGCAATCTGCAGGAAGCGACCGCTCAGAGCTTTTCTCCATCGGCTTCTCAACCGGAAGAAGTGCAATACTATCCGGAAAGTTACGGTGACTACGATAGCGGTGGCGAGTACTACGATCAGAACGAATACGACTTCGCCACCACAGGCCAGACCAGAAACCGGAATAAGAAGAACTTCCGCAAAGGCAAAAAACCGCTCCCTCCCGGCGGCTCTGCTGTGAATATCAGCCCAGCCAGTAGCGCAGTTTCAATTCTTCTGCATGCACCTTCGCTGGCAGAGCAGTGTGGCGATCTAGGCTTTCTCTCTGAGACAACAGGCCAGATGGAACAACTGCTCTACCACCTGTCACTTTACCTGCAGAAAAACCCCAGCATCACCCCGGGCATCCTGGCGGTAGACTGGCAGGACGAAGAAGCGTTACGCCCTCTGATTCAGCTTCTTAATGAAGCGGCACATCTGGAACCTCTGGTCGATGCGAATAACGCACACCAGGTCCTCAATGACGCCCTCGGCCGGTTACGGGATGAGCACCTTGATCAGGCCATTCAGGCACTGCAGAGCAACCCGCATATGAACACTGATCAGAAGAATCAACTCAAAGACCTTCTCAGACAACAGGCGGCAGGCAGAATGAGAAAGCCGCAACAAAGTTAACCCACCCACTTGAAAAGCCCAACCTGATCCCCATATCAGAGTTGTGGGATAAGCAGGTCTACAACCCCGCCCCTACAAAGTTCTACATCACATTGAAAATAGTCTATTTTTTAATCGATAAATGTCGGTTTAGCATATGCTGATCGGTAGAATTTAAATACCGCTCTCGCTATAATGGCGGGCTAATTTTTCCACTACTGTCATCACTGAAGGGCACTTATGTCAGACACCTCCCAGCAGCAGTCACGTCTCAAGGAACTGATCGCACGCGGTAAGGAACAGGGTTACCTTACCTATGCTGAAGTTAATGACCACCTGCCAGAAGATATCGCTGATCCGGATCAGGTCGAAGATATCATCCGCATGATCAACGACATGGGCATCTCGGTTACAGAGGAAGCTCCGGACGCTGAAACCCTGCTGATGACAGAGGGCGACTCCGCCGAAGAAGCAGATGAAGAAGCTGTTGCAGCGCTGGCTGCCGTGGAATCTGATGCCGGTCGCACCACCGACCCTGTACGCATGTATATGCGTGAAATGGGTACTGTGGAACTGCTGACCCGTCAGGGCGAGATCGAGATTGCCAAACGCATCGAGGAAGGCCTGCGTGAAGTCATGTCAGGTCTGGCTGCCTTCCCGGGATCTGTTGGAATCATTCTGAATGCTTACGACGATACCCTGACTGAAGAAGGCCGCCTGAGTGACATCTTCAGCGGCTATATCGACGCTGATGACAGCGATATGCTGCCAACCGCTGATACATCATCTGCCGCATCCGATTCCGACGAAGATGTCGATAGCGATGATGACGATGACGACGAGGACGAAAAAGAGCGCGGCCCGGATCCGGAAGAAGCCAAGCGCCGTTTCGAACTCCTGCGCAGCACTTACGCAACCTATCTCAAGGCAGTAGAGAAAGACGGTCGCGGCAGCAAAACTGCTGCGAAAGCGTTTGATGAGATGGCAGAAGCATTTGCTCCTATCAAGCTTGCGCCACGTTACTACGAACTGCTGGTCGACAATGTACGTTCTTCCATCGATCGTATCCGCAAGCAGGAACGTGCGATCATGCAGATCTGCACCCAGCGCGCAAAAATGCCTCGCCGTCAGTTCATCAAAGAATTCCCGGGCAATGAAACTAATCCAGAGTGGTTGGACAAACTGATCAGTTCTGGTGAGGATTTCGCCCCGCGCCTGAAACGCCATGAAATTGAACTGCGTCGCGCACAGAAAAAACTGGTTCAGGTTGAGCACGATATCCAGCTGACGCTGAACGAGATGAAAGAAGTTAACCGACGCATGTCGATCGGTGAAGCTCGCGCTCGTCGAGCCAAAAAAGAGATGGTAGAGGCCAACCTGCGTCTGGTTATCTCTATCGCTAAGAAATACACCAACCGCGGCCTGCAGTTCCTGGATCTGATTCAGGAAGGCAACATCGGTCTGATGAAAGCAGTTGATAAGTTCGAGTACCGTCGCGGATATAAATTCTCCACCTATGCGACATGGTGGATTCGTCAGGCGATTACCCGATCTATTGCCGACCAGGCCCGTACTATCCGTATTCCGGTGCATATGATCGAGACGATCAATAAGCTGAACCGTATCTCTCGTCAGATGCTGCAGGAAATGGGTCGTGAGCCTTCTCCTGAAGAGCTGGCCGAACGAATGGATATGCCGGAAGATAAGATCCGTAAAGTCCTGAAGATCGCTAAAGAGCCTATCTCCATGGAAACGCCTATCGGTGACGATGAAGATTCCAGCCTGGGCGATTTCATTGAAGATGTGACAATCGATTCACCGGTTGATTCTGCCACTGGCGAAGGCCTGCGCGAAGCAACCAAAGAAGTTCTGGCCGGTCTTACCGCTCGTGAAGCTAAGGTCCTGCGTATGCGCTTCGGCATCAACATGAATACCGATCACACTCTGGAAGAGGTTGGTAAGCAGTTCGATGTAACCCGTGAACGTATCCGTCAGATCGAAGCTAAAGCCCTGAGAAAGCTTCGCCATCCAAGCCGCTCAGACCACCTGCGCAGCTTCCTGGACGAACATTAATCTTTTTAAAATCAGACCGTTGCGCCCATTAAACCGTATGGTATGATGGGCGCCTCTCTTATCTGGCAATCACCTAGAGTCAGATCTCATGGGGGCCTTTAGCTCAGTTGGTTAGAGCATCCGACTCATAATCGGCAGGTCCTGGGTTCAAGTCCCGGAAGGCCCACCATTATTTATATTATCGATCTGCATATATCAGCCAAACGTTACAGGACCAGACGATGAAAGAGCAGCAACCGCAGCGGGTAGACAAGAATCAGATAGATTTGTTCGAATTATTTGAACAACTTTGGAAAAAGCGCATTCTCATTCTCTGTTTTACTATAGCTTTCGGCCTAATTGGTGCTTATTATAGCCATATCAAAGCATCTATCGCTCCTCAATATATTCTGGCAACTTCTTTTTTTCCCTCGTCCGATAGATCTAGCTCTTTAAAGCTAACAAAATACTGGCAATCTTCGCTTAACATGAAGCAAAGCTTCTCAACACCACTAACATCGAAGTATGCAAAGGATGAAACGCCATTTTCTCCTTATTCTTTATTTATTCGTTTTAGTGAACTCGCAATATCAAAGAGTTGGAAACAGCAATATTTAGCAACTCATCAACCATCACCATTCATTAAAGAAATTATTGGCAGCATCTATATAAATTATCCGCGTGCCGGAGAGCCAACCAACCTATTTCTCCTGGCCGATATTCCCAAAAGCGACTTCGATCAAAGCATTGCAGAAAAAAGTCTGACCAACTACGGAAGTTGGGCTCAAGCCAAGTTCAATGAAATCTTAATCAATGAAATATCCAATATTAGTAATGACCAAATTAGCCTTCAAAGGACTTCTCTGATCGAATTTGAAGAACCTCGCCTTTTCGATAATAAGAAGAAACCAAGAACTGCATTGATTATTACTATTCTCACTATCCTTGGTTTAATTTCTGGATCCACGATTGCTCTAATTGGTATAACTTTTCAAAAACGTCGTTTACAGCAAAAGTGGGAACAGTAAGAGACATAATTGATACAGACAAAGTCTCAACTTTAATTTTAGAATAATGCATGAAGGGATTCTCGCTACGAGCTTAGATGAAAATACACAGTGAAACGCCGCGAGTTCTTTCTAGAACTCGCTTGCCGTTCGTTATACCGGCTCTAATACCTTATCATTGCTAGTTGATCGTTAAGAGTATGACACTACTTACTGTTATAAAGCAGCTCGGTGTATTCAAGGATACGGCTGCGCGCATCGTCTCTTGTGCATCTTCCCGCCGCCGCTTATAGTAGTTAGGACAAGGTGTCAGCAACTACATTATCAATACAGCCTTCTCCCCATCTTATACTGCCTATCAGATCATGTTTTCTAAATAGAATTACCAGTCATCACTTATGTACTAACTTCCCTGATCGTAACGTACGATTACTCTGATTCAGGTTTTCAGCACTTGGCACCATCAGTTATTCCATAAGCTAGAGTTCCTTCATACGAGAAGGCACCAACTATCTTATCATTCACCTGGGAATACCTATACGAGAACACCTAAATAAGACCAACCTTGATAAGTCATGATATTTGGAAAATCTATTAACTTGCGTCGCCAAAAGACTGCTCCAATGACTAGAGATTGATCAATCCAATAAGGAGCTGAACTCCTATAACATGTTTTGAAAAGAGCTGCTTAATCATAAGGATGTACAAACAGTAATGAACAATGCCGACGAATAGATTTGACCATATGATTATCAAAGATAGAGCTTTACCTGTGCCGGGTCTGCAGGCTAAGTTCGCCAAGCCTTTGTCAATGTATCAGGCTTTCAATGACTAGCTTTTACTCATTACACCTCTCTACATCATATCCGACTTCGTTTTATAATCTACTGAATAGTAGCTACATTACTTGATCAATATATAAAGGAGACGAGTAGTCAATTCTAGCCGTTCAGGCAGAGCAGTAACGTTTTAGCCCCGACCAGTAACCTGTTTAACAGCTTGGATTTGAATTATGCGGCATAAAGCCTGTTACTCATAAGCACCCTTTTATAAGCCACGCTCATGGCTAGAAGGTGTCTAACAAACCAGGGGCCATTGAGCCATAAAACGACCAACCTAAGGCATCGAATTCTCAATGCAGTGAACTCCCCTCTGAGTTAACTAACAACCAATCAGCAATAGGCGATGACGGCTTGTAACCAGAAACGGACTCCTCAAGCAGCTCTCTGGCTAAATTACTATCATTTGACAGGACTGCTTGCTGAAGGCAATCAAGCAAGCGCGTAAGATCTTCCCTTTCAAGCATCTCCTCATTAGCACGCATGATTTTTGAGTGCGAAGTCCCAGTTACATTCTCCCCAATAAGCAGCTCTTCATATAGCTTTTCACCCGGCCGAAGCCCGGTGAAACGAATTTCAATCCCTTCGGGAGATTCGTCACTCTTTACTTGCAGCCCCATTAACTGTATGAGTTTGCTAGCCAGATTTACAATTTTAACGGGTTCACCCATATCTAGAACAAAGACATCTCCACCATGAGCCATCGAGCCAGCCTGAATTACCAGCTGCGCTGCTTCAGGTATAGTCATGAAAAAACGAGTAATATCGGGATGCGTAACGGTAACAGGCCCCCCGGATTTGATTTGATCCTGAAACAATGGAACAACGGATCCTGAAGAACCAAGAACATTTCCGAATCGCACCATAGAAAAATAAGTACTTGTCGAGGTACAAGCCATATCCTGGAGAATTAACTCGGCAAGCCTCTTTGTCGCCCCCATAACATTTGTCGGACGAACAGCCTTATCTGTAGAAATCAAAACAAACCGCTCTACATCAGCTTCTTTCGCGGCTTCAGCTATAGCCTTAGTTCCAAACACATTGTTTGCGACTCCCTCAAGTATATTATGCTCGACCATAGGTACATGCTTATAGGCTGCAGCATGGTATATCGTATCTATTGAAAAGTGCTTGATAACATTAAAGACACGCTTTTGATCTAATACCGACCCGAGTATAGGGAAAATTGGAATGTTTCCACCGCTCATGGAAAGCCCAGTGTTCAACTCCTTTTCTATGCTATAGAGGGAGAACTCGCTCATTTCATAAAGAACCAGTAAAGAAGGTTTTGTCTTTACGATTTGCCGACAAATCTCAGAACCAATAGAGCCTCCAGCCCCGGTAACGAGTACGGCCTTATCAGTTATACTTTTTTCTAAAAGATCATGATCAGGACAAACCTCGTCACGCCCCAGCAAATCCTCAATGTCTATCTCTCTAAGATCATCAACAGACTTCCCGGATATAATCTGAGGCATTGATGGCATAGTTTTTACATGGACAGGCAGCTCCGCCACTTTTTCTAGTATATGCTTCCTTCGAGCATTGCTTATTCCGGGTAAGGCAAGAAGAATATGAGAAATATAATGCTCCTCAAGAAGCAGTTCTAAATCTGATGGATTATAGACAGGTAACCCATTGACAGTACCTCCCCAAAACGCACTATCATCATCTAGAAAACCAACAGGAAGATACTCTCCTCCGCTACTCAGTGCTGTAGATAACTGAACACCAGAGCCACCAGCTCCATATATCAATACCGGACTTCTTTCAACATAATGTTTTAAAAGCCAATGATAATAGTTTCTAACAAGTAGTCTTGTCCCCCCCACATATACCAGAGCCACTAGCGCAAAAATGATTGGCACTGAACGAGGCAATACAGAAACATCAAGAACCTGAGCAGCTCCCCAAAGCAACATAGCCAGAAGAGTCACTCCCTTGGCGACAGCAACAATTGCCTGAGCCCCCATAAATCGTACAACTGCCCGATACAGCCCCAACCTCATGAAGATGAAAATCCCGAGGACCGGAGTAAGAATAAAAAGCCATAGAGCCTCCGTTAAATATGCATCAGGCCATAAATCAGCAAGACGAAGCGCAAAACCAGACCACAAAGCCAGAGGCAGCGCTATAAGATCGGCAACGACCATTATCATTTTTTTGACATACCGCCTAGTATTTAAAATACGTAAGTGAGGCGTATGTAAAATAAAATCTATACTTTTGCCCATATATATTTATCTACTTGCAAAATAATTCCTGTAAATAGCACCCCAAATATAAGGAGGAGTTCCAGGACTCAACGCACAAAACCATTAATTCTAGTGATGATCGATGAATTACAGAAAAATAAATTCCAGATTAAGAAAAGTGAAGCTTACAAATTCGGCTCAACGTTTCACAGGTCGTTCTCACTTCATCATCTGATAAAGTCGGGTGGCACAAAAACATAAGACTGGTGTCTCCTAAAAGCTTCGCAGAAGCCAATCTCTTTTTAGGTCGATAATCAGTATTATCGAAGGCATTTTCCAAATAAACTTCAGAACATGAACCACTGAAGCAAGGAACTCCACTATGATTCATAGCGCTCATGATACTATCACGATCTGCTTTAGTCCCCTCAACAAACACATAGCATTTATACGCAGCGTGTGTACAGTTATGCTTATAGTTACCAGAGCTAAAGTCAGGAGCCCTTAGGTTTGGTAAACCTCTGGCTGTAGCCCATATTTTTTCAGCATTTCTTATCCTAGCAGAAGTCCACTCTGGCATAAGTTTAAGCTGTATGCGGCCTATTGCTGCCTGAAGCTCTGTCATCCGCCAGTTAGTCCCGAAGGATTCATGTAACCATCTGAATCCTGGAGGATGAGTGCGCTCATAGACTGCCTCAAAACTCTTTCCATGATCTTTGTAAGACCACATACGGGACCAGAGGTTACGGTCATTAGTTGTAACCATTCCTCCTTCTCCACCGGTTGTCATTATCTTGTCCTGGCAGAAAGACCAACACCCTACATCGCCAATGGAGCCTACTGATTGCCCTTTGTATTTAGCTCCATGAGCCTGGGCACAATCCTCGATCACAAAAAGATTTTTTTCCCTAGCCAACTGAATTATTGGATCCATATCACATGGCCAGCCAGCAAGATGAACACAGACAATAGCACGTGTAGCTGGCGTCAAGACTGCTTCGATAGTTTCTGCAGTAATATTTTGACTATCAGTATCCACATCAGCGAAAACAGGTTTTGCTCCAGAGTTGACAATACTTGAAACTGAAGCCAGAAAAGTTCTTGAGGTGACAATCACCTCATCCCCTTCTCCAACATTTAAGCCATTTAAGGCTAAATCCAGAGCTACAGTACCATTAGCGAGAGCTATAGCGTAATCGCAGTCTGAAAACTCAGCAAACTCCTGTTCAAAAAGACGCCCTTCTTCACCAGTCCAATAATTAACTTTATTTGAGAGCAGAACATTCTTTACTGCTTCAGCCTCCTCTTTTGAGAAAGAAGGCCAGGAAGAAAACGGTCCGTTTAGCATAAGAAATCAACCAACATTATATTTCACAACAGTCTTATAAATAAAAAATTAATTATTAGAAATAACGGTTATTCAGCATAAGTAAAATACCATCATGTACAGTAATATGTGGTTCGTAACCCAACTGAGATTGTGCCCGACTGAAATCCAACAACATTCTATTCTGAGCATTTTGATTGTCGCCTGAATCTATTAAGACTGAAGATGAACTAGTCAGGCTAAGTATTTTACTCGCAATTTCTTTATAAGATTCAGATTCACCTGAGGCTAAATTAAAAATCCCATAAGCTTTCCTTGAAATTGCTAGCTCAATTGCTCTGGCAACATCTGAGCAGTGCAGCAAATTAACCAAATTTTTCCCAGCCGAAAGCTCTATAGGCAAGTTTTTTTTAGCCTGCAAAATAAACTTCTGGACTAAGCGATTAGATGGCATTCCTGTTCCATATAGAGAGGAAGGCCTGAATACAGTACAGCGCTCACCCGTAACCGACAAAACGGCCTGTTCAGCTAAATACTTAGAAAGACCGTATGCCCCCCCCAAGCAATTGAGGCTTTTTTCATCATCCTCAGCTATCCCCACCTTATTTGGGTCTTTATAACACACTGCCCCTGAAATATAGATCAGATGGATATTATTTTTCTGACACCATTGCGCAAGATAAACACTGGAAGCAGTATTGACCGATATCAGCTTGGCGCTACTAGGACAATTACTTGAAGTAAAATTGGAACTTATAATTGCTGCACAATGAATAACAAAATCTACGTCCTCTAAAAAAGAGCTGAAATTCCAACTATCAGGCGGATCTTCTATATTCCAAGTTTCCCTTGAAACGTTCACTACCGTATAACCCAATGACTTAAGAAAAAAACTCACATGTAACCCAAGCATCCCAGTTGAGCCTGTTACTGCCACCTTCACACTCTTCATATTCTAACTCATCATTACATGCAATCATTAGGCACGAGAAGCTCTTCCCAACACCGTAATATTCTATGGTCATACAACACTTTATACTCGTAATGGATACCAAGCAGTGCTTTTAAATATGCTTCAACTGGATTAAATCCTAAAGACGCACAAAATGGTGTTGTACCAGAAAATCGCGGGTTAATTTCGAAAATCTTTGGGGTTCCCGATGCATCGACTCTTAGCTGAAAATTAACTGAACCATCAACCTTTAGAGCTAAAGCAACATTTCTGATATACAAATCAATACTTTCATCGTACACCGGCTCAGCTTTGTATGTATCACCTGCTCTAAGCTCTCTTTTTAAAATGAGGCTTCCCAGCACTTTGCCTTTATGAACAACAACCGTACAAGTATGCTCAGAATCATCACTGCCAACAAGTTCCTGAACGACAAGATCAGGCTCAAGAAGCCTTTCCTCAAGATCTTTGGCACCTCTGGCTACAGATACTCCGATTGAACGACATCCAACCCTAGGTTTGAGAATCACCGGGAACTTAAGACTATCTGGTAGTTCTCTCGCAATGAAAAGGTGCGTTATTGGATGTTCAAAACCATTCTTTTCCAAGAAACGAGCGGTTTCATATTTATCGTCTCCAACAGTAACTGCCTGCCCCTTAACTACCAAAGTTTCGGTGCCGGATTCTCTGGCAATACGTTCAGTATTTTTCAAGCAAAGCTTTAACTCAACATCAGTCCCTGGAATATAGTAGTCTACGTCATTCTCTTTTAAGATCTGTATTAATAAAGATATATAATCGGGATCATTTGCTGCGGGAACAAGAATACGATCTGGGACGAGATACAACCCTGCAGAACTTGAGGACATATCTGCTGCAATGATCTTTATATTCAGATCTTTGATATCTAAAAGACACTTTATTACGCCCTGGCCGACACCACCGCCAGCTCCAGTGACCAAGCATACGATTTCTTTCAAAGCAGGTACCTCACCAACTTATCAACAGTATCATCTGACATGCCAGATAACTTTATATTATTTATGACTTCAGATATGTCGTAGTCAAACTCGACAATCGAAAAAGATTTCTCATCCTGTCTCATTTCAATAATTCCAAAAGAAGATCTCCCACCACGTGGCTGACCAACACTACCAACGTTATTGATCTTAATTATTTGGGGAATAGCACTATCTCTCGTTATCGAGAAAGACTCACTCATTTTTCTATGTACATGCCCAAAATATCCTGAACTAAATCCTCTATCGTAAAGTGTATTTGCTGCTAATTGCGCATCTTCAATTGTACGTATATAACGCCAGTCAGCTTTACCGTAGGG
>JAOXRT010000140.1 GCA_025800365.1 Cellvibrionaceae bacterium | reverse complement strand
TGGAGTCTCTGGGCGCTGAAACAAAAATATTTAACCCTGAAGGCCTCCCTTTAGCTGATGCGGTCGATACATCGCACCCAAAAGTCAAAGAGTTATTATCACTTATGGAATGGTCAGAAGGGCAGGTTTGGAGTTCACCTGAACGTCATGGTTCTATGAGTGCTGTATTTAAAAACCAAATCGACTGGGTGCCATTAAAAATAGGTGCGGTGCGTCCTACTCAAGGTAAGACACTTGCTGTAATGCAAGTGGAAGGTGGCTCACAATCCTTTAATGTGGTGAACCAATTGCGGGTTCTGGGCAGGTGGATGCGTATGATTACCATTCCAAATCAATCTTCTGTTGCTAAGGTCTGGCAAGAGTTTGATGCAGATAATCGTATGAAACCTTCCGCTTTCTACGATCGAATTGTTGATGTGATGGAAGAGCTTGTTAAGTTTACCTATTTAAGTCGTGAGCAAAAAGACTATCTTGTAGATCGTTACTCTGAAAGAAAGCAGTCTGCCGCAAGAGATTAATAAAAAATAGTTGACTTTAAATTATTTGTTACTATTATTTCCGCCTGAAATTCATTCACAAATTTATTGAGGAGCACTCAAATGAAACAAGGAACATTACAACTTAATAAACAAAGATAATCTTTTGAGTGCTTTTGCTTGGAAGGTTATTAATACCTTCCAATGCGGATCTTTCTTTTAAAAGCCCCGGTTGGAAACAATCGGGGCTTTTTTATTGGCTCCTACGGAAGGAAACAAAAACTTATGCCTCGTATAAAGAGGTAGGGAACTATTATGCCTGTAAAAATGGAATTAAATACTGGCGCTCAAAATGGATATAAGCCAGTAAAAATTTATACTCGAGATGTTGAACAAGGTGCGCTTAGCCAGCTGAAAAACTTATCGCAGCTGCCTTTTATTCATTCTCATATCGCAGCAATGCCAGATGTGCATATGGGAATTGGCGCCACTGTTGGTTCAGTTATCCCCACTAAATCGGCCATTATCCCGGCTGCAGTTGGTGTGGATATTGGTTGTGGCATGGTGGCGGCAAAGCTAAGTCTTAAAGCATCGCAGCTGCCAGATAACTTAAAGGACATGCGCAGTGAGATAGAGCGGGCGGTGCCGGTAGGTGCTGCGGCCCACAAGATGATCTCTGCTCGCACTTCGGCTTGTAAGGTTTTGGAGCCTGGTATTTTACGCCTTTTTGAAAAGCATCCGGTGCTATTAAAAATGTTTCGTCAGCCACAGCAAACCTGGGTAAAGCAATTGGGGACGCTGGGCAGTGGCAATCACTTTATAGAGCTATGTGTCGATGAAAGTGACAATGTTTGGATAATGCTGCATTCCGGTAGCCGGGGCGTTGGTAATGCTATTGGCCGTTACTTCATCCAGCTAGCTAAAAAAGACATGCAGCGTAACTGGCAAAATATGCCGGACAAAGATCTAGCGTATTTTGTAGAAGGAAGTGAGCATTTCGCTGATTATTGGGAAGCCGTAGCTTGGGCTCAAGAATATGCTCGCATCAATCGAGAGGAAATGTTTAATCTTGTCGTTCGTGCGATTAAACCGCTGTTACCTGACTTTAGTCTGGAGGCCAAAGCCATCAATTGCCACCATAACTACGTTAGCCTAGAAAACCACTATGGTGAGGATGTCTATGTTACTCGTAAAGGCGCTATTCGCGCAGGCGAAGGTGAGCTGGGTATCATCCCGGGCAGTATGGGGGCACGCTCTTACATTGTCCGTGGTAAAGGGCAAGAGGAATCATTTTGTTCTTGCGCTCACGGTGCAGGTCGCAAGATGAGCCGCACAGAAGCTCGACGTCGCTTTAAACGCGAAGACCTTTTACAGCAAACACAAGGTGTGGAGTGCCGTAAAGATAAAGGTGTGATCGATGAAATACCTGGGGCCTATAAAGACATTGATACGGTGATGGAAAACCAAAAGGATTTGGTAGATGTATTGTATGTATTAAAGCAAGTCTTATGCGTTAAAGGCTAGGCCGATTAGTACATTAAAACGGAGAAAATATGGCAAAGAAAACAGTTAAACTGCATCGACGGGGAAACCCGATATCACAAAACCCGCTAATGAAAAAAGGCGGCGTCCATGAGAAAAGCCGTTCGGCAAAGCGGCAACAAGCGAAGCGGGATTTGCGAAAGCAAATCCCGTTTTTTATGGACTTATGTTATTCAGCTAACTATATTATTCAGTTAACTATGTTAGAGGTTTGGTTTTTCTCTCTGGCATTACGGCCATTAGCAGCGCAGGTAAAAAGCTCAGGCTCAAAACTGTGGAAGCCAATATGCCACACAGTACAATGATACCCACGCCTCGGTACAACTCTGTTCCTTCACCAGGAATTAGAACTAGTGGTGCCAATCCAAAAAGGGTTGTGGCGGTAGACATCAAGATCGGTTTTAAGCGCTTTTTCACAGCTTCACGCACCGCTTCTTGAACAGCAATACCTTGCTCCATAAAGCGGCGGGTTTGATCAACAATCAAAATCGGATTATTGACCACTGTACCGAGAAGAATCAGAAAACCCAGCATGGTGATCATATCAAAGGGCTGGTGGAAGCCGGCTAAACCAATTGCGCTGCTGAGGCTGCCGAGTGCATTGGCGCCGATTAAACCTAGTAGACCTCCGGCCATTCCGAGTGGCACCGTGGCTAGGATAAACAAAGGCATTTGCCAATGGCTAAAGATTGCTACCAGCAGTAGGTAGATTAATACCAAAGCAATGGCGAAATTACTGGAAAGTGAGGCGCGAGTTGCTTCGAGCTGATCGGCTGCACCGCTGATACTCAGTTTGATACCCTGAGCAATTTTTCCTTCCTTCCAGAGGCTTGGAATTAATTCTTCACGTACCAATGCTTCGGCCGTTTCCAGTGCCACCTCGCGAGGTGGAATGATGTAAACCGTTACGGTGCGATTACCATCGACTCGACGTACCGAGTTGCTGTTCTTGCTCTCTACTAAGTCAGCCAGTGCGCTAAGCGGAAGAATATTCCCGCCTGGGCTTACCATCGGAGTGGCAGCCAGCTGTTCCAGGTTTTGCTCAGTACCTGCGCCACTAAACAAGAAGATATCCACCTTGTCATCATTAAGAATAAACTCATCCACATAGGCGCCATCACTAAGTGCTGCAACCGCGTAATTAAAGTCTTGGTTGCGAATGCCTAGCTCAGCGAGGCGATTCCAGCGTGGTTTAATTTCAATCAGAGGCTGATCTAAGCTTAAGGAGCGGGGCTCGGAGTTTAATTGTGGATCATCAAACACCAGCTGCGCCTGTTGGTAAACGGCTTCAGCGGCCTTGTATAGCTCCACCGTATTATTGCCAGCAATGTCGACCGCCACTGCTCGGGTACCACCGTCATTACTGGAAATAATCGAGCCGCGAGAGGAGAAGGCTCGCATGCCCTCGTAGCTTTTAAATTTGCTAGTGATGCCATCCATCATAGCGCCAATCAAAGCTGGGTCTTTCGGGGCGCTTAAGAACCAAATACGTCCAGCGGATACCGTCATACTGTAGTATTCCATAGGTGGCATACTGTCAGATTCTGGCTGGTAAGCGTCAGCATCTTGCTTAATGTAATGGGCAAAGTGATCGCGCAATTCACTGGCGATATTTTCCATTTGAGTTAGGTTGTAATCCGGTGGCGCAATCATCATGGAGAAGGCTTTGGGCTCTTCGCCTTCGGGCAAGTATTCGGCCGCGGGCATTAGCGCATAGGCCAAGATTAAAATACTGCCCGCAATCGCTGCAGCCATAGTGCGTGCTCTGTTTTTACTTTGCGTCACAAAGTTGACCATGCCTAACCAACGAGGCGATAACTTGTAGTTACGATTAGGCTTTAAATCACTTCGGCTGCGCAGCTGGGCTAGCGCAACGGGCACAACAAAAATTGCGACTAACATTGAGGCGATAATGGCCGCCGCGATTGCAATAGCGATATCAGAGTAGAGTTGGCCAGCTTCTTCGACCACAAATAAAATCGGTGCAAACACCATAACCGTAGTCGCGGTAGAGGCTAAGACTGCAGGCCAAACATCTTGCACACCTTTCACCACGGCTTCCATTTTATTACGGCCTTTTTGCTTGGCCTGCACGATGGACTCTAGAACCACAATGGTATTATCCACCGTCATACCGATGGCAAAGGCTACCCCTGCTAGAGAGATAACGTTAATGGTCCTAGAAAAGGCAAGTAAACCGATAAAGGCCGCAATGGTACATAGGGGAATACCAAATACCCCAACCAAGGTTGCTCGGCCCGATCTCAAGAAGTAGTACATGACCAAGGTGGCCAATAAAGCACCAAGGCCTAAGTTAAACCAAACGTTTTCCAGTGAGCTTTTAACGTATTTAACATCATCGCTTAATAGACGTAACTGTAAACCGTTCTGTGCCAATAGTTGTTCATTAAGCTCGTCGATCAAGGGCAGCATTTGCTCTTTGATGGCAAGCACATTGGAGCCACTTTCACGTCTTACAGACAGTCGTAAGGTACGCTCGCCATCAGCGAAGGAAAGCGCTCGAGCCTCAAAGTGATCCAGCTCGATATCGGCAATATCCTGCAGCAAAATATTGGCATTGCCTTCACGTTTTACGATGAGTTGCTTTAGCTCTTTGATCTGTTCAAATCGACCAACGACACGCAGTAGGTAGCGGCTCTTGCCGCTTTCAATATCACCCGCTGAAGCATCACGGTTACGATCGCGAATAGCATTGCGAACCTCAGCAAGGCTTATACCTCGTTGAGCAAGTCGTTGTGCATCCACTTTGATTTGAATTTGGCGGCTTGCTCCACCAAAAACACCAACCTCGGATACTCCGCTAACAGATTCCATACGCGGGCGTATAAAATCCTCGGTAAAGTCTCGCAGTAAATCTACATCTAGCTCTAAAGGGTTGCCTTCCAGCGGCTGCAATAAGAAGAACATAAACGCGTTACTGGAAAAAGAGCTGGAAAACAGGCGGGGCTGATCGACATTCTCCGGGTACGAAGGTACTTGGCTTAGTGCATTGTTCACTCGAATTAGGGCGTCGTTAACATTGGTGCCGAATGGGAATTCTAATTCGATTCTAGCTCGCCCGAGTTCGGCGAAGGAGACCATACGTTGCAGATTGGGCAGGCTTCTAAGGTAGCGTTCTTGCTCTATAAGAATCTCTTTCTCGACGTCTTGTGGGGTTGCTCCAGGCCATCCGGTCTGCACAGTAATACTGCGAACTTCAAGATCAGGAATCATTTGCACAGGGATTTTAAGGGCTGCGACTATTCCTAAGATGGTGCTTATCAGAACAATAACGGCGACTAAAAGCCCGCGATTAGCAGCGGCTGCGATCATTGTTGGGGCTCCTTGCTCGATACCTGTGCAGTCGGTTCTACAGGATCACCATCACGCAATAATTCTACGCCGCCGTTAATGTAGGCCATATTAGCGGGAGCACCACTTACAGAAACCTGATCGCCTTGTTTGTCGATTAGTTTTACTATGTAACGTTTGGCCTGCTTATTTTCCACCGCAAAGACACTCGCTCCACCATCAGGGTGCTGTTTTATTGCACTTTTAGGAAACCATAGGCGTAAATCTTGTTGAACTAAAAGCGGAATCTTTACTGTTGCGGACATTCCCACGTTTAGGCCTACAGTATTTGGAATTGTTACGTAGGCTTCAAAGGCACGAGAAAGTTGACTTGATATGGGTACTATACGATCAATTTCAGCATTGAAGGACTTAGCCTGGCCGTATTCCGTGCTAACCACAACTGGGGCGCCGAGTTTAATTGTTGCAAAATACTCTTGTGGAATAGAGAGTCTAAGTCTTAGAGCATCCTGCTGAACCAAACTCAAGACTATGCTTTGCTGGTTAATCCATTCGCCAATATTACTTTGACGATTGGCAATGACACCGTTAAACGGGGCACGTAATGTGTGTCTGCGCAACTCTTCTTGTTTTATCGCAAGAGCGGCTTTTTGCTTGCTAAGTTCCGCCCGACTCTGGGCCAGTTGTGCACGACGTTCACTAATCAGTGTCGTCGCTACAAACTTCTTGCTGGCTAAGGCTTTAAGCTCTTTATATAAACGATTCGCTTCGGTCGCCGCAACTTGTGCGGCTTCTAAGCTAGCTTCAGCCTGATTCAATTCCAATTTAGCAAGTTGGTCGTCGAGTTTGAGTAGGAGGTCTCCGGTTTGTACAGTATCGCCTACCTCAACATAAAGCTCTGCTAAAAGGCCAGCTTGCTGGGCGGCCAGTTGAGAATGCTGTAAAGCTTCTACCGAGGCGCTGATTTGTATGTCCGCGCCTTTGTTGTCGCTCTTCGGATAGATCAGCTCTACTTTATTGGCTTGCGTGCTTAAAGCAAACATCGAGCAACAGAATAAAAGGCCTTGCAATGCAAAGCGGCCACTGCGAATTAGAAATGACATAGGGTCCTCATGCAACATTTTGCCAGCTCTTAGGCGTGGCGTTTTATAGGCAGGCGTTGTATTTACTGCCTTGTTATTCGTAAATTCAGTGAGCCTCTGCAGAGGCAAATAGCCTTGTGATTAGGTCTACAACTGATTCTATCGGCTGTGATCGCGATTTTAATCGATACAGTGTGACATGCTTGTTATAACACTATCCACTGTGATTGCTTGGCTGCATTGATTGGAGTTTTACCCTGCGGAGGAATAAAGCCTTCAGCATATGGGGGCAGCTATGCTTAAAGCAGTGGATTTTGACCTCTTATAGGGCCCGATACAATCTAAATGCGATTAATTGCTATTTGTTGTCGTTAAGACGTCTTTTTCACAGCTGTATTAGGGTGGGGGAGCCGTAGTTCGATACAGCAGTAAGCAACGTCCATAAAGTCGACTTGGCCATGCATCTGCTCCACAATTTGCCTAACGATGGATAGGCCTAGCCCAGATCCAGGACTGTTTTCATATTGCTTTTTAAAGCGCTGAAACAGATTGCTTCGCGTGCTTGAGGGTAGTGCTGGTCCTTCATCCCTTACGCTGATTAATACTTCATTTGCAGTGCTCTGCAGTGCTATCTCTACTTTGCCTTGGCCGTGGGATAGGGCATTTTCCACTAAATTGGCGAGAGCGATCGCAAATAGTGCTGGCTGGCCCATTAACGGTAGTCTATCGTCGTGAATTGTAAGATTTAGTTGCCGCTGCTTGTTTTCATAAAGCGGTATGTGGTCGGCAACTACGGTACGAGCTAATCGAGCACAGTCAAATAGCTGTTGCTGGCTATTCTGGCTTTGTAGCTCTCCGTCTAGGCGTGCCAATTGTAAGAGTTGTTCTACCAAGCGTTGTATTTTTTGTACGTCGGACTTGAGCAGTTCGCTATTCGAATTCTCTTTGCCTTCGTTTTGTTGCAGGCGAAGTTTCAATACCGCTAGGGGGGTACGAAGTTCATGGGCGGCGTCAGCAACAAAACGCTGTTCAGCCTGATAAGCTTGCGCTAGCCGGTTCATGGCTGTATTCGCTGCTTCTGCGAGCGGTTGAATTTCATGGGGTAATTCTTGTGTGGGTATCTGCTCACTAGTACCGGGAGTGATACTGCTAGCTGCAGTTGCCGCTTCAGTCACGGGCTTTAGTGTCCAGCGTAATAAAAACCAAACGATACTGCTAAACAGAAGCAGTAAGCTCAATAAAATAGCAATGCTGCTTTGTAAGCCCGCAAAGAGCACATCGTCAACCATTTCTCGGTTATAGGCATCATTGCGAGCTACCATCAAAACGTGGCCATCAGTGTAATGGACGGGTACATTGATAACGTAACCGACACTCGAAAAGTTTGGTAACCAGCGGGTTTTGTGGATCACAATATCACGTAGACGGCGGGGTGATTGCAGATTGCTCGACATAGCGAGAACTTTGCCATTAGGGGAGTATAGGGTGTAACTCACTTCTTGCTTGTCGTATTGTTGCGGTAGGCTATTGATATCATCGCCGGGTGAAAAATGCCTGACCATTGCTTTAGCTTCTACATGAGCCAGAGCCCTGCGAAGCTGTTTGCTGCTGTCGAGAGAGTATATACCTAGAGTGCTGAACCCCAAGGTAAACATGATAATGATGCTGGTGAGAATTCGCTTATTCAGGCTCAAGGGGCGACTACTGCTGTTGTTTTTCTTCATGTTCAGGCTTAAAAATTTATTGATTTTATAATTTGGCTAAAACGGTCACCGCCGTCTTTTGTTGCGATCAGTTTGACAAGCGATAGCCGACCCCGTGCATTGTTTCTATTTTACAATGTGATTGTAAGCTCTTAAGTTTACGGCGAGTTCTTGAGATCAGTGCTTCTACAGCATTACTCGATGCATTTTCATCCATGCCATAAAGTGTTTCTTCAAGATGATCCTTGATCACCACGCGCGGAGCCGCTTTGATCAGTGTCTCAATTAATACGGCTTCTCGGCGAGCTAAGATGGTATCTTCCGTACCAGCCTCTAGCAGCCGGTTTTGTGGGGAAAAACTAAGGTCGCCAAAACGCAGTCTAGGGTCGGCCTTTGGGCCAGATCGTCGCAATACCGCTCTCAAACGCGCCTCTAATTCCGGCATGTCAAAAGGTTTAAGAATGTAATCGTCAGCACCGAAATTCAGCGCATTGACACGGCTCGCTAGATCATCCCTTGCAGTCAAAATTAAGCAGGGGATATCGTCTTTGGCTTGCATAGATCTCTCTTTAAGAACATCCATACCGTCTGTATCAGGTAAACCAAGGTCTAAGATTAGGGCATCATAATCATGCAGTCGTTGGCAGGCGGCGGCTGCCGCCGCGCTACGAGCTAGATCAGTAACAAAACCGGCTTTGTTCAATTCTAAACAAACCAGTTCACCTAGGTCAGGGTGGTCTTCTACAACAAGTATTTTCATTTCTTAAATTACGGCAAGTCTTAGCTACTAACTTGAGCAAATGGTTAATTTTGCTGATGTCAGCTTCTCGTCAGTTATCGATAATATAATGCATCTGGTAATCATTCTTATTAACTTTGAGGCATCTTTAAGCTTCTGTCCACTGTTTTGTGAACTTATGAGTCAGCTAAGCGGCACTACTGTATTTTTCCGAGTCGTCATTGCTTTTGTCCTTGCCTATGGCTTGTCCTCATTATGGGCTTGGTCCCTCTCGGGTGTAGTGCTAAGCCAAGCTGGCCATTGGGTCATGGGTGTGACGGAATTTGCTCTGTTTATGCTGGTTTTGAACAGCGTTTTGCTGTTTGTATTGGAACGTTGGTTTCGCTGGGTGCTCATTCAGTTATTGCTTTGCACCCTAGCGTTGCTGTTGGGGGAGTATCTGTGATGCTTGTTTCTTCTGCGGTCAGACGTGTGAAGCTCATATCCTCCTATCTAACACAGCGATTAGCACTGGGTAAGCCTGGCATTCGTGTGCGAGGAACTGCGCTGCATAATTATGTTGGGCTATGGTTTGGATATCTGTGCCTGTTGATCTTCTTAACGGGGACTCTGAGCTTCTATCGCCAAGAATTGCTATTTTGGTCCCAAGCAGAATTACACCAAAGCAGCGTTGATCCTGTGAACGTAAAGGGAGTGGTCCTTCATTTAGAGCAAAATGCAGCACATGTTAAACGGTGGGATATTCAACTACCTAGTGAGCGAAATCCGAATGTCAGGGTGCGATGGCGAGAGCCTGTCAAAGACGGTCAGCGCAGGGGTGATAGGGTCACGCAATACCTGTCGAGGGATGCCATAGTATTGCCCATGCCTCGGGAAAGCCGCTTTGTTGATGTTATTTATCGTGCGCATTTTGAATTGTATGGCATAGGCCGAACCTATGGGCGCCTGATAATTGGATTGGCTACTTTAGCCATGCTGGTAGCCATTGTAAGTGGTGTCATAATCCACCGTAGAATCTTTGTAGACTTCTTTACCTTTCGAAAGGATAAAGCCTTACGCAGCTGGCTAGATGCTCACAATGTAAGCGCCGTCGTAAGCCTCCCGTTTCATATCTTAATATGTTTCAGCGGCCTTTTATTAATCATGTACTTGTTGATGCCTTGGGCTGCGGACCGAGCATTCGATGGTGATTTTAAAGCGCTAAATGCCGATGGCGGTGGTAAGCGTAGTGTTAAGCTTCGCCAAGACGAAAACTTACCGATTGTTCATACCAACTGGGAGCAGGGGGCGGCAGCGGGTATCGGGCATATTTATCAGCAAGTGGACGAAATTTGGCCGGCTGGTATTCGTAGCATTCGTATAGAGCTTAAGAAAGACGGAAGCCGTGAAATTATATTTTCACAAAACAGCGCTGAGAGCTTACTGAATCGTGGTAACAGTAAACGTTGGCATTTTCGTACGAATAATGAAGGCTTGATTTTTCAAGAGCAAAGTGTAATTCCCGATAGCTTTGCGCGCCTGCTATACAATTTTACCACGGCTTTTCATTTGCAGCGTCATGCCGATTCGTGGCATAGAGCTTTCTTTTTTCTATCTGGCATTTTGGGCCGCTTTATGATTGCCAGTGGCCTTAATATTTGGGTAAAACGCCATTATGGAAAGCAGAAAAAAGACCGTCCTAAAGGTAGAGCTCAGCGCTTAATTGAAGCACTCAATATACTTCTGTTCGTGGGACTGCCTATCGCCATAGTTGTGGCCATGTTCGTCAATCGAATAGTGCCCGCTAGCATTACTTTCAGATCAACAATCGAAATATACAGCATGTTTAGCACCTTAGCTCTGTCATTTATTCATGCTTTATTTCCAAACTATATTAGCGCACTGCGTCATCAATTATGGGTTTTGGCTCTGCTATGTTTGCTCTTGTCTAGTTTTAATATTCTAGTGTTTTACCCATGGGTTTTGGATACAGATTTCAACTGGTGGGCTGTTGCCACTGCAGTGAAAGTTATCGATGTGCTTATGTTATTGATGGCGGTTCTTTTAATTCTGTTTCTAAAAAAGCCAAAAGCTAAAGACCGCAAGAGTAAAAATAAAAAAGCTAAACCTCCGCGATATGAAACGGCCAGCTCTGCAGTGGCGGAGTCATTATGATTTCAACTATTTTATGTGCAGCAAGTGCTTTTTTTATAGCGCTTCTCATACTGGGCTTATGTTCTTCGCGACATCAGAAATACTTGGCGGATTCTTGGAAGTCTAAAAGGCGCAAGGCGTCATTAAAGGTATTCGCAGCTGCACAGATAATCCTTGCTATCTACCTTCTGGCTGTCAGGCAGGGAAGTTCAATGGGATTAGCGTTTAGCTTAGTGCTGATCGCCTTCTTTGCAGTGATAGCAATTGCTGTTCTAGGGCTTCGGCCGCAGCATGCAAAATATTATTTATTTGCCACTCTACAGATTTGGTGGCCCAGCTTATTTTTTGTTGATTGGTCTTAAAACAACTTTTAAATTTAGTGTTAGGAGAGATTTAATGAAACGGGGATTAACGAGTTTTACACCTACGGCTTTAGCCTTGGCGATGTTGACTGTGCAGGTTCAGGCCGATACGAATGCAGGGGACAGTTTAGAAGTTATTACCGTAACAGGTTATAAGCAAGACGTTATGAACGCTCCAGCTTCGATCAGTGTGATTGATGCGGTAGAGCTACAGAACAAAGCTTATCGTGATGTGACCCAAGCATTGCAAGATGTGCCTGGTATTTTCGCGGAAAATGGCCCGGGCAGTAAAGGTGGAACCTCTGAAGTTTCCATTCGTGGAATGAGCTCAAAATACGCACTGATTTTGGTAAACGGTAAACCTCAGGGCTCTAATCAAGGCTACTATAATGGTTAT
>JAOXRT010000124.1 GCA_025800365.1 Cellvibrionaceae bacterium | reverse complement strand
TCCTAGAGTGTTATTTAACGCCGGTTTAGATTATCGTTTTTGGGATAATAGTGTGGTATTTAGCAGTAACTTCCGCCACGTGGCAGGCCAGCGCGATAGTTCGGTCGAGCTTGATGACTACCAAGTCCTAGATGTATCGTTACGTTGGGCAGCTACCGAGCATGTTGATTTGTTTGTGAGAGCTGAAAATGCCTTTGATGAAGACTATCAAGAGGTTAGTAGCTATAACTCTTCTGGCGCGGCGGTTTACGCGGGCTTTAAATTAAGCTTGTAGGGTTTTAGAAGGACGAGTAAGTATGGGGTATAGAAGGTATGCATAGAGAAACCGCAAAGCGAACTCTCTATTTGCAGTTGATTCTTCTACTGCCCCTTTCCCTTCTGGCGCTCTGTATCGGTACAGAGCCTTCTTCCATTTCTGATGCGCTACACGCTTTGCTTGGCAAGGCGAATAATACCGAACAACTTATCATCCGAGACATCCGCTTGCCGCGTTTGCTACTGGCCTTACTGGTTGGTGCTATGCTGGCAAGCTGCGGCACTGCAAGCCAGGGTTTGTTTCGAAACCCTCTTGCAGATCCGAGTTTGATTGGCGTGAGTGCAGGTGCTTCGATGGGGGCCAGCTTATGTATTGTGTTCGCGGCGGCAGTATTTGATATTCCGGCTAGCTTTCTATTAATCGCGATAAGCGCCTTTCTCGGTGGTGCCTTAGCAAGCTTCTTGGTCTATCGATTGTCTTTGGGTGATTATGGAACATCTGTTGCCATGATGCTGCTGGCAGGTATTGCAGTGAGTGCACTTGCAGGCGCTATATCGAGTTTCAGTGAATTCTACTCAGATAATGAGCAGCTAAGAAGAATCAGTATTTGGCAAATGGGAAATCTATCTGGTAGCAGTAGCATGCAGCGCTGGGCGATGTTTGTTCTGTTAGGCATCGTTCTTTTCTTGTTACAGATAAATGCTAAAAAGCTAAACGCATTACTCTTGGGTGAATCTGAGGCAAGGCACTTGGGGGTGAATGTTGATGGCTTGAAGCTGCTGGTTGTATTTCTGGTTGCTGCTGGCTTGGGTTTGTCTGTAGCCTTGGCGGGTATTATCAGCTTTATTGGCTTGGTTGTGCCTCATATCATGCGCTTATTGGTAGGCCCTGATCATCGATTTTTGATTATAAATTCGGCCTTGGGTGGTGCCTTATTATTATTGATGGCTGATACTCTAGCGCGCACCGTTGTTTTGCCAACGGAATTGCCAGTTGGAGTTTTAACAGCTTTGCTAGGCGCTCCGTTTTTTCTGATTTTATTACGCAATAATCGCCAAAAGATACTATGAACAGCTCATTGCACGAAAGTAGTGAAGTGCCATTGAAGCAATTCGCCTGTTTCGAGGCACAGCATGTATCTCTGATTCGCTCTGGTATTGAGGTGCTAAAGGACATTAGCTTTTCGGCCTGTGCGGGTGAGTTAGTCGTGATCATTGGTCCTAATGGCGCAGGCAAATCCAGTTTATTAAAGACAATGTCCGGGGAGCTCAAGCCTTCGAAGGGCGCTGTCTATATTCATGAGCAAGAAATTGATCAGCTAGAACTATCACAGAGAGCGCAAAACTTGGCGGTCTTGTCCCAGCATACCGGCCTGAATTTTCCCTTTTCCGTCTCTGAGGTTGTGGAGATGGGTAGAATGCCATTTGCGACCGGCAGTAGCTATGATCAAGATGTTTGTCATAAGGCTATGAAGGCCTTCGATTGCTACGATTATCGTGATCGTATATATACTCAGCTATCTGGTGGTGAGCAACAGCGGGCTCAGTTGGCCAGAGTTTTCGCTCAAGCTTGGCCGTCATCCAATTACCTACCTCAATATGTTTTTTTGGATGAGCCCAATAGCTCATTAGACCTGAGCCACCAAAAAATGTTGTTAGAGGCTTGTCGTCAAAGAGCTGAAAACAATGCGGTACTTATTCTAGTTTTGCATGATTTGAATTTGGCCTGCCAATACGCTGATCGCATTTTACTTTTGGATAAAGGCCGACTTCGGGCCAATGGCAAGCCTTGGGAAGTATGCACTGAATCCATGCTCAGTGAAGTTTATAACGTCGATGTGAACGTTGTTCAACATCCGAATCAAGATTGCCCCGCGGTGTATTTATGAATTTCAAGCGATTGCCTTTCTGTGACTTAAGAAGATACTTGTTGCTCTCACTATTGCTGTTTCAACTGATGCCTAAGGCTGTCTGGGCCAATGAACTACCGCCTTTAGCTGCGCCCGCCAAAAGAATTGTTGCTTTGGCACCGCATCTGGTAGAAGTCGTTTACGAGGTAGGCGTGGGAGATCGACTCGTTGCTGCAGTTGACTATAGCAATTACCCAGAGGCGGCCAAGGCTTTACCCAGAGTCGGGGGCTATACCGGTGTTAATGTTGAGGCGGTGGTGCGATTGAATCCCGACCTGATATTGGCATGGAAAAGTGGAAACTCCGAGAAGCACCTTAAGCAGCTCGAAGAGCTAGGGTTTCAGGTTTATTATTCTGAGCCCAAGACACTAGAAGATATTGCCACCCTGATGGAAGATATAACTCGATTGACAGCGAGCAAAGCAGGTACTGATAAGGTTGCAAAGTTTCGAGAACAGCTGGCGCAGTTAAAAAGGCAATATGAATCGCAAGATAAAGTTTCGGTTTTCTATCAGGTTTGGAATCAACCGCTACAAAGCCTAAATGGCCAAAGCATTGTCAGTGATGTTATCGATTTATGTGGTGGGCGAAATGTATTTCGCGATGCTAAGAGTATCGCGCCAAAGCTCAGTGTCGAAACCGTGCTGCGTAAAAACCCAGATGTTATCGTCGCAAGTGGAATGGGTGAAGAGAGACCAGAATGGCTGGATGAGTGGAAGCAGTGGCCTAGCTTGAGTGCGGTGAAAAATAATTATTTGTTTTTTGTTCCTCCAGATCTAATTCAAAGGCATTCCCCTCGTTTGCTAGAGGGCGCAAGCATATTATGCGAACAGCTGTCATCTGTGCGGCAGCGAAAGGCTAATTAAAAGTATTGAGTCAAACTAGTTGGGTGATTAAAAATGACTGAAGAAAAAGAACAGCGCCATAAAAAGCGTATGCAACAGCGCAAGGAAATCGTAGATGCTGGTGTTGCTAGGGCTCAGGAAGATAAGGGCGTTTTTATAGTGCTAAGTGGTGACGGTAAAGGCAAGAGTAGTTCAGGCTTTGGTACCGTGCTTAGGGCGCTAGGCCACGGTTATAAAGTAGCTGTAGTGCAATTTATCAAAGGTACCTGGGAGTGCGGCGAGCGTAACATGTTGGAGAATATGCCCGACGTAGATTTTCATGTCATGGGCACAGGGTTTACCTGGGAAACTCAGGATGATGAAAAAGATAAGCTTGCCGCCCAAAAGGTTTGGCAAGAAGCTAAATCGGCATTTAACAACCCGGATATACATTTGGTGTTGTTGGATGAGATGACCTACGCCTTAAATTATAAATGGTTAGATAAAGATGAAGTACTAGAGACCATTGCCAATAGGCCAGAAAAACAAAGTGTGATTATCACAGGGCGTGGAGCAAAGAAATATCTGCAAGATGCCTGTGATACCTATAGTGAAATAAAAGCCGTAAAGCACGCATTTCAGGCGGGTATCAAAGCTCAAAAAGGTATTGAGTGGTAACTCAGTGAAGCTGGATCTTAAGAAATTTAGCAGCTCTGCCCTGATGGTGCAGGGGACCACCTCGGATGCGGGTAAGAGCACCATGGTGGCGGCGCTATGTCGGATATTTTCCAATCAAGGCAAATCTATCGCGCCATTTAAGCCACAAAATATGGCCTTGAATAGCGCAGTCACTGAAGATGGTGGCGAGATAGGTCGCGCACAAGCGGTACAGGCAGAAGCGGCTAGGGTGCCAGCCCATAGCGATATGAATCCGGTTTTGCTAAAGCCCAGTACGGACACCGGCGCCCAGGTTATTGTGCAAGGTCATTCCATTGGTGATATGCAGGCCTTAGATTATCACCATTATAAAAGCACCGCGAAGCAAGCGGTTTTGGAATCTTTTGCGCGCTTACAAAATAGCTATCAATGGCTGTTTGTAGAAGGAGCTGGAAGCCCAGCGGAAGTTAATTTGCGTGAGGGTGATATTGCTAATATGGGTTTTGCCGAGGCCGTCGATTGCCCGGTTATTCTCATAGCCGATATCGATAAGGGAGGAGTATTTGCTCACTTAGTAGGAACGCTAGCGTTGTTAAGTGAAACTGAGCAACAACGTGTGGTCGGATTTGTGATCAATCGCTTTCGTGGTGATATTGCTTTACTTGAACCGGGCTTAGAATGGTTGGAAGAAAAAACCGGTAAACCCGTTTTAGCAGTTATTCCCTATTTACATCACTTTCACCTAGAGGCCGAAGACGCGATAAGCGTTAAACAGCAAAGAAAAGCCACGGATAACTTAAAAGTCTCTGTACTTGTTCTGCCTAAAATTTCAAACCATACCGATTTCGATCCTCTTGCTTTGCATCCGCAGGTAGAGCTTAGCTTTGTTGATTTAAAGTCGAGTTTGGAAGAATGTGATTTGTTGATTATTCCTGGCTCGAAGTCAGTACGTTCTGATTTAGCTTATTTACGTGAACAAGGTTGGGAAGATGTCATTAAACGACACCTTCGCTATGGCGGAAAGCTTTTGGGGATATGTGGCGGTTACCAAATGCTGGGTAATAGTATTAATGATCCGCTGGGCGTCGAGAGTGCAGCGGGGAAATGTGCAGCTTTTGGCTTGATCGATATGGATACCGAACTTTATGAGCGTAAAGAGCTGAATAATCGTCAAGGACGTTTCTTTGCTAGCGATATTGCGATCAGCGGCTATGAAATCCATATGGGTAAGAGTACTGGCGCTGATTTAAAGCAGAGCCCGTTGTTTGAATTAGAGGCTGACCAGGGGCTAGAGCTAGAGGGCTTTCGCTCTGCTGACGGACAAATATTGGGAACCTATTTGCACGGATTGTTTAATGAAAGTTCGGCCCTTGAACAGTTGTTGCAATGGGCCGGTTTGGAATCTGCCGAAGCGTTTAATTATTTGGAGTTTCGCGAGCAAGAAATTGAACGTTTAGCCCAAAGTACTCTTGAGGCCTTGGAGCAACGCGAAGCTGGCAGAGACTTACTATCAATGTAAAGCTATACATTGAGTTTTGAATTTACTTAGCCGGCGCTACAAAGCAAAACCAGTGCTGCGGCCTCGATAATTTCTACACTGGCCCCGGCTGTATCGCCGGTGCAGCCACCAATCCTACTCATCATTAAATGGCGAAGGCCTAGCCAGATAAACGGTAATATAGCTAGCTCGGTAAAACCTGCGGGCCAGAGCAGTACAAACAGGCTTAGATAAATTAAGAGGGCTAAGTTGATTACATTGGTTTTCTTCAAATCTAAAAAGCCTAAAGCTGAGCCAGATTCACTCACGTAGGGGCAGAACCTAAAAACAGCTATTGCCGAACAGCGGCCCAACATAAGGATGATGATTAGGCTGCTGGCTAAGTTGCTTGACTCAGTGTCACTCTGCTGGAACAAATGTAGCAGCGCACCATATTTAAGTAACAATAAACAGATCACGGTAAATACAGCGCCGCTACCGCAGCGTGGGTCTTTCATAATGGCCAGGCTGCGACTCTTATCGCCCAAGCCGCCAAGCCAGGCATCGGCTGAATCCGCTAAACCATCGATATGCAAGCCACCTGTTATAAAAACCCAAGCACAAAGTAGGATGGCGGCGCTGACACTCGCAGGAAATTGGCTTGATAAAAATAGGCTTAGTACAGCGAGAAGGGCGCCGAGTAATAATCCTACCAAGGGAAAGAGAAGGCCGGATCGACGCTGGTCTTCAATTTTGTATTCCTTTAAGTGCGGCATGGGGATGCGGCTTAAAAACATAAAGGCGATGGCTAAACTGCGTCCAAATCCCGAAACTCGTTCCATATGGAGCCCTATTAAAAACAGGTGATAAAAGTGGTCAAACTTAATTTAATCCGTGACTGATTAACTGCGGCCAGTCTGGTTTTCCTGCTTCATGAAAAATATCGATTTGACTTAAGCAGGCGTGAGGCACACTAATTCGAGACAGCGGCCTTAGCGACATACCCAAAACATCGGCGAGTATGCAGCGAATAACACCACCATGGCTGATCAATAAGATTTGTTTGTGTTGGTATTGCCGCAAAATATTGTGCCAGGCTTGGCAAACTCTTTGATTGAAGTCGACCATTGTTTCTCCATTAGGAGGGCTGTTCGATACAGGGTCGCTCCAAAACGCTTCTAGTTGGGATTGTTGGCTTTCCATGAGCGCATCGATATTAGCTCCCTCCCAATCGCCAAAGTTGATTTCTTTTAAACCTTCCTCGATTAGCAAGTCTGAATTGCTATACTGCTGTGCTAATTCCTCTGCAACTTGCCGACACCTTTGAAGTGGAGAGCTAATAATAACATCAATATCTTGCAGTTCTGCACAGGCAGCTAGCATTTGTTGATGCCCTTCGCTAGATAAAGGGCTATCCCAATGTCCCCGAAAAATATTGCCACCTTCGCAAATACCATGGCGCAATAAACGAATACTGGTTTTCATTATTGGCTCACGCCCGCTTCAGCGAAGGTGGCCATATTGTTGTGAATTTGGCAGGCGCTTTCCAATAGGCCAATACACAATGCCGCACCGCTACCTTCTCCTAGGCGCATATTCCACTCTAGCAGTGGCGTTAAACTTAAGCTGTCGAGAATGGACTTATGGGCAACTTCGGCGGAGAGGTGGCTGGCCAGCAAATACTGCATAACGGCTGGATTTATCTTGCATGCCAGCAGTGCTGCAACACTACTTATGACGCCATCGAGTAATATGCTTTTGCCCAATTGAGCGGCCCTGATATAAGCCCCACATAAAGCAGCAATTTCAAAACCACCTAGCTCCTCTAGAGCGAGCAAGGCTTGCTGACGATCGTTTAGACTCTGTGATTTAGCTTTTTCAGTAAAGCGTTGCACTCCTGCATTGATCAGCTTGGCCTTATGAGACTTGGCATCTTCACTAATGCCGGTCCCGTAACCGCACACTTCGCTGACGTCTTTATTCAACAGCACTGCCGCTAGAGCCGCTGCGCTACTGGTGTTAGCAATACCCATTTCGCCACCAATAAATAAGGTGCATTCAAGTGAGGCTCTATCTAGGGCATTTGCACCTTCTTGCATGGCTTGTTGCGCTTGCTCGCTGCTCATAGCGGCTTGATTTGAAAAATCGGCGGTGGAGCTTGCAATAACGGCATTGTGCAATCGCTGAGAAGATTCTTGTTCGCTGCCCATTTGTTGAGGGATCGGATAGCAGGTGCCGAGATTTACCACTTCCAATTGCGCATCAAACTGCTTCGCCAAAACACTGATCGCGGCTCCACCGGCGATAAAGTTGCTGACCATCTGTGCGGTGACTGACTGCGGAAATGCCGAGACCCCTTGTTCTGCAATACCATGGTCAGCAGCAAACACGGTTATTTGCGGAGCTCGAATGGTCGGCGTGTTAGTGTTTTGCTGGGCGGCCAATTCAATAGCCAGTGCCTCTAGCTTGCTTAATGAACCTGCTGGCTTGGTCAGTTGCGATTGATGTTGTTCGGCTTTTATTCGCTTATCGTTCGAAGGCGGAGCGATGTCTTGGTCAAACCAATAATGAGTTTCAGGCATGAGTGGTTTTTCTTGTGTTGATACTGGGCTTATAGAGGCCTTGTAGGACTTTAACTATTTTTGCTGGGGCTTAAGTTGCTGCGGTATACCGGCGGTGACGAAGCTTACCTGGTCGCAAATTTGGGCAAGATCTTGATGTAACCAGCCTGATTCGTCAACAAATACTCGGGCCAATTTATCCATCGGGACCAAGCCTTGTCCAACTTCATTGCTAACCATTAGCAGTTGTCCTTCGAAGTGGTCTAGACAGCTTAGCAGCTGTTGTTTTTCCCTCTGCCAAAGGCCTTGGTCTTGGTGGAGCAAACAATTGCTCAGCCAAAGCGTCAAGCAGTCCACCAAAACGATGACATTGGCTCGATTTAGCGATTCTAGTGTCTGGGCTAAAGCTGTCTTTGTTTCTATAAGCTGCCAGTGACGGGGGCGCATCTGTTGGTGTTGTTCGATTCGCTGGGTCATCTCAAGATCGTTTTGGGAGCTATTGGCGGTGGCAATATAGAAGACCTCTCGCCCGGCCGATTCGAGGGATCTGGCAATGGATTCGCTATACCGGCTTTTGCCCGAGCGGGCACCGCCTAAGACTAAATGCAGCATGGTTTAAGAGTCTCTATTGGAGGAATTGCACGCCATGAAGGCAAGCTATGCCACTTTAAGGCAAAAATGATTCTAAAGTATGAATAATTTGTCTTGTTTCGCATAGAAAGATTGTAATTTTAGACTATTATTTAGTTGATTGCTGCGACAAGTATCCCGCATAAGCTGTATAGACTCTGGCTAAAAGGTATTTGTTGACCATTCAATTTAAATGAGTTTTAGAGTTTTATCTCCGGTTTGGTCATTTATGCCCTCGCCTCAAAAAGCCGGCTCATATCACTTTACGAAAAAGTGACCACGGGACTGGAAATCAGCTCCTATTAGCCAATACTCTAAAGGAATGGGTACAAAAATTTAGCTAGCACTTGGGTGTTTGGCCGTGCAGTTCTATTCGCATAGAGTTGCATTTAGCTACAGAAATAATTAGGAAGATATAAGGACTAGGGCTGGTCCAGGGTGGTGCCCTCTGCAAACGGTATTGGGGGGCGGATTTTAAGAATTCTAATATAAAAGACTATGAAATTTAATGACTCCTGTGTGCAAGACCATATGACTATGGGTTTTGTAACAGTGGAACCAAATGCTTCTTTGAGCGAGATTTTGCAAACTCTAACGGAAGCCAAATCTCCGTGCTTAATTGTTATTGATGATGACAAGCCAGTAGGCATTATTACCGAGAAAGATTTGGTTGGATTGTTAGCGGCAAGCCACTTAGAAGGGAAAAACTTTAGTGACTTGTTAGCGCAAGATATTATGACACCGTCTCCCGTAACAGTGCATTACGGTTCGCCACTGAAAGAGGCTTTCGTTATCTCGCAGTCTTACAATATTCGCAATTTGCCAGTGGTCGATCCAGATGGCTATTTGATGGGGATTATCGGACAAAACGATGTTCTAGATGCCCATTTCAATATGCTTGATGAACTAAGAACCCTCTCTATGGAAGATTCTCTGTTGGGGATCGGCAATCGCCGCGCCATGGAGATGGATCTGCAGTACACCCATAATAATGCCTTGCGCTACCAACGTTATTACTCGGTTGTGCTCATAGATGTTGATTACTTTAAAAAGTACAACGACCATTACGGTCACCAAGAGGGCGATCGGGTTTTAAGGCTGGTTAGCGATACCATTCAATCTAGCTTGCGTAGCTCTGATAGATTATATCGCTATGGTGGCGAAGAGTTATTAGTTCTGCTTCCAGAGACTTACCCCTTAGTTGCTGCCAAAGTTGTCGAGCGAGTATTAGAAGCGCTCGAAGCTAAAGCAGAGCCACATTGCGAAAGTGATTATGGCGTTTTAACCGCAAGTGCGGGGCTGTATAGCTATGAGCCTGGCTGTGGAAAGGAATGGAAAGAATTAGTAGAGCTGGCTGACGGGCAGCTTTATAAGTCCAAACAGCGGGGCAGGAATTGTGTTAGCTGGGAAGGTGATAAGGATTCCATAGCCGCAGCCGCTGTTTAAGCTTGAAGATTAGTCTAGAGCGCCTCGGGGTTTCAGAGGTGCCCTAGAGCTGCGTTTCTATTTATAAAACGAGGTCTTTGCAGTACTTTTCATATACCAATCTTTGACAGGCTTGCTCCCTTCTAGTTACTAAAGTAGATTTAATTAACTAGAACCTATCAGGGAGGGCCGTATGAATATCCTTTTAACTGGTGCCAGTGGCTTTATTGCCCAATCTCTAATTCCCCGATTGCTCTCCCAAGGGCATCAACTATTCGCGTTGACCCAGTCCAAAGATGCTTGCGCACGATTATATGGAAAGCAAGTAGAGTGCTTCACTAGCCTCGATGATTATTGGCAGCTTGCGAACAGGCCCAATATAGATGCATTGATTAATCTTGCCGGAGCAGGTATCGCTGATCAGCGTTGGAGTGAGTCGCGCAAAGCTGAACTGCTCAATAGTCGCATCAGCACCACAAAAAATTTATTAGAGTTTATTGCAGCTTTAGATTGCAAGCCCGAGGTTTTACTGAGTGCTTCGGCGATTGGCTTCTATGGTAGCCATTTTGAAGATGAGCCGCTCGACGAAAATGCTAATCCTCAGCAAGGCTTCACTCATGATTTGTGCAATTCCTGGGAGACTGAAGCTCTGAAAGCAGAAGAGCATGGAACTCGAGTCTGTCTTCTTAGGACCGGGATTGTACTTGGGAAAGGGGGGGCGCTTGCAAAAATGCGCTTACCTTTTTCTTTGGGCCTTGGTGGCCGGGTTGGTAGTGGCAAGCAATGGATGTCATGGATTCATATTGAAGATGAAGTCCGAGCTATAGAGTTTCTGCTGGAAAATAAAAACGCCAAGGGCGCTTTTAATCTAACGGCTCCAAATGCTGTGCAGAATATTGAGTTCACCCGCCTTTACGCTAAATCTTTAGGGCGTCCTGCTATTTTTCCTTTGCCCGAGATAATTCCAAAGCTTATGTTAGGTGAGGGTGCGGAGTTGTTGCTCGAGGGGCAGAGAGTTTACCCAAGAAAGCTATTGGAAATTGGCTTTCAATTTCAGCATGGGGAATTAGAAGAGGCATTTGCCGCATTGTAAGGGCATAAAAAGAGCCCAGCTGAGCTGGGCTTAAAAATCGACTAGGGTTTAAACCTATTTAGAAAAAGTTGTATCTAAAATCTATGCCGTAGGTTCTAGGCAAGGCATAAGACCTTCTAACCACTCCTTCTTGCGCCAAGAAAGCCGGTGCGATACTGGTGTAGTAACGTTCATCCGCCAAATTTTTACCCCATAGGCCTACAGTCCAGTTTTCATCATTGTCGGAAACTTCGAGACGGCCATTGAGTAGCTCATAGGAGTTGATAATGATGTTGCTGCTATTTGCGATATCACCATAAACATCATCTATATAACTATAATCTAAAGACGCACGGGCAATATTACTGTCGCTGATGCTGAAGCGATAAGAAACTTGTGCATTTGTTTGCAGCTTAGGCGTATTCGGTGTTTCATTACCAATGACTGTTGCAGCTTCTGCTGGGTCTTCAGAAGCAAACTCAGTAATCTCGCCGTCTAAATAGCTGGCTCCTAAATCGATTCGCAGCCCTTCAATGGGTTGCCAGTTGATATCAAATTCAGCACCGGCAATCTCCGCCTTGCCAGCATTCGTTAGAATGGCATCTTGTACTCTTGTGCCATCTTCCCCAACAATAGTGACTAGCGCTTGTGCTTGCAGGTTGTCATAGTCATAGAAGAATACAGACGCATTTACTCGTAGCGGGATATTACTGGCGGTCCACTTTATACCGGCTTCATAGGCTAATAATTCCTCACCATCGAAAGGTTCCAGTGCAGCGTTAGAGGTAATACCAGAACCATCAAAACCACCTGATTTGTAGCCTTCGCTAATGCTGGCATACAGCAAAGTTTCGTCATTGGGGCGATAGTCTAGCCCGAGTCTCCAAGTTAGCTCTTCGGCATTGATACTGTCTTTGCCTGGAATAATCGGCAAGTCTGGAAATATTCGATCGACTAAAGCTGTGCCATAGGGGTCGAATGATTGTGAGCTGCGATCGATGCTGCGTTCTTCTTCAAGATAACGTAGGCCGGTGGTTAAGGTGAATTCCTCAGATAATAACCAGTCGACTTGCGAGAATAGGGCCCAGCTTTCTACTGTTCGTAAGTATTTCGTATCGAGAAAACCTAAAACCGAATCAGAGGCGTTTTGACGCTTAAAAAAATCTACTTCATCTTCAGCGTAATGAATACCGGCTGTCCAGTTTGAACTTTCTGTTTCACCAACTAATCGAAACTCCTGACTGAACTGCCAAGAATCATTGTATAAATCTTCATTGAGAATTCGGCTGGCGGTACCCTCGGAATCAATCATGTGTCGGTTCAGGGTTTCGTAGCCACTTAACGATGTGAATTCCGCAAATCCTAAATCCCAGCTAACTCGCAGTTGGCCGCCCCATTGCTCGTGATCATTAATTCCCAGCTCGTCTCCCTCCACTGTGTAAGGGTCGTCACTGGCAGGTGTCATTCCAAGAGCGTCAGCACCATCAAGTTTTACCAATGGGATATCGGATTCATCATTAAAATAGTGGATGCTGGAATATACTTCTACTTCTTCGCTTGCCTCCAAAAGAAAACTAGCGCGAATAGATAGCTTGTCTTGCCCGCCGAAGTTACTGTCTGCTGGGCGCTCTGCAATTCCAGGTATTACTCCAGGTATTCTTGTAAAGCCCGCTGTTCTGCTGGTGCCTAAATTGTTTTGATGGCCGTCCGAGCGAGTCTGCTTTAGAGCGACTCGAGCCGCTAAGTTATCGCTTAGGCTTCCGCCGATTGCAGCTTCGATATCCGTTTCATTAAAACGCCCGTAACTTAAATCTATGTAGCCGTCGGTTTCATGGCTGGGTTTACGAGTAATAAAGTTAATGGCTCCGGCTGTAGTATTTTGTCCAAATAGAGTTCCTTGAGGGCCTTTTAAGACCTCCACTCGTTCAATATCAAACAAAGGAACATTCAAGTAACTGGGGGTTGCCATTGCGACTTCATCAATATGCACAGCTGCTGAGGCACTTACATTGGGTTCTTCAAAACGTAGGCCGATTCCCCGAATTGTGACGATAGGGTCATAAAAACCAGTAGAGGGGGCTAAGTTTAAACCTGGGGTTAGGGTGCCAAGCTTACTAAAATCGTCGATACCCTTATCCTTCAGGTTTTCAGCGCTAAAGGCCGCAATAGAGATCGGAATATCTTGAATATTCTGCTCTCGCTTTTGAGCGGTAACGGTAATCTCCTCTAGCGTGCTTTGCTGAGCAAAACTGTTATTGGCACATATGGCCAAGGCTAGGGCGCTGAATAAAAATGGTTTGTTTAAGCGTGATCGGGCCATGATGCAAGTGTCTCCGAGGCTATGCTGTTGAGCGTTCAAGTTATTGTTATGCATACAATCATTCATGTATTTCAGATACTTAAAGCTTCTCGTTTACCTCGGCCAAGCCGGCGGCCAACAGCATTGCTGACTGTATACCGGCCAAGGTGTTTTAACAGCTTGAGTAAGCCAAAATACCTACTGAATATTTACATACATTAACGTATGTATGAATGATAGGCAAACCGAGTTTCAGTTTGATGACAAGATTTAGCTCGCTTTCAACTGATATCTAGGGTTCGTCCAAAATGCCTAAGGTGGCCTTTTCAGCGATATCAAACAGCTCGTTGAAAACCTCCTTTTCGGGAAACATTAGGTATTCGATAGCAGCCCCGCGCAGCAGGGTTCGCTGCATATAGCGGATTTTTTGAATCTGAGCATGCTTTAAGTCAGAGTGCTTTAGGCAGTTGCGCCATTGCTCTGAGAGCTTGCTGTCTAATTCCTTAAACAGTGGCAGGATTCTCTCTGATAGCTCAGTGTCGCTACGACAAGCGAGCCATATTTGGATAAGAACAATGGTTTCTTTTTGGTGGAATAATTGCTTTTGGAGCTGCCAAACATCCTTCAGCAGTTTTCGTGGGTCTTCGTCTTGTAAGATAGGCAGGTATTGTGCGTAATACTGGTCATACACATGCTCAGCGGCTTGAGCGATAAGCTCTATACGTCGGTTGCCAAAATGGTGTTGCAGTGCGCCACGAGTTACCCCTGATTCTTGGGCAATCAAAGACATGGTGGCACCTTGGTAGCCGTGTTGCTGTATGCAGCGCACCGTCGCTTCTAAAATATTGCTACGGGTTTGATTGCTACGTTCCTCGTTGCTACGCCGAATTAGACTCATGCTTGCCTTCTTTTCCCAAATCAAGCGGGAGATTCTAACCTTTGACCTTTATGTACACAATGCAGCAGGGGGCCGCTAAGGTTTAGGTTAGGCCTTCCGCTTTAGGAGATGGCTTTCTCAAATATTGACATGCAGTCATGTATGTATGTATCTTGTATGTATTCTAAGCGTAGTCTTGCGCTGGCAAACTGCACTGGGCTGTATTAGAGAGAATTTAAGAAATGAAACGCAGAGAGTTAATAAAGTCCGCTGCTTTAGTGGGCGGAATGACCGGGCTTCCTTTGGCGCATGCTACAAAGAAAGCAACTGTTTTTGAGCACGGTGTAGCAAGTGGCGACCCCTTACAAGATCGCTTTATTATTTGGACGAGAGTTCACCCGAGCCAGGCGTTGCAGACGGTAAGCTGGCAGCTGGCGGAAGATCGCGAATTTCACAATATTGTGCAGCAAGGTGAGCTTGTGGCACAGGCTGAAAACGATTTTACTCTCAAGCTTGATGTTCAAAAATTGCTGCCGGCGAAGGAATATTTTTATCGCTTTGCTTGTAATAAAGAGTTCTCGCCAATAGGGCGTTGCAAAACTCTAGCGGCCGAAAATTGTAAGCAGGCTAGATTGGCGGTGGTTTCCTGCTCTAATTTCCCGGCGGGTTACTTCAATGTTTATCGAGCAATCGCGAATAAGCCTGACTACGATGCTGTCGTGCACCTGGGGGATTATCTCTACGAGTATGGTCGCGGCGGTTATGCCACTCAGCATGCTGAAGCGCTAAACCGTGAGCCCGTACCGGCCAATGAGCTTAAATCCTTAAAAGATTACCGATTGCGCCACGCACAATACAAAAGCGATACGGATTTGCAGGCTATGCATGCGGCGCATCCTATGATCGCGGTATGGGATGATCATGAGTTTGCCAATAACGCCTGGCAAGATGGCAGCCCTAAAAGTAAAAGCCCGGATGCTTGGCGCAAACAACAAGCGGCGGCACGCCAAGCTTATTATGAATGGATGCCTATACGGGAAAACGCCAATGATGGCATAAACCGGCATTTTACTTTTGGTAATTTACTTAGCCTTTCAATGTTGGACACCCGTCTTAAAGGAAGAGAGCAGCAACCCAGTCGTAAGGCCTTTGCGCAGGGGCTGGAGCGCGATCGTGAAATGCTTGGGCAAGACCAGTCAAACTGGCTTGAAGGGCAACTTTCAAAGAACAGCTGTCGGTGGACAGCAATTGGCCAGCAGGTAATGGTGTCTCCATTTCACATGCCTGATTTGCGCAAGGTAGCAGACCCCAATGGAGATTCTGAGTTTGCGCGCTCTCGCTCTCGCTCTCGCAAGCACTATCAAGCGGTAATTGAATCCAGTAAATACGGACAGCCCATGTTGCTAGATGCCTGGGACGGATACCCCGAATCTCGGGATCGGTTTTTAGAGGTTTTGGGCAAACATAGTGAAAATGCTGTCATCCTAACGGGCGATATCCACACGGGTATATGTTCTCAAATTTCGGTACCGAGTAAACCTCAGCAAAAAATCACAGAGTTAATTACCAGCTCGGTAACCTCCCCAGGCTTAGATGATTATCTGCCAAGCCTCCAGGGGAGTTCGGTATCTGATGCCTTTATCGAAAAAAATCCCCATCTTAGCTATGTCAATGGCAAGGATAAGGGCTGGATAGATGTGCATTTTCAAGTCGATAAAATGTCGGCTCGCTGGATGACTGTAGATAATATCCACTCATACAGCTTTACGGTCAATGAAAAATATAAGAAAACGGTTATTGCTAAAGGTTAGTTTTAATGAAATTGTCCATTTTATTGTCTCTCGTTATGGTGTTTTCCCCTTTGGTCTTAGCCGGGTCTAAGGATAGCCTGCCGAACTGGAATTCGGGTCTATCTAAAACTCGATTATCACAGTTTATAAGGGATGCAAGTGACCCTGAAGCAAAGAACTATATTGCTAAAGAGGATCGTATAGCTGTTTTTGATGTGGACGGCACCCTTTGGGTCGAAAAGCCAAACTATGCTCAGCTAGACTTTGTCTTGTCACTTAAGGCGAATGAGCTAGCAAAGGCAAATCCAAAATCCGAAAAAGATCTTTTGGCGCTGTCGTCTGCTGTTTTTAAGGGTGTTAGCGAAAAGAAATATCAGCAAAACGCGCGGGAGTTTTTGCTGAGCAAAAGTCGTCACTCTAGATACGATAAAAAACAGGCTCAGTTAGTCTATCGACCAATGCTTGAGTTAATGGCGATGCTGCGTGAGCACGATTTTGAAATCTATCTTTGTACTGGCTCGGATGAAGGTCTGATCCGTTCTGTGTCGCAAGAATTATTCTCAGTCCCTCCGCAGAATGTAATCGCTCAAAATGTCAGTTATGTAATGTCAGGTGGCGAGTTGGTTCGCTCTGGTGTTTACAGAACACCTATTAACTTAGCCGAAGGTAAGGTCAGCAATTTGCAGCATAGGCTCGGTAAAGCGCCTGTGCTTGCTGTTGGAAATTCGATGGGTGATTATCATATGTTGAAATGGGTTTCTCGTTCAGGTGGTCTAGCGGCATTGCTGGTGCACGATGATAAACAGAGAGAATATGACTACGGTAAAAAGAATAAAAAATTGGCTAAAGCTTTTTCAGCTATGGATATAGTTAAGATCAGTATGCGAGAAGAGTTTCTGCAATTATTCAGCGACTAGATAAGAGTGCGGATTATGCGCTATATAATTTACGGCTTATTTCTGGTTGTTGTTTTTACAGTTCTGCTTGTTTCTTATGTATGGCAGTCGCTTGGTGGTGCTAATGAGCTGCCCACTAGTGACTACCAGTCTTGTGAACTTATAAAAGGACCTGTCGGCGCTGAGGATATCGAACTTGGGTTTGGCGGCTTTGCCTATATTTCTTCTGATGATCGTCGTGCTCACCTTAGGGATCCATCTGGGGCGGGGAATATTTATCGCTTTGAGGGCGCTGGTGAGAAACATGAACTTCAGCTTATGGAGCTTCCTGCGGCTTTAAATAGTTTTCACCCTCACGGTATAAGTTATTTTAAGGAAGCTGATAAGGAATACCTTTTTGTTATTAATCATCGTGTTCCTGCTGCCGCTGATGGCGGGCACGATATCTTCCTGTTTAGGATTGATGGTCTTCGTTTAATCACTGTGAAGCAACTTGTTATTCCAGATGGTTACTCACCAAATGATATTGCCGCGATCTCTAGTGACGAGTTTTACTTTAGCAGTGACCGAAAAGCCTTATCCGGAATTGCTATGTACGTCGAAGTGTTGCTGGGTTTGGCTCGATCCTCCATCGGGCATTATTATCAAGGTCAATGGGAGACGGCTGTGGACGATTTGGCTTTTGCGAATGGTATTGCTTACTCTTCGCGCCATCAGCAGCTCTGGGTTTCTGAGTCACGAGCGGGCCAGTTGCGAAAGTATCAACGCAGCGAAAATGGTCATCTAGAGTTACGGCAAACACTTTCTTTGGGTAATAGCCCCGATAATATCTCAGTGCTGAACAATGGTGATCTTCTAGTGGCAGATCATGTTAATGGTGTGGCGCAGGCTCGCAATGCGAGTGATCCTACTATTGCGTCACCAAGTCGTATTTGGAAAGTGAAGGCAAATGGCAAGCTCGATATGCCACTGTTACAACTAGATGGGCGCGCCTACTCGGCTGCCAGTGTGGCGGTAAGTATCAATAATCAGTTGCTTTTGGGCTCAATATACAACGACGGTTTATTGCTTTGTTCGGTTGAGCAGTAAGTATTTTTGCACTGAAAATAAAAAAGCCCGGTGATAACCGGGCTTTTGGCTTACACCTTAAAGCTTAGGCCTTAATAGGCTTGTACTTCATTCGCTTGGGTCCGGCATCGGCGCCTTTACGGGCAACAAAGTCTTCATGGTATTCGGTGTAGTTACCTTCAAAGAATACAATATCACTTTCGCCTTCATAGGCTAGGATATGTGTCGCTACGCGATCTAAGAACCAGCGATCGTGCGAGATTACCAGCGCACAACCTGGGAAGGTAAGCAGGGCTTCTTCCAGTGCGCGTAAGGTTTCAACATCCAAATCGTTTGACGGTTCATCGAGCAGTAATACATTGGCGCCTTGCTTTAAAGTGTTAGCTAGGTGCAAGCGGCCACGTTCACCACCGGATAATTCACCGACGCGTTTTTGCTGATCAGTACCCTTGAAGTTAAAGCGGCCGACATAGCTGCGTGAACTAACTTCGTAGTTGCCAATCTTCAAAACATCGTGGCCGTCGGAAATGGCTTCCCAAACATTTTGGTTGTCGTCTAGGTTTTCACGCCCCTGTTCAACATAGGCCACTTTAACCGTTTCGCCTAATTCTACAGAGCCCGAATCAGGTTGTTCAGTACCTGCGATCATGCGGAATAGGGTAGATTTACCGGCACCGTTACCACCGATAATACCAACGATTGCGCCCTTAGGAATGGTTAGGCTCAGGTCGTCAATTAACTTACGATCACCAAAACTTTTGCTTAGGTTTTTGATTTCAATAACCTTATCGCCCAGGCGCTCTCCTGGTGGGATATAGATTTCATTGGTCTCATTGCGAGATTGGAAATCTTGCGACTGCATTTCATCAAAGCGAGCTAAACGCGCTTTGTTTTTGGCTTGACGGCCCTTCGGGTTCTGGCGCACCCACTCCAATTCTGCCTTGATGGCTTTGTTATGTGCGGCCTCTGCTTTTTGTTCTTGCTCAAGACGCTGCTCTTTGGTTTCTAGCCAAGTGGTGTAGTTGCCTTCATAAGGAATACCGTGGCCACGGTCAAGTTCCAAAATCCAACCGGCTGCATTATCTAGGAAGTAGCGATCGTGGGTAATGGCCACTACGGTGCCAGAGAATTCTTGTAGGAACTGCTCAAGCCAGAATACTGATTCGGCGTCCAAGTGGTTGGTCGGTTCATCAAGTAGCAACATGTCTGGGCGAGATAGTAACAGGCGACAAAGTGCTACGCGACGCTTTTCACCACCGGAGAGTTTGCTGACATCGGCGTCCCAAGGTGGCAGGCGTAAGGCGTCGGCCGCTTGTTCTAGTTTGTGATCCAGATTGTGGGCATCCCAAGCTTGAATAATATCTTCGTATTCACCTTGCTGCTTAGCCAGTGCGTCGAAGTCAGCACCTTCTTCGGCATAGGCCGCGTATACCTGATCTAAACCCGCGATGGCATCAAGTGCTTCACGAACACCGTCTTCAACATTGCCGCGCACATCTTTCGCTTCATCTAATTGCGGTTCCTGCGGAAGGTAGCCAACCTTAATGCCTGGCATTGGGCGGGCTTCACCGTTGTAGTCGGTATCGACGCCAGCCATGATGCGTAGCAGGGTGGATTTACCTGAACCGTTCAAACCAAGAACGCCAATTTTTGCGCCAGGGAAGAAACTCAAGGATATATCTTTCAGAATTTGACGTTTTGGTGGGACAATTTTGCCCACTCTGTTCATGCTGTAAACGTATTGCGCCATAGCGCGTCAGCCTCCAATCAGTGCATAGAAAATTGCCGCTATTGTACCTGAGCCAAGAAAAAGTGGCCTGCTCATAGGCTATTTATTTTCACTTTGTGCTAATTTAGCTTTTATAACTTGCATTAATAAACTTACTAAGCCATGATTAGACCATAGTGATAACAATATAAACTTCGAAATAGCCAGAAATGGAGGCCACAAGCCATGAATTCACCAATAGACGCTGCCAATCTAGAGGTCGCTGCAAAGTGCACCATTATCGAAGACAAGCAGGGCAACCCAGCCCCAAATGCACCCGCTTGGACTAAGGAAATCGACAATCCTTATTTGCATGGTGTCTATGCGCCAATCTGTGAAGAAGTGCAGGCCGATACATTAGAAGTTGTAGAAGGTGAGATTCCTGCGGATCTTTATGGTGCCTATCTGCGCAACGGTCCCAACGCCGTTTATAAGCCTCGCTTTAACTACCATGCCTTCGATGGCGATGGCATGTTGCACATGATCAATTTTAAAGACGGCAAGGCCAGTTACCGCAACCGTTGGATTCAAACGGATGCCAAAGTAAAAGAAGCGGAAGAAGGCACGGCTGTTTGGCCTGGTGTAATGGGGCCATTTGATTTCAGCTTGCCAGGTTTCCCCATTAAAGATACTTCCAATACCGACGTGATGTACTACAACGGCCATATTATGTCGCTATGGTACAACGCTGGTATTCCATACAAGCTTGATATGGACACCTTAGATACCAAGGGTAGAGAAGATCTAAATGGTGGCCTTAAGCGGGCACTATCGGCTCACTCTAAAGTCGATTTGGAAAATGGTGAGTTGGTCTTCTTTGATTACTCTGACGACTACCCTTATTACACTTACGGCATCGCCGATAAAGATGGCAATATCAAACACGAAACTGGCGTTGCCTTGCCGGGCCCGCGCCTGCCTCACGATATTGGCGTAACACCTAATTATGTGATCGTGCATGACTGTCCTTTCTTCCACGATGTGGACTTATTGGAAAAAACCAATAAGCGAGTAATGACCTTCCATCGTGATGTGCCAACTCGATTCGGTGTGCAGCCACGTTACGGTAATGGCGATGAAGTGAAGTGGTTTGAATGCGAGCCTTGCTACATTTTGCATGTAACCAACTGCTGGGAAGAGGGTGATTGGGTGATTCAGGTAGGCTGTCGCTCAACCAACCCAATGCCAAAAGCGGACCCTACTGAGGGTGAGCTTTCTCATATGTTGGCCTATATGCGACTCGAGGCTAACTTGTACGTCTGGAAGTTTAATATGAAGACGGGCGAGGTAATTGAGCATGATATTGATACGCTAAATTCCGAGTTCAACCGTTCTAACCCTCTTTATATGGGCTATAAAACTCGCTACAGCTTTAACCAATATATTATGACCCGCAAGGACGACGGCGTAGGCACCTTAGCATTTGGTGCAATGCTGAAATATGACGTTGAAAATGGCGATTTAGAACGCTGGGATTATGGCGAGGGTGTATTCGGTAGTGAGGCACCTTTCTGTCCGGCCAAAGGTGCGACTCGCAATGACCCCGAAGATCAAGGGTACTTGGTGACCATCGCTACCGACACTAACGACTGGACGTCTTACTGTTTGATCTTTGATGCGCGAAATGTTGCTCAGGGGCCTGTCTGTAAGTTGAAGCTGCCACAGCGCGTACCAGGAGGCTTCCATGCTAACTGGGTGCGAGGAGAGGATCTTTACGGCGAGTAAATCTCTCTGCTCTGTAGTATTAAAAAACCCAGCATTTGCTGGGTTTTTTAATGGCTTCGTTTTGAGGCATAAAGACTTGCCTGCAATTAAGCCTAGTCTTTCTTAATAGCTTCAGCGGCCTGCGCGGCGGCCATGGCTTTTTCGTGTTCGTCTTTCTTAATATCTTGCAATACTTGCAAGTTAGCACGAAAGCGCTCGGTTAAGTCATCGATACCTTTTTCTGAAAGGTAGCCGGCATTGCCGGTAGACACATAAGAGCAGTAGTTGGCGCTTGCGGTCATTAAAGCGGCAGCAACCAAATTCGGGTTTTCAGTTTCTTGAGCGGCTGTGTTGCACATTTCGATAAACAGGCCGGTCAGGCGGTGATGTTCTTTTTGTAGGTCGTCCACGTCACAGTTCCAGTTCTTATTAAAACCGTTGAATGATGCGCTTTGTTGGCATATAGGTCAATATGCTTGGCCCGCTTTGCTCAATTGTTTCCTTAGAGCCGTCGCTATTGCTGGCGAGTCAAAAGTTAAAGCTTTCGTTCCTGGGGCTGTGAACCAGCTCTAAATTAGGAGGGCTTAACGAGAGCCCTCGAATGCTACGGCTACTCTGGACCGTGCTGGCGATTTTATCTCTTGTAATGTTTGCGCCACAGTCTCCATTGCAATTCAAGGTCCAGACTTTCTTAATGTTATTCTGCTGGTCGAGCAGCAGTAATAATTTTAGCTTGGCTTTTTGTCCATTTCTATTGATATCGAGGCTCTTGATTACACCGAGATAACTTGTCGTTTTGCTATGCCCTTGGATTTCGCTTGAGTCGGCTGAAAATTCACTGAGCTTACCGTCAAGTTGGTGTTTGGCTAGCAAGCTTAAGGCTGCAAGTAATGTAAATACAAGCACTAGTCCTATATTGCTGCTTGAGTTATCAGAATCGATTCGACTGTAATCTAAGTGGCTGGTTTTCATCTATACACTCGGCTTATCGTTGATTCAGTAGTCGTCTAGAGGAAAACATGGCGCTGGTGCGTATATTAGAATCCAGTTCTAGTATCTGATGGTCTATGAGTTGGTAACTATGGTCGGCATATAGATCAAATATATCGAGGCTGCTTGTAATGATGATTGTCGATCCGGCATCTCTTAATTGACGTATCAGTTGCAATAGTTGGGCGTTTGAGCTGGCACACAAGTGTTCGCTTGGGTCATCAAATATGATGAGTTTGGGCTTCCCAAATACTGCCCTTGCTAAAGCAATTTTTTGTTTTTGGAGTACGGAGATTTGTTGGCAGCCGTCGCCGATCTTGCTCTGGTAGTTTTGCGGTAAGCGAAGGATATCGGAATGAACGCCAGCCATTTTGGCAGCTTTTATGACTTCCGAAATGTCGGCATTCGTAAAGCGGCTAATGTTTTCAGAGATTGTGCCTGCGATTAACTCGGGCTTTTGGCTGATAAAGGCTATGTGTTCAGCGCGATTCCTATCGGTCCACTCGCGAATATCTAGGTCGGCGACTTTAATGACTCCTTGTAGACATGGCTCTAGGCCTAACATCGCGTGGCATAAGCTGGTTTTTCCGCTTTGTGCTTGCCCTTTAAAAAGGTGGATTTCCCCAGGGGTTAAGTAGAGGTCAGCGTTAAAAAATATGGGGGAGAATCGTTCGTCACCAATGGATGCATGACGTAGTTCGATACTTAGTTTATTGTTGATTGTTGTTTTAGGAGTGGTTGATGTCGGCTCTATAATTAATGCTTTTTTAGGGTCGAAATTTTCAGCTTGAAATCGACTATGAAATTTAAACGCATCATTTAGTGAAAAAACAATTTGGTGAAAAACGATCAAGCTTATCGCTAAGCTGGAGTAGCTTATTTGTGAGCTAAAGGCGAGTTGTGCGCCCATGATGGCAAGTCCGCACAAGCTGGCGTTACCGCAAAGCCTGAGCAAGTTCGAGAATAAACTGTTGATGCCGTTGCAGGCGTTTAGCTGGTTTTGATTAGCATTGTATCGCCTAAGCCAAGAGTCTTTAAAGCTCTGCTGCATGCCCATAGCAATAGCGCTATCGCGGTGATTGAAGAATGACGTTAATGAATGCTTGGCTTGTGCTTGCTTGGCTTTAGCATTTATCGCCTCTTCGAGTGTTAGCAGCTCTTTGAGCTGATGAAACAGCCAAAGCAAGAAAACGCAAAGGCATGCTAAGGAACCAATGCGAATATCAACAGCAAAAAGAGCCAGCAAATAAAAGGGTGTCCAAAAGCTGTCTAATATGGCTGGAATTCCTGGTCCGCATATTAGGAGCTTAAGTCTTCCTAGTTCTTCCAATTTTGATAAAGGCTTGGCTGTTTCTCCTGCGGGCTGAGTTACCATCTCGCCATCAGGGGTGAATATGTCATCTATGCGTTGTTGCTCTAATCTATTGGAGAAGTTCGAGAGCGCCATATGGCGTTGCCGATTGTAATAGCCAATAATTAGAAATGCAGATAGGCTTGTTAAAATAAGCGCAGTTATTGTGCTGCTCTCTATCGGTTGGGCTATAACGTAGCTCGCTAGACCTAATAATAAGAGGTTCTTAATAGCGCTCATCTGAATGATTCTGGATGAGCGGAGAGCATCGTTTTCTATCAAGATTTGCTTGGTAAAACTGATCATATCTTAATGGCTATACTTATAAATGCTGTGTACAGCAGTGAATTTGGATGATGAGCAGTCTCTTTGGCTGCGATTGTGTTGCTCAGTATTCGCAGTCGTAAGTCGACACCTGGTCTCATTGTTTAACTCATCAAGCAGAATATTTAGCGCTTTGATCCATTGGTACTGGGCTTGACTAAGACCAGTAAATGGTTGTAATTCATAAAGCCTCTGCAAGCTATCTTCTAGCTCTTGCATAACAGGGTATTGCGAGGATGCGAGGAAATCTTCGATTACACGATCACTGATATGCTCTCCGGCTGAATCAATTACGGACTGCCATATGGCATCCATTTGCTGATAAATATGCTCTGCTTGCTCGCGTTCTTTTTGATTGAGAGTTTTGCATGGGCCTAGCATGGCATCGGCCTCATTATTCAATTGTGCGAGTGATAGCCTTGGGTCGACGCGATGGTCATGCTTATCTGTTTGGTGTATCTCTGTTTTAAAGGCCATTTTGGTGCAGCTACCATCTTATCTATCAGCTAGATTATTATTGATGGCTGACGTGCTGCTTTAAATGAATACAATGTGATGATTTGTAGCTTTTTTCCCATTTCGAAGGCCCGCTAGATACAATGCGATACATTTGCAGTAGCTTTGTTGCTAGCTGCCTAGCCTTGCGGGGAGCAAGCTAGGCAGCTGGGCTGAGTCAGTAGGAGTTTCAACTGAAACTGCTGAGCCAAGCGGTTGTTGCCGCTATTTCTTAAAGGGGCGACCATTTAGGCGGTAAGGAATAGTATTTCTGAGATAGTAGGCGGCCAGAATATTTGAAGGCTTTAGATCAAGAGGATGAGCCTTATCAGAGGATGAGTTATTAGAGCGATTCAACTCAATATCGCCATTACCCATTTTAAGAGTGAGTCGCTTACTGAAAATTCGGGATAAATCCAAGATATTACGCTTACTGCTGCGGCCCATTTGGACCACTTCGCCATTTAGCAAATTTAGCTTGGGTAGTGTTGAAAAGTTTCTAATGGTGTCTTCTTCCGAAGCACTGATTTCTTGACCTAAGGCACTCAGCTCTAGAGACATTTCGTGGCCATTTTCGGTCTTAACATGCGCAGAATAAGCTGTCTCAGAGCGGTTAAAGTCGATATCGCCCATGGTTTTGGGTAAGCCTAGGCGTCGAATTCCTGCGATTCGAGATTCCTGGCTGGTCACCGGCATAAAAATACAATGCCAAAACTCATTGCCTTCGTATTTGCCTAAGATAAAGATTGATGCTTCTTTGTAGGGTTTGGTATTGGCATCCATTTTGTAAAAATCGGATATGAATGCAAACACCATTGGAGTTTCCGGCATGGTAAAGCTGTCGGGAAGAAGTTTGCGGTAGCTATCTATCTCATCGGTTTCATAATAAATAAAAATTCCGTCGTTCTCATAGTAGGTGAATCGTTCTTCTTGAGATACAGCCTGTTGTGAGCTGAAAAGTGTTACTACTAGAAAGATGATTGAAGAAATTGCCTTGTACATGTCTCTTTGCTCTTGTTTAGAGTGGTTGATAGTCTGTGGTAGTTTTACTTACAACTTATTTCTAGGCCCTGCTCATCTTTGCAGCTGTGTTCCCTAATGATTTTTCCATCTTGTAGGGTTGCGCTACCTTCATAGCTTTTTCCGTTGGCGCCTTCTCTGGATATGTTTTTGCTGTAGCTTAATCCTTCGCTCTCGTTGTAACTGCTTTGTCGAGTCTTATTCACTGTGCCGCCATTTTTGTTGTTGCGCTGCTTATTTACCTGCCTCCAGTATTCACCTTCAGCAGTCCTTCCGCCATGTTTTGTTCGCAATCCTTGTGTGCCGTCAGCTTTCTCATAGGCTCGTGCGTGAGTTTTCAGTACACCGCCTTTGTCATTCCTTCTGTTCGCCTTGCGGGTATAAACGGCCCCTTGCTCAGCAATCGAAGCCTTAGACTTTGAGATTTTACTTAGGCTAGACTCGCTCGCTCGCACCCTTGTCGATACCTTCTTCTTATAAATTGAGCCTTCTGTGTCGGCAGAAGGTGGACTTGAGTCTGCATGAGTGCCCGCTGAAGATAGGAGCTGGATGCTGCATGCTGCCAGTAGTATGGCCAATTTTTTAATGTGGATATGTTGGTACATGGGGGACTCTTGCCTTTAGATTAAGATGTGGTGTATGTTGAATTAAGCATGAAAAAGTTTCAGTCAAATATCCGTTATGGTAGTGTAAATTTTTTGTAAATAAGCTTTGGCTAATGGTTGATTATGGTGGGGAAAAACCACGTTTTAGTGATAGAGGATGATCTCGATGCATGTGAGTTGCTGGCTGAATATCTGAGTTTTGAAGGCTTTAAGGTGGACACTGCCAGCTCGGGTATGGAGGGGCTTGATTTTCTAGAAAAAAATCAGCCGGATATTATTCTACTGGATATTATGATGCCTCAAATGAATGGCCTTGATGTATTAAAACGTATACGGATTGACTCCGATGTACCTGTGCTTATGTTGACCGCAAAGCATGAAGATATGACAAAAGTTATGGGCTTTGAGTTGGGTGCCGATGACTATCTGACAAAGCCATACAACCCCGTTGAATTGAGTGCGCGTATTAAGGCTATCTTGCGCCGTACAAGCAAGGCTGTTACAGAAAGCAACGCTTGCTTAGCTAATCTTGAACTGATACAGGCGCGTAGAGAGGTTAAAGTCGATGGCGAAACTGTGAGTTTAACGGCTACAGAATATGATCTGCTGGAATACTTGCTGTTTAGGCCCGCCAAGGTCGTCAGTAAGGAAGAGCTTTTTCAGAATGTCATTGGAAGAAAATATGAGAGTTATGATCGAACTTTGGATATGCATGTTAGCAATCTTAGGAAGAAGATCGACGCAGCTAATGTGAAGCTGGCTACCTGTCGGGGTGTCGGGTATGAGTTAATTGAGCTGGAAAATGTCTAGGATCTTCTGGAAGATTTTCTTTTGGTTGATTGTGGTCAATTATGGGGTTGCCACAATATTTTTCCTGGTAAGTGGTGAGCGATTAGCGTTATCTCAAAAGCAGTTTTCGTCTGAAAAGCTTAGAAGAGTTCAGCTGCAAAGAGTACAGTTTATTACTTATTTGCTGGCAGAATCTGAAGAAGGCGTTGCTCGTAAGTTTATTCATGAAAATCGAGAGATGCGGCCTAGAATCTGGGTTCTAGATGCATCCGGCCAGGAGATTCTAGATCGTAATATTCCAAGCTTAATAAGCAACTCTGAGCGCATACATCGACAGCTGGTTCGTGGCCAAAAAGGCGAGAGCTTTGAGGTTCTTACTTTTATTCCTGAAGAGATCAAAGAGCCTTCTCTACTGCAGGGGAAGCACAAGAAAAAAGTTAGAGTATTGGTTTACTTTCTAGGTGGGCTTATTGCCAGTTTTTGGCTGGCTTGGTATTTATCAAGGCCTATCAGAATGCTCTCAGAGGGTGCTAGGAACTTAGCAGAGGGCAAATTTGAGAAAATCTTACCAAGATTAGGTGGGCGAAAAGATGAGCTGGTAAGCTTGGCTGGTGATTTCGACAAAATGGCCCTTGAACTTCAGGAAAAACAACAGTCGTTAAAAGTCTTGCTTGGCGATGTGTCTCATGAATTAAGATCACCCTTGACCCGAGTTAGATTGAGTCTTGGCCTGCTGGAGCAAAAGCAAGAAAATATTACTGCCAAGGACTTCGATCGTGTAAAGGCAGAGCTGGATCGCCTGGATGATTTGATCGATCAAATACTGACGGTGAGTCAGCTGGAAAACAATCCTGATTACCCTCTGAATGACTGTGTCGAGTTAAAAGGTTTTTTGCAAAGTACCATTGAAAGGGTTGATGTGGAAATTGGCCGTGGCTCCTGTAGGGTCTCTCTTCATCAAAGTAATGTGCCGGACGAGCTGTTAATGAGCGCGAATAGGGAGATGCTATTAAGGGCCTTTGAAAATATCATTAGAAATGCGCTGAAGTATACGCCCCCCAATGGCCGTATAGATGTGGAGCTGTTTGATCGGCCAGAGGAAATCTGTGTCCACGTTACTGATGAGGGGCCGGGGGTTCCCGAATCAGAGCTGGATAATATATTCTCACCGTTTTATCGTTTAGATCCATCCAGAAGTAGTCAGGGGTATGGCTTAGGTTTGGCAATATGCAAGCGGGCCATCGAGCATAATAATGGCAGTATTGTGGCTAAGAATGCGACCCGTGGACTGCGAATAGAGATCAGCTTTCCGAGGCGACTCTTCTTGAGCGCCTGAAGAATCTTCTGGCCCACCTAGGCGGTATGGTGATGGTTACCAATTTATATTCATAAGTAGGCTATTTAAGGCATTTGTAGCGCTAATCCCCCCACTTTGTCGACATTGATACAAAGCGATACATTTTAGCAAAAAAGTACGCAAACACTGATTCTATCTGCTGCTAAAATATCACTTATTGTATTTGCCTTGAGAGGCGTCAATTGGCTTCTGTAAAAGGTTGGTAAGTGAAGCGGCTGTTCTTTTATTTATTTGGTTCTATTGTGGCATTGTTCCTGTTGGTGGGGGGGATGTCCTATGCCATTTTGGAAGCGCAGAATGAAAAACGCTATCTAGAGCATATAGACAGTCATATGCTTCCTGTTGCTAACCTAGTGTCAGTAGGTCTTCAGCGTCAACCAGCAGCTAAACAAAATGAGTGGTTGAACTTGGTTCGTGAGCTACTTGGAATAAGCTTGGAACCCCAGGAGCAGCCTTGTGCTACAAGGCTAGATATTTCTACAAAGACGGTTGGCGGGCAAAGCTATGAGACCTGCTTTCAAGTAGAGGGCAATAAATCCATAGTATTTCGCTTAGAGGCACTCAGTGAAGAGTTGTTCAGTACCATGGCCTTTCTGATTCTAAATGAGCTAGGTACGGTGCAAGCCAAAGAGCGGCAGGCTTTATTTGATCAAATAAAACGTATTGCTCCATTCCCTGTATACCGATCCAAAAAAGTGCAGCAGAAATTGTCGGATAAACAGCGCTCTTTATTGCAGCAAGGCCGAATCATAGTGCAGTGGAAAAAGCAGTTTGATAAGGCAGAGCATTTGTTGGTTGTAGCTCCATGGGGAGGGACAAGTGATAGTCTGGTTCTCGGTCCGATACCGCTTTTTGAGCCCTATCCTAAAAATCAAATCTATTTAATTATTTTTGTTGTGCTTTTACTTTTGGCCAGCTTCGTTCTAATGATTCTTAAGTACTTAACAAGAGAAATCCAAAAGGTTCAGTTGGACATTGATACTATTAGCCGAGAACAACTGGGGCTTGCATCCATTCCCTATCATAGTGAATCGATTGCTTCTATTGGTGAAACAATCGTACAGCTTGTTGAAAGAATCAAGTATTTGCTACAAGAAAAGAACTATGCCATCAGAGCGATCTCGCATGATCTTAGAACGCCCATTTCACGTATGCTGTTTAGGGTGGAGTCGATAGAAGAGGATGTGGGGAAGGCCGCCTTGCCACTGAAGCGTGACCTGCTTCATATGGAGTCCTTAATCAAGCAGTTGTTATCCTATGAGCAGCTGAGTGTGAATCAAAAGTTATCATTGCGAAAGGTTGATGTGGAGCTTTTAGCCAAAGAGATCCTTGCTGGTTTTTGTGAGGTTAATAAGCATTTGACTTATGTGCCTCACGTGAGCTTGGGCGATGGTGAACAAGCTTGCTTCATAGATAGAGAGCTTATCTATCAGGCTTTACAAAATCTATTGCAGAATGCTAGTCGTTTCGCTGATGCGGAAATTATTTTAAGTGTTTCAACTCGAAATGGAGAACTCGAATTTGCTGTGTTGGATGATGGCCCCGGCCTGCCATTAAATGGAAATGATAAATTGTTTGATCCCTTTTATAAGGCTGATAAAAGCCGTGGTGAAGCAAGCCTTGGGTTTGGGTTTGGTTTGTCTATTGTTAAGAAAATAGCATTACTGCACGGCGGAAAAGTTGAAGCAAGTAATAGGTCCGGCAAAGGGGCTGCATTTTATATGCTCATTCCCATTAAAAATGAAGATGTCGAGGAGGGTAAGCATGTTTAGCCTAAATCGATTAGTATTGCTTGTCTTCTCATTGTTATACTGCGTTCTTGCAAGTTCGCCAGTTGTTGCCAGTGAGCTTGATATTGATCCTGTTCCGGAAAAGCAAGAGTTAAATAAACAAGAATCAAAGCAGCTCGAGCCAAAAGCAATTGAATCAAAGGCTGTTGAGCCTAAGAAAATAGAGAAGAAAGAGAAAAGTCAAACTGGCAAAGATGGCAAGCCGCTGAGAAGTAATAAAAGCGAAGTGGATAAAGAGTCTAGTAACAAGACCTCAAAGCCCGTTGTTGTGGGAAGCTCTGGGCAGGGGCTCGTTAGTGAGCAACAGTGGCAGGACTGGTTGAAAGATTCGCAGCGTCAGTTTGGTGTGGGTGTTAGTGGTAGCGTAGAAGAAAAAATTAATATTTTAGATAAAAGTAATTTATTGGATGATCCAAGTGGTGTGCTTGCAGAGGAGGAGCTGGATGAAGGTATTTAAACCGACGCAGCTTTTCAGTTTCATTACCGTTTTAAGTCTATGTTCCTTGTGGAGCGCTGACCTGTACGCGCAGTCGCAAGCTGATGAAGGTCATTTGCGAGAAGCTCTATCAAATGACCCAGATAATCACTTGGCGCGTGCGAAGTTGGTACAGTTGCTGGTAAAGGATGATCAGTGCTCTGAAGCGAAGTCTAATGCACAGCAGATTATCGTTGCTGAAAATGTCCCAGAGTTGGTAAAAGATAACCTTAACTTGTTGATTCAGCATTGCGAGGTTAAGCGAAAAATCAAGCAAGAAGGCCAGCAAGCATCTAACTTTGCTCTACTTGTTAAACCCAGGGTGGGCTATGACAGTCGGCCAACTTCCTTTAGCCAGGATTTAGGCTTCGCTGGCTCTTTGCTTGAGGGTATTCCGGTCTTTGGTATTGTGGATAGACCAGTTCTTGATTTTTACGATCCGGCTGCATTAGGGGCTGATGTCCGTGATGAGTTTGAAAATGTAGGCTGCGTGCAGAGTGCTTGTGATGCAGGGCAGGGTGACGAGTATGTGGCTATCTCTGCGGAGCTTGCCTATGCAAAGCAGTTTGAAATCTTTGGTAGTAAGCCTAGTCAGTTAATCGTGAGAAACCGATTCTACAATCGTTCTTATGCAAATAATGATCACTATGATGTCAATAGTATTAAGGCTGGATTGGAGTTTAAAACCGAGATTAATAGCAATCTGGCTGCGGTAGCGGGCATTACTTGGTGGCAGCAAAAGTCGGCTGCTGATCTAGAGTTTAGCAGCGTTGGTAATTATATGGGGCTAAACTGGAGTGTAGATCAAAATGAAGCGTCTTTGATAATTGAGTCACTCAGAAGAAACTATAGTCAGCACGAGGAAATTGACCGAACAGAAACTCGCTCAGCCACATTGTTGTTCTCCACGCCGTTGTTCGACGAATTTATGAGTCTGTCGGCCCATTATAAATTCTCTGAAAATAATGTTTGGGGTTTCTGTCAAGTCTGTCGTCTGAACTTTTCAGCACCGGCCGTGAGTCAGGCTCGTTTTCTAGATTATCACAGCAGTAGTTATGGCTTTGATATAGAAAAGCCCTTAAACAATGATTATGTTATTAAGGCCGGTTGGCGGTATATAGACTATAAGGGGCTAAGCAGCGGTGTTGATAACTACAGCCGAGTAAAATTAGAGTTGTCTAAAAAGATTAACTCAAGCTTAGAGTTAAACTTAAATCTGCGATCAGAGCGCCACAATTCCTCATCACATGAATTGGATGATCGAAACGTTGTCTCATTGGGCCTAGGTTGGGTTTGGGATGGATAAGCATAGGATATTAATCGTTGAAGACGACCTGGAATTGGCTGAGCTAACCTCGGACTTTCTAAGTAAGTATGAATTTCAATGCTTTATCGAGCCCAATGCTGAATTGGCCTGCAAGCGTATCGTTGAAGAAGACTATGATTTAGTTTTTTTAGATTTGATGCTGCCCGAAATGGATGGCTTTGAAGTCTGCCGACATGTTCGAGGCCAATATTCTGGCAAGATTATAATGTTGACGGCCCGTACCGATGTTATTGATCAGGTGGTGGGTTTAGAGATTGGTGCCGATGATTATATTCCTAAGCCAATTGAACCTAGGTTGTTGTTGGCAAAAGCGAGAGCTTATCTGAGAGCGCCTGAGTTAACTGAAAAAGATTCAGCGCCCGAGACGCTCTCTAAACTTAGTTATAACGGTTTGGCTCTTGATAGAGCACGACGTAAGCTGGAGATAAACGGTCACGGCATACACCTTGGCGATCTAGAATTTCGCGTGTTGGAGTTATTCTTTACCAATCCGGGCAAGGTCATTAGTCGGGATATGATTTTCAAACATATTCGCGGAATAGAATATGACGGAGTGAATCGACAGGTTGATTTGCTGATATCGAGACTTAGGTCAAAGGTAGAGTTAGACCCCAAAAATCCAGAATTGATCAAAACCGTTCGTAATCAGGGCTATGTCTTAGCCTGCTCGATTGAGGGAAGTGTTTAAGGGCCTTGCGGCCCTTGGCAATGTCGAGCATTTACTGAGGAATTGTCTTCAACAACTTGGCAATTTCAGCTTCATAAAGCGCTTGACGTGCTTCAGGCTTGGCTTTACTGGCCTTGCCTAGTTTTACACTGCCGCGCCATAACATCTTTCCACTCTTGTTGGAGTTTAAGTCGATAATAAGCTCGGGCTCTAGGCTATCTGCTTCTTTTGCTTTGGCTCTCCACGAACCACTATTAGCGCTGCCGCTGTAATTACCGCTTAGGCTCATGCCGTCACGCTTCCCGGAGTCAAGGTAGTAGCTGGCAATAATGTCGGCTTCAAGAGGATTAAAAACCTCGTCGAAACGCCCCTTCATCTGGCTCGCTATGGCGCGCTCTACACGCTTTAACTCCATTTCGGTAATTTGAGTATCCCGTAAAGTGCTTTGTCTTGAGGATACTAAGTAGAAGCGTTTAAATTCACTGAACTGGGTTGCAGTGTCATAATCACTTTGAATATTGCCTTTATTACAGGCTACTAGAGCTATGCTTAGTGTTGCCAACATCAAATATTTTATGGCTTTCATAATACTTCCTAAAACTTTATCAAGTTACGCTATGTTAATAATCTTCGCTTTCCCAGGAGTAAAAGCAGCTAATCGCTAATACTAACCAAAGGCCTAAACCACCCCAGTAGAGTGTTGGGGATTCTTCTCGGTAGATAACTTCATGTAGGATGGTGTAGCCGGCATATAGATCGTAAACGACCCAGATTAGCAGCAAGACACCGATTACTTTCCAGAAATTTGTCATGGCTCTTCCCAAATTGCGGTGATTGGTGAGCCCTGTGGATACAGGGCTCTTTAACATGGGAATAGTGTAAGTTAGGAGCGGAGATAAACGTGTCCGCTTTTACGGATCAGCCTTCCTAGGCAGAATCAGAATCGTTCTGGTGGACGTGGTAGCTGGCTTGCACAGAAGACTTTGCTCGGTACATGGCTTGGTCTGCCTTGCTGATTAATGTCTTGGGATTGCCAGTATTGGAAACTTTACTGCTGGCTACGCCTAGGCTCCACAACATGGGGTGTTCGCCATTGTAGGAGCGACTGCTATCGATTAGCCTCTTAGCGACTTTCTCGGCACCTTTGAGATTGGTGTTGCTGAGTACGATGACAAATTCATCACCGCCTATTCTTGCTGCGAAATCAACTCCTTGGCGTAATGTATTGCGGATCAAGGAGGCCGCGCCAATTAGCTGCATATCACCACTGGCATGACCGTATTTGTCGTTGAGGGATTTGAAATTATCCAAGTCGCAATAAATAACCGAGATATCTTGGCGGTGGCGTTGGTGTTCGCCCCAGCTGTGCTGCAGGGCCTCTTCAAACCCGCGCCTATTCAATAAACCCGTTAAAGGATCACTATTGGCAATTTTAAGGAAATCCTGCGTGCTACTTTGCAGCTGCTTCTTAGATTGCCTATAGCTCCAAACCAACATAAATATAGAGCTGGCTGCAATTAAAAATATACTCAGTTTGGCTATATTTTCCAGCTTGCTTAGTGATGGAGTGTTTACCATGGCGTGGTGTATCGAGAGGCCTCCACGTATATCGCCGACTTTCCAATCGGTTTTAGGGCTGTTTGGCAAGCTATTGTGGCACCCTATGCAGCCCTCTTGCATTACCAGTGGTTCAACATAGTCAAAGCTTAGTTTGTTACTTTGATGAGAGCTTTTAAATACAGCTTCAATTTTCTTGCCAGTGGCTTTTTGCTCTCGAAACTTTTGTAAGGCGAGTTTTTCAAAATCTGATTTCGCACCGCCATCTTTGATTCGGTTGGGGAAGGGGTGCTCGCTAAACATGCGAACCCGTATATTGGGCTGCTGTTGGCTAACCATTTGGGCAACTTCGATGGTGAAGGTTGCCGGATTTGGCAGCGCCAGTTCTTTGCCATGATAATCCGCCCCAATATAAATATTATTTTGTTTGCTCAGGGGCTTCGCCACGTTTTTATTGTAGTGTATTCGGGCGGCATTCATTGTCATTGCCATAGCGCGGGCTGATTGTAAGGCAGTGCTTTCAACGGCTTCTAAGGCTGAGTTATGTAAACCCACCAGTGAGGCAATAATAATTGCTGAAAGTGCGATGCTGTACCAAAGTAGGCGAGCACGAATCGAGATACTACGTAACACTAGATACCTATCTTGGGGTTCTTCGATAAAAAACTAAAGAACAAATCTGCTTCCATGGGCTTGTGAAAGTAAAACCCCTGTGCTTTATCACAACCTAATTTTTGCAAAATATCAGCCTGCTCCTTGGTTTCCACACCTTCGGCTATTGTTGTTAAGGAAAAGGTTTTGGCAATATTGATAATAGATTCGACCAAGGCGAGACTGGACTCATCATGTTCTATATCGGCTACAAATGATCGATCAATTTTTAAAGCAGAAAACGGGTAGCGGTTTATATAAGATAAACTAGAAAACCCTGTGCCAAAATCATCGATAGAGAGCGCAAACCCTGCCTGGCTAAGCTTCTTTAATTCCCGGAGGGCGTGCTCGGGTTCGTTGATCATTAGGTTTTCGGTTATCTCTATCTGTATATCCTGAGCGCTCAACTGATTCTTGTTTAAGACTTCTAGCCACTTTTCGCAGATATCATTGCGATCTAAGATCTCGGCGGGTGAGCGGTTTACGGATAAGCACAGCTGCTCAAAGCCCAGTTCTTGCCTTAACCGACATAGAAATTCACTGGCATCCTTAAACATCTTATCGCCAAGATCACGTATCAGTCCGGTATGCTCGCAAACTTCCACAAATTCTTGCGGACTGATGCGGCTCTGTTCATCGCCTTTCCATCTTGCCAAGGCCTCAAATGCCATTACCTTTCGGCTATCTAGGCACACGATAGCTTGATAGACGGGGTAAATACGTTGATCGATGCCGTCTTCGCTTAAACGCTTGTATATACTTTGAAAGCGCTCGCTAGACTGCTTTATCTGCTGATCAAAAAAGACTTGGGTGTTGCGGCCGTTCGATTTTGCCCTTTGTAGTGCCAGAGCTGAATTGCTTTGTAAGGTATTGCTTCGGTCGCCGTCTTCTGGAAAAAGGCTGGCGCCCGAGCTAAAGGTTATGTTGCCGTTAAAGCCGGGAGTTGAAAATTCTTCGCGAACAAACTCTCTGAATTCTTTGATTAAATCTGCAATTTCAGTTTGGTTTTTGTTCTGAACGAACAAGCTGATTTCATCAGCACCCGATTTGCAAATCAGCTCTTCTACTTCGAAATGATTTTTTAGTGCGAAGGCGAAGCTTTTCGCTACATCGTCGGCGACGTGATGGCCAAAGAACTGATTGATCGACTTGAAATTATCGATATCAAAATGAATATAGGCGCCGCATTGACCTGTTCTTCCTAGTTGCTCGAGTACAGGCTCTAATTCTCTTAGAAAGGTTTGGCGCCGCAATAGGCCTGTCTGCTCATCGTGAGTCGAGCGGTATCGTAACTGCGCTTTGCTGCGCTGTTCTTCGGTGATGTCACGGTAGAACTTTACAAAAAAACTCGCTATATCTTTATCGTTCTCATAAATCCCAATAATGTTGGTTTCAAGCTGTTTTAGCTCGCCACTAGCGCTTTTTATTTCTTCGATAATTGGCGGGAGTTCAAGCATGTCGGTGTTGAGATGCTGCCCTATTACTTGAGACTGCTTTAGTCCAAATAACGTTTCAAATGCGGGATTAACCGAGCGAATTTTCTGCTGCTGATCTGCGATTAAAATACCATCATGGGCACACTGAAGTATGCTACTCGATAAATTAATTTCACGATTTCGCTGCTCCAGCTCTAGCAATTGCTCGGTAAGAGCCAGCTGGTGCAAATGTCGCTCTACTTCGGCGGTAACCCGAACCGAGAAAAGATCGAAGACATCGTGAGCCCAATCTGGGTTTGGGATTTCGGATTCATACAGTGCACTAACAAGGCCAATTTTCTGTCCTAGGCTATTGAGTAAGACCTTGCCGATGTAAGAGTGTACCTGCATGTCGACAAGATGATGATCATGCGGAAAACACTGTTGAACATTTAAATTGTAGGCGCAGCTCCCATGGCTTGCGAGCTGTTGGCAGGGGGTGTTTTCAAGTGGGTAGTTTATGGTTTTGGCTTGCTGACCATTCTCATAGCCGGCAATGACACTGGCGTTCTCTAAAGCGCTGTCTAGAGTGACCACGTATACATATTGGGCTTTTATTAGGCCAGCGAGTTTCTGTGAAAGCTGATTTAAAAAATCGGCTCCAGTAAACTGACTGATTTCTGAGATAACCCTGACATATTCAGGGTTTAAACCACTTCTATTCATACTTAGCTACGATCAAATACCGGCTAATCATGCGAAAGCACTGATGTGAAGAAAGTATGTATGATGATTTAGATACTGTCTAATTAGTTATGGTTAATATTCCCATTAACCATATCAAAGCTGATGTTTTTATTGGTGGCGGCTGCGGCGGTATTGGCTGGGTGATAGACCTATCTGTTTTTTAAACAGGCGCGAAAAGTAGTAGGCATCCTCATAGCCAAGGCTGGCGGATATCCGTTTAACGGACTGATCGGAGCTATCAAGTAGGCGACAGGCATGTTGCATTTTTAGGGCGATAAAATACTGCATGGGCGACTGCCCGGTTAGCTCTTTAAATACTTTGCTGAAATGGAATTTGCTGCGGCGCATATGTTTTGCCAGCTCATCAAGGCTAAAGTTACTGTGCAGGTGCTGCTGCATAAAGGCTTCAACTTTCTCCATGTTGATGGCTTTTTTGCTGTCTAATTTTGATTGGCGAGCGAGTAGGGCCAGTAGGCTTATGAGTTGCTGGGTTTGGTGGCAACCATGAATAAAAGCTGTGCGGCTGGTGGCGGTATAGCGTACGTCAAAGAGCGACTCAAACGCTGCTAGCACTTGGGGCTTGGTGCCTATGTCATGAATCGAGCCACTTTGGGCCGGGCTCAGTAGCCCCATTAATTGATCGGCCAGCTCGCCGTCGAAATGCAGCCAATATACCGACCAAGGCATCTGTTCATCGGCCCAGTAGCGATGAGCTTGTCCCTTGGGGAGGGCTATTAATTGCCCTCGGGTGATGCTTTGCGTAGGCCCCGTCCCCAGTTGGAGGTAACCCTTGCCGGCGGTGCAATAGAGCAGCAACTGATTATCATGATCTTGGCGTTCCATATAGTGCCCAAGAGCACTTGGGTAGTAACCCATTGCTACCGGGTAGGCACCTTTGGTTAGCGGGTTGATCATCAGCCACTCAAACAACACGTGGGGAGTTAGAAAACGTGTAGCCTGAGGCTGCAGGGGCCAGTCTGAGGTAATTGGCATGGTATTCTGCCTTACTTAAATAACAGCAATATAGTCCATCATAAAGCCAATATAATCAATCGAATTGGGTCTTATAGCTATGTTTAACTAGGCTCAATAACGCAATATCTAACCATCGAGGTGATTATGAGCTTTAAATTCCCTTCCCAAGTACCTCTTTTTATTGAGGGTGAGTGGCAGCAAAGCCAATCTAAGCAGTTGATTCCGGTAACAAATCCGGCCACTCAGGAGGTGCTTACCCAAGTACCTTGTGCCACGGAAGATGAGATGGCTCGTGCCATTGCTTCGGCGGCTGAGACTTTTAAATCCTGGAAAGACACGGCAGTGCCTGTGCGTGCTCGCATTATGTTGAAATATCAGCAGCTACTTAAAGAGCACCACGATGAGTTGGCTGAAATTCTATGCCAAGAAACCGGTAAGACTTTTGAAGATGCTAAGGGCGATGTGTTTCGTGGTATCGAGGTAGTTGAACACGCTTGTAATATTGCCAGCTTGACGATGGGTGAGACAGTTGAAAACGTAGCACGCACCATTGATTGCTTTTCGGTAACTCAGCCGATTGGTGTGTTTGCGGGTGTTACGCCATTTAACTTCCCCGCTATGATTCCTTTGTGGATGTTCCCTCTGGCAATTGCCTGCGGTAACACGTTTATTTTGAAACCCTCTGAGCAAGATCCGCTAACGCCGACTCGTTTGGTTGAGTTGTTCGAAGAAGCTGGCGCGCCTAAGGGTGTGTTGCAGGTTGTTCACGGTGGTAAAGAGCAGGTAGATACGCTGCTAACTCACCCTGAAATTCAGGGCATTTCTTTTGTAGGTTCAACCGCTGTAGGTGAGCACATTTACCGTACCGGTACTCATCATTTGAAGCGTGTTCAATGTATGGTGGGCGCTAAGAATCATATGGTTGTGATGCCGGATGCTAATAAGCAGCAGGTTATTAATAATCTTGTTGGTTCTGGTTTTGGTGCGGCTGGTCAGCGTTGTATGGCTATCTCTGTTGTGGTTGCTGTAGGTAAGAGCAATGAATGGGTTGAGGAGCTGAAAGCCGAAGCTCAGAAAATTCGCCCGGGTGCTTGGAATGATCCAGAAGCTGCTTATGGTCCGCAAATTAATCCGCAAGCACGCGATCGTGTTTTAAGTTTCATTGAGAAGGGGAAGCAAGAAGGCGCCAACTGCATTTTGGATGGTTCTGATTGTACGGTAGAAGGTTACCCGGACGGTAATTGGGTTGGCCCTACCATTTTCACCAATGTAACGACGGATATGGAGATTTATAAGAATGAAATCTTTGGTCCGGTTTTGTGTGTAATTAATGTCGATACTTTGGATGAGGCGATCGAGTTAATTAATAACAATCCAAATGGTAATGGTACGTCTATCTTTACGGGCAGTGGTGGCGCTGCGCGTAAATATAAGCACGAGATTTTGGTTGGTCAGGTTGGTGTTAATGTTCCTGTACCTGTGCCGCTACCTTTCTTCTCTTTCACTGGCTGGCGCGGTTCCTTTATGGGTGATCAGCATGCTTATGGTAAGCAGGCGGTACGTTTCTACACGGAAACTAAGACGATTACTGAGCGTTGGTTTGATGATTCAGAGGAAGCTGCTTTGAATATGACGATTACTATGAAGTAATTGTTGGGCAATTTGAGTTGGGTGGTAGGAGTTTTGCGGTGTTGATTAGCACCCGCAACTCGCCGTAAACCCATCCCTGGGGGCTCGCCTTCGGGATCCCTCCCGAAGACGGTTGCTGGTGCTAATCAACACCGCAAAACTCTAGAAACTAACTGCAGTCTGAGAGCTTTTTGTAGCTTCAATGATTGCACATTGTAGTTTGTCTAGAAGAGCGTTGGTGGAATTAGGCATCTTCAGCATGGAAGCTGAAGGTGAGCCCCCAGGGATGGGTTCACGGCGACCTAATTCCACCAACGCTCTTCTAGATAAACGGCCGATAGCCACTTGCTAATATTGAAAAATCCACGAAGAGAAAAGCTATGGATTTTAATTTAAACGAAGATCAACTGGCTTACCAAGAAGCTGCAAGAGCATTTGCGGAAGGTGAGTTAATGCCGAATGCGGCCGAGTGGGATGAAGAAAAAATATTCCCACTAGAGACTATCGCCAAAGCCGGTGAAATGGGTTTTTGCGCCATGTATAGCCCCGAAGAAGTCGGTGGCATGAACATGAAGCGCACAGATGCCGCAATTGTGCTGGAAGAACTGGCCAGAGGTTGCACGGCGACGGCGGCATTTATATCAATTCACAACATGGCCTTGTGGATGATTGCTAACTGGGGCACTGAACAGGCAAAAGCAGAATTTTGTCCGACATTAGTGACCGGTGAGCACCTCGTAAGCTACTGCTTAACAGAGCCCAATGCAGGAAGTGATGCTGCCTCATTGCGTACCAGCGCAAAAAAAGATGGCAGCGATTACATTATTAATGGTGGCAAGATGTTTATTTCTGGCGCCGGCAGTACCAAAGCCTTAGTAGTAATGGCACGCACAGGTAGTCAGGATGATGGCGCAAAAGGCATTAGTGCATTTGTCATCCCAGCGGATGCTGAAGGCGTGAGCTACGGCAAAAATGAGCCCAAAATGGGCTGGAATGCTCAGCCTACCCGTGCCATCAGTTTTGAAAATGTTAGAATCCCAGGGCACTACCTACTTGGCAAAGAAGGTGAGGGTTTTAAGTTTGCAATGATGGGGCTCGATGGCGGCCGCATTAATATTGCGACTACCGCAGTAGGTACAGCTCAAGCGGCGCTAGAAGCAAGTCAGCGTTATATGCATGAGCGTAGCCAGTTTGGAAAGCCCTTGGCAAACTTCCAGGCTCTGCAATTTAAGTTGGCCGATATGGCAACTGAGTTGGTTGCGGCAAGACAAATGGTTCGCTTGGCAGGCTTTAAGCTAGACAATAATCATCCGGATAAAACCACCTACTGTGCAATGGCTAAACAATTTGCCACAGATGTTAGTTTTAAAGTGTGTAATGAAGCCATGCAAATTCATGGTGGCTATGGATATTTACGCGAGTATCCCATTGAACGTTATGTTCGTGATACCCGTGTGCATCAAATTCTTGAAGGTACAAATGAAGTTATGCGTATGCTGGTTTCTCGCCGCATTCTGCAAGACGGAGCAACGGAGTCGATACGATGAGTGAAACAGGTTTATTAAAATACGAAACGCGTGGTCATACTTGCATTATCACCATGAATAACCCGCCAGCTAACACTTGGACGCCAGAAAGTCTACGTGAGCTAAAGGCCAAGGTTGAAGAATTAAATGCGGATAAAGATAACTATGCCCTAGTTATCGCCAGCGAAAGCGAAAAGTTTTTCTCTGCTGGCGCGGATCTAAATCGCTTTAATCATGATGACAAAGGCCAGGCCTTTGAATTTATTGGCGCCTTTGGTGAAGCTTTTGAAGCATTAGCGGATTATCAAGGTGTTTCGATTGCTGCGATTACTGGTTTTGCCATGGGTGGCGGTCTAGAGACAGCTTTGGCCTGTGACATCCGTGTTTGTGAAGAGCAGGCGCAGTTGGCTTTGCCAGAAGCGGCCGTAGGTTTATTGCCTGGTGGTTTAGGTACGCAGCATTTGCCTTGGTTGATTGGCGAAGCTTGGGCGAAGCGAATGATTCTGTTGGGTGAGCGCGTTAAGGCGGAAAAAGCTGAGCAGATTGGCTTGGTTCAGGAAGTAGTAGCAACTGGCTCAGCGCTTGATAAAGCCGTAGAGCTAGCCGAGAAGGTTGCTAAGCAATCGCCAACTTCTGTGCGAGTTTGTAAAGAGCTCATTATGGCGGCTCGTAGCCAAACCATGAATTCTGCGCGAGCATTAGAGCGTGAGACCTTTGTGAAGTTGTGGGATACCCAGGATCAGAAAGAAGGTGTGGCGGCTTTTATTGAGAAGCGGTCTCCGGACTGGAAAAACGCCTAAAAATGAATTTATAGGCGCGCCTTAGGTTCAATAGCGGCGTCAGCGCTGTGCTCACTCGGTTACGTACTTCGTGTACGCTCCCTCGCTGTGCGCAGTGCTTCCTTGCTCTTGAGCCTAATTCGCACCTCTAAATCCATTTTTCCATGCGGTGAAAAATTCCTTTCTTTTTGTCTAATTGGGTTCTGCTTGTTGTGCCTGCAGGCGAATGGAAATGGACATTAATTTAAAATCTGAGAAGCGATGATGGCTGAATTACCTGTTTTGTTTGAAGAGTTGGAAGCGGCGGCTGGTAAAAAAATCGGCGTGGCAACTTTAAATGCTGAAAAATCCCTTAACTCTCTTAATTTGCAGATGATCGATTTGCTGCAAGAGCGCTTTAGTGCCTGGGAAGTAGACGATGCAATTGCCTGTGTATTTTTGCAGGGTGCTGGCGATAAGGCATTTTGTGCGGGCGGTGATGTTGTCGCTTTGCATGGTGGCAGCGCTGCCTATGGCGAGGAGGTTCCGAACAATTACTGCGTGAACTTTTTCGCTCGTGAATATGCATTGGATTACCACATGCATACTTTCAAGAAGCCCATTATTTTATGGGGGCACGGAATTGTGATGGGTGGCGGCCTTGGTTTAATGGATGCTGCGAGCCATCGTGTGGCGACTGAAACCAATCGTATGGCCATGCCGGAGGTTACCATTGGTTTGTACCCTGATGTGGGCGGCACATGGTTTCTAAATCACGCTCCAGGTAATACTGGTTTGTTTCTCGGTTTAACCGGCGCCAATATCAATGCGGCAGATGCTAAGTTTGTTGGTTTGGCGGATCGTTTGGTGGCTAATGAGTATCGTGCCAATGTACTTGCAGATTTGCAGGCGGCGGATTGGGCTGCTGATGCGGAAGCGGTAGTTAATAAAGTGCTGCGTGCTTACGAGGCCAAGTCTCAAGATAAAATGCCTGAGCCTAATGTGCGCCCCAATTATGATTTGATTAATCAGCTTTGTGATGGCGACTCCGCCGCTGAAATCTGCCAGCAAATTTTGGATTATCAAACGGAAGATAAGTGGCTTTCGCGTGCAATCGATACCTTACGTAATGGTTGCCCAATTACGCCGCATTTGGTCGTTGCTCAAATGCGCGAGGGTGCCCATAAAGGCTTGGCTGATGTGTTTCGTATGGAGCTAGTTATGTCGCGTCATTGTGCGGCGAAGGGGCACTTCAAAGAAGGCGTACGTGCGCTACTGATTGATAAAGATCGTCAGCCCAATTGGCAGCATAAAAACATCGCCGACGTGACCGCCGCTGAAGTCGCAGAGTTTTTCATTCCTTTTGATGATGACCCTTTAAGCCACCTTTAAGTCGACTAAACGTTGGCTTGAGGTCAAAGTGTCCTAATTTGGAGAAAGTTATGAGCAAAAATATTGCCTTTATTGGCTTAGGAAATATGGGCGCGGGTATGGCGGCCAACCTAGTAAAAGCGGGCTTTACGGTTACCGCTTTTGATTTATCGGCCGAGGCTTTAAATCAAGCTAAAGCTAATGGCTGCGCGGTTGCCAATAGCGCGACTGATGCGGTGGTCTCTGCTGATGTGATCGTATCCATGTTGCCCAATGGGCAAATTGTTGAAAACCTATATATCCACAATGACAAGCTGCTTTCATCGATAGCAAAACATGCTTTGATTATTGATTGTTCGACTATCGCGCCAGAAAATGCCCGAAATCTTATCGCTGCGGCAGCTGATGCTGGGATTGCGGCAATCGATGCGCCGGTGTCTGGCGGCGTTGCAGCAGCAGCAGCTGGCAGCTTGGCATTTATGTGTGGTGGTGAAGAGTCAGCCTGTGAGGCGGCTAAACCTGTGCTTGAAGCCATGGGAGCTAATATCTTCCGCGCTGGTGATGCGGGCGCAGGGCAGGTCGCTAAGATCTGTAATAATATGCTGCTGGCTATTCATATGACAGGCACGGCTGAGGCCTTGCAGCTGGGTATGGATAACGGTTTAGATCCAGCCGTTTTATCCAATATTATGCTTAAGAGCTCTGGTTGTAATTGGAGTCTCGAAAAATATAACCCCGTTCCTGGCGTGATGGAGGGGGTTCCGTCCAGCAACAATTATCAGGGCGGCTTTATGGTTGACTTGATGTTGAAGGATCTAGGTTTGGCGATGGAGGCTGCCTTGGCAAGCCGATCATCCACCCCAATGGGTGCTGCGGCGCGTAATTTATATAGCTTGCATAAAAATAGCGATCAAAGTGACAAGGGTGCGAAAGATTTCTCTTCTATCCTTGAGTTATTTGCAAAATAGCCTGCCTTATTGAGCGGTGTATTAAGTTGTTGCTATATATTGATACAGTTTAATACGTCGCTTTTCCACATCTTTAAATATTTCGAATATCCTTTTTTGCTAATACGGTTAATCGCCGCCCGATTGTTTGCCGTTTTACATTTGGCCAAGTACTATCAAGATTAATAGTCTAGTATCAAGGCTAAGACTCTGTATCAAGCTAATACATGGCGCCTAGCCTACAATTCTTACAAGGTTTACATTATGTCCTCAATGCTTAGTCGCTTGGCGGCTACTTGCTTTGTGCTGTTGTCTGGCTCTGCACTCGCCGAGTCTGTGCCAAAAGCAAAGCTTGAACCCTGTTATCTGCCCAATTTATCTGATCAAGTATTTTGTGGTGAGCTTACTCGCCCAGAGACTATGGGTGGCGAAAAAACCATTGCGGTGCACTACGCGGTATTGCCTGCGCTCAGGGATAATTTTCCTCGGGAGGCCGTGCTTGCTATTGCTGGAGGGCCTGGGCAGTCGGCAATGGATTTGGCCGCTCATTTCAATCAAACCTTAAGCGATGTGCGACGAGAGCGAGATATCTTACTGATTGATCAGCGTGGTACCGGGCGCTCTAACATTTTGCATTGCGATGAAATGGATTCTCTGGAGCAGTTGTCCTTCGATGATCAGAGCATGGACATCGCCAAAGAAACCCAGCGTTGCAAGGATGATTTGGCGGCGGACCTAAATGGCTACACAAGTCGCCAGGCGCTTGCTGATTTTGAGGCTATTCGTAAAGAACTAGATTACGAAAAATTGCATTTATTCGGCACTTCTTACGGCACGCGCATGGTGCAGTTGTATATGCGCCACCATCCAAGTGCCATTGCAACAGCGAGTATGGATGGCCTTGTTCCACTGCAGCAAAATGTGCTGGCAGTGGGGGAGTCTGTAGATCACTCTATGGAGCTATTAATAAAGCAGTGTGAGCTTCAGCCGACTTGCCATAATCGTTTTCCTAATCTCAGGCAGGATTTTGAAAGTCTGCTGAGTAATATTGGCGGGCAAACCCTGTTGCAAGGTGTAAAGCATCCGATATCGGCAGAAGGAGCCGCGCTGCGCCTGACGAAATCAAAGCTTAATGGAATATTGCGCTTAGCGTTATACAGCCAGCAGGCTAGAAGTTTACTGCCTTATGCTATTGATCGTTTAAAGCTTGGCGATAGCGGGCCAGTGCTCGGCTTGTTTGGTTTGACGATGTCTGGTTTTGACCTAGCGATGGGCATGCATGCTGCAGTGGTTTGTGCAGAGGATTGGCCAAGATTAACAGGGCAAGATAGGCAGGCGTTGAAGGGGAGTTTAATTGGCGAGGATATGATTGCCGCATTAGATATTGCCTGCCCGATTTGGCAGTTGGAAGCTGATGTTGCAGATTTTGCTGAGCCTTTGCGCAGTGATATTCCCACATTACTGTTGTCCGGCAAATATGACCCCGCGACTCCGCCCGCATGGGCCGAGACAATGCTTGAGCAGCTGAGTCATAGTCGACATATAGTATTCCCCAATGGCACTCACGCAGTAGCTGGTCATACCTGTGCTGATGAGTTGATTGCTGCCTTTATAAGCAACCCAAAGCTGGATGAGCTCGATGTGAGTTGTGTTGAAAAAGATAGAGAGCGAGGTTTTTTTATAAATGCTAATACAGCTTCGGCCGCTGTAACAAAGAAGGAATCTGCTGATGATTGAGGTGCATAACTTAAGTAAAAAAATTGCCGATGTTCAGGCCCTAGATCAGCTGAGCTTCAGTGCAGGCGATGGCAAGATAACCGGCTTGTTGGGGCCGAATGGTGCCGGTAAAACGACCTGTCTCAGAACATTGTTTAATCTGCTTGATGCCGATGATGGTTGGGCTAAAGTCGATGGCATTAATGTGAAAAAAAACCCTCTAAAAGCTAAGCAGAGCCTGGGCTTGTTCCCTGATCCTTTTGGTTTGTATGAGCGTTTAAGTCCCCGGGAGTATATTCAGTACTTTGCTGAATTAAATGGCCTGGCAAGTGTGGCGGCGAGTGCCGCTTGCGAAGAGGTGATCGAGCGTTTGCAAATGTCGGATATCGCCGATCGTCGCTGCAAAGGCTTTTCACAAGGGCAGCGTATGAAGACCGCCCTAGCGCAAGCGATCGTACATAAACCCAAAAATATCGTACTTGATGAGCCTACCCGTGGGCTCGATGTAATGAGTACGCGAACTCTGCGAGACTTGCTGCTTGCCCTTAAAGCAGACGGACACTGTATTTTATTCTCATCCCATGTGATGCAAGAGGTGTCAGCTTTGTGTGATGAGGTGGTGGTGATGGCTGCCGGCAGAGCAATTGCTCAAGGTAGCCCCGCTGAACTTTGTGAGCGCACAGGGCAAGATAGTTTGGAAGAGGCTTTCATAAGCCTTATCGGTTCAGATGAGGGGATTGCCGCATAATGACTGCTTGGATAAAGATTTATAAAAAAGAAATGAAAGATGCCATACGGGATCGACGATCAGTCATGGCGGCCTTGTCTTATTCTATCGGTACCCCTCTGATCATGTGTATTTTGTTCATAGCCATGATTGATAAATTTTCGAGCCCCAGTGCCTTGTATCTTACGATTGAGAATTCGCAACAAGCGCCTGAGCTAATGCGTCATTTACAGAGTAAGGATATTTTTTCTAAGGATACCTTGCCGGAAGGCAAGAGCGCCAAAGCCATCACTTTAACGATCGATGAGGGCTATTTGTATGCCATGCAGCATGGAGAGTTGGCAACGCTTACTATAACGGCCGATTTCTCAAATGATAATTTGCGCAGTTCAATTCGGCGTTTACAGCGGGAGCTTAGAAGCTTTTCAAGAGAGGTTGCTGCACTGCGTTTAATTGCGCGAGGTGTCTCGCCCGAAGTTATCAGGGTTTTGGATGTGCAGGCCAAGGATACTGCTAAGCCAGAGGCAAAAGGTGGATTCATTATTGGTGTTGCTATCTTTATGATGATTTACGCCGTGTTTATCTCCGGTATGAATTTGGCCATTGACACCAGTGCGGGTGAGCGCGAAAGAAACTCTCTTGCATTAATGCTGAGTTTGCCCATTCGCGTAAGTGATTTGGTCCTGGGGAAGTTGCTGGCGGTAAGTAGCTTTGCGCTATTTGGTTTATGCATGATTCTGTTGGTGTCGAAAATAGCTTATGCCTATGTGCCATGGCAGGAGCTGGGCGCCAATGTCATCATTGATGGCCGCTTCGCTTTATACATGTTGCTGTTCAGCTTTCCTTTGGCTTTGCTGGCGGCCAGCATGCAGCTATTTGTGTCTTTTATGGCAAAAACATTTAAAGAGGCGCAATCCTACTTAACCATTGTTTTAATTTTGCCAATGGGTATGGCCATGGTTACTGGCTATGACATTGGCCCAGATATGCTGCGCTGGCTGCCGGTTTCTGGGCAGCAAAAAGCGTTGATGGAAGTGGTAAAAGGCAATGCGCTACCTTGGGATTCGCTGCTGATGGCGACGGCAATTACTTTACTGTTGACGGGCGCGCTTGTTGCTGCGCTGATGAAATTGTTAAGCAGCGAGAAAACGGTCTTTTCATTATAGCGTCGCTACTTGCTTTCTGGCTTCCCAAGATTTGGGGTGGCCAGAAAGCTATTGGACTTCGACTAGTCGGCCTTTAAATCCAGTACGAGCTGTACATTCACCGCCGCGGAGCTGGCGATGTCAATATTGCCTACTGTACCAGCTAACTTGCTAAGGTTTGAGTTTGGAATGCCAAAGTCGCTTGCTGAAACAAGTACGGCTTTACGGCTGCTAACCATTAAACGGCGGCCGGTGTTGGCGACTAATAATTCTAAATCTAGCTCTTTGCTGCCTTGCCAAATCTTTAATGTCCCTTTCACCATCATCGACTTTATCTCACCGGTTTTGGGGAGGCTGTGTGGGTCAATATGGGCGCTAATTTCAATCGATGGGTATTTGTCGTACTCAAAAAATAAATCTCTAAGTCGTCCATCGCGAATAGGGTTAATGGTGTCTAGGTTTTTTAAGTCGATATGAGCGACAAATTTCCCGCTTTTATCAAGCGCGCCGCTTAGCTTGCTAATGGTGGCAGGCTCGATAATGTATTGCTTCTTGGTGGTGGCAAAGTTAAGGGCAGATAGCTCAGGATTAATTTCATAATGCCCAGCAAAGAGTTTTGGGGCAATTAGAATGCACAGGGCTAGCATCCAATACTTCATATTATTCTCCGTTATAATTGTTGCTGTGTAAGCAGCATAGCAGAAAAAAGGGGCTAGAACCTATGGCTCTGCCCCTTTTTGGTGCTGCGTATTAAGAAGAAAACTGACTTAGCTTAAGCCTAGTTTCTTCTCAAGGTAGTGGATGTTTACACCACCTTCGGCAAATGCGCGATCGCGCGCCAATTCCTGTTGTAGTGGAATGTTGGTTTTAATGCCGTCGACAATCATCTCATCCAAAGCACTTCGCATACGTAGCAAGGCTTCTTCGCGAGTGTCGCCAAAAGTAATTAACTTGGCGATCATTGAGTCATAGTTAGGCGGTACCAAGTAACCACTGTACAGATGCGAGTCTACTCGTATACCCAGGCCACCTGGCGGGTGGAAGTTCGTTACCCGGCCAGGACTTGGTAGAAACGACTTTGGATCTTCAGCGTTAATGCGCGCTTCGAACGAATGCCCCTTAATGACGATGTCTTCTTGGCTCAAAGACAATGGCTCGCCACAACAAACGCGAATTTGCTCTTTGATCAAATCGACGCCAGTCACCATTTCAGTAACGGGGTGCTCAACCTGAATACGGGTATTCATTTCAATGAAATAGAAACGGCCATCTTCGTACAGGAATTCAAAGGTACCCGCGCCGCGGTATCCAATTTCAATACAGGCGTTGACACAAGATTGCTGAACTTCAGCGCGCACATCATCAGGAATACCTGGTGCCGGTGCTTCTTCAAGAACTTTTTGGTGGCGGCGTTGCAAAGAGCAGTCGCGATCACCTAAATGAATAGCGCCACCCTGGCCGTCGGACATAACTTGGATTTCTACGTGGCGAGGGTTCTGTAAAAACTTTTCCATGTAGACAGTATCGTCACCAAAAGCCGCTTTCGCCTCAGCTTTGGTAATGGCGATCGATTGGATCAGCTCTTCTTCTTCATGAACAACACGCATGCCTCGGCCACCGCCGCCAGCGGCAGCTTTGATGATAACCGGGTAGCCAACATCGCGACCAATGCGCAAGCAGGTTTCTTTGTGCTCAGGTAGTGGGCCGTCAGATCCTGGCACGGTTGGTACGCCAGCGCGTTTCATGGCTGAAATGGCCGAAACCTTATCACCCATTAGGCGGATCACATCAGCGTCGGGACCAATAAAGGTGAAGCCGCTTTTTTGTACCTGCTCTGCAAAGTCAGCATTTTCAGCAAGAAAGCCGTAGCCAGGGTGTACTGCTGTAGAGTCAGTAATCTCCATGGCGCTGATAAGAGCGGGAATGTTTAAATAACTTTCTGGCGATGGGTTGGGGCCGATGCAAACTGATTCATCAGCCAATCGCACATGTTTTAAGTCGCGGTCAATCTTCGAGTGCACCGCTACAGTTTTAATGCCCATTTCTTTACAGGCACGCAAAATGCGTAGTGCAATCTCACCGCGGTTGGCAATGAGTAATTTCTGTATCATAAATGTTTCCTCAATGGGCTATTGTTTATCGCTTAAGGTAGAAGTCGATTTAAACAATAGTTACCAGAGGTTGATCAAATTCAACTGGCTCGCCATCTTCGATCAAGATAGCTTCAATGATGCCGGCTTTGTCTGCTTCAATTTGGTTCATCATTTTCATGGCTTCAACAATACAAACCACATCGCCAGGTTTAACCTGTTGACCTACTTTTACAAACGGCGTGGCGCCTGGGCTTGAGGCCGCATAGAAAGTTCCAACCATTGGCGATTTAACCGAGTGGGTGTTGCTAGCTGGGGCGGCAGGCTCTGCGCTTTCCGCTGGGGCTGCAGCGGCAGCTGGAGCGGCGGCCGGCATCGGAGCGGCTGGTGCCATCGCAGGCATCATTGAAACGGTTTGCATAGAAGAAGAGCCGCGGCTAATGCGAACTGATTCTTCGCCTTCTTTAATTTCCAATTCGCCGATATCAGATTCTTCTAACAGCTCGATCAGTTTTTTAATTTTACGAATATCCATGTTTAAACTCGCTAATTGTTCTGTCGTTAAAAACGGTTGTGTTGGTTCAAACTACATTCTCTATTGCCCAATCCAAAGCTAGTTCATAGCCTTTGGCGCCAAGGCCGCATATAACGCCCACAGCAATATCGGAAAAATAGGAATGGTGTCGAAAGCTTTCTCTTTGATGCACATTAGACAAATGCACTTCAATAAAAGGGATGTTTACCCCAGCTAGGGCATCACGCAGTGCCACGCTGGTATGGGTAAAGGCTGCCGGGTTGAAGATGATAAAATCAACTCCTTCGCGGCGGGCATCATGAATACGTTCAATCAACTCGTATTCGGCATTGCTCTGCAAGGCCATTAGATGGTGGCCAGCTTCTTTGCATTGTGCGCTTAAGCTTTGATTGATGTCTTCTAAAGTGGTGTGACCGTAAATCTCCGGCTCGCGAGTGCCAAGCAGGTTCAGGTTTGGGCCATGTAAAACCAAGATAGTGGCCATAGCGGCTGCCCTTTATTGTGATTATTGATCAGATGAATGTGGGCAGTGTGCACGATTTTTGGGCGGATGTCTATGTGATTGGCGAAAAACCCGTGTTTTCGCGAAGATGCCAACAAGATTGGCGAAGTTGTGCTTTGTTTTTCTAATGCAAAAGTCGAGCATATGCTGTGTTTTTGCAAGAAGAGTATCTTTTCGGAGAAGTTGCAGTGATTTTCTAGGTTTTTAGCTTGTGTTTCTGCTAACTTCTGGAAATTTGCGTTAAATGGGCATTGAAAAGGCGCTTAAAAGCGCCTATCTAGCTAATTAGTCTTGGTAGAAGAGAGTAATATCTCCTCTGTGAGCAGTTGAGGAAGTATTTGCACCTGACCTTTATGGTAAAAAAGATATAAAGGCACACCGTTTCTACCATGGCTTTGCAGTAAGGAAGTGATCTGGGCGTCGTAGTTCGTCCAATCTGCTTTCATCGCTAGGGTGCCTTGTTGCTCTAGCTGCTTTTCGAAAGCATCGGTAAACGCTATACGTTCATTGGCTAAGCAGGTTAAGCACCAAGCGGCTGTTGCATTAATAAACACAGATTGCTGTTTGCTTAATGCGCTATCTAGCTTTTCTTTGCTGTAGCTTTGCCAGAATCCGTTCGCTGGCTCTGCAGTTCGGGTGGACAATTTATCCATCACCCATGGAAGTGTGAGAGCCAATGCAATAGTTGCGAAGCTCAGTATCTTGTTTAGTGCGCTTTTATAGCGTAATAGCCAAAGGGCAAACGATAGCAGCGTTAGGCCAAATAGCGCCAATGCCATCGCATCGCCACCAGCTTGGCGACCCAATACCCACAATAGCCAAATAGCCGCAATAAACATTGGGAAGGCTAGGGCTTGTTTTAAGGTCTCCATCCAGGCGCCTGGTTTTGGCAAATACTTGCCCAGCGTAGGTATATAGCTCAGTAATAGAAATGGGGCAGCCATGCCAAAGCCAAGAGCTGCAAAGACAGAAAGTGCAACGGCAGGGCTCTGGCCTAGGGCAAAGCCTAATGCGCTGCCCATAAATGGCGCCGTACAGGGGCTGGCTACCACGCAGGCAAGCACGCCAGTAAAAAACGAGCCTTGATAGCCTGACTTCTGAGTCAGCCCTTGGCCAACCCCCATTAGGCGATTACCAAACTCTGCAAAGCCAGCCAAAGAAAGACCCATGACAAAAAAGAGGTAGGCTAACAGGCTAACAAAGATTGGCGACTGTAATTGGAAGCCCCAGCCTATGGCCTGCCCGCTGGCTTTTAAAATCAACATGATGCCGGCAATAAGCACGAAGCTCAGTACTGCACCTGCTGTATAGCTCCAGCCGTGTAATTGTTTACTGCTTGAGCTGTTACTGGCCTCCGCTAGGCTTAGGGCTTTGATGGATAAAACCGGGAATACACAAGGCATCAAATTTAGGATCAAGCCACCTAAAAAAGCAAAAATGATTGCTGCAAGCCACGAGTCATTTGAGGGCCGCTCAACTACTGGTGCTGCTTGTGAGGGGGCAGCACTGCTGATGATCGAGCCCTTGTCGGTGTTTATCGTGTACCACAGTGTATGGGGTGGGTAGCATAAGCCGGCATCGGCACAGCCTTGGAACTCCACCGCTAACTGATACTCGCTGTGATCTCCAGCAGGGCTAGGAATCTCAATTTGGGTGTTGTGGTAAAAAACCTCTAACTCTTTTTCAAAAGCTAGATCAAAAATTCGCTTACCATTTTGTAATTTGCCATTCAGCGTTTGGTTTTGTTGGTCGTGCCATTTCTGAAATTTAAAGCGATCCTTGTAGAGGTAGTAGCCATCGGCAATTTTCCAGTCCAGAAATATCGTATTGTCTTTAAGGCTAAGATTGGCCTGATAGGCTTCTTCGATAGGAAGGAAATCAACTTGCTCGCTGCTATTGACGGTAAACGCTGAGTTTAACGCTGAACTCTGCTCGCTTGGGGCAAGTGAAAAGCTGGATTGGGCTTGGCTGGTATTGCTGGAAGCTTGTTCCAGAATGGGCTCTACCATTGGTTCAGCGGCAAAGGGGCTTTGTGCCTTATCTTCCTGGGCTAGTGCAAATCCGCTAAGAAGCAGTAGCACGCAGAGGAAGCTAGCAAGGCGTTTATTAAAGCTCATAAATCCATCTCTATAAATTTCTTGGCTGTATTCAGCTGTCGGTAGCAGTATTGGCCTGCTTGACGGTAGTGCTTTGATAGAGTCTTTTCAAAGCAGAATTTTGCGGTTTAGCGTTTGCTTTGTGCAGCGCTTTGTTGCACAGTCTCGCAATCTGAAGGGATTATACGACTAATAAAGCGTGTACCCACCCGTAATTATTAAAACTTAACTCAAAAAAGTATCACAAGAGCTGTTCATGTATCTTAGAAGCCTACTGTTGCTTTTGCCTTTCGCTTTAGTAGCTTGCCAGGCGCCACAGCCTGTAGCGGTAAAGAAGCCCGTTGTCGTCAAGCAAGCTCCGAAAACTGATGGTAGAGCTGCTGAAGTAAAGCGTTTATTAAATGAAGCTGAAAAGGCTCTTGCCGCCAATCGACTGACCATTCCTAAAGGTAACAATGCCTTTGATCTGTATCGCCAAGTTATCAATCTCGACCCAGCCAATGTGCAGGCAAAATCAGGTCTGCAAATGATCCCATTGCGCTATGTTGAAATGTCACGTACAGCGGCGGCTAAGGGAAGCATCTCAAAAGCTAAGACTTGGTTGCGTAGGGCTTTATCGATTGATCCGGATAATGCACCAGCAAAGACAATGCTGAATAAGCTGCAGAAGGTAAACGTGCCAGCGGCGGTGAAAACCAACCCCGAGCAATCGGCCAAGAGTGACAATCTGTTTTTAATTGACCCGCAAGCCCTAAAGGCAAAAGACGATAGTCTACAGCCTTATCTGCAGCTAATTGCCCAGAAGGCAAAGATGGATGGATTGCTGGCTATTATCAGTGCGCCTACAGATGCTGATGGGCGCTGGATCTATCTACAGATGAAGAAGGCACTGCCAGGCTTTCGTTTGCGCGGAGATATCCGTCGCGGTCGACAACCCCAGGTTAAATTGGAGTCGCCCTAAATCACCCTTGCTACTCAAAAATGGCGCAGGTTGAATCAAGTGCCGTTTTTGGAGGTCCTGGCGGTTAAGCTGGGTTTTTCTTCTATGCTTAAATTGAATCCTTAAGGAGATTGCCTATTTGGCCGATATGAGGATGATACGCTCAAGCCCAAAATGGCTTTGGGGAGCTAAATCATAGGGGATAAACCGCAGTGACTTTGTTTCGACAATTAATTATCGCTATTAGTGTGCTCATGTGTACCTTGCTGGCGGTGAATCTGGTCATTAGTGTCTTGAATGCGCGGCTCTATTTTCATGAGCAAATGCAAAACCATGCTGAGGATACCGCTACCTCCTTGGCCTTAACCTTGTCTGGCCCAGCGGCACAGGCTGATGATGCGCAGGTTCGCTCATTGGTCGATGTTATCTTCGACCGTGGTTATTATCGAAATATTGTCTTTCGCAAGAGTGCTGATAATCAGCCGGCAATTCACCGTGAACTCCCAGTAGCGGTTGAAGGTATTCCTGATTGGTTTATTGATATTATCGATTTACCCGAGCCTGTAGGGCAGGCGGAGGTGGTCAGTGGCTGGCGTATCCTTGGAAATGTGGTTGTTGTTGGTAATCCAGGTTATGCCTACCGAGATCTCTGGCGTGTCTGCATTCAATATATTTACATATTCCTGATTACGGCGGTTGTTTGTTATGGCGTGGTAGGCCTTGGTCTGCGCTATTTATTACGCCCTTTAAGCGAGGTGGAAAGCCAAGCTGAAGCTATTTGTCGTCGTGAATTCCCAGTACAGGATGAACTGCCCAATACGGTGGAGTTGCGTCGCGTAGTAACGGCCATGAACCGCATGGTGCAAAAGGTTCAGAGTATGTTTCAAGAGCAGGTTGGGCTCACCGAGAGCTTGTACAAGCAAGCTCACTTGGATCCTGTTACCCAGCTTTCAAATCGTCGTGACTTTGATGCCCGCATGACGGCTTATATCGAATCTGAGCGCAGTGGTAATCGCGGCGCCTTATTGTTGCTGCAAATCCAGGGCTTGATCGAATACAACGACAGCCATGGCCGAGAGGCAGGTGATGAATGTTTGCAATCCATTGCCAAAACTCTCGCTGAAGTGGTCACCATGAACGATGCCATCGTTGGTCGACGTTCCGGTGCGGATTTCTCGATATTTGTTCCAGAAGTCGATGAGGAGCAATCTAAATCATTGGCAGCTGAGCTCATTAACGCGCTTTCTCGCCGCAGTTGGTATCAAAGCAAAGAGTTGGCGCCCTATATTGGCGCTGCCCACTCAGAATCCATCGCCCGTGAAAATAACCTACTTTCGCAAGCCGATATGGCCTTGAGGCAAGCTCAGCACCATGGTGAAGGTGGTGGTAATTGGGCGATAGCCGAGCGTGATACGGCTGAATCCGCACGTCCTGCCCATGAATGGGGTGAAATGATCACTTCAGCCATCGAGCGCCGTGCTTTTGTTTTGCATTATCAGCCAGTGTACGGGATCGATGGCAGCTTGGTTCATCTGGAAGTGCTTTGTCGTTTACAAGAAGGCGAAGAGTTACTAACGGCAGGTGTATTTTGGCCAATGGTGGAACGTTTCCACTTAAGTGCTGATTTGGACAAGGTATTGATTGAAATGCTAGCCGAGCAAAGCCCAGCCGGTGGCTCAATATTGTGTGTGAACCTATCTCCTAACTCATTGCACAATGATAAATTCGCACCTTGGCTGGAAGGCTTTTTGAAGAGTAACCCTCAGTTTGCTGAACGCTTACAGTTGGAGTTGCCAGCACAAATGCTTGAAGCGGACGAAGAAGTGCTACGTACTGTGGTGGAGCGTCTGGGGCCTGCCTGTGCGGGTGTTTCCCTAGATCACTTTGGTGTGGCGGGCAGTGAATTCATGCATCTGCAGAGTATCGATCTGCGCATGCTTAAGGTCGATATGCGCTTTACCCACAGTATGAATCCTAAATCTGATAGCCGCTTCTATGTGGAAACTTTGCTTAAGATTGCGCGTAGCTGTGATTTAACCCTCTTTGCTGAGGGGATTGAGACCGAAGAGCAATGGCAAGCTGTAAAGGACTTGGGGCTAGATGGTGGTCAGGGTTATTATCTTGGTCGACCTAGTGATCAGCCGTTGTAAGCTCAAGTTCATATAGCCTAGAGCATACTCCGGTCATAATAACGGAGTATGCTATGGGCCCATCCCTAAAAACATGTCGTGTTATCCCTTTCTTGTTGCTGGCTATTCTGACTTGGCCTGCCTTTGCGCTTGAGCTGGAAGAAGAGGCTTATAGCCGCCCGCTGCCGCCTGGGCAGAGTACAGCTGTGGTCTATCTGAGCTTGAAAAACGGCAGCAGCAAAACCATCAAATTGACCTCGGTGAGCAGTTCTTTGGGTAAATCTGCCGAGTTTCATCGTCATATACATGAAGACGGCATGATGATGATGCGCAAGGTGGAGCAGCTGGAAATAGAGCCGGGCAAAATTTTACGGTTTCAGCCTGGCGGATACCATATAATGCTATTTGGGCTTAAGCAGCCGCTTCGTGTTGGAGATACCTTTGCTGTGCAGATAAACAGCGCCGACGGCGAGGTGCTCGATGCCAAGGTAGAGGTGAAAGCCTATTAATTGGTTTGTATAGAGAATAAAGCTCAATTGGAGCTTTTTAATACAATCCGAGCTTTTAATTTAAGGAGCTAAGTAATGAGTTATTCAGCAAATGGGGGTGCCTGGTTTCGAGGTGCGGGTTTTATCCTAGGAGTATTCCTGCTGGTGACTGTAGTGCTAGGCATATATTGGAGCTCTGAGCCAGGTGAGGAGTTCTATTTATCTAAAGAAAGCGAGGTTCGCTTTCGCGCTTTACAGAATTCCAAAATCACCGGTGTAGAGACCACTAAAACCTTAATTAGTGTCGCAGATACTCTGCTGTATAAGCCCGGTGGTTTTTTGTCTAACGATATTGTTCCTCCAGGTGTGTGGTTGGATAATATTCCGAATTGGGAATACGGCGCGTTAATTCAAGTGCGCGACTTAAGTAAGGCCATGCGTGAGAGCTTTAGTCGTTCCCAGTCTCAATCTACTGAAGATGCAGATTTGGCCTTGGCTGAGCCTCGCTTTAACTTTGATCACAATAGCTGGATGCTGCCGGCCTCAGAAAAGCAATACAAAGAAGCCACTATGTATTTGCAGCAGTATCTTGATCGCTTGGTCGATGATGATGCCAGCGATGCACAATTTTTTGCTCGTGCCGATAATTTACGCAATTGGTTGCGTACCGTTGAAACTCGCCTAGGCAGCTTGTCACAGAGACTTAGCGCCAGTGTTGGCCAGCGCCGTATTAATACGGATTTGGCCGGTGAGGAAAATGCCAGCCAAAGTACCCCAGCACCAGCTGAGCTAGAAGTGAAAACACCTTGGTTAGAAATCGATGATGTTTTCTACGAGGCTCGCGGTTCGACTTGGGCGCTATTGCAGTTCTTGAAGGCAATGGAAAAAGATTTCGCTGATGTGCTGGAAAAGAAAAATGCTCGTGTAAGTTTGCAGCAAATCATTCGTGAGCTGGAAGCGGCGCAGGAGCCTATACTTAGCCCAATGATTGTAAATGGCAGCGGCTTTGGTATGTTGGCCAATCACTCTTTAGTAATGGCTTCATACATTTCTCGCGCAAATGCCGCCATTATTGATTTACGTGAGCTGCTATCTAAAGGCTAATCTCTTACTGCTCATGGTTGTTAGTCCTGCGAGGCATCGCTCGCCTCGTAGGGCGTTAAACCTTCCTAACCTTTTCTCATCTCTTTATGTTCGACGCTTTTATTTTAACTCGCGAGTGGAAAGATGCCCCCAGAGGTGTTCGTCTTGAGCTGTGGGTGGCCAGTGATATTGGGCCGGTAAAAGTTATTATTGATAAACAAGAAGCGGTCTTCTTTGTTGCGCAAGATGAGTTGGCCGATGCCCAAGACATCCTTGGTGTGACTTGGCGTTATGCCGAAGTATCGATGCGAAGCTGGGATAATCGTGAATTGGTGGCTTGTTATAACCGCAGTCAGCGGCGTCTGCGTGATGGCTTGCGGCAGTTAACCTCTCGAGGCATTCAGGTTTGGGAAGGGGATATTCGGCCTCCTGAGCGCTATTTGATGGAGCGCTTTATATTTGCCGGTATTAGCTTTGATGCAAAGCCTAAGCTGCAAACAAAAGAGTTTCCGGTTTTGCAGCAGCCGCGCTGTCGGCCGTCAGATTACAAACCCAAATTAAACGCTATATCTATTGATATCGAAACCTCATTTGACGCTCGCAGCCTCTATTCTATTGCGGCTGTTGGTGACTGTGATCCCATAGTGTTTATGGTTCAGGTGCCTGAGCATCAAGAAGCTATCGAGACTGAGTGTGTCGACAGTGAATCCGGTGAAGCAACACTGCTGTGGTTTGATAGTGCGGCGGAATGTTTACAGGCATTTTTTGAATGGTTGAATGAGCAAGACCCTGATGTTTTGATGGGTTGGAACGTGGTGCAGTTTGACCTGTGGGTGCTTGAGCAAATGTGCCGTCGCCATGGTCTGCGTTATGCAATTGGCCGTGAGGGCCAAGAACCCAGTTGGCGACAAGCCAATCAGGGTGGGCATCAATTTATAACGGTACCTGGGCGAGTTGTCCTAGATGGTATCGAGTTACTTAAATCTGCCTTTTATAATTTTGAGAGTTTCGCCTTGGGGGCTGTGGCGGCCGAGTTACTCGGCAAAGAAAAGCTGATTCAATCGGAAAATCGAGCTGAGGAAATTACTCGGCAGTATAAAGAAGAACCCATTGCACTTGCCAAATATAATATTCAAGACTGCCAGCTAGTTTGGGATATTTTTGAAAAGACCGAGCTGATGGATTTTGCCTTGGCTCGCAGTCAGCTTACTGGGCTGTCTGCGGATAAAAGTGGTGGCTCGGTGGCGGCCTTTGAGTATGCTTATTTACCTTTGTTGCATCGGGCTGGCTTCGTCGCTCCAAACCTAGGGGAGCTGCAATCGTCGGTGGTAAGCCCTGGCGGCTATGTTATGGATTCAAAGCCGGGTTTATATGAGCATGTATTAGTGCTCGATTTTAAAAGCCTATACCCTTCAATCATTCGTAGTTTTAATATTGATCCTTGTGCCTATTGGCAATCGCAGCATTTATCTTTGGCAGACGAAGATTGCGTGATGGGTTTTAATGAGGCGCGCTTTTCACGTCAGCATAGTTTATTGCCAGATATTATTGCTGAGCTTTGGCAGGAGCGAGAAGTAGCAAAAAGCGAAAACAATCAGCCATTGTCCCAAGCGATTAAAATTATCATGAATTCTTTTTATGGTGTTTTAGGCTCGCCAGGCTGTCGATTTTTTGACCCTAGGGTTTGTAGCTCGATTACCCTGCGTGGCCATGAAATTTTAATTGCCACCAAGCATTGGATTGAAAAAGCCGGCTACCGTGTTATTTATGGTGATACTGATTCTGTATTTGTACATTTGCCAGAGGTTAGTTCCAATGAAGAGGCGAGCAGTATTGGTAGCGAGCTTGCCCAAAAGCTAAATCAATATTGGACGGAGAGACTACAGCAGGACCACCGAATTAAGAGCTACCTTGAAATCGAATTTGAAACCCATTTTAGCCGCTTTTTTATGCCCACTATTCGAGGTTCAGAGCTGGGCAGTAAAAAGCGTTATGCCGGCTTGGTGAATCGCGATGGCAAAGAAGAGATGGTGTTTAAAGGCTTGGAGAATGTGCGCACCGACTGGACGATGTTAGCGCGGACTTTTCAAGAAGAGCTGTATCGTCGCGTCTTTTTGGAGCTGCCTTACCGAGATTATGTCGAGGCGAAGGTCAAAGCTGTGCTGGCAGGCGAGCTGGATGATCAATTGATTTACCGAAAGCGTCTAAGACAGGAGTTAAGTGATTACCGGCACAATATCCCCCCTCATGCGCAGGCTGCCAGCAAAAGGTTGGAGCGAGACGGCCATCTTTGTAAGCAAGGTGATTGGGTGAGTTATGTGCTAACTCTAAATGGCCCCGAACCTCTGGAATGGTTGCAGGAGGGGCGTGCCAGCTCATTGGATTATGGCTTGTATGTTGAGCGTCAACTCAAGCCTGTTGCTGATGCTATTTTGTCGATGGCGGGGGATTCCTTTGACGACATTGCCGCCAGTCAAATGAGTCTCTTTCATTGACATCTCAGCTAGCGCTACCGTAGCTATTGTCGCGGCTACCTTTCGTCGGTAAAGCGAGAGAAATCAAGCACATATCTCAGTATTTAGCTGGCCGACTGGCGCTGGCCTTCTATCTTTAGGGGTAGCTTTGGCGCATTTGCCAAAGGCGCTATTGGCACTTGAGAAAACACTGTTTCTGCCGATACCGCTAAGAGACCTTAATTGAATCGGTAGAAGCCGCTAGTGAACCCTACATCTTCAGAGCCAAAGTGGGCCGTCCCCACGCCATTGAGCACATTGAGAGATATCAGTGCTTTAGGCTTTGGCCGTGAAGAGGCCGTGAAGCTGTGCCAGCTGTTAGCCGACAACACCCGTGAGGGCGTTATCTTTCTAGATCGCCAAGGGCAAATTCTGATGGCAAACGCCACCGGTAGCACGCTCTTGGGTGGCTCGCGCCAGTGCTTAGGTAAGCCGCTAAACAATCTACTGCAGGCAATGAGCCCAGATGGCTATCAGTGTTCGGTGCAGGAAAGCTTATTCAAGCGCCTTTGCGAGGGCGAAACCTGCACTGTGGCGCTCAGTCATGGTCCTGCGGATCTATATTTAATTCACAGTCGTCAGCTTAAAACTAAAAGCGCTTATGCCGTAGCTTGGTTACGTAAATTAAACTCCCCACGTGAGGCGATGTTGCGAGCAGGTGGCTTGGATAGCTTAACGGGCTTTGCTGGGCGCCAATCCTTCGAAAACGCTCTAAGCCAAGCCATGGAGAGGGCGCAGTCCGGTGTCAGTTCTGGGTTGCTCTATATAGATTTATACCATTTCAAAGTGGTCAATGAGAGCTGCGGTAATGATGCCGGTGATGAGCTGCTAAAGCAGGTCGCTGGTATTTTTGTTTCCTGTCTGCGTGGTAAGGATATGTTGGCGCGCCTTGGTAGTGATGAGTTTGGCGTCCTATTAAGCGATTGCAGTTTGTCTGGTGCCCAGCAAATGGCTTCGCGCATAGTTAAGAAAGTAGAATCTTTTCGCTTTCGTTGGTCCGGCCAAGAGTTGGCGATCGGTGTCAGTATCGGTGTGGTTGCGATTAATGACGAAGGTGAATCGGCTAACCAGTTGCTCGCAGCGGCGAATGCTTCGTGTAATGTCGCCAAAAAATCCGGTCGCAATCGCATCAAAGTTTATCATGGCGACGCTAAAATGAAGGCGCGCCAAGAGTCGATGCAATGGTTGAGTAAGATTCAAAAAGCCATCGCAGAGGATCGCTTCGTTTTATATGCCCAGCCTATTGTAGAAACCGCCGATCTTGATCGTCATCATCACAGCGAAGTTCTCTTACGAATGCTTGATGAAGAGGGGGGCTTGGTGAGCCCGGGGCAGTTTATTCCGGCTGCTGAGCAGTTCGGTTTGATGGAAGAGTTAGATCGCTTGGTTTTACGTAAAGTGCTGGCCTTTATGTCTGAGCAAGATTCCGAACAGCACTATGCGGTTAATGTCTCCGGTGCAAGCTTGGGGGACTCTAAATTCTGTGATTACGCCTGTAAAATGTTAGATAAAACAGGCGTAAATCCTCATCGTATTCAATTCGAAATTACTGAGACGGCAGCAATCAGTAGTCGCAGGGCTGCCTTAGAGTTCATGCGAGAGCTGGGTGATCGTGGTTGTAAGTTCTTTCTGGACGATTTTGGCCGCGGCCAGTCATCTTTGGCCTACCTACGAGATTTGCCGGTACATTACATTAAGATAGACGGCTTGTTTGTAAAGAATATGCTTCGCGACGCTAAAGACTATGCGATGGTTAGCACCATTAATCACTTGGCCCATGTGATGGGGCTGCAAACTGTCGCCGAATATGTCGAAAGTGAAGAGCTTCGACAAGCTTTGGAAGAGTTGGGTGTCGATTTTATTCAAGGCTATCTAGTATCCCGCCCTGAACCTCTAAAATAAAAATATTTTCACTAATTGTCTTTTTGTTGTCCTTTTCTTGCATCGCCGATCGACGTATGGGTAAGGTACTGCTTTGTGGTGCTGATTATTTGCCCGTTCGCTAGGGTCTGTTAACACTAATCCGTCCATCACTGTTAGAGCTCGTCATAGTGGAATGACCACAATACGCTCACTCTGCCTTGCTGAATCGACGAAATAAGTTCGGCAGTGACGGCTGAATTAGTGTTAACAGGCCCTGGACGATCGCTAATTACAGTATTGAG
>JAOXRT010000099.1 GCA_025800365.1 Cellvibrionaceae bacterium | reverse complement strand
GAGGTCAGTACTGAAAAAGCAATAGCGATAGTCGATGACGCTTATCACAATGCTTGGTTAAACAGTAAGGCGCTGGAATTACTTGATGTTGAGAATCAAAATGTTCCAGGCATGGAGATTCTTCGCGATAAACAGGGTAAGGCAAACGGCGTCTTGATCGAAGCCTTTGGCTTATTGCAGCAAAAGCTATTGTGGAGTGAGCAGCAATACATACAGGCTGCGCAATATGTCAGTCGCTTGGCAAATCGTTATGGTATTACCGGAATCAAAGGTACGGCTATGACCAACCCCGCGGTAGAGGGGTATATTAACTTGGCTCAGCGTGGTGAACTCTCTTTGAACATGGCGGTTGCCCTGATGACGCCATATGGCCATCGTGAAGAGGCACTGGATTTAAGGCCGTTGATAAATAATCGTAAAGCCTTAAAGGATCTGCAAAGCAATAAGTCGCAAAGCTCTATATTGAATGTAGATTTCGCAAAAATATTCACCGATGGCGTGCCTACCGCAGCCCGTACGGCGGCAATGCTACAGCCTTACACTGCCGTAAACGGAAAGCATAGCAAGGGCAGTTTGCATGTTAATCCAGAAGCTTTGAAAGCTGATCTTATTGCCCTTGATAAAGCTGGCTTCACTGTGAAAATTCACACCGCAGGTGACCGTTCGGTACGTATAGCCTTGGATGCAATCGAGGCGGCACGTAATACTAATGGCAACTCCGGTCTTCGTCATGAACTGGCGCATGCGGGCTACATTGATGATGCCGATCTGCCACGCTTCAAGCAGTTAAATGCCGTGGCCGATTTATGCCCGTACCTTTGGAGTCCTTCGCCAATTATAGATTCGGTGGTGGCGGCAGTGGGTAAGCCAAGGGGAGAGCATTATTGGCCCATTCGCGATTTAGTTGAGAGTGGGGCCCCTGTACTGACGGGCTCAGACTGGCCCGCTGCAGTGCCTAGTATGGACCCTTGGGTTGGACTAGAAGCTATGGTGACGCGTAAAGATCCCAATGGACAATACCCGGGAAGCCTATGGGCGGAGCAAGCGGTTAGCCTTGATCAGGCCCTTAAAATCTTTACACTTGATGGCGCCCGAGCCTTAGGAATGGAAGCCGAAACAGGTTCCCTAGAGGTTGGCAAATTTGCCGATATGATCCTGTTATCCCAAGATCTCAGTGCAATTCACCCGGATAAAATAAGCGAAACTCGGGTACTGAAAACTTGGTACCATGGTAAATTGGTTCATCAACAGCAATAGTCGCCCAGCGGCATTGAAAGCAGGCTTTTTAAAATAGACTTGTGGCGGCTGGATTAGCACCATAGAATCTTGCTCTTATTAATAACAATAAGAGCAAGAATTATGGCCACACATAATTCTCCACCTTCTACGGAAGGACAACGTATAGCGGCCAATGATGCTGCGGATTCTCTTGATATAGAGCCAACCCTATCATCGCACTTCATTGTTTATTTGCGGGACTACCTGCTAGATAAAAAGCTACCACTAGCGGTACTCGATGATGTAGCCCATATCATTGAGGATATTGACGATTCCTCACAGTTACCTCTTAGCCAGATTGGTGAGTTGTTTAATCGCGTAGCCGATTTGGCTGGTGATGAATATCTTGGTTTGGAGATTGGAAAGCGCTATCACTTTGAATCGGCGGGCATGATTATTCTATTAATGCTATCGGCACCTTCTGTCGAGCAGGGGATTCTCGCCTTAGAGCGCTACGATAAGCATTTTGATTCAGCGATTAATATTGATTTCAAGATAAGTGGTGATCATGCGGTGTTTTCGGTCAATCTACTGAACCCGAAACACGTTAAAACTGATCACATTAATGAATATCTTTTGGTATTTCTTGTTCAGGCGCTTAGTAAGGCGACACGCAAACCTATGCCCTGCAAAGAAGTGTGGTTTGAGCACGCTTCAGATAAGGATTTGGCGCCCTTACAAGAGATATTTCCTTGCCCAATTAAAATGGCACAGAGCTGCAATCGTATCGTTTTTGATGCGGGGTATTTGAAAGAAAAGTTCTATACCTCAAACAGTGGGCTATTTGAAATTATGGGCCAGATGATGAAGGCCTATTCCTTCAGTCATAACGGAGGCGCGAATTTTTTAGAAATTTTGAGCCGAGAAATTGTTCGCCTCAGTAATGAGGGGCCGCCTTCACTGGATGAAGTGGCCACTGCTTTAAATATATCCAGTCGCACTTTGCGTCGCCGATTGGCCGAACAAGGCTATAGTTTTGCGGAAGTAAAAAAGCAGGCGAGGGAAAATCAGGCTAGATTTTATCTAAATCATACCAATCTTACTCTATCAGAGATTGCCTTTGAGCTTGGTTATTCAGAGTTGAGTGCTTTTAGTCGAGCATTTCGCTCCTGGACAGGAGTAAGCCCACAGTCTTTTCGCGACGATGAAAACTAGTATTGTGATTGCTTGAGTGATAATGATGGTAAAACGCCAGCAGATTCCTCTGCTGGCGTTTTCTTACCCGATAATGTTTGGTTTAGGGCAACAGTTATCGCTAGGCCTTAGAAGTTGCGATAGGTCACACCTAGGACATAGGATGGGCCATACTCTTCATACTGAGCGTTGAACGAGCGGCTGCCGTGGTAGCGGTAGAAGGGTTCATCGTTAATGTTGATGGCATTGAAGTGGAACTGAAGGTTTTCATTCACTTCGTATTTAGCGCTTAGGTCGATTTGCATATGCTCATCTTGATACAAATCATTGGCGGCATCTTCGTAGTTAAGCTCCATCAAACGCTCACTTTTATAGGCGGCAGAAACGCGCAGGCTAAGCGGGCCTTTTTCATAACCCAGTACCAAGTTACCCACGCGATCGGCTTGTTCGGGTAATTGGATATCGGTATTACGATCAGGGTCTTCACCTAAATCCAATGTGGCTTCCGAGTCTGTGAAGGTGGCATTGGCTTGCAGCAGCAAGCCGTTAGCAAAGTGCTTGGTGTAGGTGAGTTCTAAACCATATAGATCGGCTTCGTCACCATTTTGTGGCTGAGTGATTTCGATATCATCGAAGTTTACACCAGGCGCATAAAGTGCAGCATTTGCATCACTACTTACATCGGCATTGAAAATAAAGTTGTCGATCTGCTTGTAAAACAATGCAGCGCCGAAGGCACCAATGCCATTATCTGGGTAGTACTCCATCGATAGATCGAAGTTGTTGGATTCATACGCTTTAAGCAGAGGATTACCGGCTTCAACCTGTAGCTCATTGTCTTCCTGGTCAATTTCGATCTTATCGGGTGACGGAGTGATATCACCAAAAGAGGGTCGTGAAATCGATTGTGAGAAGGCTGCGCGTACAATCATTTCGTCGCTAAAACGGTAGCGCACATTAACGCTAGGTAAGAAGTGACTGTAATCACGCTCGTAATTGGCTTTTACGATTTCAGCTTCTTCACCATCAAGTAAGCGAGCATTGTAACCTTCGGCACTGAAATCAGTGTGCTCGTAGCGTACGCCATACACAAGGCGCCAATCGTTGATGTCTACACGGCTCATGATGTAGGCCGCGGTAACGTCTTCATTCACATTGTAATCACGCGCGGAGCTCACCAAGCTCTCGGCCAAGGCTTCTTCGTCCTGAAGGGCAGTGTTACCTTTAATCTGACCATTTATTAAGGCGTCAATAGCGGATTTGTTTAGGGCAGGGCCAAAGTTACCGATAGCGTAGTTCAGGTTGCCGTTGATAAAGGCGTCCATGGTTGGGTCGTCGATATCGCCAAAGTCATTGTAGATGTCGGCATTGACATCATCAGTCTTTTCGCGCTCGCTGCGTTTTAAACCAAATTTGATGTAACCGGGGTTTTCGCCGAAGTACATATCACGGGTGATATCCAGCTTAAAGCCCTGTTGCACATCTTCGGTGTAGTTGTTTTCTATAACCACTTCATCGAGTTCAAACTCGGATGCATCAAAGGCTTCGTCCGAGGCAAAGATGCGCGGACTGCTGCCCAAAGAGCTATAGCCCATCTCGCTGATGTTCTTTTGTTTAAAGCCAGTATCACGACGATCTGGTTCGTTTTCCGAGGCTTTTGAGTAAGATAGGTTATATTCTAGGGTCCAGTCGTCAACGATATTGCTACCGCCAAATACTACTGAGGTGATCTTCTGCTCTTCGAAGCGGTCTTTGAAGTCGCGCTCCATATCGCCTTCGTCCCACAGCGCTGAGTTGCTATCTATGTTTAGTAGATCGCCTTTATCAAACTTGTACTTGATACGTTGACGAAACTCTTGATCTTCAAAGTGGCTATACAAAGAACGCATATAGTATTCAGATAGCTCGTTCGGACGCCAATCCAGATTAAGAGCTACGCCTAAACGCTTACGGTTTACAGTGTAATCACGCTGCTGAAGCTCCTTAACACCACGAACACCTGAATCTTCAATGTCGGATTCCCATTCACCATCGCCTTCAATAACTTCAGAACCGAAATCTCGATCTTGCCAGCTGACAGCGGCAGCAACACCAAGTTCGCCACCGGCCACGTCGAACACATTGGTGAAGCTGCCAGCCAGTTTAGGGCTGGTTTCTTCTTCCAGATCGTTATAGTTGCCTTCGGCTTGTAGTTTGTAACTCATGCCATCGCGATCAAAGGCTGATAGGCTTTTGATTTCAATGTTCGCACCAATGGTGTCACCGTCCATATCTGGGGTGATGGTTTTGGTGACTTCCAAGCTTTCTAGCAGACCAGAAGGAATAACATCCAGTGCTACAGAGCGGCGATCACGTTCTGGGGCTGGAATATTCACACCATTGATCGAGGCACTGTTAAGGTTAGGGTTAACGCCACGAACACCTACAAAACGGCCTTCGCCCTGGTCGCGTTCGATAAATACGCCTGGTACACGCTGAAGGGCTTCAGAAACGTTTTCATCCGGGAACTGACCAATCGAGTCAGCCGAAACAATCGATTTGAAATTATCTGCCGCACGTTGTTTATTCAAGGCGTTGGCCGCACCTGCGGCTTGACCAATTACGATCACATTATCCATCTCGCCAACATCATCACCGATGCGCACCGCTTCGCTAGTGGTTTTGTTATCAGAGATGCTGATTAGCTGTTGTACGGTTTCCGCGCCTAGATAATCCACCACTAGGGTGTAGTCGCCAGCCGGCAGGTTGTTGAATGAGAAGCGCCCGCCATTTTTAGAGCTGGATTCCAGTTTCAGCTCTTTAATTTTTACAATTGCGCCATCAAAGTAAACGCTAGAAGTCGCATCACTGATGCGGCCTTCTAAGCGGCCATCGGCCATGCTATTCATCGAGAAGATGAAACTCCCCGCTGACATTAATGCTATTGCTTTTAGTGATTTGTTCATGCTGTCCCCTGTTTATCGATTGGCCAATTGATAACTGCCTAGGCCTATTGAAGCGACGTTTTTAGTCGTAATTCTTAAAAGTATCGCGCCAGTCTAAAAAGGACAGGTGACTATTGGGTTACGCCTATGTGTAAAAATGATGACAGATTTTTGACTGAAAAAAGAAAATGAGACCATAAACAGAGGGCATTGTTTAGCTTGTTACAGGGTTTTAATTTAGCTGTCACAAAAATATCAAATAATATTCAGTTTGGTGGTGTAGTGAATAGAAGGTCGGCACAAGAGGCTAGGGCAATAGGGTTATGATGAAAAAGATCAATCGACGTGGTTTTATCAAGGGCAGCGCAGGTATCGGTGGTTTGGGGATGTTTGCCGGTAGCCTAACAGGATGCAGCTCTTACCCTAAGTTGGAATTTAGTGAAATCCCCCACGCTCTTGATCAGCAACATCATGTCGCTCCCAATCATAATGCCCAAGTATTACTGCGCTGGGGTGATAGTTTGCTTTCCGATAAGGAATTCAACCCCAGTGGTTATACTGCTCAGCAGCAAGCTGAGAGCTTTGGTTTTAATAATGACTTCATCGGATTTATGCCCTTAGAAGATGAAGATCTGAGCGCGAGCGAAAACTACAATAGCGGGAATAGTGAACGTGGTCTCCTGTGCATTAATCACGAATACACCTTGCCCCATTTAATGTTCCCTGGATTTAGCGATGAGGAAGATGGCATTGCTAATGCCAACCGTGAACAAACTGAAGTTGAAATGCAGGCCTGTGGTCATAGTGTTGTAGAGGTTGAGCTAAGAGGGGATGAGTGGCGAGTTAACAGGCGCAGCGATTACACACGCCGTATTACTCTGGACACCCTTTGTGAAATAACCGGCCCAGCAGCGGGCCATCCTCGCTTACAAACGATGGCGGATCCCAGCGGCAAAAAAGTGCTGGGCACGGTAGGGAATTGCGCTGGAGGCAAAACCCCCTGGGGTACAGTACTGATCGCAGAAGAGGGTTTTGGCGGCTTTTTTATGGGTAACCGAGATACTTTAAACGAGCAAGAGAAAGATAACTTCGAGCGCCTAAGTATTGGTGGTGAAGATAGTCGGCGCTGGGGTAAGACTGCTTCACGATTTCATATCGAGTGGGAACCCAACGAGGCCAATCGCTTTGGCTGGATGTTGGAGTTTGATCCCTACGACCCTACATCGATACCTAAGAAGCTCACCACGCTGGGACGCTTCGAACATGAAGGC
>JAOXRT010000078.1 GCA_025800365.1 Cellvibrionaceae bacterium | reverse complement strand
AGACCAAGCAAGCTCATCATGCAAGTGACCGAAAGAATCAAAACCAGCTTGGTGAGACTGGACCGAGCAAACGAACTCACCGCTCACAAAATGGCGCCTAGCGCCCATGCTTTCGGATTGTTCTGATCTCAACTCGACTGATATAAAGAGACTGTTCGCAGTCAAGTAGCATTGATTGGCGTGCGCCAGCCCAATACAAAAACCCTCCTTGATGTAAGCGCACAACCAGTGGAGAATGTGCCAATCAAGTGCCGGGTGAAGCCCTCCAAACACCGCAAATGTATAAATAGATATCTCCTTCCAGAAAGGATAATTAGATAGTACAAGAAAGAGGCAGCATTGTAGGCTACCAGCAGTCTCTTTTTAGTCAGTTGCCCTGGCAAGCTCATCTCGGGAGTGAGCGAAAGAATCAAAAACAGCTCGGCGAGACTGGAGTGACCAAACGAGCTTGTCGCTTGCAAAATGACACTCGGCCCCTATGCTTTCGGCTTGTGCCGATCTTGACTTGACTGATATAAAGAAACTGCATGCAGTCTAGGGGCATTGATTGGTGCACGCCAGCCCAATACGAAAACCCTAAAAACCCCGTAGGGAAAAAATAGGGGAACATATTCTCCTCGACGCAAGCGCACAACCCGTGGA
>JAOXRT010000016.1 GCA_025800365.1 Cellvibrionaceae bacterium | reverse complement strand
GTGCCACTTGATCCCAGCGGTTACGGCGCTTTACGGGGTGCCCTTGGGGTAGACCTCCGCTGAGCACTAACGCCACGCCATTATTCAGAGGTGCCCTAGCCTGGTCAACTAAAAACCCCTCAAAGGCAGCTAAATATAATTACTTTATTGCTAAATTGCATTCAGCGTTTGCTGGTCTAGTCTTCAATTTAAGGCGTCATAAAAATTAGCGTGTTAATTGCTATGACAGCTTTGTAACTATTTCTAAAAATTATTGAAAACTATAGGCACAAGTAGTGTGGCTGCAGAGGCCTCGTGCAAAGGATTTGGGAAGGGTGTCAAGTGAATGCAGCATTACCACGTCCAGTGATCCTGGTGACTGATGATGTACTGGCCAATCGTGTGGCCATGCGTCAAGTATTGAAGTCCGTCGATGCGGATATTATCGAAGCTTCATCGGGAAACGAAACCCTGATGTTGATGCTTAAGCACGACAATGTCGCTTTGATTCTTCTTGATATCAATATGCCGGAAATGAACGGCTATGAGGTGGCTGAGCTATTGCGCTATGAGGAACGTAGTCGCTGTGTGCCTATAATCTTTGTTACCGCGGCCTACAAGGATGAGCGCCATGAAATGTTGGGCTATATCTCTGGTGCCGTAGATTATATCGAAAAGCCAGTTGAGCGTGACATCCTAACTTCGAAAGTAAATATTTTTCTGCAGCTGCATGAGCAAAAACAAAAGCTAGAGAGCCTCAATAAACAATTAAAAGAAAACTATCAACAACTCAAAATAGAAGTGGGCGAAAGGGTCAAGGCCGAACAAAATCTTCGCAAGCTTTCAGAAGCGGTCAAACAGAGCCCCGCTTCGGTCATTATCACCGATGCCAATGCAAAGATTGAATTTGTTAACCCAACATTTACTCGTCTTACCGGCTATTCGACAGATCAGGTTCTTGGTGAGAACCTGCGCTTCCATCAATCTGGTTACAATCCAGAAAGCGCTGAGCAGTCAATTTTAACATCGATAGAGACTGGACAATCCTGGTGTGGAGAGCTGCACAATCGCAAACAAGATGGAAACCTCTATTGGTCCTACACCACAATATCGCCCCTCTACGATGCTGGTGGCGAGATTAGTAATTATTTGTGTATCGAAGAAGACATTACCGTTCGCAAGGATTATGAGCGCCGCCTGCTTAAGCAAGCAAACTTCGATGAGGTCACTGATCTCCCCAATCGAATATTAGCGCTTGATAGAATCAGCCAGGCTTTTTCGATTGCTGAAGGCGAAGATCATATTTGCCCGCTGTTTTTTATTGATATTGATGGTCTAAGAAGAATAAATGAAACCTTGGGGCATGATGCTGGTGATCGTGTCTTGGTGGAGATTAGCCGTCGCCTTAAAGAGATGGTTCGCGCGGGTGATACGGTAGCCCGTATTGGGAGTGATGAATTCTTAATTATCCCTCAAGGCATTAGCGATGCTACAGCCGCAGCGGCGATGGCAACCAAAATATTGGGGGTGATTGAAGAGCCGCTAACTATCGATGCGCAATTGGTTCGAATGTCTTCCTGTATTGGTATCAGCCTCGGTAATAATTTCAACGATGATCCGCAAACCGCCATTCAGAATGCTGAATCAGCAATGTACCGAGCCAAGGAAATGGGGCCTGGTAATTATCACTTTTTTAATGATGATATCAATCGCAGTACTCAGGAAAAACTGCATTTGGAGCTACTACTGCACAAGGCTGTGGAAGAAGAGCAAATGCAACTTTGGTTTCAGCCGATCGTTGAGGTCGCTAGTGGAAAACCGGTGGCAGCTGAGGCCTTACTAAGGTGGCACAATAAAGAGTTAGGTTGGATTGATCCAGAAGAGTTTATCGAGATAGCCGAAGGCAGTGGTCAGATAAATTCGCTGGGCTTGTGGGTGCTCAGAAAAGCTGAGTTCTATTCAAAGTATTGGCAATCAAAATTTCATCGTGATTTAACCGTTGCCGTTAATGTCTCTGTAAATCAGTTTCACGATCCTAGATTGTTTGCCGAAGTTAAGCGAATTCATGCGGATAATGAGAAGAAGATGGGTGGCAGTGAGGCCAAGCTGGAGTTGGAGATTACTGAGCGCCTATTGCTGAGTGACAGCGATAAAATCGGTAAACAGTTGGTTGATATACGTGATCTTGGTTTCAATATGTCAATTGATGATTTCGGCACAGGTTATTCATCCCTGAGCTATCTAAAACGTTGTCCGGTAAACACGGTAAAAATCGATAAATCTTTTATCTTCGGCTTACCGGATGATCAGGAGAACGCCACTTTAGTAACCGCTATCGTTGCGATGGCTCATGGCCTAAATCTAAAAGTAATTGCTGAGGGTGTTGAAACTGAAGAGCAGTGGGGATTTTTAAAGCAAGTCAATTGCGATTTAATGCAAGGGTTCCATATAGGCAAGCCTATGCCAGCAGAAGACTTTGAATCATTCTTGTCTGAACACTGATGGAGAGGCGCTAATGGAACCGATTCCAAAAATACTCGTTACGGATGATGTAGCCGCTAATAGAATCGCCATGCGAAAACTGCTTCGGCGCCACGATGTGGAGGTCTTGGAGGCTAGTGATGGCAACCAAGCATTACAACTCGCACTTACAGAGCCGGATATTGCTTTGGCCCTATTAGATGTGCAAATGCCACAAATGACAGGCTATGAAGTTGCCACCTTGCTTAGACAAGAAAACCGCACACATCATATTCCCATTATTTTTCTAACGGCGGTCGCTCGAGATGAGAGAAATGAGCTGAATGGTTATAAATCTGGTGGTGTAGATTATATTCACAAGCCTATTGACGCCGAAATTCTTTTGGCGAAAGTCGCGATTTTTGTAGAGATGTGGCGAATGAATTCTCGCCTGCATCAAGAGGTGGCGTTTCGAAGAGAAGCCGAAGAGAAGATTCGGCATCTGGCTAAGCACGATATGCTGACTCGCCTTCCTAATCGTAGTCAACTTTTAGACAACATAAATCAAGGGGTGGCTCGAGTAGATCGTTATGGTGGCAAGTTATCGGTGCTATTTTTAGATCTGGATGGCTTTAAGCCTGTGAACGATATTTATGGGCATGAAGCGGGTGACTTTGTTTTAAAAGAAATCGCCGGCCGTCTAAGAAATATGATGCGGCCTACCGATACCGTAGCTCGTTTTGGTGGTGATGAGTTTGTGATTCTAATGACCGATGTGCAAGATCGCGACTGCATCATTCCAAAGTTACAAGCCATTATTTCTACCTGTGCGAAACCCATCCACTGGCTCAATCATAAGCTCGAGTTAAGCGTCAGTCTTGGGGTGTCCATGTACCCAGGCAATGGTGAAGATGCGGCAGCGCTTATTAAATCAGCAGACAGCGCTATGTATCAGGCTAAGGAAGCTGGCAAGAATTGCTTTCGCTTTGTGGTCGATGGTCAAAGCGAGAGCGAAAAGCAGTACAAGGCTATGTCGGCTTATCTAGAACGTGCGCTCGAAAAACAAGAGATGTTCTTGCTATATCAGCCCATTCATTGTGTTGAAACATTAGACGTAGTGGCTGCTGAAGCTTTGTTACGCTGGGAGCACCCGGAATTGGGGACCTTGGAGCCAGCCACCTTTGTGCCGGTCGCCGAATCCAGTGGTGTGATTGATCGTATAGGTGATTGGGTCATTGCAGAAGCACTGGCTGACTCTCTACGCTGGTGGCATCAAACAGAGCAAAAAGTCCGAGTCATGGTAAATGTCGCTACGGCCCAAATCAGCGAA
>JAOXRT010000005.1 GCA_025800365.1 Cellvibrionaceae bacterium | reverse complement strand
CAACTTACCATCCAGTAGCCGCGATACACCATCGCTTCGGTGTTGTATCGACCAGGTGTTGCAGCTGGGTATGGCGGTATCATCGGGGCCGATTCGATATAGCGATCGAAATTACCATTGTAGGTTGCCGTTGTGCCGTAGCTTAAGCAGCCAATATGCTCCTCGACGGCGCCCGCTCCTAATAGCTCGCAGGCTTTATCGGAGCCTGAAGCAACAATGGGAAGTCCTTCTGGCAGAGCGGTCTCTTGAGCGGCAATAGCATTTACGTGCCCAAGCACTTCCCCGGCCGGCGTTAATTCAGGCAGCATTGATTGAGTAATCGGTAAGGCCTTCCAATGCCAGCTGCTCGGTTTTGCCCATTGCTGTGCTTTGTAATCGAATGGGATGTAGGCAACTTGACTTGCCACACTGTCTTTGAACTCACCACAAAGTTTAAAGTGGTGGTAGCCCGATAGCAGCAAAAATTTATGGGTTTGCTGCCACAAGTCTGACTGTTCTTGTACCAACCAATTTGCTTCGGCCTGGCGGGTAAAGTAATCAATATTAGATTTTAGGCCCAGGAGTTTTAATGGCCAATCGAGCCAACCCAAAGAAACTGGATTCGGAGCCTCTCGCTGGTCCAGCCAAATAATGGCCGGACGTAAAGCGTCGCCATTTTTGTCTACGTTCACCACGGTGCCACGCTGGGTAGTGACGCTGAGCGCCGCGATTTGCTCCGGCCTCACCACCCCTTGTTGCCACAAGTTCTGACAGGCTTCACAGAGTTTTTTCCAAAAATAATCGGCCGATTGCTCAGCCCATCCTGGCTCTGGACTGGTGTAGGCTTCTATGGGTACATAAGCCTTATCGATTTGATTACCATCACGATCATAGACCAGCGCACGAATGCTCTGTGTGCCATTATCAATACTGAGTACAAAAGGTTTATCACTCATAGGGCAATTCTAATATTAGAGCCAATTATTATTCAGTTGGTAAGCTGTAGTGCTGTTGCCAAATATTTTTGTAACGCTCAAGCTCAGCTTCCCAGCGTTCGCCACTCCAGTCCAGCTCTTCAATACACAAGGTCTTACACTCAGAAAACAAGGAGCTCGCACCATCTTCAAGTAGCAAACCAAGGCGTGTACGGCGTAGCAATAAATCGTCGAGATGCTCAACCCACTCATGTTTAAGGGCCCAGCGTAGATGCGCTAAACAATATTTTTGCTGATCGATGGCTTTCAGCTCATCGCTGTTACTTTCAGACAAAAAGTCTGCTCCTTTAAAGCCATAAAATGCGTTTGCAGTATCGAAAATCGCCTCGTCTTTGACAATAGGTTTTAGTGCTTCAAGTTTTGAGGCATCTACTCCTCGAAACACTTGGGCTTCATCGCGTGTAAACTTGAATCCGGGTATATACTGTTCAGCTTTTTGCAGAACATCCAAAGCCATCACACGAAAAGTGGTAAGCTTACCACCCGCTGCACTGATCAAACCTTTATCATCCCAGACCGCATGATCGCGCCTTTCTTTAGAAGGTTTCTTTTTGCTGCTTTTTTGCTTGGCGTTTTTAGCCGCAAGCTGTTGTGATTTTTTAAATTGCTTATCACCGGCAATAACAGGTCTAACGCCAGACCAAGTGGAGACAATGTCTTTCTGGCTAATGCTTGTGCCGGGAAAGTGTTTTTCAACAATCGCTAAAAGATAATCTAGCTCTTCTTTGGATATTGCCGCCTCGCTAGCCAGCTCTTTATCATAGTCCAAGTCAGTCGTGCCAATAACACTGTGCCCTTCCCAAGGAAATACAAAAACACTACGTTTATCAGACGGGTGTTGACAGCTTAAAGCGCTATGCATAGGTAACACTCCACGCTTAAGCACGATATGGCTTCCTTTAAGCGGACGCACTCGAGTTTCATCGATGCGTTGTTGGCGAAGCTTATCAGCCCAAGCGCCCGTACTATTTACAACAACTTTGGCGCTACAGCTAAAACTATCTGCAGAAACTGCATCGAACACTTCCAGCTGCTGCAGACCTTTGTCATCGGCAGTACAACGCTTCACCTCACAATAGTTTAGTAAACAGGCTCCGTCTGCTTCGGCTTCTTGTAAAACTCTCAACACCAAGCGACTATCGTCTGTTACCGCATCGGTATAAAAAGCAGCGCCCTCTAAGCCTTCGACAGACATGTTGCTAAAGTTCGATTGCAATTCACCGGTATCACATATTTTATGATTTTTGATGCCCGCAATTCGGTCATAGCTAGAAAGCAAAATTTTCATCACCATGCGCCATGGCAACCAGCTTTTAGGCAATAAAAAATAATAGCCCATGCGCTCCACTAGGCCTGGGGCTTCGCGCAGAATACGCTCGCGCTCCAGCAGGGATTCCTTGGTGAGTTTCCTATCTCCCATGGCTAGGTAACGCAAACCGCCATGTACCATTTTTGAAGAGCGGCTAGAGGTTCCCCAGGAAAAGTCTCGCTGTTCCAATAACAGAACACTCAAGCCACGCCGTGACGCCTCCCGAGCCACGCCAGCACCGGTAATACCACCACCAACAACAATCATGTCCCAACTTTGGTCTTGCGCTTGTGCAAGCTTTTGCGCGCGTTTACTCACCACATTAGTCTCCACTAAAATTGCTACAGTGACAGCAATTAATCAACCAACTTGCCGGGGTTCATAATATTGTTTGGGTCAAAGTGTTTACATAAGCTTTGTATAGTTGCAATGCCCAGCTCACCTTTTTCAGCCGGCAGGTAAGCCTTGTGATCTTCGCCAACACCATGCTGATGGCTAATTGTTCCACCAACAGAAACAATGGCTTCAGCGCCAGCTTGTTTTAACGCCAACCA
>JAOXRT010000273.1 GCA_025800365.1 Cellvibrionaceae bacterium | reverse complement strand
TTTCAAACTAGCTGAGGAAATATCATGAATATTGAGAAGCACGATTTAGTTCACGAACTACCAGAATACCGCGATCAAATTCACGATCTAAAAATGAATGACCGCCACTTTGCCAAACTGTTTAAGGAGTATCACGAGCTAGATCACAATGTGCGTGGCCTAGAGCAAAATGACTCTCCAACAACCGATGAGCATATGGAAGAGCTGAAGCTTAAGCGTTTGCACCTGAAGGACGAAATGTTCGCCATGCTGCAAAAGGCCTGATTTCCCCTAGGGGCTTTATGCCCCTCTTCGGCCAAGCCTTGCTTGGCCGTACCCTCATCTCTTAAACCATCATCTCTCCACACCCCATAGCGACTGGTGATAAACGCTGAAAAGTCCTGAAAATCTGGCAACTGCGGCGAGTTCTGGTAGAATCCCCTTTCTAGAAAACCCGCCCAATGCCTTTGGCGCTTCTAGATCGCTTGCCAACTGACGCAAGCAGCAAAAAGTAACCTTTGAACAGCTAAGCAATGCACAGGACAAACCCATGAGTCTTGCCGATAAAGTATTGGCCGTAAATAACGACCTACCTATCCGTACCGATGCCCCTGTACACAGCGGTAAAGTTCGCTCTGTATACTGGCTAACCGAGGCCGACAGCCGTCGCCTTATCGAAGAAAAGGGCTACGATGTAGCACCCGATTCCCCATTGGCCATTATGGTAATCAGTGACCGTATTTCGGCTTTCGAATGTGTATGGCATGGCGAAGGTGGAATGAATGGCGTGCCTGGCAAAGGTGCAGCCTTAAACGCCATTTCTAATCATTGGTTTAAGCTGTTTAAAGAGCAAGGCTTGGCGGATAGCCACATCCTAGATATTCCACACCCATTTGTGTGGATCGTACAAAAAGCTAAGCCGGTCATGATCGAAGCGATTTGCCGTCAGTATATTACTGGCTCAATGTGGCGCAGCTATGCCAAGGGCGAGCGCGAATTCTGCGGTATTCAGATCGCCGACGAATTACAGAAAGACAGCAAGCTTCCAGAGCTGCTAATTACTCCTTCTACCAAAGGTATTTTAACCGGTATCCCAGGCGTACCTGAGCAAGACGATGTAAACATTACTCGCCAGGACATCGACAATAACGTAGAAGCTTTCAACTTTAAGAGCAAAGACGACATCGATCTATACGAGAAGTTATTGCGTGAAGGATTTGACGTTATCTCGGCTGAGCTTGAAAAACTGGATCAAATCTTTGTTGATACCAAGTTTGAGTTTGGTTATGTGACCGGTAAAGATGGTCAGGAAAAACTGATATATATGGATGAAGTAGGTACTCCAGATTCTTCTCGTATCTGGGACGGTCCATCTTATCGCGACGGCAAAGTTGTGGAGAATTCAAAAGAAGAATTCCGTCAGTTATTACTGAACCACTTCCCTGATCCAGACATTCTTTTAAATAAAGAGCGTATGGATGAGCGTAATGCCCTAGCCCGTGACAATGCATTGCCAGAAGCTATTTTAATGCAGGTTTCTGAGACTTATCGTGGTATTGCCGAAAAGATTACCGGCGAAAAAATCGAGCTTTCTGCTAATCCAAAAGCAGAAATCATCGATATCCTTCGTGATGAATACGGCTTAATTGACGCCTAATTAAGTCGCTAAAGCCTGGCGCCGGAAGCGGTGCTAGGCTTATTTCCATTAGCTTGTTATAGCGTTATTAACGCCCTCTCTAACTTCCCTCGCCCCACCCATGACATGGCGCGACTTAAATCATCCTACTCAATAGCGCTGGGGTGCAAATACACATCCACCGGTTCGCTCGCGGCCAAGAATCCACTATAGATATTATCCCAACCCATAACTGCGCTAATTAAGGCAACTGTAAAAGCCGCGAATGCAAACCTCAGAGCAATTCCGGAAGCATCTTGCCACTGCATTTCGCGAACAGGGTGACGACTTAAGGCCCCAAACATCGAGCAGGCTAACATAACAGCCAAGCCCAATACCGTAGCGCCACCAAACAAAGCTGTAAGTCCACTCAGCTGCACAAAACGTCCATTTTCCACTCCACTAAGCGTAGGCAAAATTAGCTCAGCAGCGAGCATTGCATAGCCGCCATAGGCAGCCAGAGCCAAAGCAAAGATCAGTAAAACAATTCTTAATAGCAACATAGAGCAAGTACACAAACACGCTGATTTACAGCTATTACTGAGGGCGAGGCCCTATATTTCAAGAGGCGGGAGAAAATACGACAAAAATCGTAATAAATTATTGATATACGACAAATGTCGTATTAAGCTACTTTAAGTACGACAAGTATCGTAGCTTGATATCTTCGCCGTAGCGATAAGGATTGTGAGAACAATATCTAAATTAGCCTAGAGATCATTGAGTATGAACGACGAGATAAAAGTAACTGAGCTTGAGCTGAGAATATTGCAATGCATCTGGCAAAACGGTGAGGCGGCTACGGTAAATACCATTATCGAGCTTTGGCCTGAACCGGATGTACCTGGTTATACCACCGTCTTAAAAACCCTACAAAAAATGGAAGCCAAGACATTAGTTGGCCACCAAAAACATGGCAAGCAGCACGCTTATTTTGCAGAGATATTACCCGAACAAGTCACCAAAGGGCGCCTAAGCACCATTATCACCCGATTATTCTCCGGCAATAAGCTCTCCTTTGCGGAGTATTTTTTACAGGAAAATGAATTCAGTGCCGAAGAGCTAGACGAGCTAAAGGCGATGATTAAAGAAAAAGAAGCGACAAAATAAAGTGTCAGCGTGACAATACATTTTCGAGGCCCACGATGATGCTTGATATAAGCAACTTTTTACAGCAACTGTTTCTATATCTGCTTTTTGCCCAGTTATTCATAGCGCCGTTGCTGTGTTCAGTATTATTCGTCAGTCCAAGTCGGTTACCGTTAGATTGGAACATAAAGATTCAAAAGAGCATCCTTCTATTGATGATTCTGCCACCCCTGTTTATCGCTGTACTTTCAAATAATGCAATCAAAGCTAAGCCTCTAATAGTTGAATCTAAGTCTTTTAATACGCTTTCTTCAGCTGAAGGGTTACCTAAGAAAATTAAAGGTGCAATCGAAAACAAAGGAGGTTTAGATTTTAATGGAAGCTACACAGAATTAAGTTTAGGGCTATCCGATACTATCCACATATTAAGTAGCTTAATAATTTTTGCTGG
>JAOXRT010000261.1 GCA_025800365.1 Cellvibrionaceae bacterium | reverse complement strand
GCAGCAAAGTCGATCTGAAGGCACTGGTGATACCTGATGATAACCCCATCACCCGGATGAAGGCCGAACAATTAATGAAAGAGGCCGATCTGACAGACAAACTCAAGGCTCAGAGCAAAACAGGCGGTGCTGCCGGGCAAGTCTATGCGAAGGGGATTCCCTACTTTATTGTGGCGCTGGAAATAGTAAATTTGCAGAGGACGATTGCAGGGTTTAATGAAAGACATGGGCTTGGCTACAAGGGTACAACTATCATAAGTGCAATCACTGACTTAGGTGTAGCGATAGTAAATGCATCAAATTTTTTGACACGAGAAACAGGCCGTTTAGCCATTTATACGACTAAGACAGTTATTAAGTTACCTGCAAGCGCAGTCAGGTTCCTCTCGGCGCCATCTTTAGGCTTGCATCTTGAAAGGAACTTAAGCCGCCTCAAAATAGCCGGAGTAGTGGGTGGCGTTTTAACCACAGCGGTTGCCGTCTGGGATACCAGCCTATTAATTTCCGCTCAGGACAATGATGCCGCCGCAGCTATGGCGATGGTCGCACTGGGCACCGGCATCTCCACCTTCGGTAGTCTCTACACCGCTACCTTCCTAATGAGCCCTTTGGGTTGGCTCGGACTGTCCATTGCCCTGCTCGGCTTTGGCCTTTATATGCTGTTTAAAGACAGCCCCATGGAGACCTGGCTTAAAAACGGCCCCTTTGGCAAACGTCCTGACCATAACGGTGACTATCAATACCTACAACAACCGCACAAAGCCTGGCAGCATTTTATCAACCTGATAATGAACCTACGGATTAAAACCTATCCAATAGAGCAGATCGAACTATCCGACAAGCTACGCTGGCAGTTGCAAGGCCAGGGTGTCACTCACGGCGTCTGCATCACCAGTAACCTGTTTGGTTTGAGTCCGCCAGAACAACAAACCCTGCGCTTCCATGCTCGACAGGCTATCTTAACTAGCACCAAAAAATATACCCGATCAACTCGTGTAGATCCTCCAGCAACCCTGAGCGTCGATCAGGTGGACCCTGCTGACGCGCCGTTGATCTCTCAGCATGCGTTAAATAACGGCCATATTTTCTTCTATCGATACAACAAAACCGTGCCTAGCAAAGACGGTAAATTTTGGCCCGGCCCAACCTATGTGTACGAATACCAAGCCCACTTCCATACCCGGGCCCAGCTACAGATCGGTGAACATACCTTCCCCACCCCACCGTTAAGCAAAGAGGAAGAAGCCGGCAACCCCAGCAGGGTCCCTACCTTTACCAAAGGGGAATTCTGGTGGGCTAATGAATTTGGCTGGGAACAGTAACAGGACTCAAGATGAATAAAGTAGAAACATCGCAGGATCGCTATCAGGACAGCGTTTGGAATAGTCAGCATTACAGCAATCAGCAATCTCGCCCCGAACAGGGCGTCCTGATAAAGCTTCTACAGGGAGGCGATCCGCTACCGTGGAACCGGGCTAATGAAACCGTTCCGGTCAGTATGATTGAGGAGCCCACCCCAGCTGAAATCAAGCAACGCCTTAAAGAGAATAAAGGCGAAACCCACTGGGATGAAAACCAGTACAGTGCAGGGTCATTGAATAAATGGGGGGTAATTTACTTTTACCTTACCGCCATTTCCAAAGGTTTTTGTGTATTCATAGGCCCCATCTTTATATTAGTAATGTTAGGTTTTATTCTATTTGATGACACACTTAATTATTCTGAACTCATCGAAGTAGTTATTAACTATATACTCTTTGTGTTCCTCCCCTCAGGCTTGATCTGGGGCTACTTCGAAGCCTCAGGCCGCGGTTATTTACCCATGCCTTGGTTTATGAAAGCGGTCAAACATTTTACCTTTAGCCGCAGTACTGGAAAGGTAATCCGCTACAAAAACAATAAAGAGCTCTACAACCACCCTTTTCCGGAGTTCGACTGTTATCTGGTCAGCAGCCCCAGCCATCAGGGGATACTGAGTTATCAACTTCATCTGGTACATCGTTACCATCGCTACTCAGACAGTATCCCCCTGCACACTTTCAGTAGCAGTCAACAACCGGAAGAGCTCGAACGGATCTGGAACCTGATCCAGCGCTATATGGACACCAGCCAGCCGATGCCTGATGTGCCGGAACTGGAGCCCGCCAGAGCAAAAGACCCCACCACTGCCGCGTGGGATGCTAAAAACAACCGCCAACCCGATTACTGGTTTTCCATGGATGATGACGAATTTGAAGAGGCGCTGCTTGAACTACAAGCCGAGCAACGCTTTATACCGAGCCAAGGCCCAGAGATCGACCTGTTTAATGGTGGCACCCAAGCCTGATAAAGTCTCTGAATTCATCAGGCTATTAAGGATTAACAGCCTTCTCGCCACTAGCAAGCGTAGCGGTCCAGCCACTCGCCACTACCTTCTTTGAGTTAAACGAGACCAAACAGCAAATGGACTTTGAAGACTATCAATTGGAACTGAAGCACCACAACCCTGCTGGTTTCCCTGTAACACTCCACTACCAGATAGATATAGACGACGACAGTAAGGTACCGTTTTTTACATCTGATGTTAGCTTCGATATTAAACGGGTAGGCGCATGAAAAAAATCAATAAATCTAATCCTAGTGCTTGGATTGGGCCTAAACAAAACGGATATATACCCGTTTTTAAAAACACCAAGGCTCGACGCGGTAAAGGCTTAGGGACCGCATTTGGCAAAGGTATAGTAATGGAGGATGTCCTTAACCCTCCAGCTAAGAAAGTTTCGCGTGATGAAGATATTAAAACTGTTCAAGAAAACAGCTGTTTGCACTATGGCGCAGGAAATCATTCTCATTACATGGACATGAGGGTAAACAGCGTATCCAATCGTGAGATGCTGACTCGTTCGTCTCAAGGTTTATTTGTGCTTATATTTCTTCCTGCATACTTCGTAATAAGGTACGTAGGGTTTGACTGGTTTGAGTTACATATTGTAGAGATTTGCTTTCTGGCAGGTTTACTTAGTTTAGTGTTAATTGATTTCTTAAGACCCATTGCCACACCAGTTCGTTTCAACTACAAAGCGCAAGAGGTTTACGCTTACCATAAAGGAGCTTTGTACCGCATTCCTTGGAATGAATGTGAAATCGCCTGTATGTATGCAC
>JAOXRT010000252.1 GCA_025800365.1 Cellvibrionaceae bacterium | reverse complement strand
AGACCCTTTCAGTCAAATCGACCAAAGCCTTGCCGAACAGCTGGATCAAGAACTGGACGAAGCTTTCTCCGAAGGGCTTGATATAGAGCCACCAACTACATCGCAAAATGAAGCCACTATTAGCAGCTTTGAAGCGCCAGCGACAGAAGCACCTGCAGCCGAAGCGATAAGGCCAACCCCAGAGCCTGAAGAAGCGACAGCTAACAATGACTTTTTTAATGAGCTTAGCCAGCTAGCCGAACAGAGCCTAGATGAGACCTCAAGTTTTAATAGCGCAGAGGAATCTAGCCTAGCCAGCGCTGAAGAAGACTCTTTAGAAACAAGCTATTTGGCAGAATCCAATGATTCTACAGAAGCTTCTAACAACGAAGATTCTGGCAATTTAGATTTCGATAGCAATGAATTATCACTCAGCTTCGACGATGAGCCAGCAGAAGAATTAGTTGCAGATAAACCAGATTCAAGCGACTTAAACCCAGAATCAAACAACCTAAACATTGAGCCTTTGCAGGCTGGATTCGAAGAAGAGCAACCTTTTGTCGTTGATAACTCACAGCAAGAAAGCGAAAAAGTAAGCGCAGAATCTCTAGAAGAATCTCAGGCTGAGCCCGCAGCAGAGACCAACAGTCTAGCTTTGGAAGTAGAAGCTCCCACGGAAGAGGAGCCAGAGGAAGAGAAAGCAGAAGCAAAAGAAGAGCCTCGCTTTATCGATGACGATACCGAGCACTTTAAACAGAAGCCAGATACCAGCCACAACTTGCCACAGGCCTTTACTTCAGAACATCAAGAACAAGACGATGAAGGCTTAGATGAAAGCTGGGCTCTGGAAATGATGATGAAGGAGCTTGAGGCCGCTGAAAATAAAAGCGAACAATCCAAAATCGAGCAAGCTCTAGATCGCAAGCATCCTCCAGAGCCAGAACTGTTTGCAGAATCAGAAATCCAAAGCGACCCATTTTTCGCGCCTGAAGCTCATCATCAGACTGACGAAGGCCCACGTAAAGAAAGCGAGTTTGACGAATTAGATCTAAGCGGCCAGCTCGAAGATGCGCTTAGCATGGATACAATTGATGCAGGTAATCTTAGCCTCGCACAAGATAGTGAATACAACCTCGAGCAGACTGACGACGCTCAGGACAGCTATGCAACAAACAATGCGATCGAGCCAAGCTTTGACGAATCCGCCACAGAGCAAGAGCCTCTAGAAAGTGTTGATACCGCTACCATCCCACCTGTAATTGAAGAAGAGCCCAGCAAAGCGGAGATGATCGATAGTATCGAGCCTGAGCCGCTTGAAATGGAATTTCGACAAGAAAAACCAAGCTGGAATTGGCTATGGGGCAGCGGCGCGTTTATGGCCATCGTGCTGGCCGTAGGGCAGTTTGCATGGCTTAAGTTCGATGATTTAAATTTACAACCCCCCTATCGCGGCTTCTACCAGACGGCTTGTAATTTTATTGGCTGCAGCTTGCCGCCGCAGGTCGACCTAAGCAAACTGAAAGCCTCAAATTTGGTTGTCCGCAGCCACCCAGAAGAAGAGCAAGCACTGGTGGTAGACATGGTACTGCTGAACCTGGCCAACTTTGAGCAAGAATTCCCAGACATTCAACTAACCTTTAGCAACATCGATGGTAAAGCCATCGCCAGACGCAGCTTCCGCCCCGCTGAGTATCTAGCCGGTGAACTGGCTGGCGCCAGTATCATGCCCATTCAGCGCCCAATCCATCTATCCCTAGAGATAGTCGATCCAGGCGAACAAGCCGTCAACTACAAAGTCGACGTTAAATAGAAACACAGCCCACCCCGGGGTATGGTTGACCTCGGGGGTCAGAACCCATGGGTTCTGACCCCACCTCGAAGCCGCGAACAAAGTACCCACACCTAGGGTCAGATCCCTAGGGATCTGACCCCATTTCGAAGCCGAGATACCCCAAAACCCCCAAACCAAAATGCAAGCCCTATCCCCACAAAATGCAATTTTAAGCGTCAGCTTTACCCAGCCACCTTTGACCGATCAAAAAAACGGCAAATCGAACAAATTCCCACTTCCCTTAGCAGGGTCTCTACAGGTATCATATGCGCCCTTTTTCGGGACCTGGTGGAAAAATAAGCAGTTACCAGCAACATAACGATTGCCAGTAAGTAACTACTCACACCAAAACTGACCTAACGCTTAAGATCATTGTAAAACAATGGCTTAGCGACGGTCTTGAACCAGCTTGCAGGAAAGACACTTGTTTCATATTGGCCCATACCAGATCCACAGCCCAGTTGTACTGGCGCCTATGGCTGGTATTACAGATCAGCCTTTTCGCCGTCTGTGTAAACAGTTCGGTGCAGGTATGGTAACGGCCGAAATGCTTACCTCAGATACCAAGCTTTGGCATAGCCGCAAATCCCAGCAGCGCCTTATCGACAAAAACGAAGCCGAACCTCGTGCCGTGCAAATTGCCGGTGCCGAGCCCGCCATGCTAGCCCAAGCTGCACAAGCTTGCGTGGAGCACGGCGCACAGATCGTCGATATCAATATGGGTTGCCCAGCTAAAAAGGTCTGCAATAAAGCTGCCGGCTCAGCCCTTTTGCGCGATGAAGCCTTGGTGACAGATATCCTGCAACAAGTGGTTGCCGCCGTAGATGTACCGGTAACCTTAAAAATACGCACCGGCTGGTCACCCGAAGAACGCAATGGTCTTAAAGTCGCTCGCATCGCAGAAGATTCTGGCATCCAGGCCCTTACCGTGCATGGCCGCAGCCGTGCCTGTCGCTTTAAAGGCGAAGCCGAATACGACACCATTGCCGAAATAGTGCAAAGCATCCATATTCCTGTCATCGCCAACGGCGATATTACTAGCCCGCACAAAGCCAAACAGGTCTTAGACCATACCCAGGCCGCGGCAGTAATGGTAGGCCGAGGAGCCCAAGGGCGCCCCTGGATTTTCCAAGAGATTAATCACTATCTCCAAGAACAAAAAACCGCACCATTGCTGAGTTTGGAAGCCATACAAACCACGATTAGCCAGCATCTCGAGGCATTACATCAATACTATGGTGATTACCTCGGTTTGCGCATTGCCCGTAAACATATGGGCTGGTATCTGCAAACTTTGGCCGCAGATACTGTTAACACCCATACGGCAGATTTCGATTGGTCTGGCCTGCGCCAAACCTTTAATAAATTGGAAGACTGCCAACAACAACAGCATTATGTCGAACAGCTGTTCGACGACTTAATCAAGACTATAGAGGAACAAGCCGCATGAATAGCGTAGAAACCTTCGCCACTGAAGCACCGGTTGCGAACACGCCTGTTGAGACTAACCAGCTGACCGACACCAGCCGTAACCAGTCTCTGCGTGACAGCGTTGAAATTGCGATGGAAAACTACTTCCGCAACTTGGAAGGCCAGAGTGTTACCGACGTATACGAGTTGGTAATGGCTGAAGTTGAAGCACCAATGCTAGAAGTGATCATGAAGCACACCCGTCACAACCAAACCAAAGCTGCACAAGTTTTGGGCCTAAACCGTGGCACCCTGCGTAAAAAGTTGAAGCAGTACGGCCTACTTTAAGTCGCGCTGAAAACTGATATAGAGACAGATAGAAACGATTTCTTAATCGATTCACTTTTCGATCACTAACAGGATCTACCCATGAGCTCTAGCAATGACCAAAACCTGGTTGCCGTAAAACGCGCACTGATCAGTGTGTCTGATAAATCAGGTATTGTTGAATTTGCCCAGCAGCTTAGCGCTATGGGCGTTGAGTTGCTTTCCACTGGCGGCACCTTCCGCTTGCTGCAAGAAAACAACATCGCAGTAACCGAAGTTTCGGATTACACCGGTTTTCCAGAAATGATGGATGGCCGCGTTAAAACTTTGCACCCGAAAGTACATGGCGGCATTTTAGCTCGTCGCGGCCAAGACGATAGCGTAATGGCCGAGCACGGCATTAATGCAATCGACATGGTTGTGGTAAACCTATACCCATTCGAGCAAACCGTTGCTAAAGAAGGTTGTAGTTTGGAAGACGCTATCGAGAACATCGATATCGGCGGTCCAACCATGGTGCGCGCAGCTGCTAAAAATAATGCCTTTGTAAATATCGTGGTTAACGCCAGTGATTACGAAGCAATTATTGCCGAAATGAAAGCCAACGAAGGCGCAACCAGCCAAGCGACTCGCTTCGATTTGGCCATTAAAGCTTATGAGCACACCGCTGCTTATGACGGTGCCATCGCCAACTACTTCGGCCGCATGGTGCCTGGTGGCAATGATAAGTTTGCCCGCACTTTCAACAGTCAGTTTACTAAAGCTCAAGATATGCGTTACGGTGAAAACTCTCACCAAGACAGCGCCTTTTACGTTGAGAAAAATGCAGCGGCCGGCACCATTGCCAGCGCAGAGCAAATTCAAGGTAAAGAGCTTTCTTACAACAATATCGCCGATACCGATGCTGCACTGGAAACCGTTAAACTATTTGACGAACCAGCCTGTGTAATCGTTAAGCACGCCAACCCTTGTGGTGTGAGCGTTGCGGCCGATATTAATACCGCCTATGAACTAGCCTTTGCGACCGACCCTGAATCGGCTTTCGGTGGCATCATCGCTTTCAACCGCGAGCTGGATGCAACAACCGCTTCTAATATCTGCGCCAAGCAGTTTGTGGAAGTGATTATTGCACCAAGCATCAGCGCGGAAGCTAAAGCGGCTGTTGCTGAAAAGAAAAACGTTCGTTTGCTAGAGTGCGGAGCCTGGGGTGAAACAGCACCAAGCTTCGATCTTAAGCGCGTAGCCGGTGGTTTATTAGTGCAAGATCGTGATCTAGGTATGGTAACCGCGAGTGACTTAAAAGTGGTCACCAAACGCGTACCAACTGAAGAAGAGATTCGCGATTTACTGTTCACTTGGAAAGTCGCCAAGATGGTGAAATCCAACGCGATTGTTTACGGTAAAAACGGCCAAACCATTGGTGTGGGCGCCGGCCAAATGAGCCGCGTAAACTCCGCACGAATCGCTGCTATTAAAGCTGAACACGCTGGCTTGGAAGTAAAAGGTAGCTGCATGGCTTCCGATGCATTCTTCCCATTCCGTGACGGTATCGATAATGCCGCTAAGGTTGGCATTAGTTGTGTGATACAGCCAGGTGGCTCGATTCGTGATGAAGAAGTGATTGCAGCCGCCGATGAGGCTGGGATGGCGATGGTTTTCACATCAATGCGACACTTCCGCCATTAATAAGCTCTAAGCGGCGTCTTTGTGTCTCTGACGGCGTTGCTTCGGTGCTCGGTTGGTCATGTACTAAACGTACACTCCCGCCCTGTGCTCCGAGGCGCCTTGTCAGAAACACAAATCCACTACTTATAGACTTATTAATATAGGTTTTAAAAATAGTAGTTAGGGGTCGGATCCCTTTGGGATCTGACCCCGGTAAATCTGCACGATTTACATTTAAACTTTCAGAGGCGATGTTGCCTTTAACGGGCTCATCCAACCTCTCACATCTGACGAAATATTATGAATATATTGGTGATCGGTTCAGGTGGGCGCGAGCATGCCTTGGCCTGGAAAGCGGCGCAAAGCGCTGATGTTGAAAAAGTTTTTGTTGCACCAGGTAATGCTGGCACAGAGCTGGAAGACAAATTAGAAAACATCGCTATCGGCGTTGGTGATTTTAAAGAGCTAGCGGATTTTGCTGAGCAAAATAATGTTGGCTTAACCATCGTTGGCCCGGAAGCTCCGCTAGTTGATGGCGTTGTCGATTATTTCGCCGAGCGTGGCCTACGCTGCTTTGGCCCAAGCCAAGGTGCTGCGCAACTAGAAGGCTCAAAAGCTTTCACAAAAGACTTCTTAGCACGTCACGATATTCCTACCGCCGAATACCAAAACTTCACCGAAGTAGAGCCTGCTTTAGCTTACTTGCGTGAAAAAGGTGCACCGATTGTTGTTAAGGCCGATGGCCTTGCGGCTGGTAAAGGTGTCATCGTTGCTGAAACTCTTGAGCAAGCCGAAGACGCGGTAAAAGATATGCTATCTGGCAATGCATTCGGTGATGCCGGTTGTCGTGTCGTGATCGAAGAATTCCTAGACGGCGAAGAAGCTAGCTTTATCGTTATGGTTGACGGCAAAAACATTTTGCCAATGGCCACCAGCCAGGATCACAAGCGTGTTGGCGATGGTGATACCGGTCCAAACACTGGCGGCATGGGTGCTTACTCTCCGGCTCCTGTTGTGACTAGCGAAATTCACGATCGCATTATGGAGCAAGTGATTGTTCCTACCGTAGAAGGCATGGCTAAAGAAGGCAATGACTACACCGGTTTCTTATACGCCGGCTTGATGATCAACGCTGAAGGTCAACCAAAAGTTATTGAATATAACTGCCGCTTTGGTGACCCTGAAACTCAGCCAATTATGATCCGCTTACAATCTGATTTGGTTGAGCTGTGTAATGCTGCGCTAGATAAGAAGCTAGATCAGGCCAGCGCCGATTGGGATAGCCGCGCCGCTATGGGTGTTGTACTCGCAGCTGGTGGTTACCCAGCAAGCTACAACAAAGGTGATGAGATTCACGGTCTAGAAAACAATGGCAGCGATATCGCCAAAGTTTTCCACGCAGGCACTGCCATGAAAGATGGCAAAGTCGTTACTGCTGGCGGTCGCGTACTTTGTGCAACCGCTTTAGGTAATAGCGTAAGCGAAGCCCAAGCCGAAGCTTACAAGCTAGTGAAAACCATCAGCTGGGAAGGCAGCTTCTATCGCAACGATATTGGCTACCGAGCCATCGCACGCGAACAAAGCTAAGCTCAAACCAAACGGACGGGGTCAGAACCAATAGGTTCTGACCCCACTTCGAAGCCAAGCTATCGATCAAGCCCACACCCCAAAAGAATTCCCCACCCAACAAACACTCGCCCTATCAACGCGGCTGCATTCCAAAGATACAAAGCAATTCTTCCAAAGCAAGGCAATACCATTCAAATCGTGCCCACACATGGGGTCAGAACCCCTGGGTTCTGACCCCGCTTCGAAGCCGAGCTATCGATCAAGCCCCCACGCCAAAAGAATTCCCTACCCTACAAACACTCGCCACGATCAACGCGGCAGCATTCCAAAGACACAAAGCAATTCTTCCAAAGCAAAGCAACACGACCAAGATCGTGCCTGCACATGGGGTCAGAACCCTTGGGTTCTGACCCCCGCTTTACGCTGGCACCGCTCTATCTTTTGCCCAACTTCTCAACGCCCCAACCTGCTCAGACATAGTCTGCGATAGCGGTACACTCACCGAAATCTCGGCCAATAACTGCTCAGAAGACAAGCTCGTTACATCATGCTTATCAGCCCCCGCACTATAACCAGCGGCAATAATCGCCTGCTCGATTTCTGCACCGGTAAAACCTTCGGTCGCGCGCAGTAATTCCACCCAGTCCATATCGGTTTTATAGCCACGCTTAGCCAGATGAATTTCAAAAATTTTCTGGCGCGCTTGCGGTCCAGGTAAATCGACAAAAAAGATTTCATCAAAGCGCCCTTTGCGCACCAGCTCAGCCGGCAGCGCACTAATATCATTACTGGTCGCAACAATAAAAACGGGCTTATCGCGCTCGGACATCCACGTTAGTAAAGTGCCCAACACTCGCTTAGAAGTCCCGTGATCCTCACCACCTTGCGCCAAACCTTTTTCAATTTCATCTAACCACAATACGCAGGGACTCATATTATCCGCCAGCGCTAATGATTCACGCAGATTACGTTCGGTCTCACCAAAGTACTTGTTATACAGCGCCCCCATATCCAAGCGCAGCAGTGGTAAATCCCACATGCCCGCAACAGCTTTTGCCGCCAAACTTTTACCACCACCTTGCACACCTAACATCAACATGCCTTTGGGCGTATCTTTAGCATCTTTGCTGCCGGTTTTTAAAAAAGCTTGCTGACGCTGTTTGAGCCACAGTTTTAAATTATCCAGCCCGCCCACTTGGGCAAACTTCGCCGTGCGATATTCAAAGCTCAGCACCCCTTCCATATCCATCAAGGCAAACTTGGCACGGTTCAATATTGGAATATCTTCTTCGGTAATCGCACCATCATCAGCAATAGCACCACGCACCAAGCGACGAATTTCTTGGTGCCCTAGGCCACGCACATTGGCCACCAGCATCTCTAAGGCTTTTTGATCGGCCTTAACACGATCCGCACTTTGCTCAGCAGCCCACTTGCTGGCTTCTTCGCGAACAATGTTCATAACTTCTTCATCATTCGGTGGAATTAATTCCACTCTTGCGCTGTAGCGAACCAATTCAGGCGGCAGCTCAATTTTGTGACTGAGAAAGACAAGGCAGTGCGCAACCGCCGCATGATTCAAGACGATATCTTTTAGTAGGCGAATAATCTTGGGGCTTTCGCTAAAGAACGGGTGGAAATCGCACAGTACAAACAAGCCTGGTTTGGTGGAGGCTTTAATATGCTCCAATACCTTTTCTGGCTCGGCAGTATCCGAGCTCATATTTAACTGCGGGCCAAAAGTTAAGCGCGCCAAACCATCGGTTACCGACCAGCGATATACCGACTGCCGCCTGGCACGCGATTGCTCCAATATTTGATCTAAAGCGGTTTTCTCATCATAGCTTTCCAGCACCACCAGCGGTGGGCGGCTATCAAATACGGCTTTTAGATCTTCATTCATTTGCTTGCTTCCTAAACATACACAACCATTAGACGAGCGAAAGTATAACTGCTGATAGTTTTTATCTCTGCTTCAGGATACAGTAGAATGATGTTTTTAAAAGCCAGTAGCGAGCAACTTATGAGCAGCCTACGCCGCCATAGCTTAGTAGATCAGCTGATCGGTCAAGCCGATCGCGCCCTGCGCACCCTAAGCCCCGACACCCAAGCCCATAGCCGCCCATCTCCCGCCATTGGGCAAGATGAAGCCGAGATGAGCGATTCCGAGCGCAAACATGCTGCAGGCTTAATGCGTGTAAATCATACTGGTGAAGTAATGGCGCAGGCCCTGTATCAGGGTCAGGCACTTACCGCCAAGTTACCCGCCGTGCGCGAAGAGATGGAACACGCCGCCGACGAAGAAATTGATCACCTAGCATGGTGTGAAGAGCGTACCCGCCAACTGGGCAGCCACACCAGCTTACTTAACCCAATGTGGTACGGCCTATCTTTCAGCATGGGGGCAACGGCAGGCTTAATCAGTGACAAGGTAAGCCTGGGCTTTGTATCCGCTATTGAAGATCAGGTATGCGCGCATTTAGAAGAGCATTTAGAAGTACTGCCAGAGCAAGACAGCAAAAGCCGTGCGATCGTTGAGCAAATGCTGGAAGATGAGGCTAAGCACTCTCACGCCGCGCTAGAGGCCGGCGGAATCCGCTTCCCAGGCCCCATCAAACAAGCCATGAGCCTAATGTCCAAAGCCATGACCAAAACCAGCTACCGCATCTAACCTCGGGGTCAGATCCCTTGGGATCTGACCCCACATCGAAGCCGAGATCTTTAAATCTAAAACACCAACTCTCGAAGCAAAGAATCGCGGCTTCGATCCAAAACCACCATACCAAACACAAAGTGCCAACACTAGGGGTCAGAACCCTTGGGTTCTGACCCCATTTCGGAGCCGGGATGTTAGAACCTACTCCCCAAGCTCCACAATCTCATAAGAATGGGTCAACTCAACCCCCCCATTCGTTAACATAATCGAGGCCGAGCAATACTTTTCAGCGGACAACTCAACCGCCTTCTTCACCTGGCTTTCCTTCAGCTTTCTTCCACTCACCACAAACTTCAAATGAATTTTGGTATAAACCGCCGGTACAGCATCAGCACGCTCGCCTTCTACAAATACCTCACAGTCTTCCACATCCTGGCGAGATTTCTGCAATATCCCTACCACGTCATAGCTGGAGCAACCGCCAACAGCCACCAACATAAGCTCCATTGGGCGCGCGCCTAAGTTTTGTCCGCCTTTTTCCTCTGGCCCATCCATTTGGATGGTGTGGCCTGTTCCCGTCGTGGCTACAAAATTTACATTTCCGCCCCATTTCACTTGTGCTTTCATGATATTCCTCAGACAAACAAAAGCTTAAGGTTACCATAAGCGCCTAGATGCTTTTTCCATTCCTTTAGGCTATGTCTCTATATCCTTATGCAGCGAATGCCTCTTCATTGGGTAAATATTCAGCAACGATGAGGTTTACTAGCACCGCCAGCGCATTTGGCGATATACGTCACAGCGTATACAACGAGGCGTAGCCATTTTACTCGTGCAGCTATCACAACTTGAACATGTGACAAGTCACAATTCATCGGATATTTGCCAAGTAAACAACTTAAAGTATGGATTCAGGGGAGTAATAACGCCATAATCGCTGTCTAATTTCGCCACGGTACTTAGGATTTGTACCGTGGAATAAAAAAAACAAAAAACCTTTAATTTAGAACTATAAAGGCCCGGTCGAAAACGCGCCTGCAGAACCTGTAGTATTCAAGCTTGGTGGCACAGGCGCTGAATGGATCAGCAGAGTTGCGATGGACGCAGTAACGGGTCAGACGCAGAAGCGTAGATGCCAGGAGTCAACATTGAATAACGTTCCATTAACCCCGCATATTGAACATGTGGAAGAATTTTTAAGCTATTGCCACAGGCGCCGGTACCCCGCGAAAAGTACCCTGATCTATGCGGGCGATAATAGTGACTCCCTGTATTACATTATTAGAGGCTCTGCCACCGTCGTTATTGAAGACGATGAAGGCCGCGAAATGATTGTTGCCTACCTTAACGAAGGTGACTTTATCGGCGAGATGGGCTTGTTTGAAGAAAACGATGCTCGCAGTGCTTGGGTTCGCGCCAAAACAGAATGCGAAGTCGCGGAAATTAGCTACTCCAAGTTCCGTGAAATTTCTGAAAACCATCCAGAATTTATTTACGCCCTTGGCCGTCAAATGGCTAAGCGCTTACGTAACACCACTCGTAAAGTAGGCGATCTGGCTTTCTTAGATGTTACTGGCCGCGTTGCCCGTACGCTTTTGGATTTGAGCCAAGAGCCGGATGCAATGACTCACCCGGACGGCATGCAGATTAAAATCACTCGCCAAGAAATTGGCCGCATTGTAGGCTGCTCTCGCGAGATGGTTGGCCGCGTATTAAAAACTTTAGAAGACCAAGGTTTGGTTTCCGTAAAAGGCAAAACCATGGTGGTATTTAATACC
>JAOXRT010000245.1 GCA_025800365.1 Cellvibrionaceae bacterium | reverse complement strand
TGCGCATATACAGGGCCAGGCATAATCAGAGCAGCGGCAGAAAAGCCGATCGCGCTCTTAACTGCAGATGAAAGCAGTGTTTTCTTCATGTGTGCATCCCCTCAATGGATTTTTATCATGATGCTTTTTCTAAGATTTGGCGGCAGGAAAACCGCCGTCACGATATAAACGAAGGTATGGACTTCCCCCTCAAGAAAATATGTAAAAAAATGAATTAATTAGCATAAAAAGTGGGAACTTTGCATAAAACTGACATACGCGTCGCTTTTTTGAACAAAATCAACCGAAAAAGAGAGGCTTTAAGCGCCACATCTTTACAATTCCCCACTCCATCATTTTTAAAATAGCCAACAACTATTGAACCTGTAAAACCCATAAGTAAAAGCAAATTCAAATATTCGCCGGCCCATTTGTATAGTTATTGAACTGCTCAGAGATTCATAACAACGTTAATACTTCTCGCAGTCAGCTTTCATGCAAAAACATGCATGATCCTTAGCAAACGGTTTGCACGACATTCACCCTGAGAGCGCGAGCGTTTTTCATGCTCATCACGTCTAGAATTAGTGCGAGAAAATAAATCATTAAATAATCGATCGAGCATCAAGAGGAATTATAAAAATGAAATCTTTAACTAAGTTAGGAGTTAGTATCTTAAGCGCCTCATTGTTGAGCTTAGGAACAGCATCCATGAGCCATGCGGCTGAGGCAAAAGATACTGCGAAAGATGACAATCGCAGAGTCTGCAAAAAGTATCGCCCTACCGGTACAAGAATTGCCAAAAAAACCTGTATGACCAAACGCCAATGGGCTGAGCTTAAGCGCCGCGCCCAAGAAGCAGCCCGCACTGGCCAGCGCTTAGGCGGCCATCAGAATATGGAAAATCCATTGCACCCTGGCTCAGGTCGCAATTAAGCAACCATATAAAGGGTGGAGGGTTAACAGCTCCACCCTATAATGTAACACTCAGCCTCCGGCATGCCATTCAGTGCAGCCGCCACATCACAATAGCGAAAAAAAGCGCTCGCTTTTCAGCAAATTTCTAAACGGTTTCCGTCAATAATTAAAGTCCCCGCCACCTTCTCTGGCGCAAAAACAATTTATGCTTGCAGGAAAGCAATCTCCATAGTCCCGGCACTATTCAACTCTGTATATTCCAGTACTCCGACCGCTTGCTTGGTTCCATCAGGACAATCGAACAAGCCAAACCCTGCTGTTAATACAAGGAACTGCTATGCCAGTAAAGACCATAAAAACAAGTTTGCTCGCCGTAATTACCTTAGCGCTCTTTAGCTTCTCACTTGTCAGCTATGCCAATTCGAGCGACGAGGAAAATGCTAAAAACGACAAAAAAATTGTTTGTAAAAAGTATCGCCCAACAGGGACAAGAATCGCCAAGAAAACCTGCATGTCAAAACGCGGATGGAAAGAATTAAAACGTCGAGCACAAGAAGCTGCAAAAACCAGCCAAAGGCTTTCTTATCAGTTTAACAGAGAAGAACCTCGAAGCAGAGGCAACTAACTCACGCCCAAGCTCCTATTCATCAAATCAATCACCTCCAATAAACCGCCTCACTAGTTTTAGTGAGGCGGTTTATTTTCTTGGCATTTCTTCTAATATTGGATAAGGTTGCACCCTTAGACTGAGTTATGCCTTTCATAACCTAAATCTAATGTATGCCGTGATAACAATGTTAACTAGGAGCTCTATTGTGAAATTACTTAAAACTTCTTTGATCCCAATGATCGCCATCGCGGCGTTGGCGACGTCCCCAGTACATGCTGCTGACGACGAAGCAAAGGCTGAGAAAGCAAATAAAAAGATTTGCAAAAAATATCGCCCAACAGGTACCCGTATTGCAAAGAAAACCTGCATGAGCCAGAAAGCTTGGGACGAATTAAAGCGTCGCGCTCAAGAAGCTGCTCGTACTTCGCAGCGTTTGAGTGGCCACCAGGGTCGTGAGAGCGGTTAATATTCAGCTCCTTGAATTGCCGCCTAATTTAGGCGGCAATTTCTCATCAACTAAGAATCTTCTCTCAACTTAGTTACTGCTTCTCCAAGCTTCATTTTTCAGCTGTTGTAAGCGAATAGCTATCAATTCCTTCCTCTCCTCGCTTAAACCATTCCACCAATCGCTTACAATATCACTATTGTGTTTAGAGAGCTGCCCTTGCCGTGCATTTGCTGCAGCGAGAAAGTTCGAGAAATCATCTGTATCTAGCCCTGCTTGCAAAAAACTTAAAACCAAATTTATCTGCAAATCTAACATAGCATCAGCCTCTGTCTCCCCTGCCAGAATTCGAGCAAGCAGCCCTGGCAACAAAAGACTCGCGTCACTAAATGCAAAGTGATGACTACCCATTACAATATATGAGTAGAGATTTTTCTCACCCCCAGCGTGGGCAAACCGCTGCTCAGAAAAATCGTTATACAGCAGCTCTGTATTTACAGGAAGTTCTGGTTCGCTTTGTTGCTGCA
>JAOXRT010000220.1 GCA_025800365.1 Cellvibrionaceae bacterium | reverse complement strand
TTTTTGAAGAGAAAGGAAATATTGGTAAAGGTTTGGCGGCTGATTTAGCCCGCCTGCAAGAAGCCAATATCCCAGTCGACATTACCTTTAAGCAAGGTAAGCAAGTACTCGGCTTATAAATAAAAACGGCAGCGTGTTTTGCACGCTGCCGTTATCTAAATCGATCTATTGATACAAAACTTACGACTCTGAACAATCTCCACACAAGCACTCCAACTCAACACTTGGGTGACGCATTTTAAAGCCCGCGGAGCTTACATTTTTCTGAATTTCCTTGAGTAACTTCGGCTCCATCATAACTTCTTTTACTGTTTTACATTGACTACAGATTAAGAACTGGGAAGCGCTATGCGGATGCGAGCAGGCAATATGAGAACAAGCAATGTATTTGTTTGCAGAGTTAAGCTTATGGACCAAATTGGCCTCGGCCAAAAAATCCAAAATACGGTAGGCCGAGTTCGGCGGCATACTTTGTTCGGCCTGGGCATTATATAGATCAACCACCTCATAAGGAGATAAAGGCGCCTCGGCTTCCAGCATAAGCCTAAGAATTTGTTCCCGCTTTTGTGTTAAACGCAAACCCGACTCGCTACAACGCTGATGAGCGCTGTCTAAACAGGCTTGCACTTCTTGAACTCCCACGAGCCACCTCTCTTAATGCCCCCCGATTGAAGGCCCACCATAAAAGCCAGCACTGTACCCCATTAATCAACAAGCCGCTAGCAAAGAGACCTAAGAACAGCCATTTCAATCACGCCCTATGAACAGAGCTAAATAAGCTTGTTTTTATCATCGCAAATATGCAATGATATAACATATCATTTAAAAGAGCATATGTGAAAACAAACCGATAAACAAGCATCAACACATAGGAATGCCATGAAATCAGCTCAAGTTCTAAGCCTGCCATTAGCTCGCCCAGAGATATCGGATAAGGCTGACATTCTCGCAAAGATCTATGAAGAGTATTGCAATATTGCCGTTTGGCAACGAGAGATCAGCCCGGCTATCAACGAAGAGTTAGCAACACTATTGGCACGCCAGCACGCTCTTGAGATGCGTGAAATAGTGAGCCCTGAGAATGCCGAGGCTATGTTAATGCGCAAAAGCTTGGGCGCTAAATTGAGCCAAGATATAGCCCAGCTTATCGATATGTTCTGCTGTTTGTTTGGGCTGCAACAAGCAGGAATGCGGCTGCGTGTACTCGATCATGCCATGTGCCCTCGCTTTCATGTCGACCAAGTTCCCTGCCGCTTGGTACACAGCTACTGCGGCCCAGGTACAGAGTGGATTGCCGACCATAAAGATCTAAAGACTATTAACGCTCTAACTAGTGATTGCAGCGATGATCGTAATCCTAAGGGCAATAAAATACGGCAGTTAAATGCAGGCGATGTCGCCCTACTCAAAGGTGGCTCTTGGGAGGGCTCGATGATCCCTGCCTTAATTCATCGCTCACCTAAAGCTGATGAAAAACGTTTGCTACTCACCTTAGATTTCGCTTGATGATTAATTGTAGAGATTTCGAGATGCCTGCCACTGCTATCTTATTCGCCAAGGTTTGTTTTTTAATGCTCGCCATGTCCAGCTTATGCTATGGACATAGCGAGCACCATCACAAAACCATTAGCGCACACAAACATGGCGAAGCTGAGATGAGTATCGCCATCGAAGGTGAGGACGTTGAAATAGATCTACAAGGCTCTGCAGCCGATATTGTTGGCTTTGAACATAAAGCGCATAAGGATGATGAGAAACTGAAGCTAGCTCAGGCAAAGCTCAAACTTCAAGCCGCTCGCTCGATTTTTCAATTCGAAGGCGGCGACTGCAAACTGCTTGAACATAACTCCGATTTTTCTGCAGTCGAAGATAAAAGAAGTAATATTGCAGATCATATACATACCACCCACATCAATATCCCCGAAGCCAAGCAACATAGCGATATTAATGCGCACTATCATTTTAAATGCACAAATATCGATAGCCTAAAAAGCTTGAGCATAAACATAAACGAGATATTTCCTGCCATTGAGAAAACTGATGTTAGCTGGATTAAAAATCAGCATCAGGGGCACGAAAAACTCGGCAAAAACCATAGCAAAGTGATCTTTAAGTAGTCCTAATGACAAAAGCAACACTGTTAAAAAATGCCTTGGTGATCAATCAAGGTAACTGCATTGAAGCAGACCTTCTAATCAAAGGGGATAAAATCAATAAAATCGCTGGCGGCATAAGCGCTAACAACAATTACCGTATTATTGATTTACAGGGAAAAACTCTTTTACCTGGGATGATCGATGACCAAGTTCATTTTCGTGAGCCAGGACTTACTCATAAGGGCACTATCGCCAGCGAATCACGTGCTGCAGTCGCCGGCGGCATAAGCAGCTTTATGGAGATGCCAAATGTAGACCCTAGCACTACCAGCATTGCAGCCTTAGAAAGCAAGTTTGAATTAGCTAAACACAACTCCTTTGGCAATTACTCTTTTTATCTAGGCGCCACAGAAGACAACCTCGACGAGATCAAAGCACTAGATCCAAAATCACACTGTGGTCTAAAGGTGTTTATGGGGGCATCTACAGGAGATCTTCTTGTGGAAGATAGCGCAAAGCTCGAAGCCATATTTAGAGAGTGCCCAAGCCTTATTGTGACTCATTGCGAAGATGGCAAAACCATCGCAAAGAACTTACGGGCCTACCAAGAGATTGGTTTAAAACCAAGCATACTTGATCACCCCAAAATTCGAGACACTGAAGCCTGTTATCGCTCTTCTTCTCTAGCTGTAGCACTGGCCAAAAAACACCAAAGCCAATTACACGTGCTCCATATCAGCAGCGAAAAAGAGCTCGAGCTGTTCGATTCAGGGCCTATCGATAACAAACACATAACAGCCGAAGCCTGTGTACACCACCTCTGGTTTTCCGAGGATGATTACCCTAGGCGTGGCAACCTAATCAAGTGCAACCCTGCCATCAAAAAGGCCAGCGATAGAAGCGCGCTTCTTAACGCAGTAAGAAATGGCACTATAGATATCATCGCCACCGATCACGCCCCGCATACCTGGCGAGAGAAGCAACAACCCTACCTTGCAGCACCGGCAGGATTACCTCTAGTACAACATGCTCTGTTAAGCCTGCTAGATCATGTCAACAATGGAATTTTGAGTTTATTTGATGTGGTAGAGAAAACTGCCCACAACCCTGCCAGGCGATATCAAATTGACAGAAGAGGCTTTATTAAAGAAGGATACTTTGCCGATTTAGTTGCTGTTGATTTCGAGAACAACACAATAACCCGCCATGACAATAATTATTACCACTGCCAATGGACACCCTTTCAAGGGCATCGGTTTTCGTCAAAAATCAGCTCTACCTGGGTCAATGGCCAACAGGTCTTTGACGGAAATAAAATCATCAGCGATCCATGTGCACAACGATTAGCTTTTAATAAATGAACAGTCTAAACCCGAACACGCTTTCAGATATAACGGAAAAAAAAGAATACCAAAACGCCAGCTGCTTACAGTGGGTTGGCATGGAAGGTATTGCATTACCGATTAGACTTAACGGTAGTAGTCTTGCCCAAGAACAACTTAACGCAATGGTCGATATCTACGTTAGCTTAGATGACCCAGAGCAAAAAGGCATTCATATGTCTCGCCTTTATCTAGCGCTTAAACAGCAACTTAGCCATCAAGACTTAAATACTAATAGGCTAAAGTTGCTACTTGAAAGCTGCGTCGCTGGGCAAGATGGCATCAGTCAAAATGCCAAACTACAACTGAAATTTCCGCTTTGCCTTAAAAAACCAGCTTTACTAAGCGAATACTCTGGGTATCAAAGCTACCCCATTCAATTCTCATTGGAGTATCGACAGGGCGAGTTTTTTCACGACTTACTATTGGAAATACCGTATTCCAGTACTTGCCCCTACTCTGCATCCCTATCGCGCCAATTGTTGGCAGATCGCCTACAGCAACGATTCGAAATTGAGCCCTTTGATGCCAATACAATCCTGAATTGGATTAAATCTGAAGAAGGGTCTGTCGCAACACCCCATAGTCAGCGCTCAATGGCTAATCTAAACTTGAAACTCGAGAATTTTTATCCGGAAAAACTCCCACAGCTTATTTTCGAGATTGAGAAAAGCATTGGAACTCCCGTTCAAACAGCCGTAAAGCGGGAAGATGAACAAGAGTTCGCACGCCTAAACGCTGAAAATCTGATGTTCTGCGAAGACGCGGCAAAGCGAATAAAGTCGGCCTTACTTAAATACTCCAACATCACCGACTTCTATATCAAAGTAGAACACCAAGAAAGCTTGCATGCCCACAATGCCGTAGCTATTGATAGTAAATTTTATTCGAGCAATAACCGTGATTAGACCAAACCCTAGCGGCGACCAGCCTCAAATTTCTCAAAGTGCTTTTATTGACCCAACGGCCATTATCTGCGGAAAGGTGATAATTGAAGACAGTGTATTTGTAGGACCCTATGCTGTGATTCGGGCAGATGAAATCAATGCACAAGGTACAATGATGCCTATCCGTATTGGTGCCAATAGCAATATTCAAGACGGCGTAGTCATTCACTCAGTTGCAGGTGCTGAGGTCAGCATAGGTGAATGCTGCTCAATCGCCCATCGCAGTATTGTTCACGGCCCCTGCCAAATAGCTAACAATGTCTTTGTTGGTTTTAATAGTGTGGTTTTCAGAAGTTTTGTGGGGGATAACTGTGTTATTCGCCATAATGCTGTGATTGATGGTATCGACATACCAGCAAATTGCCATGTACCCCCACTAAGCCGAATAGAAAACGAGGACGACTTAAACAAACTTGGCAATTTATCTGATCCACAAAAAGAATTTTCCAAAGCAGTAGTCGCTGCCAATAAATACCTTAGCGACGGCTATCAAAAAATTTACGACGAACTATAAGCCTTTTTATCTATACCCTAGAGATAATCCTGCTTTAGTGATCAAATAGTTCATAGTCCAACACCTCCATTTGATAGGCCGAGGTCGCTGTATCATTTTCAACTACTGAGGAGCTCAAAACGCCTGACAACCAAAATGGATCATAGAGTGTATCCATTTTTATACCCCGCTCCAGTTTGGCATAGATCATTTGATTTGGCGGGGGCGGAGGCATATGTAGGCAAGCGCCGTAATACGGCACCAAAAACAATTCCGTTACTCTCTGCTCTTCATCCATATCTAAAGGTACAATAAAGCCCGGTATTCGTACTGCCAGACCATCTAGTTCGGCGACCGTTTTTGTTGATGTCATGGCGCGCATATAGTCATCATCCATGGCATCGTTTAAGGCGCCCTCAATAGATAAGCTAAACTTATCTTCCTCACTACCCTCTTCTATATCTGCGATATATTCGGGCGGGCTCATTAAGACCTTGAGATCGTCTTCAGGTATCAAATCCATCCACTCAACCGGCTTAAAATAGTCGATATTTTTTGCGCCGACCTCGCCTTGTGACACTTTGGAGGCTGATTTCAACTCCCCCTCCAGTTCATTGCTTGGCTCGCCAGCTTCCATGATCACGGCCACATCGGCCTTACCATCTCGCTCAGTTGAGCAGGCCGAAACCAATATAAAGCCTACACAAGCGAGAGCCAGCTTCAAAACAAAGCGCCTGCTAAAAGAAAATACTGAAGTTATCAATCCGTACATTTTTCACTCTGCATAAGTACCGCCAAATTTCACTAATGAATCCATCAAAGGCATTCAAATCAAACACAATATGTTATGTTATAACATCACCATATCAATGCATAGCCACTGTAAACATAGGCCATGCGGAAGACAATTTTGAGCAAACGGTAGACAGACTTGATTGAGATAAGAGATTTAAGCTTTCGCCACCCGAGGCAAAATGCGCCCTTTATTGAGATCCCCCATTGGCAGCTACAGCAGGGCGAGCAAGTGCTTATTCATGGCCCTTCGGGCTGTGGCAAATCAACTTTTCTCAACTTACTAAGCGGAATGCTCACTCCACAAGAAGGTGAAATTTGCATTCATGGGCAAGATATCGTCAAGCTCAGTAGTAGGCAGCAAGATCGCTTTAGAGCACAGCACATCGCTTATATATTTCAGCAGTTCAACCTCATCCCCTACCTAAACGCCATAGAGAATATCGAGCTGGAGTCTCAGTTTTCGGGTAGTAATAATCCGGCCGGCAAAACCTCGACTGGGGAGATGCTTGAGCGCTTGAATTTACCAAATCCTTGCTGGCAGCAAGCTGTGAGAGAGCTCAGTATAGGGCAGCAACAACGCGTTGCGATAGCGCGCGCCCTACTAAAAAAACCAAAGCTGCTCTTAGCCGACGAGCCAAGCTCTGCGTTAGACGCGAAGAATCGTGATGATTTTATGCGCACACTGAAGTCATTACTCACGGAGCTCGATTGTAGCTTGCTCATGGTTAGTCACGATGAAGCCTTACAAGCGCATTTTGAAAACATACAAGCTTTTGAAAATATCGTTCAGCGAGGCGTCGAGTAATGTTTATCAGATTAGCCTATAAGAGCCTATTGAATAGAAAAGAATCTTTAATCATCAGTCTTATCGCCCTCAGTGTGAGCATCTTTGTTTTGCTGGGGGTTGAGCATATTCGACTGCAATCAAAAGAAAGTTTTGCCAAGGCAATTTCAGGTACCGATCTTATAGTCGGCGCGCGCAGCGGCCCGCTGAATCTCCTCTTGTATTCTGTGTTCCATATCGGCTCACCTAATAATAATTTAAGCTGGCAAAGTTACCAGGAGATCACTCAGCACCCCAAGGTAAAGTGGTCTATTCCTCTATCGATAGGCGACTCGCACCGGGGCTATCGCGTTATCGCCAGCAATCAAGATTATTTTAAATACTTCCAATATGGCCAAAACCAACCCCTGCAATTTGAACAGGGCCATGCATACGAGACTGTTCTGGACGTGGTTTTAGGGGCTGAAGTTGCGCAACGCCTAGGGTATAAAGTCGGCGACAAACTTCATATTGCCCACGGCATAGGTTCCAGTAGCTTTCACCAACACGATGATTACAGTTTTACCGTAAGAGGCATACTCAAAGCTACCGGTACTGCCGTAGACAAATCTTTAATTAGCAGCTTAGCCGGCATTGAGATTATTCATGATAAGCAGCTGGCAAACTCATTGGATCCAAGCAACTTAAAACTAGAAAATAGCAACATAACGAGCCACAGCATTACCGCATTTATGCTGGGCTTAGAAAGGAAGATTGATATCTTCAAGCTGCAAAGGCTAATTAGTAACTACCCCAAGGAGCCCCTGCTCGCTATTTTACCGGGAGTTACCCTAAAAGAGCTCTGGCACATGATGGGTAGCTTGGAAAATATCCTACGCTTAGTTTCAGCTCTCGTGCTGATATCAGCCATACTGGGCCTACTTGCACTACAGATGGCCAATGCACGTGAACGTAAGCAGGAAATAAAATTACTAAGAGTTATTGGCGCTTCGCCAATTTATATATTCTCATTGGTTCAGCTAGAAACACTTTTGCTCACAGTAGCAAGCATGGCATTCGGAGCACTTATGCTTTTTATTGCATTAAACCTAGGGCAAAACTTTTTAAGTGGCGAATATGGAATTTATATCAGCGCGAACTTTATTGGGCATGAAACAATCATGCTGGCAGCTTGGATTTTGCTAGCGGCTATTCTCGCAGCTTGCTTACCTGCGGTGCAGGCTTACCGACATAGTCTAAGTGCCCTAAAACAATAGACAATAAAAAAGCCCGTCCGCTGGACGAGCTTTTTATAAGCACTAATGCAGATAACTCTTAGAAATCTTCTTCATCATCTAGATCAGCACCAAAATCATCTTCCACCTGGCCGTCATTGATCAGGTATTCACGACGCTGCAGGTAAGCATCACGAATGAAGCTGTATTTGTCGCCAGAAATTGCACCTTCGGCGCCTAGTAAGGATGCACGAGTATCAAGCAGTTCAGTACCTAGAGTCGTATTACGAGTCGGCACATGATCAATATGGCTTACTGGATTTAAATAACTGTCTGCCGGCAAACCAACACCATCACGCAGCGTGGTAGGACCTAAAAATGGCAATACAATATAAGGACCGGAATCTACGCCCCAAGCGGCTAATGTTTGACCAAAGTCTTCCCCGGTGCCCTTCTCTAAGCCCATATGCTTGGCAACATCGAATAGACCCGCCAAGCCGAAAGTAGAGTTGATCAATAAGCGGCCGGTATCGTTGCTGGCCTGGCCTATTTTGAATTGCAGCAAACCATTAACAATATTGCCTACTTCACCAAGGTTACTGAACACATTACTAACCCCGGTTTCCACAACATCTGGAGTAACCGCTTTATAGCCCTTAGCCAAGGGCTTTACAACAGCACCATCAATGGTGTCATTGAAAGCAAAGACACCTCGGTTAAAACCTTCCCAAGGATCGGCGGGATTTTCCTTTTGCTTGGCTTCTTCGGCCAAAGCGCCGGCAGCCAAACCCATACTGAGTAGTGCTGCAACGGCCATTTTGCGAATCGTCACGTTATTTCACCTAATATTTACCGTTAAACTATTGTAGGTTGCTTAGGCAGTTTGGACAATTCGAGTTTGTAAGGATTCCGCTATAGCTCTAATAAGATTTGTTAATAGCTCACTCCAATAGGCGAGGCAACTTAGCAGGCTAAGAGTGAGCTAATTGTATACAATTCAGGGGAATATCACTTACAACGATAATCAAACTGCAGATCTAGGCCGTTATTTGGGCCAACTGCATATTTTTCACCCTTTACTTCAAAGCCATTTGGGCATTCTTGGGCAATCAATTGTAGTAGTTCGAAACGGCGCTGAGACAGAGCATCGGCGCTCTTTAGCCAGTCAATCTTCACAGCCTCTACCTTTTCGACCTTTTGCTTAAACTCTTTGGACGCAGTGGACTTCTTTTCACCACCGTCAATTAGATCGTTCAACACCTTATTGATGCCGCTATTCTTACCACAAATATTGTAGTCGGACATATCTTCGTCATCGATATCAACGGCGTACACGCAGTCTTCATCATCTTCTTGAGCTATGGCCCAGGCTGGAAAAGATAGGCTAATGGCCAAGAATAGACTGAGTAGAAGTGGCTTCATATTGATACTCCGAGCGAAGTTAAAGAGAGTTATTATAAAGTGGATACAAAAATGCCACTTGTATACAAGTGGCATTTTCTAAAATGAAGTGCCCAGTATTTAGAGTACTGGGCTGATCACAAAGGGATCTTAGAACTTCATTTCGATGCCGATACCAGCGTAATCGTTATCTTCCGCTAGGTTATCAGCTTCTTCGTGGGTGTAGAAACCGAACAACTTGGTTTTCTTAGACAGTTTGTAGTCCATACCCAAGCTCCAAGTCTTGGCATCGTCTTTAACGATATCAGACTGACCGTACTGAGCTTTAAGAGCAACGTCTTTAGAGGCTTTCAACTTAGCAGAAACAACCCAGCCGTCACCGTCATTCAAAGAAGATGGGCCTGCGTCCTGATCTTCCCAAAGTACACCCAACTGCAAAGAGCTCAACTTGAACTGACCAACAGCACGTACAACTTCAGCGCCTTCTTTTTCAACGTCCTGGTCGTAAGCAACCGCCAAGTAAACACCAGCGTCTTTGTCGTTATAAGCAACAGAAGAAGAGATACCGTTATCTACGTTGTCGTCTTCAGAAGCAACGTAAGCAACTTTAGCTTGGATTGGACCCCAAGACTTAGGAGAAGTGTACTGAACAGTGTTGCTAGTACGGTTGTCGCTCTTAGTGATGATAGACTTGATATCACCTTCTAAGTCATTGAATAGGTCTACTTTCTTCTGAGCTTTCTTCAGAGGAGTATCGAACTTACCAGCGATAACCTGACCGAAACCACCTTCCAAACCAACGTAGATGTTACGCTGAGTGAAAGTTTGACCGTCTTTGTCACCGTCATCGATTTGAGTTTCGTATTCAAACTTGTAGATAGCCTTCAGACCATTACCTAGGTCTTCTTTGCCTTTGAAGCCGATGCGAGAAGCGTTGCTTACTAATTCAGTGGTGCGATCACCTTTCTCGTCAGTAGACTGAAGAGAAACGTTTGCTTTACCGTAAACGGTTACATCAGCTAGAGCTGACATTGGCAGTGCAGCAGCAATAGCCAGAGGCAAAAGTGCTTTTTTCATGGAGTAGTCCCCTATATCGATTATTTCAGCTATCTGTTCAAACGCTAGTTAACGCGCTTTTATATTTTTAAGCGCCATCGTAGTGAAGGCGCCCGGTACATCTAAAACTCAATTCAGAGCCCACCTACTATCATTTAAGCCCGCTATCGGCGTTTATGACAGAAACATTACAGATTTTTTAAAGCCCGGCTCTGACTCAAAAAATGAATGCAGCTAATCTACTCGCGAAATATTTCAGTTATATGACCAAAGCTAGGAATTAGCAGGGGAATTGGAAGAATTTAAATCGGCAGTAAAATCAGGGACTTACAAAGAGAGGTCAAAAATCACACAGAAGCAACTGGTCGCATTATTACAACAACTTGGCGCCTAAAATTTCAAAAAACAAATATTTAGGCGCCACTTTGTGAATCGCACAATAAAGCGCCACTTGTCGGAAGGCGCAATGAAAAGCAAAAAGATACTCAAAAAGCACGAAATCAAGCAAGATTGATCAAAAAGCAAACCGCCTAAATTTCAGCTAATAAAGAATGTTTTTAGACAGTAAATCTCGAACTAGACCAAGCGCAAAACTCAATATCTGCTCAGGTTGCGGGTGCTGCATTTCATCAGCCAGCTGCAAAAGAATATCCCTTAAGCTTCTTTCATCATGCTCAGCCAATAACAACAATAGGCGAACCGTCACAGCGTTAGACTGGATAAACTTCACCTCTTCATCTTGGCGATAAACCACCAGAAAAGTGTTTTCTGCTGGCGCTGTGTCGGGCTGAAAATCAGGCCCGATTTGATGCACCGGAAACTGATAAGACAATGGCCAAGCCAATGGCGAGAGTTGCGGACGTGCATCGAGTAAGGCTTCGTCAGCTATTGTCAGCAAATCACTGCTCTTTGGCTCTTCCTCTTCAGACACATCCAGTGCCAACTCGGTCCACTCATAGTGGGCCAGCTCCAGCATAAATGGCGGATCATTCGGGCCCAACTCATATTCATTTTCTAAGAAGCGAAGGAATTCTTGGCTGATATGGAGAAAGTACGGTGAATGGCTTTCATGCTGGATTACAAATTTACGCATTAAGCTGAGCCACTGCTCTTCACTATATAAGTCACGCAGTACCGGAAAAGCGCCAGATATAAAACCTTCGATATTATTGAAAATAAGATCTTGGTAAATTTTCAAACGACGTCGTTCGACATCATCAGGACCAGCGACGTTGAGTGGATCTCGCAAATGACTTGTCATCTCATGTTGCAGCTGCCGTAAATCCTGCTTAGACATGCTGATTGCCTCCAAGTGACTCTGCTGATTGCTGTGTTGTAGTAAGCGCAGCAGCCTCGGCATCAGCTTGAATAGATTTAATTTTATCTACCTCAATCATTAACTCATCAACTGGTGGGATATTAAAATCACGCTCCAGCAGCGTCGGCAATACACCAAACTTTTGATAGGCCCGAGCCAACAAGCCCCATACCGGATCAATTACATCGGCACCGTGAGTATCGACTTTTAAATCATCGGCCTCATCGTAATGGCCGGCAATATGGATATACTTGGCTCGCTCGCCCGGAAGCTGATCAAGGAATTCTTCAGGCTTATAGCCGTGGTTGATGCTATTTACATAAATATTATTTACGTCCAATAGCAAATCACAATCAGCTTCTTCTAACACCGCACGAATAAACTCAATCTCACTCATCTCTTGCCCGGGAGCGCAATAATAAGAGGCGTTTTCCATCGCAATGCGCTCACCAAGAATGTCTTGTACCTGACGAATACGCTCGGCGGTGTAATGCACAGCTTCTTCAGTAAATGGAATGGGGAGTAAATCGTATAGATGGCCCTGCTCACTGCAATAGGTTAAATGTTCTGAGTAATAAGGGACATTATGCTCGTCCATAAATTGGCGAATCGACTTCACTAAATCGACATCGACAGGGTCTGGAGAGCCAATAGAAAGGGAGAGCCCATGGCAGATAATTGGAAAGCGTTCGCTATATTCTTTAAACATACGACCATAACGGCCGCCGACGCCAATCCAGTTTTCTGGAGCAACCTCCATAAACTGCACATCATCTAGGCTAAGTTTTTGCGCATCATCTAGCATACTGCGGCGCAAGCCAACGCCGACACCTTGCACAGGAAAGTTTTCAATTACTGACATATTAGTCTCCTGGTAATGGTTTGATGCTGCCTTAGCAGCGCTAATCTCACAAGCTAGATGATATTTTGTTTTTATTTACAGCGTCCTGACGCTCGCTGGATACGAACCACAGGCATGTGGTGAATGCCTAAATTGCAGGAGCAAATTTAGGCCGGTCGTCCTGACCATATCCTGCTCCTGCGCCGTGGATGAACACCATCCAAGGTGTCCAGCCTGCGGCCAAGCCGAAATTCCCTCCAAGGGAATTGCTCAGGCGCCCGCTGGATACAAGTCGTCCTGACCATAAAAAAACGCCGCTATTGCGGCGCTTTTTTAGACTGAATAATGAATTTATTCAGCTAAGCTTAGGCAGCGCCACCGCATTTGCCTTCGCCACACTTACCTTCTTTAGAAGACTTTTTGTCGCCGCCGCACTTGCCTTCGCCGCACTTACCTTCTTTAGAAGCTTTTTTGCCGCCGCACTTGCCTTCGCCACACTTACCTTCACCGGCTTTTTTACCACCGCATTTGCCTTCGCCGCACTTGCCTTCACCAGCTTTTTTGCCGCCGCATTTACCTTCGCCACACTTGCCTTCTTTAGAAGCTTTTTTGCCGCCGCACTTACCTTCGCCGCACTTACCTTCTTTAGACGCTTTTTTGTCGCCGCCGCATTTACCTTCACCACACTTGCCTTCGCCGGCTTTTTTATCGCCGCCACACTTACCTTCGCCACACTTGCCTTCCATATCGGCAGCAGCTAGCTGGTAACCACTGCTTAGCTCAGTGGCTGCAAATGGGTTTTCAGAAGCCGCTACGGTGCTCATGGAAGCAGATGCCAACATTGCCGCACCAACAGCCGCAGCGATAGGAGTCATTGTAGTTTTTTTAGACATAATTCATTTCCTCTGTATATGCGTATGTACTGTTCTGTACTGTTATGCGACAAGGCGCATGTTATTGAAATTACACATCATTACTGGCTAAAGCAGCTCTAGAAGGTTAGAACAAAACCAGAATAAGTAAAAGCTTTAACTCTGCCAAGCCACTGTATAACGAGTTAAAGCGCTTGGCGATTGCAAAAACTTGCGATGTGTGAAGTATGACTCAAGATACTGGGAAAAGTTGTCACGGTTCTATCACAAGCCACTAACGAATAGAGGAAAAACCCTTCACAACAGAGGTCTATCTATAAAAGTTAAACGCCTACGGGGCTTTCAGGGAATAAAACGCCCTCACTAAAGCAAAGCTGTCACCAAAACCTTCAAGAATATTAGGCGACAAAGTGTGACATAGTGATAAAAACGCTTTATTGAATAATTTCTAGCCACAGTTTATTGAGACGTTTGCTGGAAACGGGGACACGGGTCTTTAAACTTTGTGCAAACAGTGAAATGCGCAGCTCTTCTAGTAACCAGCGATATTCTTGCCATTTGGCATCTTGGCTAAAACTGGCCAGGCCAAGCTTGTCGATTCGCTCAAGGTGTTGCTGCCATAGGGGTTGCAGCTCAGCAATGTGCACACGATCACGCTGCACATTCAAAACCACTTTATCTAATCGAAGACTAATCGCTTTAAGATAACGTAAATAATCGGCAATCCGCTCAGCGCCATTAAGATAGAGACAACCCGGATAAAACAAGTTGTTTATCTGCTCGTTAATATCGGCGGTCGCATAGGCCATCGCCAATTGGGATTTGTGCTGCTTAAGGGTTTTCTTAACGTCTACCAGGGCCTTAAGCACACGCTCAAATATTGCCGCTAGCTCATTGGTTTTGGCCGTTAACGCAGGCTCAGCATGCTCTAACCATTGTTTGAAGTCTTGCTCTTGGCGCGGTAGCTCTGTGGGAAGAAGCTCGGCTAGGGCGCAAAGCAATAAATCATCTATAACCCCATCGCGCGAACCCATATTGGCCACACTCAAGCCGATGTCCTTACCCTGCTTTAGAGTGTTCTTATGAAGATACTTAACCGTTGCAGGCATGCTTTTTAAGGCTAAGCGTAAAATCCCCTGTCGGCTAAGCACCTCGGCCTCAACAGGATTATCTTGTAAGCGCAGAGCAATCTGTTTGCCTTCATCCACTAAGGCCGGGTAAGCCCGGATACTAACACCCGCACGCTTTAGATCGCAGCTCTTGGCTAACTCGCCAAAATTCCACTCTTCAATAGCTTCACGTTCGATGCTGCTGCCTGCATCAGCCAAACGCTCTTGAACTTGTCCCTTATAGCGCTCACGCAGCTCTAGTAGATCACGCCCCTCTTCAATTAACTTGCCTCGCTCATCTTCTACTTTAATATTTAAGCGATAGTAGGCATCTAATGAATCGACCTTCCAATCTTCCTTAGGAATATCAACGGCGGTATGCCGCTTAAGCTGCTCGGCCAACACCTCAGTGAGCGGTCGATTCTGGGCTTCCATTCCCATTAAGGCTTTATCCACAAAATTGGGAACCGGCACAAAATGTTTACGCATAGCCTTCGGTAGTGTTTTCACCAAGGCAATACACTTTTCACGTAGCAAACCTGGCACTAACCAATCCAGACGATGCTCTGGCACAAGATGCAGTGCACCAACAGGTACATGTAAACTAACGCCATCATCATTTGCTTTGGGGTCAAAGTGATAGCTCAGTAAGAAGCCTAAACCTTCCCAGTTCAGCTCATCGGGAAACTGTGCTTCGGTAATACCTTCAGCGGCATGGCGCATTAGAGTTTCGCGTTGTAAGAACAAACATTGGGGCTGCTCTTTTTCAATGCCTTTGCGCCAATGTTCAAAACCCGCCAAATTAACAATCGATTCTGGCAAACGTTGTTCGTAGAACTCATAGATGACTTCATCATCCACCAAAAGATCACGCCTACGGCTTTTTGCCTCAAGTTCATGCAGCTCGGCTATTAGGCGCTGATTATGCTGATAAAACTTTGCCTTGTTGCCTTGAACCTTGCGGTTTTGCGGATACTTTCCCTCCACTAAGCCTTCACGAACAAATATTTCACGGCTGAGTTTCGGATCTATTTGGCTGTAGTTAACCCGCTGTTTTTCAACCAAAACCAGGCCATATAGGCTAACTTTTTCAAAAGCCATAACCTGCCCACTACGCCCTGCATAATGAGGCTCTGAGTGGCTTCGTTTTACTAAGTGCTTGGCGGCTGCCAACACCCATTCAGGCTCAATCTTAGCGACCGTATGGGCAAATAGCTGTGAGGTTTCAATTAACTCGGCAGCGAGCATCCATTTAGGGCGCTTTTTATATTGTCCGGAGCCTGGAAAAATTGTGAAACGTCGATTACGTGCACCGATATAGGTACGTTCTTCATCGTGAAAACCCACTCGCCCAAGCAATCCACTGATCAATGCACGATGTACATTTTCATAACTGGCCGCTTGTTCACCATTGCTCTTGAGTTTTAGATCTTTTACCGCCAACCGCAGCTGGTGATGAATGTCTCGCCACTCACGCAAGCGTAAATAGGATAAATATTCTTTTTTACATTGCTTGCGCCACTGGTTTTGGGAAAGCTCCTGACGCTGTTCTTCGGCGTACTTCCAGAGGTTTACCAAGCTAATAAAGTCCGAATGCTCGTCGTTAAAGCGACGATGTTTTTCATCTGACTGCTGCTTTTTCTCCGCCGGTCTTTCTCTGGGGTCTTGAATGGACAGGGCGCTGACGATAATCAACACCTCTTCCAAACAGTCTAAATTCCCTGCAGCCAGCACCATTCTCGCCAAACTCGGATCGACATTAAGCTTGGCAATCTGTTTTCCCATAGGGTTCAGTTTGCCCTTAGTATCAATAGCTTGCAGCTCTTGCAGTAATTTGAAGCCGTCACTGATTAGTCGAGAGTCTGGTTTATCGACAAAGGGAAAATGGCGTACATCACCGATACGCATTTGCAATCTGCAAAATAACAGCAGCTAGATTTGTTCGCAGGATTTCGGCATCAGTAAATTCAGGACGGGAAAGAAAATCTTCTTCGCTGTACAAGCGAATACAAACACCTTCACTGACCCGACCACAGCGACCTTTACGCTGGTTGGCGCTAGCCTGTGAGACCGCTTCAATAGGTAAGCGCTGTACTTTGGTTTTATAACTGTAACGAGATACCCTAGCAGTACCTGGATCGATAACATAACGAATCCCGGGCACGGTAATCGAGGTCTCAGCCACATTGGTCGCCAAAACAATGCGGCGGCCTTTATGGTTTTGAAAAACTTTATTCTGTTCCGCTAAGCTCAGGCGAGCATACAAAGGCAGCACTTCAAAATGCGGGATATTGGCTTTTCGAATTGCTAAGGCAGCCTCACGAATTTCTCGCTCGCCACTCATAAACACCAAAATATCGCCACCACGCTTTTGAGCACTGCGTTCAATATCCTGAATCTCTTCAATAGCATCAATGATGGCTCGATTTAGATCGAGATCATCGGCATCACTTTCCCCCATGGGGCGATAGTGCACTTCCACCGGATAAGTTCGACCTGAAACTTCGATCACAGGGGCATCATTAAAGTGCTTACTAAAGCGATCTACATCGATGGTTGCGGAAGTAATAATAACTTTTAAATCTGGGCGCTTAGGCAATATGGTTTTAATATAGCCTAATAGAAAATCAATATTGAGGCTACGTTCGTGAGCCTCATCGATAATCAAAGTATCGTATTTATTTAAAAAACGGTCGTGCTGAATTTCGGCCAGCAAAATACCATCAGTCATCAATTTGATGTAGGTATCTGGACCTGAGTGATCATTAAAACGAACCTGGTAACCCACCTTTTCACCCAAGGGCGTATTAAGCTCTTCAGCGATACGATTCGCAACGGTTCTCGCCGCTATTCGTCTTGGTTGAGTGTGCCCAATTAAACCACCAATTCCACGCCCAAGTTCTAGGCAAATTTTAGGCAGCTGAGTAGTCTTTCCCGAGCCAGTTTCACCCGCTACCACTACCACTTGGTTTTCAACAATGGCTTTGGCTATATCTTCACGTTTGTCTGCAATGGGTAGGTTTTCTGGATACTCAATTTCCGGCACTGCCTGCCGGCGCTGCTCTTTTAGCGCGCAGGAATCCGCTACAACCTTCTGCAGTTTTGCTAAGCCTTGATCGACTTCTTTGCCGTCTTTTAGGCGAGCTTGGAGATCACGCAACTGTCGACGCAAACGATGGACATCACGATCCATAGCGCTGCTTAGCTGTTCAAATAGGGATTGCAGCTCAGGGTTCTGGCTGGGGGACTGACTCATAAGGAAACAGGCAAAAGGGCGATTATAACGGTCCCAGAGGGCGGATTGCTAGCCATGAATTTATTGCCCTATTTTGGAAAAATAGCAATACAGCTTCCTTAGGTGATGCCAGCACATCAGCGAAATTCATCCAATGGAGACACCAACCGATGGGCGCCCCAGCCCCGCCCCAACAGGCCACAGGCTTTTGTTGAAACAATAGCAACTCGTAACCAGTACCGAATTCGCTTCACTAAAGGGCTGCCTATTGATTCACAAATTACCAAAAAACAGAACTTCACTTGGGGGCCGCACACTGCTAGAGTATATTAGCAACACCTTAACCAACTGAAGACGCCTGACATTGACAGGCTAAATTTAATGATCAGGATGTCGTTACATTGAGTAAGAGTTACCTTTCACACATAGACGCCAAAATTAGAAAACCTATATACATAAATATTCTTTATATTATCTTGTTCACCTGCGGCGCCTTAGCTTGCGCGTATTATTGGCCAGAAAAATGGTATTTCTGGGTACCGACAGTAGCCGCCACCGGCTCCCTTTTAACCATCCTATTCCTGCTTGCTATCCCTCTCTTTGTTTCGATGAACCCCGAGCTGCGTAAATTCAAGCGCGAAATGGAGCAATACAGATCGAACTTGAAGAGCAACTTAAGCGAGACTGTTGAGAAGATTGAGACAGAAGTAGAAGAAGAGTATATAGCAACACTCTACGATCGTTATGACGAACAAATTGAAAACGCCCAAGAGCGCTTTTCAAAACGCCCCGGCAAGGAAGATTTAGAAGATTTACTGAAGCTCTGCAATCAATGGCTGGAAACCGCGGCTAGCAGTGAGGATAGATCTATTCAAAGAGAAAAAACGATCTGGGGTTGGTCTGCATTTGGGCAGGCATTTACTTTAAAAACAGCCATTCTGAACAAGCTAAATCGCAAAGATGAAGCTTATAAAAGCATTTTGCACGCAATGGACGCCGTAGGTTACTGTGAAGATGATGATTTTGAAGAATATGTGAACAGCAAAGACTTTAAGCGTTGGCTACACGATTCAGGCCAGGTAATTAAGGCGGCTTCGCTAACCCCAATACAACAACAGCAGCAGAAAGACTTTTTTGAGAAGTTTAGGCAAAAATTACAGCTCAACGCTATCAAACGCGCCGAGCAGGCTTCAGCCGAGCAGCTTGTAGAGTGGGTTCATGAGGATGCACTGAAAGCCTACCTTGCGGGAGAAAACTACCGTGGCCAACCAGACGGCCCGATTCTGTATATACAAGGGGACGTATTTATCGATGCAGATCTTACCTTATCGAAAGCTGAAAACTCCCTATTAAAAGCCGTATTTGGCGATAGCATCCCAGATGGGCTGTGCTACTCCGAAGTTATCATTGAAGGAAATTTGGTAGTCACAGGAAGCTTTTGTGACGCTGAACCCATTTATTTTTACTGTACTGGCGATGTCGTAGTCGACAATCTGCTGCATCAAGACGCTATTTATCAAATTCTCGGCGATGTCCATGCCAATCAATTGATCTACGGCGAATACAACGATGGCAGCCTAGAAATTTTGGGCAAAGCTCACGCCCCAATGGTGTTTTCCAACGATCATGATATGACCGCTGGCGATTACGCTTTATTTTCTCAACCGCTTCAAGGCGCTCGTTTTGCAGCTGTACCCCACACCGAGATTTTGAATGGTATCCCAGGATATCGTTTTAACCTTGAATGGGTACTTGAGCAGCTTGAAAAAAACCTACCCATTATCAAACCTCAATACCACTTGGCACAGGGAGCAATCTTAAAAGAAGTAAAATAACAAGGACTCATAAAAATGGGCCCATACAAGGCCCATTTAAAAAACATGCTGACTCTATCAAACGAGCGCTAAGAAATCTAAGCATCGCATTTTCTAGTGCTCACCAACTATAAGCCGCACTCAAATACAAACCACGGCTCTGGCCAACAAAATAACGGTAGTCACCAAAAGCAAAATCAGCTCGCTCAGCATAATCTCTATCCGTTAAGTTCGTTAAACGAGCGGATAAACGCCATTCATCTCGCTGCCATGCCATACGAAGGTTTAACAAAGAATGGCCACTGTACTTATGCAAATTCTGAGGATCTAAATAGTAGTCGCCCAAATAGAGCCACTCTAACTCCGTACTTAGTTGCGTATTCGGTTGCCAGCGTAAACGAGTATTGAATTGAGTTTTCGGCGCAGTGTCGATGTCATTACCCTTAATTTCACCCAAGCTTGGATCAGGGTTATTATCGTAAAGATGCTCCGCCCAATTAGCAGCCACTGCTAACTGCCACTGATCAGAGAGCTTTAACTTAGCATCAAGCTCAACACCTTTATGCTTAGTTTTACCTTCATCGATATAAAAACCATCACCGTCACGGAAGATAAAATCATCTTTGCGCATAGTATAAGCAGCTAGCTGCAAACTAAGCGGCTCCGAGAAATAACGCATACCAAGCTCTAAACTCTGCAAAGATTCGGAATCTAGATTTGCCTCGGTTTGGCCCTTTTGCAAACGGTACAACTCAGCCGTCTGCGGAGCACGGAAACTGTTCGATAGTCTTACATAAGCGCTAAGCTGCTCGGTAAAGTCCTGTTGCAATGCTAACTGATAACTTACATTGTCAAAATTATCTTCTCGGTCTGAAGGACGAGCATGACGGCAAGTGCGAGGCGAACCGAATAGCAAACATTGGCTGCCATCTACCTTCAGAATTCCATCAGTCGTTAAATTATCGTAATCGTATTCTAAACGCTCATAACGAACACCCGCATCAAGCAAAGTATCTTCACTTAACTGCCAGCGCCATTGACTGTAAAACGCCAATAAATTGCTATCGACCTGGTAATCATAATGAAGGCCTGCTGGAATCGTTGCCCGTAAAAAAGCACTTGGATGATCGGTGTCGTTCTCTTGGAATTCGCGTAACTCCATATCCGCGTATTCTAACTCAGAGCCAAGAGTCCAAATTAAATCACTGCCAATGGTTTGCTGCCACTTTGCCTGCACACCAAAACTCGTTTGTTTATTTTCTTCTAAAGCCTGCCCCGGCAAAAAGTGCTGAATAAACTCCATTTCGCTGGAGCGAACATAAGGGGTAATAATCAATTGAGCATCATCAGAAACAGCTCGACTCCAAGCGCTACTCAAACGCCAAGAGCTAGCATCACGATAGGCTTCAGGATTAGGGTTACTGCGCTTTAAATCGGAATCTTTAAAACTGTCCTTACCCAAAATAAAGCCAGCAGTTTCCTGATTGAGATTGCTGGCTGAAAATAGCGTTTTAACCGACCACTGATCACCATTGTAATCATGGCGTAAGCCTAGCTTTTGCTGATCGTAGCCAGAATCGTCTTTATAGCCGCCATCGTGGCTGCCAGAAAAACGTAGTTCAATGGACTGCTCGTCGGCCTTATGGCCAATGCGCATTTGTGCTCTAGCGAAGTCGTCGGGCCCAGCCTCAAGCTTTAACTCACCACCGGCCCTTGGCTCTGGAGAAATAACATTGATTACGCCATGTAGTGCATTGCCACCGTAATAAACGGTACCCGGCCCCTTAATTACCTCAATGGCCGCAGCCTGCTCAGTATTTAACTCAAATAACTGATTTACATTACAAAAGCCACTTGGACGAGAGGCAATACCGTCTTCTGCGATAAAGAACTCACCACAACTGCCAGCGCCCGTTAACACAGGAGAGCGTAAAGACGTTAATTGCTCCTGCCCATTACCACGGCTAATCCAAGCTCCCGGGACGCGAGCCAATGCTTCATTGAGGTGAACAGCGTCAATACCCTGCAGCTCTTGTTGACCAAGTTGACTGACACTAAGAGGAAGATCAGACAGCAGGCGCGGTGTTTTCTCCGCACTCACAATAATTTGTTCAATGTCATCGTTACTGGCATTTGATTGCAACGCAATGGCAAAGGCCAAAGTAGAAACCATAAAGCTTATAGGTGATTTTAACTTTTGAAATTGACGCGATTGAGACTGAGAAGAAAGTACAGTATTCATTAGTGACCGACTATTGTGCTTACAAATTGATTATTATGTTGGCAGGATTATTTGTAAGGCCCTGCCAACATGCAAGCCACAATAGCAATCAGGCGTCTTTAGTCAAATTTATAACTGCACATGTACCGCTTGACTCACGCGTAAGGCTTTTTCGACAGCAGCACCGGTATCTTTATCGCGTGCTAAGGCCACCCCCATACGGCGCTGCCCCACAACTTCGGGCTTACCAAACAAGCGAAAATCGGTGCCAGGCTCCGCCAAGGCTTGGGGCAAATTATGAAAGCGGCAATTCTGAGATTCACCTTCCACCAAAAGAACCGCCGAAGCTGAAGGCCCATAGAATTCAACTTCAGGAATAGGCAAACCTAAAATCGCTCTGGCATGCAGCGCAAACTCAGATAAGTTCTGCGAGATCAAAGTGACCATGCCGGTATCGTGAGGACGCGGAGAGACTTCACTGAAGTAGACATCGTCACCCTTAATGAACAGTTCCACACCAAACAAGCCCCAACCACCGAGCGCATCAGTAATGCTAGCGGCGACTTGCTTAGATTTCGCAAGCGCTGCTTCCGACATTTGTTGAGGCTGCCAAGATTCACGGTAGTCGCCATCTTCCTGACGATGACCTATAGGCTGACAAAAACTGGTGCCGCCTTTGTGGCGAATGGTTAGTAAAGTGATTTCATAATCGAAGTCAACAAAACCTTCAACAATCACTCGCCCTGCCCCAGCGCGGCCACCTTCTTGAGCGTATTCCCAAGCCGATAAAATATCCGCTTCAGTTTTGACAACACTCTGCCCCTTACCTGAGGAGCTCATAATCGGCTTGATTACACATGGCATCCCCACCTCAGCAACAGCATCTTGATACGCTTCTAAAGTGTCAGCAAAGCAAAACTTAGAAGTGGGCAAAGATAAAGTCTCGGCGGCTAAACGACGAATACCTTCACGGTTCATGGTGAGCTGCGCGGCTTTGGCAGTAGGCACTACCGTAAAACCTTCTTGCTCTAGCTCCACTAAGGTATCGGTGGCGATAGCCTCAATTTCAGGCACGATATAATCTGGCTTTTCTAACTCGATAACACGGCGTAGTTCTTCACCATCTAACATTGAGAAGTAATGACTACGATCAGCAACTTGCATGGCTGGCGCATTGGGGTATCGATCACAGGCAATGACCTCGCAGCCTAGACGCTGCAATTCAATTGCTACTTCTTTACCGAGCTCACCACTACCACACAAAAGAACCTTCGTGGCACCGCTTGAAAATGGTGTGCCAAATACCGTTGTGCTCATATAGACCCCATGCTCCGTTTGCTATGCGATTTTAAAAAATACGTATTTCTTACAAAAAAGGATTCAGTTTTTTAGCGCGCTCTTGCATTGCTTCAAAAACAGCACGCTTTTCAGTGTTGTTGTAACGACCCCAGCGGCTAATTTCTTCACCACTGCGATAACAACCGACACAGATGTCGTCGTCATTTAATACACAGATGGAAACACAAGGTGAAGGCAATGGCGTTTCCGTTTCACTGATAATATTAACCATCAATCAATTGGCTCCAGCTGCTCGTTAAAACGCTCCAAATTATCAACATAGACTTGGGCGTTGAGCTTTAGAAATTCAGCGGTCGCATCATCTATTTGCTTAACCACTTTTGCAGGTGACCCCAGAACCATAGAGTTATCTGGAATGACGGTGCCTTCAGTCACCAAAGCATTAGCGCCAATGATGCAGTTCTTACCGATAACGACGCGATTTAGAACCACAGCACCGATACCGATTAAGCTGTTATCGCCCACCTCGCAGCCGTGCAGCATTACATTGTGGCCCACGATGACCCCCTTACCTAAGGTAAGTTTTACGCCTGGATCGGTATGCAAAACAGCGCCGTCCTGTACATTAGAGTTTTCACCAATGGTGATCGTGTCATTATCGCCACGCAGTACGGCGTTAAACCATATGCTGCTATTATTTTCTAAAATCACATCGCCAATCACATCAGCGCTGTCGGCTATAAAGTGTTTTTCACCACGCAATTCGGGGGCTTTATCACCCAATCGGTATTTCATAACTCGCCTTCTCGCCTACTTATATTTCAGGGTAATCACGCACAGCATTATGAAGCTTTCAAGCGGCAAGCACCACCAAATGGCGGCTTGCGCAAGAAATAATCACTATTCATCATTGCAATTTTTGGCATAGCGCTGCGTCCTTTCGCCACAGTTATGGCAACAACAAACTGTGTTTAAATAGCCAAAATGATAAAAAGGGGAAGACATGGGACAGAAAGCCCTGCAAAGCTTTATGCGACGCTGGCATCGGCGCCTAGCCATAGTGATCGGCCTACAGTTTTTTGCTTGGACATTAGGGGGCGCCTACTTTGCCTGGTTTCATATTGATAATGTCCGCGGCCAGTACGATGTAAAGCCTAAGCCTGCATCTACAGCTCTCAGCGCGGAAAGCTTGTTGGCGATTACTGAGCTTCGCGGAAAAGTTGATTTAACTGCCGTACATAGCGTTGAACTCATCCAATGGCGTGGACACTGGGTATACTGGTTTAAGCAAGACCGCCATCAGAGCCGGCTAGTTGATGCCAGCACAGGGGAACTGCTTAGCCCAATCAGCAACGCCACTGCAGAGGCCATCGCTAAAGACGATTTTGCGCACAAC
>JAOXRT010000209.1 GCA_025800365.1 Cellvibrionaceae bacterium | reverse complement strand
TCTCTACCGCCGACAACAAGCTAGAACTCTGCCCATATTGTCTAGCAGTCGCTTCAAGCGCCTTTACATCTTTTGGAAAACAAGAACCACCATAACCACAACCAGGATAGATAAAGTGGTAACCAATACGCGGGTCCGATCCAATTCCCTGACGCACCTGCTCGATATCCGCACCAGCGCGTTCCGCTATCCCAGCCATTTCGTTCATAAAACTAATTTTAGTGGCCAGCATGGCGTTAGCAGCGTACTTAGTAAGCTCAGCTGATCGTGTCCCCATCACCATGACTCGATCGTGATTTCGATTAAAAGCACTATATAAGCGACGCATAATGTCTGCACTGGATTCTTTATGGGTTCCGATGACGATGCGGTCCGGTTTCATAAAGTCCTCAATTGCCGCTCCTTCTTTTAAGAACTCGGGGTTGGAAACCACATCAAAATCTATACGAATATCACGAAAGGCCAGCTCTTCTGAAATTGCTGCATGTACTTGCTCCGCGGTACCAACAGGAACCGTGGATTTATTAACGATGATGCTGTTTTTCTTCAGGTGACGGCCGATATCACGCGCCACATTGATAACATGCCTAACATCGGCGGAACCATCCTCATCAGGAGGAGTTCCAACGGCAATAAAGAGAACCTCAGCATGCTCAACGGCTGCTTTAACATCATTGCTAAAACTTAAGCTGGCATCCGCTAGACCGTTTTTAAGCAACTCGTCTAGACCTGGCTCATAAATCGGATTGATCCCTTTGGAAAGCTCATCAATGCGCTGTCGATTGATATCCATACACAACACTTGGTGGCCCGCCTGAGACAGACAAGCACTGCTTACCAAGCCCACATAGCCACTACCAAATACTGTAATTTTCATTCCACCACCCCTGGCACAAGCACATTGTTTAGCCTTAGATAGCGCCAGTGTGCGCCTGGGGTGTGTCAGATTAGTTGCGCTTTATTGACAAGCAGATGGCAAAAATACGACGGATTTTTTACAAGCCTAGGCTATTCATAGCCATTAGGGTTTTTGGACTGCCAGCGCCAAGCATCGCTGACCATTCTTTCAATAGAGTATTCAGCCTGCCAATTCAATTCAGCCTTGGCAAGGCTTGCATCGGCAAAACATGCAGCAATATCTCCGGCACGTCTTAGGGCGATATCATAGGGAACTGTTTTACCTGATGCTTGTTCAAAAGCCTTAACAACCTCTAGCACAGAATAACCATTACCAGTACCCAAATTAAAGGTGTAGCAGTCAGCGGGCTTTTCCAAAATATATTGCAAGGCACGGACATGCCCCTTTGCTAGATCGACAACATGAATATAATCCCTGACACCAGTGCCATCGACAGTATCGTAATCATCTCCAAAAACTTGCAGGCGCTTAAGCTTACCCACTGCTACCTGTGAGACATACGGCAATAGATTGTTGGGAATGCCATTTGGATCTTCGCCAATTCTACCGGAGTGGTGCGCACCAATTGGATTAAAGTAACGTAGCAAACACACCTTAAATGCGTTATTCGGCGCCAGGCACAAATCCCGGCTGATATCCTCAACCATTAGCTTACTTGCGCCATAGGGGTTTGTAGTGCGTGTCGCAGCCGCCTCATTAATAGGCACACTATCCGGGTCGCCATAAACAGTTGCTGAAGAACTAAAAATAAAATTATGCACCGCGTGCTGAGCCATTAGCTCCAACAAGACCATGGTGCCAGCCACATTATTTTGATAATAATTGAGGGGCTGCTCGCATGACTCACCGACAGCTTTTAAGCCCGCAAAGTGAATGGCGGCTGCAAATTGATGTTTAGCAAAAACCTCTGACAGAGCCACAGCATCACGCACATCAGTACGATAAAAAGTGAACTCCTTTGAACACAGTTCATTCACTCGCCGCAAAGCTTCTTCTTTACTATTGCTAAAATTATCCACAATGACAGGATTAAATCCCGCCTTATGCAGCTCAATAACAGCATGACTGCCTATATAACCCGCACCACCGGTTACCAGAATATCCATTTCCTTCCCCCAGACTAAAAAGGCCACATTATGTCATAGATAAGAATAAGACCAACACTTGGCTTATTTAAGAAAGGTTTTAATTTGATTTAACAAAATGAGTGTTAGGGCTCGGAGCAGAGCCCAGAAAAGACTATTGCTAGCGCCGCTATGTCACCGACTACATCACAACCATATTGGCTGCCACAGGCAAGCCCATCAGCGCGGCGACTTTATCCAGTAATTCGTTATTATCAAAAGGCTTGGATAAAATATCATTGGCACCAAACTCTAGTGCTTTTTGCATTCCCGCAGCGGTTTCTGCAGATACCACCAGCACCTTGGTTTCTTTATACACCGCCTGCTCACGCATGGTTTTCAAAACTTCGTAACCATCCATTCCAGGCATCTTAATATCTAGGGTTACTACTGCAGGCTGGTGCTGTGCCAACATCAGACCGGCCGCAAAGCCATCCGCTGCCACCTCGACGTCATAACCTGCACGTCGCAATACTCGACGCATCGCTGAGGCCATTTCAAGCTGGTCTTCAACCACCAAAACCTTGTTTGACGCAGGTAGTGGACGCAACTCCTCAGGCACCGGCATATCGTTGCTTTCCAAAAAATCAACAAAGTCATCGACCTGAATACGGTGGTCTCCCCTGCCGGGAAGCTTATAGGCCTTCAATCGGCCCCGCTCAATCCAGCGAATAACGGTCCTAAAGTTCACCCCGCAATACTTTGCCGCTTCCCCTGTGGTGAGTACTCGGGTTTTATCCATAAAGTGCCACTCTTGTATCTTAATTCCAAAAACGTTGATTTGCGCGCCATTACCCCAGAGAATTCTCTAAATCACCCTGTAGGATTACCCCAATTTCAGCCTAGTCCATATTACTAACTGTCTGAAATGACTTTTTATACTATTTTTTGTGAAATCGATACCAAAATGTACTAAATGTCAGGTTTGACAGGTAAGACATCTTAGACCGATAATAGAGTTGTTGCGAAGAGGTGCACATTGATTCCCTATCTAGCCATATCAGCCTCGCTGATTAAAGCTAAACAGGGCCCAGCACCAGACTCCTAAAGAACACCCTAAGACCCTTAGCCCCCTAGATGTAATTGGGGGCGCTTTTTTCCCCTCTCCCATACTGAGTTCATATCAGCCTCGATTTACCCCACTATTGTTGAGTGTCCTCATCTTTGCTCAAGCATGCTACTCTATCTAGCAAAGAAGTAAGCAATAGGACGCTGCGCCCAAAATATGAGTAATTCAATTCTCTTTGTGGACGATAACCCAGTTAATCGTCAGCTATTGCGCAGTATTTTGAGCCAAGAATATTCTCGTTTATACGAAGCCAGCGAGGGCAGCCAATGCTTAGATATTCTTCAAAGCCATACTATTGACCTTCTGCTATTAGATCTCAACATGCCTGGGATCTCCGGTTTTGAACTACTGACTGAAATTCCCAACTTAGATTTAGATAGCCCGCCAACCATTATTGTCGTTTCTGCTGATAAAGACCCTGCAATCATCAGCAAAGCCTTAAAGGGGGGAGCGGCCGACTATGTGACCACCCCCTATCATCGCGACGAGCTTATTGCGCGAGTAAAAACACACCTCGCCCTGCGCAGCCGCGAAATTCATCTTGAGCAACTTGTCATCAGACGAACCAAAGAGCTTACTAATGCCAGCTATCGCCTTGAACAAGCCCAAAAGCAACTCATTCACGCCGACAAAATGGCATCACTAGGGCAATTGGCTGCGGGTGTTGCACATGAAATTAATAACCCGGTGGGATACATACATTCCAATTTGATGACCTTGAGCGATTACCTGCAAGACTTCCAAGAGTACCTGAAGGCCAGTAAAGAAATCGGCAACGCCAGCAATGATGAAAATTTCAAAAAGCGGGCGCAGGAAATCTATGAAAAATTTGATATCGATTACCTACGGGATGATGTCGGCCAAATTATTAACGACTCCCTAAACGGGACAAACCAAATAAAGCAAATCGTCACCGACCTCAAAGGCTATTCGCACCCTGAGCAACAAGAGTGGCTGCACCACAATATCCATGATCTATTAGAAAGCAGCCTAAATATTGTGGCTAATCAGCTTAAATATAAGGTGGAAGTCCAAAAGCGCTACCAACGAGATTTACCCAAGGTATATTGCATCGGCTCACAAATCAGCCAAATCTTAATTAATCTACTGGTCAACGCTGAACAAGCCATTGATGACCATGGGCAGATCACCATAACCACCAGCCTAAGCCGCCAGTCACTTAACAACAATCAAGCCAGCGTCGACATTTGTATTACCGACGATGGCAGCGGCATCGAAGAGGCAATAGCCAATCGTATTTTCGACCCATTTTTCACCACTAAACCCGTTGGTACAGGAACAGGCCTCGGGCTTTCCATTTGCTATAACATCGCATCGGGACATGGGGGGCTAATCACTATGCAAAGCCAGCCAGGCCGGGGCAGCCAGTTTACTGTTAGCCTACCCGTAGAACATGAACAGAGCCAAGAGAGTAATGGCTTGGGTTTTCACAGCTAATTTTTATCGCTAGCACCCGACACCAGCTTCACCCTCGGCTTTGACGTAGAGACATTAGTGAGCGCAGCACTCGCCCCAATAGGCCCTGGTAAAACGCCAAACTCAGCAAAATCACCGCCGCCCCAATCAACAAACTAGGCTGCAAGCTTTCATCAAGAATTAGAGCCCCTAGAAACAAAGCTACAGCTGGAGTAATCAGAGTATTCAATGAAATGGTTGCTGCACTCATATGCTTTAACAAATAAAAGTATGCTGGGAAACCTAGTAGCGACCCACAAACAGCCAAATACACCACCGCCCCGCCGGATCGCCAGCTAAAATCCGTAGACATGCTTCCGTCAGTAATTAGCCACATCAGCAGCAAAGCTGGAAATGAAAACAACAAAGCTCCCGCAGTTTGTCTCATTGGTTCAATATTCGATGCAAAGCGCTGTAAGCAAACACTACTCAGGGCAAAAATAAGTGACGACAACAATACCGCTAGAATACCTTTGATGGCAGATGGCCCAAACATCAATTGTCCTTGAAAGATAATAAGTAGGCCTAGCAGGGCCAAAAGCAAGCCCAAAATCTTTTGCCAATCAAAAGGGTTTACTCTCAAAATCAATAAAGTCATCAAACCTGTGAGAAACGGCGTCAAACCAAATAGAACCGAAATCAAACCACTGGAAATATACTGGGCGGCCCAATACACCAAAGGTAAAGCTGGGAAAATACCCATCGCTGCCGCAGCGTACACCTTGAGATCAGAGCGATCTTGAATCAAAGATTTGCCTTGCCACCATAGAAAGCCTAGCGCTAATGGTAGAGCAATACCCATGCGCAGCATGACTGCCTCGGTAAAGCTAAAACTTTCATTACTTAATCTAATTCCCAATGGCGTGCTCCCCCATAAAAGCACAACCATCACGAACAACAATGGTATTTTCACAAAACTCTCCCCTTGCGGGCCTAAATCTGAGAGACACAAAAAAGGCCGCTCTATTGGCGGCCCTTTTAATTCAATATAATCAAATATGGATTAAATGGATCGCCTCAATTTGCCACGCGCGGCACATGGCTTGGCCCACTGATAGACAGCAGAGCAAGGCAGCTTTCGCGAAATATGCATGGCAAGAATAGGGTTCATTTAAGTATCCATAAAACAAAAGCGGCTCCGTACACTTAGGAGCCCGCCAATTAACATTGTCCCCAGCGCCTAGACCTCCCAAGTACATTCGAGCTAAGTCTGGCCGACAATTACTAAATCCTATACAGTGTCGAACAAGATTCGATCAAGGTCAAGCACGAAGTTTATGGAATGTTATTTAGTTGGCGGCGCTGTACGTGATGAGCTTATGGGTTACCCCTTTGTAGAAAGGGACTGGGTTCTTGTTGGCGCCAATCAAAACGACTTAGATAAAATGCTCCAGGATGGCTATCAGCAAGTCGGAAAAGATTTTCCGGTTTTTTTGCACCCCCAAAGTAAAGAAGAATATGCTCTGGCCCGAACTGAGCGAAAAACTGGCCATGGTTACGCTGGCTTTAGCGTCAATACCGAAAATGTCACGCTCGAAGAAGACCTCAGCCGGCGGGACCTTACGATCAATGCCATCGCCAAATCCCTTGAGGGTGACATTGTCGACCCTTATGGTGGCCAAGAAGATATCCGCAATAAAACCCTACGCCATGTTTCAGATGCTTTTGCGGAAGACCCCCTACGTATACTGAGGCTAGCACGCTTTTTAGCACGCTATCAGCACCTAGGGTTTCGCGTCGTACCCGAAACCATGAGCCTCATGCAGTCAATGGTCGACGCTGGCGAAGTTGAACACTTAGTAGCCGAGCGCGTATGGAAAGAAACCGAAAAGGCACTCACAGAAAAAACTCCCGCGAGTTATTTCCAATGTTTAAGAGAGTGCGGCGCATTAAAAGTCATTATGCCTGAGCTAGATGCACTCTTTGGCGTCCCCCAGCGAGCAGAGTTTCATCCAGAAATAGACACAGGAATTCACAGCCTTATGGTGCTAGAGCAGGCATGCCTACTAAGCCCTGAACCTAGGGTACGCTTAGCTGGCTTGCTACACGATCTCGGCAAAGCAAAAACACCTAGCGATATACTGCCTCGACACCATGGTCACGAGCAGCGAAGCTTGCCCATAATTCGACAATTCTGTGAGCGCTTACGTATTCCTAAAGCTCACTTACGTTGCGCACTTCATCTAGCCGAATTTCATACTCATGCGCATCGAGCCTATGAGCTGCGCGGAAAAACGATAGCTAAGCTATTTAAGCAACTGGATGCCTATCGTAACCCGCAAGCATTGGAAGATTTTCTATTAGGCAGCGAAGCAGATAGTAGAGGCAGAACCGGATTCGAACTGAAACCCTACCCCCAAAAAGCGCATTTGGAGCAGGCCTACCAGGTCGCTTGCCGAATTAATGCCAAAGATATTATTGCCCAAGGCTACAGCGGCAGCGAAATAGGCCTACAATTGGAGCAACAACGTATTAAGGCGTTAGATCAATTTCAGAAATCGACAGGACAAAAACCTTGAGAGCTCCAGTAGTATTAATCAGCGGCGGCGCCAAACGCATCGGGGCCGCACTATGTCGGCACTTTCACCAAGGTGGCTACCGAATCGTATTGCACTACCGCCATTCCCAGAATGCTGCGCAAGAACTAGCGCAAGAGTTAAACCAAAAACGTGCCGACTCCTGCTATTGCATTCAAGCGAATCTCAATGAGCTATCGGAAATTAAACAGCTAGCCCAACAAGCTATCGAAAAATGGCAAGGTATTGACCTGTTGATCAATAACGCCAGTAGCTTCTATCCCACCCCAATTGAAGATTGCGACGAAGAGAGCTGGAATGATCTGGTGGGCAGCAATATGAAAGCTCCATTGTTTTTGAGCCAAGCTCTTGCTGAATCACTCGTTCAAAACAAAGGCGCCATTATCAATTTCGCCGATATTCACGCCGACAAGCCGATGCGAGGACACATCATCTATAACATGGCAAAAGCCGCGAATGTCATGCTAACTAAAACCCTAGCACTAGAGCTGGCCCCCGATGTTCGCGTTAACGGTATCGCACCCGGAGCGATCCTCTGGCCAGATGGGGAAGCAGAAAACAGCGAAATTTTGGCAAAAGTACCTATGCAAAAGCTGGGAAATGAGCAGGCAATCTGCCAAAGCGTATGGTATCTAGCAGAACAAGCTCCTTATACCACCGGGCAAATACTGGCCATTGATGGTGGCCGCAGCTTAAATATGTAACCTAGTTGTTAAATAAGCGCCCATAATCGGCTCGAGAACTAGAGCTACAACAGTATTCAGGTTATTATTTGCGCGCCTTAATGACGCAACAGCGAGACCATCAAAAACAAGAAGCTGGATACCAATATGCGCACACTGCTCTACTTTTTTCTGGGCCTGCTTGCCCTTGCCATCGCCTCTTACTCGGCGATTTATTTTCTCAGCCCTGCAACCTTAGTTGAAGCTGGCATCAGCCACGAGCGCAAACAAGCCGGGCTAGAACTCAAACAAATAGATATCGCCAAGCATGATATTCATTACTTAAGTGGCGGCCCCAACAACGCCCCAGTCTTGCTAATGCTACATGGTTATGCGGCCAACAAAGACAACTGGGTTCGCTTTGCTGCCCAGTTCAGTGATCGCTACCGCATCATAGCGCCTGACCTGCCTGGCTTTGGTGATAGCAGTCGATTGCAAGATCAAAGCTATGATATTGCTAGCCAAGTCGAGCGCTTGCAAGCCTTTGTCGAAGCCTTGAAATTGCCCCGTTTTCACATCCTCGGTAACTCCATGGGCGGCATGCTAGCGGCAAGCTATAGCCTCGAGCATCCTGACAAAGTCCTGAGCCTAGGCCTATTGAACAGTGCCGGAGTCAAAGAGCCAAAGCCTAGTCCACGCAGCTTAGCTTGGGCAGAAGGCCGTAATATTTTACTGCTGGAAAACACAGAAGATTTAGATCGACTATTTGAGCTGGCTTTTAACCACCCGCCAGCCATGCCACAAATCGCCAAAGACTACCTCACAGAAAAAGCCCTACAACAAAGAGCGTTCAATGAAAAAGTCGCCAAGGATTTAATGGCTAAACCAACTGAACTGGACGATAAGCTGGAACAGATTTCTATTCCTAGCTTAATTATATGGGGGGACAGTGATCGCATTATCGATATGTCTTCAGCGAGTATTTTCAGTCAGGGTTTAAAACAATCGACCACCATTATCATGGAAGACACTGGCCATTTACCTATGCTAGAGCGCCCCAAGCAGACCGCTAAACATTACCAGCAGTTTTTACAAACGATCGCGGGAAAGTAGCAGCTAAGATTGAATGAGGGGCTTAAGAAGCTTTGGAGATTGATTTTCCCTGCCATTGAAAATCGATAGTCCAGAGCTTTTGAGCTTTGTCATACGCCCTCCACAACTCGGCATAAGTCAACTTTAATACCGGGTGAACATCATCTGCGGCTATCTCGGCTAGCGGTAAAAGCACAAAGGCATTCTGAGTGATCTCATCGCGCGGCAGTTCGATCCCTTCCGAAACCCCCACCAACTGATCGTAAAGCAATATATCAACATCAAGAGTTCGGCCACTAAACTTTGGCACATCACGGCGGCGACCATGCTCATCTTCAATTTTTTTCAAACTGTTGTTGAGCGGGCCAAGTGCCAAATCAGTATCGATTTCAACTACCATATTGTAAAAAGGCTCGCCCTTGAAGCCTATGGCCTCGCTCTCATAGACCGAGGACACACTAAGCACTTGAAAGTGATTGTCCAGCGCATCCAAGCAGGAACGAATATGAAACTCCCTATCTTCATTACTTCCCAAACTTAAAAATACTCGCGCCATTAGACATCTCCGCGCTGGCCGCGCTCTATCAACAAACCGACATTTTTAGCCGCAACAACAGCACCAGGCTTACTTAAGCGCAAGCGTAGCCAAGCGATAGAAAACTCTTTGCGTAGCGCTGCCGCTATTTCTTCAGCTAGCGATTCAATCAATTCATATTGACTACTCGCAACAAGCTCGGCCACGCGATCAGAAACGGCCTTATAATCCAATGTGTGCTCTAGCCGATCTGACTTAGCAGCTGCTTTTATATCCCAAGCCATTTCCAAATCGATCAGCAAGCGCTGTTTAATTCGACGCTCCCAATCAAAGACACCAATGGTGGCATCAACGGCTAGACCTTCAATAAATACTGTATCCATGCCCGTCACACCGCCTCACTGATATCTTCTAAGCTTTCCAAGTCCCAACGTGGCTGCACCTTAACTGCGAGCTCCTGCTCTTGCCCAGCCATTAGTCGCTGGCAACCCGCGTAAGCGATCATGGCCCCGTTATCAGTACAAAACTCGTGGCGCGCGTAAAAAACACCCGCATTGATTTTCGCAAGTTTTGTTTCTAACTCGCTTCGCAAGCGCTTATTCGCAGAAACACCACCTGCAATGACCAGGGTCTTCAAACCCTCTTGCTCTAGCGCACGGCGGCACTTAATAACTAGAGTCGCAACTACGGCATCTTCAAAAGCATGAGCAATATCGGCACAAGTCTGATCATCAGGCAGGCCATTCTCCAATTTGTGCTCAGCGACAGTATTTAAGGTGAAGGTTTTTAATCCGCTAAAACTAAAATCCAAACCTGGTCTATCTGTCATGGGGCGAGGGAATTTAAAACGCCCAGGCTCGCCTTGCTCAGCTAACTTAGCGATTTGAGGGCCACCGGGATAATCTAAATCTAACATTTTAGCGGCCTTATCGAAGGCCTCACCGGCGGCATCGTCTAAGGACTCACCCAGCATGCGATATTGACCAATGCCATCTACCCTAACCAACTGGGTATGACCACCGGATACTAGTAAGGCCACAAATGGAAACTCCGGAGGCTTATCCTCCAGCATAGGTGCCAGCAAATGTCCTTCCATATGATGCACACCGAGAGCTTTGCACCCCCAAGCATACGCCAGCGCTCGCCCCGCACAGGCCCCAACCATTAATGCCCCAATCAGCCCGGGACCAGAGGTATAGGCAATGGCATCAATATCGGCGCTTTGGGTATTGGCGGCCTCAAAAACCTCGTCGATTAAAGGCAATAGCTTTCTGACGTGATCGCGAGAGGCTAGCTCTGGCACCACACCACCGTATTCTGAGTGCACCGCTACCTGAGAATAGAGGCAATGAGCCAACAGTCCTTGCTCGCTGTCATAGACAGCAACACCGGTCTCATCACAGGAGGTTTCGATACCTAGAACGCGCATGTTTAAAGCCTTTCGAGGGGGGTCAGATAAAAGCTCGGCATAATAACAGCTTACACCATGCTTACCAGCAAATTAGGGGCTGTTGACCCTCGGCAGCCCTATATATTGACAAAAATTCGCAGCATCAGGCCAACATATCCCACAAAAGCTTGCGTGCGCTGCCAAGACTGTATAGAATTTGCGCCCCTTGGAACGGTGTGATTCCTATGTATGGGTTGCTCAAGCGTTGTATAACTCGCTAAGGCGTATGTCCAACTCGAGAACACACCACATTAAACAGATACACGAATAAAGGTACAATCAACAATGCCTGCTGTTAAGCTGAAAGAAAACGAACCATTTGATATCGCTCTGCGTCGCTTCAAGCGCTCTTGTGAAAAAGCCGGTGTACTAGCCGAAGTACGTCGTCGTGAATTCTACGAGAAGCCAACCAGCGTTCGTAAGCGTAAGGCTGCTGCCGCTGTTAAGCGTCACGCCAAAAAGGTTCAGCGCGAATCTCGCAAGTTTCAGCGTTTGTACTAATTTTTAGCCTCCCAACCCTAAACTCCAAGTTTTAGGGCTAAGGTTAAAAATAGTACCACTAACCTGCTCCCAGGTTAGCGCAGACCAGCTCAAGTCCGCTTGAGCGAGTGTATCTAAGCCCAGCCTCGAGCTGGGCTTGCGCGTTTGGCCCTACGCAAACTAATAAGTTTACTAGAGCCCCTACAATCAAGACCACATACCAAAACCAGCTAAGGAACTGCCATGTCTGAGTTGAAAAAAACCATCGCGTCCGCCGTAAAAGACGCCATGCGAGCCAAAGACAAGCCTCGCCTAGGCGTGCTTCGCATGGTTCAAGCCGAGTTTAAACGCATCGAAGTCGATGAGCGCATCGAGATTGACGATGCTCGCGTATTGGTTGTGCTAGACAAGATGCTCAAGCAACGCAAAGATTCGGCCCAACAGTTTCGCGATGCCGATCGCGTTGACCTAGCCGAACAGGAAGAATCCGAAAGCGCCATCATTCAGGAGTTTCTACCCGCCGCTTTAAGCGAAGAAGAAGTGGCTGCCATCATTGACGAAGCCATCACCAACAGCGGAGCCGAGTCCGCTCGCGATATGGGCAAAGTCATGGCTTTAGTGAAACCACAGGTTCAAGGCCGCGGTGACATGGGTATCGTTAGCCAGCTAGTGAAAGCCAAACTTGCCTAATTGTGCCCTACACGGCCGCTCGCTAAACTAAGCCTATGAGCGGCCGCATACCCCAGAGTTTTCTCGATGATCTTCTTGACCGTATCGACATTGTCGATGTGGTGGATCACCGTGTAAAACTAAAAAAGACGGGCAAGAATTACAGCGCCTGCTGCCCCTTTCATGAAGAAAAAACCCCCAGCTTTACCGTAAGCCCGGACAAACAGTTCTATTACTGCTTTGGCTGCGGCGCCTCTGGTAATGCTATGGGCTTCATCATGGAATATGAACACCTAGATTTCCCAGCAGCCGTAGAAGAACTGGCCAAACTGGCCGGCGTAGAAGTACCAAGAGAAAAGCAAAATATCTCACCAGCGCAGCAAGAAAAAGAGAAGCAGCGCCAAGAAATTCTCAAACTGCTTGAGCAAGCTGACGAGTTTTATCAGCTACAGCTGCGCCAACACAGCCATAAAACCCAAGCCGTTAACTACTTAAAATCTCGCGGCTTAAGTGGGGCCATCTGTAAAAGCTTTGGCATTGGCTTTGCGCCACCCGGCTGGGACAATCTTAAACAGCAGCTCGCCAACAACAATCACAACTGCAAGCGCCTTGAAGAAGGCGGCATGCTTATCCATAACAAGGATAAGAACAGTTACTACGATCGTTTTCGCGATCGCATTATGTTTCCAATACGTGATCGCCGCGGCCGCGTTATTGGCTTTGGCGGCCGGGTACTTGGGGATGAAAAGCCCAAATATTTAAACTCTCCAGAAACCCCAGTATTTCACAAAGGTGAAGAGCTTTACGGTCTTTGGGAAGCACGCCAAGCCAACTCACAAATTCAAAAGCTGCTAGTCGTCGAAGGCTATATGGACGTGGTAGCACTGGCGCAATTTGATATTAATTATGCGGTCGCCACCCTAGGCACTGCCTGTGGTGAAGCCCATCTAAACTTAGCTTTCAAACACACCCAAGAAATTATCTTTTGCTTTGATGGCGACGATGCCGGCCGCAATGCTGCTAAACGTGCACTCAGCAACTCACTGCCAGTCATGAATGATGGCCGGCAGATTAAATTTCTATTTTTGGAAGACGGCCAAGATCCGGATAGTTATGTTCGCCAGTTTGGCAAAGACAAGTTTTTACAGCGCATCGAGGAAACCGCCAGTCCTTTAGAAGATTTTCTCTTTGATAGCCTCTGTGAAGATATCGATGCCAATACTATGGGTGGCAAGGCTCTACTCAGCAAGCGCGCTGCCCCCATGCTCAACCTGCTACCAAAAGGCGTCTACCGCGAGCTCATGTTTAAGCATCTAGCTCGCCGCACCGAGCTGAGCCTAGATACTCTTCTTGAGCTGATCGACCAACCTCTGCCTGAGTTTAAAACAGAGCCAAAACCGGCAGAACATCAAGCTCCAGCTCCCAGTGAGGGCACAACTGCCGATGAACAAATCCCCACAGCGGCAAGTAGCGGCGAAGCAGATCCCTGGCAAGGCTATGAGTCAATGGCCATTCAGCACAATGAAGAGCCAAGCGGAGGCTATCTCCCAGCCGAATATCAAGGTGGCGCGGACTACCAAGGCGGTGCGAGCACCCCTAGCGAAAGCAGCTACAGGCCTGCATCAAGCGAACAGCACGACAATAAATTAAGCCCCCAGCGCTTGCTTATAGGCCTATTGATGAGCCGCCCAGAGCTTGCTAAGGAACTGACGGATATCGAGCTATTCGGTCAATTTAAGGACAGCGACAGCCAGCTTCTACTGAGGCTAGCTCGCTGCTTGCACAGCCGCCCCCACTTCAATGTCAACCAGCTCTCAGGGCACTGGCTGGCAAGCTATGGCCAACAGGAATGGCAAAAACTCAAAAGCATCGCCGAACAAAGCACTTCGGTACTGGCCGCCGCCATGCGAGAAGGGAACTTTGACGACAACGCCGAACTCAAAGCCTGCGAAGAGAAATTACAGCGCCAACAGCAGAAAAAGTCCCACCGCAGCAAGCTGCAAGAGCTGAAAAGCAAAGCGTTCAATGAGCTAAGCGAAGAGGAAAAAGCCCTTTTTAGGCAACTCATTCAGCAAAGTCATTAGCGGCTCTCAGCCACAAGCCCACAGAGGCTATAGCATCTAAGTAAATAAAAGCAGTGCACAGGCTTGATTTTCTAGAATAAGCCCTTATTTATGCGCTATAATCTCTTGTTTATCTCGCCAGCATAATTTATAGGTCACGAATGAGCGATAACGCCCAACAGCAACAGTCCCGTATCAAGGAACTTATTGCCCGCGGTAAGGAGCAAGGCTACCTTACTTACGCCGAGGTCAATGATCACCTTCCTCAGGACATTTCTGACCCAGATCAGGTTGAAGATATCATCCAGATGATCAATGACATGGGCATCAAGGTGTATGAAACTGCACCTGATGCCGATGAAATCTTGATGACAGATGGTGATTCTTCTGCCGATGAGATCGCCGCCGCTGAAGCTGCGGCCGCCTTGGCTGCGGTTGAAACCGAAGCCGGTCGTACCACCGACCCTGTGCGCATGTATATGCGCGAAATGGGTACCGTAGAGCTATTAACCCGTGAAGGCGAGATTTCTATCGCCAAGCGTATTGAAGAAGGTGTTCGTGAGCTAATGCAGGCCATGTCTTACTGGCCCGGCTCTGTTGAAAACCTCATCAATGAATACAAGTTGATCGACAAAGAGGAGCGTCGCCTTCCGGATGTTATTTCTGGCTGGTTAGACCCTGCTGATGACGTCCCTTCTGCCCTTGCTCAAGCCCAAGCCGCCGAAGCCATGGCTGAAAGCTCAGAAGATGACGACGAAGAAGATAACAACAACGGTATCGACCCAGAAGAAGCCAAAGAGCGCTTTGGCAAGCTGGAAGCCCAACTCAAGAAAACCCTTAAGGCTCTTGAGAAGCATGGCGCAGACAGCAAGCAAGCTGCAAAAGAGCAGGCTGCACTGGGAGAGATATTCAAGTTCTTCAAGTTGCCGCCACGCCAATTCGATCCATTGTACGACGACATTCGCGACACTCTGAATCAGGTGCGTCAGCAAGAGCGCCTAATCATGGATCGCGTTGTTCGCAAGGCGAGAATGCCGCGCAAAACTTTCATCAAAGAATTTCCAGGTAATGAAATTAATGATGATTGGATTACCGAGGTTATCAAGAAGAAACGCGACTATTCAGAAGCTCTGAAGCGCTACCTTCCTGATATTCAGCGTGCGCAACGCAAATTGGCCCAAATTGAAGAAAACAGCAATTTGGCACTGGCTGACATTAAAGAGATTAACCGCCGCATGTCGATCGGTGAAGCTCGTGCACGTCGTGCCAAGAAAGAGATGGTTGAGGCCAACTTACGTTTGGTTATCTCTATTGCCAAAAAGTACACCAACCGCGGCCTGCAATTCTTGGATCTTATCCAGGAAGGTAATATTGGCCTAATGAAGGCGGTGGATAAGTTTGAATACCGTCGTGGTTACAAGTTCTCTACCTATGCAACTTGGTGGATCCGTCAGGCCATTACCCGCTCTATTGCGGATCAGGCTCGTACTATTCGCATCCCAGTGCATATGATTGAGACGATCAACAAGCTTAACCGCGTATCTCGTCAAATGCTTCAAGAAATGGGCCGCGAGCCTACCCCGGAAGAGCTAGGCGAACGTATGGACATGCCTGAGGATAAGATCCGCAAGGTATTGAAGATCGCTAAAGAGCCAATCTCCATGGAAACCCCAATCGGTGACGATGAAGACTCACATCTTGGCGACTTTATTGAAGATCACACCATTACCTCTCCAGTGGAGTCGGCAACAGGCGAAGGCCTTACCGAAGCAACTCGCGATGTATTGGGCGGCCTTACCGCACGTGAATCAAAAGTACTGCGCATGCGCTTTGGTATCGATATGAACACTGACCACACCCTTGAGGAAGTGGGCAAGCAGTTCGACGTAACCCGTGAACGTATCCGTCAGATCGAAGCTAAGGCATTGCGCAAACTGCGTCACCCTTCACGCTCAGATCATTTGCGTAGCTTTTTGGATGAGTAACTTCATCTAGAAGCACTTATAAAGGCGACTTTTTAGTCGCCTTTTTTGATTCTGCTTTCTACTACAGTCATTCCCTGCACGCCATCCAGTCAACATTGCGAACAAAGTCCGAATTCCTATCCGCATTTCCCATGAGTGGTTTTCCAGCCTAACGCTTAATGCCATAATCCCTTGGTCGCAACGCAATTCGAATCATCGAAACCTATGCGTATAACAATTATCCTAAGCACAGGACCAACAACATGAGCGAGACCTCATCAGCAGCTTCAGGCGAATCTACCCGCCTGAGCCGGATGCTCGACAAAGTCGAGATCATTGGTAACAAACTGCCAGACCCCGCCGTTATCTTTTTAATCAGCTTACTTATCGTGTGGGGGCTTTCAGCCATTATGTCGAATTTTCAATTCGATGCCCTCGATCCACGTACTGGCGAAGCCATCGTGGTTAATAACCTACTTACCGGAGACTCCCTTGCCGATTTTCTATCGCGCATGGTGAAAATCTTCACCGGCTTTGCTCCCTTAGGCGTGGTATTGGTAGCCATGCTAGGTGTCGCGGTTGCTGAGCACTCAGGCTTTATCAATGCCGGCATTAAGCGCATGCTCGATGCCACCCCGAAGAGCCTGCTCACCCCCTCCGTTATTCTGGTGGCTATTGTTAGCCACACAGCAACCGATGCGGGCTATGTATTGGTGATCCCATTAGCAGGCGTAATCTATACCGCCATGGGCAGACATCCGCTCGCCGGTATCGCTGCTGCCTTTGCCGGTGTCAGCGGCGGTTTTAGCGCTAACTTTGTGCCTTCAGCCATTGACCCTCTACTCCAGAGCTTCACCCAGACTGCCGCTCAGATCGCGGACCCAGAAATCCTAATCAACCCGCTGAACAACTACTTTTTCACCTCAGCTTCCAGCTTATTGGTGGTTCTAGTAGGCTGGTATTTAACCGATAAGGTTATCGAGCCACGCTTAGCGAATACACCAGTTGATGGCGATACCGAAGATCTACCGAAGTTCGGCGAGCTGAGCGAGAAAGAGGGCTCGGCATTACGCTGGGCTACCATCACCATGATTATTGGACTTGGTATCTTGATCGCCGTCGCACTACCGTCGACATCGCCTTTACGCGCAGCAAACGGCGAACTAGCTTCATTCAGCGCTCCTATTATGCGCTCGATTGTACCGCTTATTTTCCTGCTGTTTGTGATCCCAGGTGTAGTTTACGGTTATATCGCTGGCACATTTAAAAGCAGTAAAGATGTGATTGGCGCCATGAGTAAAGGCATGGAAGGCATGTCTTACTATATCGTGATGGCTTTTTTCTGCTCGCTATTTATTGATGCCTTTGGCAAATCAAACCTAGGCGCACTACTGGCAGTAAACGGAGCGGAAGTCTTAAAAACCTTGGCGCTACCTAGCATGGTCACCATGGCAGGCATTGTTATCCTAACAGCCTTTGTGAACCTGTTTGTGGGCTCTGCCTCGGCCAAATGGGCCCTTATCGGCCCTATCTTGGTCCCAATGTTAATGCAAATCGGCATATCCCCAGATCTAACTCAGGCAGCCTACCGAGTGGGTGACTCATCTAGCAATATCATCACCCCGCTAATGCCCTACTTCCCATTAGTTGTTGTGTACTGCCAACGCTATGTGAAGAGCACCGGTATCGGCACCCTGCTATCACTGATGCTGCCGTACTCAATTGCCCTACTGCTTACTTGGACCGCTTTCCTACTAATCTACTGGGGCCTTGGCATCCCACTAGGCTTGCAGGCTAGCTATATTTACCCAGCAGGCTAAGCTATTGAAAGCATGAGAAAAAAACCGCTAGAGATCTAGCGTAATTGAGGCGAGGCGATTATAATCCCTCGCCTAATTTGATGACTTTCATCTCTTAGGGCCCTTAGCTCAGCTGGTTAGAGCACTCGACTCATAATCAATAGGCCAGGGACGGAAAAGTTGTAAAAAGTGAAAATGGGCCTTTAGCTCAGTTGGTTAGAGCACCCGACTCATAATCGGTAGGTCCCCAGTTCAAGTCTGGGAAGGCCCACCATTTTCACTATACAAATCAATAGTTTAAAAAGATTTCGCATTTTCAAGACAACTCTCTCTGGGTTCAAAAATACGTAACCCCATTCTCCACACCACCTCACTCTCACCCCAAAACCAAAACTGCTCAGAACATCGGCGGATATCGGGGTTACGCCGGGGTTACACAAACTCATCAAAACAGCTCTCACAAATAGAAGAATACTGTATACTTATACAGCCAGATATAAATACTAACAGTCAGCGAGACGGACAAGCACACCCCATTTAAGTTATACTTGATTCTTTTTGTGGCATGGGATACGGGAATTTTAGGCTCAAATGGAAATTGGCAAACAACTCAACGGAGCGAGAGATTGCGCTGGTTCTGCCCCTGAAAAGCTGAAATGTCTGCAAGATAAGCTAGCAGATAATCAGCAGGAAATATCGAACCTACGTGATTCAACTACAGGCCTAGAGGACAGAGTGGCTCTACTTAACAGCAAAGTTCAAGCTAACATCGATTTAACAGATGATATTGTTGCAACAACTAGCAATATGATCGCTACTGTTGAGAGCAGAGTTTCCCAGACTCTCGCTCATAGCGATACAGTGCTCGCATCGGCTCATGAACTTATAGACTTTTACTTAGTTGTACTCACAGTAATTGCGGGCTTAGCGGGGATACTTATTACCTATTTCCTTAACAGAAAGCAGAATGAGCACCTGAAAAAAGCCGCAGAGTTAATCGCCTACGACATAAATCAAGATGAAAACTTTCAGACTGAATTAGTCCTTGCAATGCTCAAGAACAAAAGGTTCAGGATGGACTTACTTCTTAGTATTGAACGATTTGCCCAAGACTCCATCAAAAGTGATATAAGTTCAGAGATTTCTGACCTGAAAAATAGCCTGAATAGAGATCAGAAGAATGACTAATAGCCTGTTGAATCTAAAGGACATGTCTCCCAAGGAACTATTAGAAAAATTCGATATGCTACAAGCTCCTATCGATGTAGAAGCTCTGTGTGACAAAATAGGCGTCCCCGTAACAGTAAGCACCTCATTAAAAAAACTCTACAGTGGAGAAATATCTTTAGATTCAAATGGAGAAGTGAGCATCTGGGTAAATGCCATAAATCACCAAAACCGAAAACGATTTACCCTTGCCCATGAACTCGGCCACCTGATTAACGATATCATTCCCCATATTGAAAGTCATAAAGAGGTTGTTTTTGAAGATCCCGCCACAAATTTTCAACGAAGTGGCGCCCAAAAGCCCGAAGAATATAGAGCAAACACCTTTGCGGCCGAGCTTTTGATGCCAGAGGAACTCATAGTTAAAGAAGGAAAGAAAGTACTTAAGTTTCTTAGCAACAAACTTGGCACAGAGAAAGTTCCCGAGAGTGAATTTATCGAGAAGATGACTGAAAAATTTTTAGTTTCCCACCAAGCTATGGAAATCAGACTTAAAGTTATCGGTATACTTTAATAACAGACAGTATGTTAGCTGTAAATATGGAACTATAAGTCATGGAAAAGACCATTTTCTTTGTTGCTGGTATTCACGGGGTTGGAAAATCAACTCTATGCCGAAAAATATCAGAACGCCACTCACTCCCTCATTATTCGGCAAGTGAATTAATTAAAAGGGTAAGATCTGGCACATACTCTACCGAGAAACTCGCGCAGAATGTGGGCAGAAATCAAGACTTTTTAATAACTGCTATAAATGAGTTTGTAGGAGAGCAGGCAATAATTCTTGATGGCCATTTTTGCTTGTTCAATAAAGATAGAGAAGTCGAGAAAATTCCTTCACAGACATTCACAGACTTATCTCCACGCGCAGTTATATTG
>JAOXRT010000208.1 GCA_025800365.1 Cellvibrionaceae bacterium | reverse complement strand
GTATACCAAATTGGTATAGAAGACGCCCCAGCCCTAATCGGCAAATTTTATCGCCCTGAGCGCTGGAGCCGTGAGCAGATTCTAGAAGAGCATCGCTTTAGTTCAGAGCTACGAGACCTTGATCTTTCCGTTGTTGCTCCTTGGCAAAATTCAGCTGGCGACACCTTATTTGAGCACGCTGGATTTATGTTTGCGCTTTACCCTCGCCAGGGCGGTCATGCCCCTGAAACTGGGGATCTAGATCAATTGTTCAGCATAGGCCGAGCTTTAGGGCGAATTCACCAGCTTGGCAAGCAAAGCGATTTTCAATATCGCCCGCGCTTAGATATTAAAAGCTATGGCACAGATAGCCGACAATTCCTGCTGGATAATAAATTCATCCCCGATGAGTTAATCCCAGCTTATGACAGCTTGAGCTTAGATATTTTGCAGCGAGTCGAAGACGTTTTTACTCGCAGCAGCGCCAAGTGGATACGTTGTCATGGTGACTGCCATATCGGCAATATTTTGTGGCGCC
>JAOXRT010000179.1 GCA_025800365.1 Cellvibrionaceae bacterium | reverse complement strand
CGGTTTTCACCATTCGACATGCCTTCATTATTGCGACTTTTTCGGCCTCTAGGGGCCGGTTACCAAGTTCGGCCGGGACTATGCTAGAGACCGTGACATGCTATAATCGTAGTGCCATTATATCGTACTTTCAATTCTTCGTAGCGAAGCAAAGCGAGCAAAGCTCACGCTAGTCTTCCTATATACTATTTGAGTAGGGTGTATGTGCTCTCGCAGCCAGACATGAAGTTTGTCTGTCTGCGGCGACAGACGTTGGTGCTGAATGCACGCTTATCGGTGTTAAAAGTATTGTTTTCCGAAAAGCGCTGCTATCATCACCGGACGACGTTAGCAGATCGACGCAGCTTTAAATCGGCCAAGTCCAAGGTGAGTTGTGTTAAATTTCATCACAGACCCCGTACGCTGCCATCTCGGGGGCTAATTAGCTCAGAATCATAATACAAATTCATTTAATCTATAAAGAAACCAATCATACATTTGGTGATATCGCCGCAAATTTCGGTGCCGATTCCACTATTGCCGGTGACCCCGATTAAACAGGTAACGTCTTTCATACATGGAATCTACAGCTTGCGTAGCTTTCCACTTGAGCAATGGCTCAATAATGTCTAACAGAGCAAAGTTGTCAACTGTCGTAGGCCGTAGAATTTTCAT
>JAOXRT010000146.1 GCA_025800365.1 Cellvibrionaceae bacterium | reverse complement strand
CCGCTAGCGTTGCTCTGTTTACTGACGGTAATGGGGATAGCGTCGGAAAACTCACCGTCGTATTCAAAGCTGGGAATAATGAGTTGTCCTTCACGCTTGGGACCGAGCGTTAACACCCACTCGGTAATTGAGCTAACTTTTCCGTTCATGCTCTGATAGCGGTTACTCTTATGTTGTCTCAAAATATCGAAATTTTGCTGTAGCTCGTCGAATGATGGCGCGCTAAAAGCAGCTTGCTCATCGATAGCCACCGTAAGAGTAAGGGTTTCGCTCATTGCTATGCTGTTTCTATCGACCTTGGCAGTGATAGTTAATGCAAAACTTGCTGTGCTGCACGCTAAAAGGCAGAAAAGGGCCAGGGCTTTGCCAAGCAAAGAGAGATTTGCCTCTTTGTCTCTATACTTTGCCATTGCACTATTATTGATTTGTTTGCTCATCATTTTATCTTTCGAATCTCGTCCTAATAACGCTTATGGGCATCGTTCTTGGGAAGCTTTAACTTGCCATTGCGAATCGCCAACTGTTTTTGGCGCTCTTCATACAGAAACTTCTCACGCAACAGGCCAGAAGGGTCGTCTGGAACCTGCTTTAACCATTGCTCTAGGGCCTGTTTCTCTTCATCACTTAATGACTCCTCAGAGCCAGCTATGGCTTGAGCTTGCTGTTCTTCGGTCTTTGCTTCTTCAGTCTCTGGTTTATCGTTTTGCTTGTTCTGAGCTTCTTGCTCTTTGTTATTTTTCTCTTCTTCGCTCTCGTTTTCACGATTTTCTTGATCGCTGTTTTCTTGCTCGGAAGATTCTTCATTTGAGTTGTCAGACGACTCTTGATCCTGTTGTTGCTCTTCAGAGTTTTCCTTGTTGTCCGAACTTTGCTGATCTTCTTTGGAATCCGATTCCTGCTCACCGGAATCTTGTTGTTCAGATTCCTGATTTTGTTGATTCTGATTATTCTCTTGCTGATTTTCCTGTTTCAGTTTTTCGATTAGCTCTTTATTGAACTGGGCGTCCTCAAAATCTGATTGAAGCTCAAGTGCGCGGTCATAGGCTTTGATGGCTTCATCGAGTTGACCGGCTTTGGCAAGTGCATTGCCGTGATTGTAATGTAGTTCTGGATCTAGGCTGTCTTTACTAAGATTTGCTAGCGATTCAGCCGCTTTATCGTATTGCCCCCCTTGGTAGTCAGAAAGGGCCTGCCATTGCGGATTCTTAAACAGCTCGCTAGCCTTGTTATAGTCTTGATCCTGGTAGGCCTTAAGGGCACGTTGATCCTTAGAGTACCAAAGTTTGTCAAATAAACTATCTTGTTTTTCAGTGTGAGATTTACTTGTGTTGCTAGCCTGTTCACTATCGGCCATTGCTGGCGCGGAAGGAAGGCTTAGTAATGAGCTAAATAAGGCAAGCATTGCAAATGTGCTTATTAGACCACCTTTGCGGAAGGCAAAAGGGAAAAATGCTAATAACACCAGCGCTAGCCAGTGTCCATTATCTTGCCATTGATCAAACTCGCGATCGACTAGACTGTCTTGCTGATCTTGAGTGCCCAAAGAAAGATCGCTGCGATTTTGCCAGAATGCCTCTAGAGACTGTAAATCCTGCTCGCCTGGGCTTAGCTGAACAAATCGACCGCCATTTTCGTTAGCTAAATTTTTAAGTTCCTTAATATCGGTTTTAGCAATAACAATATTGCCTTGCTGATCTTTGATAAATCCTCTTCCGCTAGGAATTGGACCGCCATCTTGGCTGCCAACGGCCATTACTGATAATCGAAATGGGCTGCCTTGCAGTACATCGTTGATAGCCTCACTGGCCACAGGATCGACGCCGTCGCTCAGTAACAAAATGTCGCCATACTGACGGCCGCTATCTTTTAATAGTTGAATAGCCCGTTCAATAGCCGATTCTGTATTGCTTCCAGGTATTGGCATTAAACTGGGCTTCAGTACCGGCAGTAAGTTGATGATCGTTTCTACATCATCGGTTAGAGGTGTAACAATGTGCGCTTCACCGCCATAAACAATCAAGCCGGTTTGTCCTTCTTTGCGCAGCTTCATCAAGTCAATTAGCTTAAAGCGGCTTATGCTCAAGCGTGAAGGTTTTATATCCTGGCTGTTCATCGACGGAGACAGGTCGAGTACCACAACCAAGGCATCTTGCTTTTGAATGATAGGTTGCGGAATTTTTTCCCAGCTTGGCCCAGCCAACCCTAAAATTCCAAAACAAAGGACTATTGCCAGTAGCCACCATGGTGTCTGACGTTGTATTGCTTGCTGATCGACCAAAAGAGAGGCCAATAATTTCTCGTCTACCCACTTATTCCACGCAGATCGTCCATTTGCTTGTCTTACTGCTAGATAGAGCAATGGAACTAACGCAGGAATAAGCAACAGTGTCCAAGGGCGTAAAAAGTGAAAATTCTCAATTGCTTCCATCTTTAGCCCTCCGTTTCGCTGCTGCGCATTGTTGCTGTTAATTGAAAAGCGTTTTTAAGGATCAGCAGTAAACTAATCAAGAGTAAAGCGATGCCTAACGGCCAGTGGGTATAAGATTTTTGCGGTCGGAAGGTTTCCTCGGCTTGTTCTATGGGCTCTAGCTGATCTAGCAGGTGATAGATCTTTTGCAGCTCTTGCGGATTTCGCGCGCGAAAATATTGGCCGCCTGTCATCTGCGCTATTTTCTGTAAGCTGTCTTCATCAAGATCGGCCGATGGGTTGACTGTGCGGCTGCCAAAAGAACTACCAAAAACACCTGGGATAGTCATTTGATCGGCACCAATACCAATGGTGTAGATTTTAACTTGCGTTTGCTTTGCCAGCTCGGCGGCTTTCAGGGGAGCAACTTCGCCAGCCGTATTCGCGCCATCAGTTAGCAGAATCAATACTCGTGAATCGGCAGGGCGCTCGCGTAAGCGTTTAATGGCTAAGCCAATAGCATCGCCAATTGCGGTTTTCTCACCGGCAAAGCCTAGCTGGGCTTCATCTAATAGTTGTTTGACGGTAGCGCGATCAAAGGTTAATGGGGCTTGTAAATAAGCTCGACTGCCAAACAATACCAGGCCTAAGCGATCATGCTTTCGGCGCTCGACAAATTCACCAACTACGGCCTTAACCGCCCAAAGTCTAGGTACCTGTTCACCGTCTACTTCCATATCGGGTGTTTTCATGGAGCCGGAAATATCAACAGCCATTAACAGGTCGCGTCCACTGGACGGCATCTCGACAGGTTCACCAATCCATACAGGTCTAGCACATGCCAATAATAAGCAAAGCCATATAAGCCACAAAAGAGGCAGTTGCCACTTGGCTTGGGTTTGATGTGCCTGTTGTTGTGCTAGCTGTTGGTAAAAAGGAACTTTTAGTGCCGCGCTACTATCTTGCTTGCTGGATAATAATTTTCTAAACAGTAAAGGCAAGGGCAGCAGCAGTAATAGCCAGGGCCAGATAAACTCAAGCATGGCGATCTCCTTGGTGGCGTAACAGCCAAGTTCGACAAGCTTGTTGCAGCGGAGATATATTGCTGCTGGATAATTTGTCCGCGGGCCAATAGGGCGCTTCTGATAATAGCTGAAAAGCCTGTGGGTCAACTTCAGGGCAGTGTTTTGATAAAAAGGCCAGCCATTCCTGTTGGTTCAAACCCGCTGGGTTTTCAGTGGCATAATGCAACATCGCCACACGCTTTAACAGAGTATTGGCTTGCTGGATAAATTCCAGTTTGTTCTCTTGCGGAATCGCGTCGAACTCTTTGATGGCCCACTGGTTCTGTCGCTTGTGCTGGTAGTTTGCAGACTGTTTGTATTTACGAAATACGATCACAGCCGTAATAACTGCAATAATTACGACAAGCGAAAGCCAGAATAATCCTGGTGGAATTAAGCTGGGCTCTGCCGGTAGGTGAATGTCACGCAGCTCCGCCAAAGGGTTCGCACTACCAGGGTTAATGCCGCTTGGTGAAGCTTGGGCCGCGACTGAATTTGTTAGGAGCGGGTTAATAAAAAGTGCAGGCACAAGCAGCTTGGGTACGTAAGGCACATAGGCAAACATAGAAAAAGAACTCTTATCCATTTTTGCCCCGACGCTTTATTTTTTGTGAAAAACGCTCTTTCAAAAAGGCAATGGGATTGTTGTTTGTTTGGCAGTGTAATAATTCAACGGCTGACTTCTTACAGGCTTGCTCCAAGAGTTTCGCACTATTAATTTGTCGCTGTTCGAAATCACGCAGAGCCTGCTCGTTGCTAAGTTGGCTACGTTGCTTGCCATCAGATATGCTCAGCCCGTGAAGCTTACTAAGCTGGCTTTCCAGTGGGTCACTAATTTTAATACAGCTCACATCAATATGGCGCGCCAAACAATGCAGCTGATGGTGAGCAGCATCATCAAAATCGTGGAAGTCACTCAGAATAAATACGGCACTTCCAGGGCGAGCGACGCGGCGACTATCGAGTAAAATTTCGGCGATACTAATTGAGCCTTGCTGCAAATCTTGTGTGGGCTCTTCGCAAAGTGTGTGCAGTAATTCCATCACGCGGTGTTTGCTGCGGGCTGGGCGGATATCGTGTTGAGTTTTAGCATTAAACACTAGGCCACCAACACGATCCTTGTGATGAATAGCGGCCCAGGCTAGCTGAGCGGCCAGGTTGGCTAGCTGCACTGATTTGAAGCGTACCTGACTGCCAAAATACATATTAGGGCGCAAATCACAGACCAATAGTACAGGGCGCTCACGTTCTTCACGAAACAGTTTGGTATGTGGCACCTGTGTGCGAGCCGTTACCCGCCAATCAATTGTTCGCACATCATCGCCCGCTTGGTATTGGCGGACTTCTTCAAACTCCATTCCGCGACCGCGCTGTGAGGTTCGCTGTTGTCCAAGCAAAACCGAGCGACTGTACTGCCGACTATAGATATTGAGCTCCTGGGCTGGGTGCCGCAGTTGCAATAGGCTGGCTAAATCGCTGTGGCTACCATCGAGTTGCAGATCTTGTTTGCTCGTCATTGGATCAGTTACGCCACCGGCACCAATTGCAGTAAACGATCGATAACCTGATTTGGAGTTATGCCATTGGCCTCGGCTTCAAAACTCAATAGCAAGCGATGGCGAATAACATCGTGTGCAATGGCTTGTACATTTTGAGGGCTGACAAAGTCTTGGCCGTTTAGCCATGCGTGGGCGCGGGAGCAGCGATCTAGGGCAATGGTTCCTCGTGGACTTATCCCAAACTCTATCCAGTCGGCCAGCTGTGGATCGTAAGCGGCAGGGTTGCGGGTGGCCGCGGTAAGTTGCACGATGTAATCTTCTACCGCATCGGCCATGTGCAATCCTAAGCAGGCCTGGCGCATGGCGAAAATATCCTGTTGAGACACAGGCTCTATTGGGTTTTGTTGGAGCTTGCTATCTTCTTGGCGCGTAAGCTGAAGAATACGCTTTTCTGCTTCCGTATCTGGGTAGCCCACCTCAACATGCATTAAAAAGCGGTCCAATTGCGCTTCAGGTAGGGGGTAGGTACCTTCTTGCTCAATAGGGTTTTGAGTCGCCATAACCAAAAATAGCTCGGGTAGCGGGTAGGTTTTACCCCCAACACTGATCTGGCCCTCGGCCATGGCTTCCAGTAAGGCTGATTGAACCTTGGCGGGAGCGCGGTTGATCTCATCGGCTAGCACTAGGTTGTGGAAGATTGGGCCCGGCTTAAATTCGAACTCGCCGTTTTGAGGGCGATAGATATCGGTGCCGGTTACATCGGAAGGCAATAAATCCGGGGTAAACTGAATGCGCTGAAAATCTCCTTCAAGGCCATCGGACAGGGTTTTAATGGCCTTTGTTTTAGCTAGCCCTGGGGCGCCTTCGACTAAAAGGTGACCGTTGGCCAGAATGGCGATCAATAATCGTTCACTTAGCTCTGGTTGGCCAATAATGTGCTCGTTTAGCCATTGGCTTAAATCGGCCAGTTTAGCGCTATCTATCATAAAAATGCCTTTATCTTCTGTTTAGTTGGCGGTTTTTGATCAGAGGTTTGATGAAAAAATCACCCATTAAAAAGATCTTCAATACTCTAGCTTCACATGGTGTCTAGACGCCACTTTTTCAAGAGCGATAAACACCAGTGCCTATTGACCCATGGTTTTTGCGTGAAGTTCCAACATCTGAATAGCCATTTTCATAAGCATGGGGGCTAATGGGACATGGCATCCAAAAAAAGCGGAAATTTGGGCATTTTCAACTATGCTTAAGCCTGCTAGGGTAAGAGCGAATAAATAGCTATAAACTCCTCTGATTTCATACGTTTAGAGGATAAATTTCATATTTACACTTAATTAACATTATTTCCCTGCTTAGGGCCTGGATTTCGATAGAAAATTTGGCTTCATTAGGCGTATGCTGCGCCTTTTTAATCGCCACTCAGATATTACTGTAGGCCCAGTGATATCGGCTAGAGAGCTTGGCGTATAAATCATTCTCTTGGCCTTGTTGGAGTCGTTCAACAAGGCAATAAAAACAGCGATGACGGACACCACTGATGAGTGTATTAACAATTCACGATAAAGCGAGTTTTATAGATCAGATGACACAGGCCATTATGGCCCACCATCGAGGCGAGGAAGCGCAAGCACTGATAGACTTTGTGGCCTTGTTTTATGATCAATATCCAGTGACTGAGCTTAATGGACGCAAGGTTTCTGATGTCTATGGTGCCAGCTTCGCAAATTGGCACTTTGTCCAGGAAAAGCCCAGTAAGCGCGCCAAAGTGCGGGTTTACAACCCAACCTTAGAGCAGGACGGTTGGTTAAGCTCCCACACCATAGTTTCGGTCATGCACAATGACATGCCGTTCTTGGTGGATTCGATTCGTATGGAAATGAATCGTCGTAACATCGCTATTCACTCTGTGAAAAGTACCATCGCTTTTGTGCAGCGCGACGCTGCCGGCAATATCGAATCATTCCGTGCAGCTCACGGTGAGCCAACACAAAATGAGCAGCGCGAAGCATTGGTTTACCTTGAAGTGAACCGTCTTATTGATGATTCCGCATTGCAAGATTTACAGCATTGTCTGGAAGATATTTTAGGCGATGTCGAAACCGTCGTTAGTGACTATTCGCCGCTGACCGATCAGTTAAATCTTGTTACTGAGGAACTGAAAAAAGCCGATAGTGATTATGATCACGAAGGTCTGCGTGAAGCGAGCGATTTCTTGGCGTGGCTAAACAATCACTTTACCTTCCTGGGTTATTCCGAGTACGACCTCGTCGGTGAAGGGGAAGGACGCCGTTTAGAAGAGAACAAAAGTAAGCGTTTAGGTTTGTTTCGCCGCCACGGTAAGTTAAATACCAGCTTAGATTGGCAAGACTTTAATCCTGGCATGCAAGCTTTTTACACGACAGCTCAATTGATTTCATTTTCGAAATCATCCATGCGTTCTCGTGTACACCGCAACGCTTATTCTGATTATGTTGTTGTAAAGCGCTTCGACGAAGATGGCCATGCCTGTGGTGAATCACGCTTTATTGGTTTGTTTACCTCTGAGGTGTACACCCAGAGCCCAACCCAGATACCTCTGATTCGTCAGAAGATCGATGAGATTGTTGACAATTCTGGCCTGCTGCCAGGCAGCCATAGCTTCCGTATGTTCAATCTAGTTATTGAATCAATGCCTCGCGACGAATTGTTCCAAAGCACTATTGCTGACTTATCCGAAACCGTGACTGGTGTAGCGCATATCAATGAGCGTCGCATGGTGCGCTTGTTTATGCGTCAGGATGCCTATGGCAAGTTTGTCAGCTGCCTCGTTTATGTGCCAAGGGATATGTTCAGTACCCGCGTACGTCATTCGATTCAGAAGGTAATTTCTGAAGCGATTGGTGCTATAGAGTATGAATTTACCACGCATTTTTCTGAGTCAACTTTGGCTCGTGTGCATATGGTGTTTAAAGTAGATCCTGCTACCCCTTTAAGTTATGACAAGCGCAGCCTTGAGGAGCGTATTGCTGAGCTGGCTCGCTCTTGGGACGATCACCTATTGTCTTCATTAAGCGACAACTATGGCGAGGGTGTTGGTCATCAGCTTTACGAAGAATTTGAACAGGCATTTTCGCCCGCTTATCAATCGGCCTACGATGCACGCACTGCCGTACAAGATATCGATACCCTCAATAAATTGAAGGATGCCAGTGAAATTGCCATGAGCTTTTATCAGCCCATTGGTTCTGGCAAGAATGATGTGCGGTTCAAAGTTTTCCATTTGGACGAGTTGCTAGAGCTTTCCGATGCGATTCCGGTGCTGGAGCGAATGGGCTTACGAGTCATTATGGAGCACCCATATCGAATAACTCGCAGCAGTGGCCAAGAAATTTATCTGCATGATTTTAATTTGCATTATGACTTGCCAGTAGAGGCGGAGTTTAATGTGGTGCGCGATCGCTTCCAGGAAGCGTTCTCTGCAATTTGGAGTGGTGAAGCCGAAAGCGATGCCTTTAATCGATTGATTATTGGTGCAAACCTAAGCTGGCGTGAAGTGGCTATTTTAAGGGCTTATGCGCGTTATATGAAGCAAACCCGCTTTGCATCAAGCCAGACCTTTATCGCTAATACATTGTCAAACCACACCTCAATTGCTAAGCAATTAGTGTCATTGTTTGCTGCGTATTTTGAACCAGATAACCGTGCAGATGCTTCACTTATCGAGGCGGCCATTCTTGAATCTTTAGATGATGTAGCCAATCTTAATGAAGATAGAGTTATTCGTCGCTACTTGGATTTGATGCGAGGTACATTGCGTACCAACTATTATCAAAGCGAAGAGGCGAGTGATCAGCATAAATCCTATATCTCTTTCAAATTTAGTCCGCGCGATATTGCTGATATTCCAGAGCCGCGCCCAATGTTTGAGATTTTTGTTTACTCGCCTCGTGTAGAAGGTGTCCATTTGCGCGGTGGTAAAGTTGCTCGCGGTGGTCTGCGTTGGTCCGATCGTTTAGAGGACTACCGCACAGAAGTACTTGGCTTGGTTAAAGCCCAGCAGGTGAAAAACTCAGTTATTGTACCAGCTGGGGCTAAAGGTGGTTTTGTGGCCAAACGTCCGCCTACAGAGGGTGGCCGCGAAGCGTTTCTTGCCGAAGGCGTTGAGTGTTACAAAATCTTTATTCAAGGTTTGCTGGACGTAACTGATAATTTGGTTGATGGCGATATTGTGCCGCCGGAAAATGTAGTACGTAGGGATGAAGATGATCCTTACCTTGTTGTTGCTGCTGATAAAGGTACGGCCACATTCTCTGATATCGCCAACGAAATTTCGATTCGCTATGGCCATTGGCTGGGCGATGCCTTTGCATCTGGTGGCAGCCAGGGCTACGACCATAAAGGTATGGGGATTACTGCTAAAGGCGCATGGGTGAGTGTGCAGCGTCACTTTAAAGAAAAAGGCGTTGATGTCCAAAAAGAAGATTTTAACGTTATTGCCATTGGTGATATGGCGGGTGATGTATTTGGTAATGGTATGTTGCTATCGGAGCATATTGCTCTGCAGGCTGCGTTTAACCACTTGCATATTTTTATCGATCCAACTCCTGATGTGGCGGCCAGTTTTGTTGAGCGCAAGCGATTATTTGAATTGCCGCGCTCTAGCTGGGCAGATTATGAAAAGGATCTGATCTCTGCAGGTGGTGGTGTATTTGATCGCTCCGCAAAGTCCATCAAGATAACGCCGCAGATGCAAAAGGCTTTCGATATTAAAGAAAGTTACATGACACCAACCGATCTTATTAATGCTTTGTTAAAAGCGCCCGTTGATTTGATTTGGAATGGCGGCATTGGTACCTATGTTAAAGGTAGTGCCGAAAGCCATGCTGAAGTGGGTGATAAGGCAAATGACGGCCTGCGAGTGAATGGTGGTGAATTACGTTGTAAGGTCTTTGGTGAAGGTGGCAACCTAGGTTTAACCCAGCTAGGGCGTATGGAGTATGCGCGTAATGGTGGTGCCTGTAACACCGACTTTATTGATAATGCGGCCGGCGTAGACTGCTCTGACCACGAAGTAAATATTAAGATTTTGCTGGATGATTTGGTCTCGAATGGCGATATGACCAGCAAGCAGCGAAACCAATTGCTGGCCGAAATGACCGATGCCGTTTCGGACTTGGTATTGAGTAATAATTATCGCCAAACTCAGGCGATTAGCCTGGCCGAATACCAAACGATTTCTCGCATGGGTGAGTATCGCCGTTTGATTAATCGCTTGGAATCCGAAGGTCGATTGGTACGTGAGCTAGAAAACTTGCCGCCAGAAGATGTCTTGCAAGAACGCCAGGGGCAGGGCGAAGGGCTTACTCGTCCAGAGCTTTCGGTGCTGATTTCTTACGTCAAGGTTGCCTTAAAAGAGTTGCTGGCCGACTCTGATATTGCCGAAGACGAATATATGGAAGCGGCGATTGAAAATGCCTTCCCGCAAACTTTGCGTGAAAATTTCAAAGAACAAATCTATAACCACCGTCTGCGCCGCGAGATCATTGCTACCCAGGTAGCCAATGATATGGTCAATAATATGGGAATCACCTTTACCCATCGCTTAATGGAAGCAACAGGATCTGATGCAGGTCAGGTGGCTAAGGCTTATGTGGCTGCGCGTGATATTTATGGTTTGCAGGATTACCGTCAGCAGGTAGCGGAGCTCGATTTTGTGGTTCCAGCCAATATGCAGTTTGAGTTGCTGGACAATATGAACCGCCGCGTTCGTCGTGCCGCGCGCTGGTTGCTAAGACATCGCCGAAGCCGTTTGAACCCTGGGCAAGAAGTACAAGAATTTGCGGGCAACTTTAGCGATATCATCACGGCCTTGCCTACGGTGATGAGCGGTGATGCATTGAGCGAATGGCAGGAGCGACGTTCTGAGCTGGAAGCCGCTGGTGTTCCGGAAGCCCTGGCGGGTGATGCAGCGATTCGAGCCAATTTATACTCTGGCTTGGATCTAGTGGATGCATTATCCACCAGTGGTGCAGCGGCCGCACAGATTGCTGATGTCTATTTCCGGCTCGGCGAGCATTTAGGTTTGCATGATGTTGCGCGTCGAATCCAAGAGGTAAAGCCGGATAATTATTGGCAGGCCATGGCTCGTGAATCATTTATGGATGATTTGGAGCAGCAAATGCGTAGCTTGGCGGTTTCCTTTATTCGTCTAAGCCCTGAAGATATGCCTTTGGAAGATGTGCTTAGCCTTTGGGATGAAGAGCATCGAGTATTGGTTGATCGCTGGAAAGACATGATCAGTGAGCTTCAAAATACCAGCTCAGCAGATTTTGCGATGTTCTCTGTTGCGCTACGTGAGTTATTGGATCTAGCGCAAGCCAGTGAACACTGTGAAACTTTGTTGAAGTGCGACATCGAAGAAGCTTAATATGAGTAAAACCGCAGGGGCTTAAGTCAGTGTACTAAGTCTCTGTGGTTTGAGCTTTATTGTTAGGTTTTTAGCTAACTCAATTGTTTGAAGTCATATTCCTTTTGTTACAAACCTTTTAGCACCATGGCTGTGAATTTTCTGATTGTGGATCTTTCTATCTCCGCAGAGGAATATCAAAAACTCTATCGCTTTGCGATACGGGATGTGCATGCCCGCAGTCGAGATGGCCGCCGGGTGCGATTCCCTGTTAATGTCTTGCGGCCCTATGTTGGGCATAACGGTATCCAGGGTTCTTTCCGCATAGGCTTTGATCAAAATCATCGTTTGGCGAGCTTCGATAGGTTGGTTTGAAGTTGTAGATCGAAGCTTTCCCTTGTCGCGGCTTTTAGAAGGGGCTGCGTGAATCTATTATGGCTGCTAAAATAGCGTCAATATGATTTAGGAACGCCCACATGTATTCATTATTGCGTAAATGCCTCTTTGCTCTAGACCCTGAGTATTCCCATGAGCTCAGTTTAGATTGTCTAGGTGCAGCCTCTCGATTAAACCTCTTAAATAAGTTTGTGACTGCTCCGGCGAATAACCCCGTTGAGCTATTTGGAATGACTTTCCCTAATCCAGTGGGTTTAGCTGCGGGTTTGGATAAAAATGGTGATTACTTCAATGCACTTGGTCAGTTGGGCTTTGGTTTTGTGGAAATTGGAACCATTACCCCACGTCCGCAGGCGGGTAACCCTAAGCCACGTTTATTTCGTCTAGAAGAAGAAAGCGCGATTATTAATCGAATGGGCTTTAACAATAAGGGCGTTGATTACTTAGTTGAGCAGGTTAAAAAGCGTCAATTTGACGGTATTTTAGGAATCAATATTGGCAAAAACAAAGACACTGCTGAAGAGGATGCTCTTTCAGACTACCGTATTTGTTTAGAAAAAGCCTATAGCCTAGCCGATTACATTACGGTGAATATTTCTTCTCCTAATACCCCAGGCTTACGGGACTTGCAGTTTGGCGATAACCTTAAGCGTTTATTGGAAGGCTTAAAAGAGAGCCAGCAACAGCTCAGTGTGCAGCATGATCGTAAGGTACCTATCTTGGTAAAAATCGCGCCTGATATGGATGACGAGGCGGTTGTTTCAGTGGCTGAAACCATCAAGGGTGCCGAAATGGAAGGGGTGATTGCTACTAACACCACCATTACCCGCGATGGCGTTGAAAACAGTGCCTTTAGAGATGAAGCGGGCGGTCTTAGTGGCTCACCACTGACAGATAAAAGCACCGAGATCATCGCCAAACTCTACCAAGAGCTAGGCGATGATACGCCTATTATTGGAGTTGGTGGTATTGACTCAGCGGCGGCAGCTATCGCCAAGTTAGAGGCGGGCGCGAAGTTATTACAGATCTACTCCAGCTTTATTTATCAAGGGCCTCAGCTGATTAGGGATGTGGCGGATGCCTATCAGAGTTTTCAGGGGCGTAAATAAGTCCGATTTAGCTAGGTGCTTTTAGTGAATGCCGTAAATGCAGGAGCAATTTATGGCCGCTCATGCTGAGCATATCCTGTTCCTGTGCCATCCGGGCGCACACTGGATACGAGCTACATGGATGTAGTGAATGCCGCAAATGCAGGAGCAATTTTCGGCAGCTCATCCTGAGCATATCCTGTTCCTGCGCCATCCGGGCGCTCACTGGATACCGGTCGTCCAGACCATATCCTGTTCCATCCGGGCACCCACTGGATACCGGTCGTCCAGACCATACCCTGTTCCTGCGCCATCCAGGCGCCCACAGGATACAGCTCATCCTGAGCATAAAAAAGCAAACGCCGGGGCGTTTGCTGAAAGGGGATGTGCTAGAGAGAAGAGAGAAAAAACTCAGCCGCTAAGATCATCGAAGCGGCTGTCTTACGTTTACATGTTGCTTATTTTTTGAGCTTGAGCCATTCGGTTGAAGCCATTCCAATGATCTTCGCGACCTTCACGCCATCCGTTAATCCAATGTTGTCGAGCTGGGCTGTTTTCATGCGGGCAGCTACTTCGTGATTTTTCTTCAATACCGGCCTGATAGCCTTTGTTAAACGCTCGGTTAAATGGATCGCGCTTGCTTCGTTTCATTATATTAATCACCTCATACTTGTTTTAAATACTGCAATGAGTCATCACAGTCGTCGTTCCGAGAGAGAAGGGGGGCTCCTTGTTGAATAATGAATTGATGTATTGATTTGGTGGCTGCTACCAGCGAACTCCTCATTGCTCAAAATTTTGAAGGCTCTATATGACGGCGGCTTGTCCCGCTGCATATCTCCTGGGAATGGCCCGAGGCCAGATACAGCCAGAAATTGTTTGTGGCTGAACAGCTAGTAAAGCAAAAAGCAGCTTGGCTGCAAACGGTTAATTTCTTATATAACGATTCCTCAACCTAAGTTTTGGCTATAGGGAATTCGGTGCCTAGGGTGATATTTGCTCATTATCGGCGACGTTTACGATATTTTGGCTATATTTTGTTAGATTTGAGCAAAGCGAATACGTGCTTAAAATGTTACCTGGGACTGCCCTGTGTCAAAAAGTGACAGTAGTGGCTTCGCTAGTCTTCATTTCGCTGCTCACTTACGTGGTATTTGCCTGCTAATCACGGGATAATAGACGGCTTGGCTTCGAAACGGGGCCTCCGATGTATTAAAGGTATTTAAGTGACAGAAAAACACTCTGGGCGCGATCGCCAAAACAGTGCTGCCAAGCGCAGTCCGAAGCCATCCCTAAGCGAGCAATTCGCTTTTTTTGCTACCTGCGCCAAAGGGCTAGAGGAATTGCTACAGGCTGAAATCGAAGCGCTTGGCGCCGGTCCAGCTAAGCAGACGGTGGCCGGTGTATATTTCGGCGAGTTGGCCGATCGGGACAGCTTAGAGAAGGCTTATAAGGTATGTCTTTGGTCGCGCTTGGCGAACAAAATCTTATTGCCCCTTGCGACCTTAAACGCAAATAGCGCTGAAGCGATGTACCGCGATGCCATTGAAATACCTTGGGAAGAATATTTGGCTCCAAACGGCAGCTTGCTAGTCGACTTCGTGGGTACCGATCGGATTATTAATAATAGCCAGTTTGGTGCTCTTAAAATTAAAGATGCGATTGTTGATCGTCTGCGTGAGATATTTGGCTCACGCCCTTCGGTTAGCAAGCAATACCCAGACCTGCGAATAAATGCTCGATTGCATCGCGGCAAGGTTGCCTTGAGCTTGGATATGTCAGGCGAAAGCTTGCACCGCCGAGGCTACCGCACTCAGCAAGGCTTGGCGCCATTGAAAGAGAATTTGGCGGCCGCTATTTTGATGCGAGCTGGCTGGCCTAAAATGCTCGAAGAGGCTAGAGAAAATAACACTATCGAAAGTTTGGGCTTGCTTGATCCAATGTGTGGTTCCGGCACCATTCTTTTAGAGGCGGCCTTGATGGCGGCCGATATCGCTCCTGGCATCGCCAGATCTGCTTTTGGCTTTGAAACTTGGCGCAATCATCAAAATGATGTTTGGCTGGATATTCGAGAAGATGCCTTAAAAAGGCGCCAGCAGGGGTTAGCTAAAGCTATGCCCAAGATGATTGGCTTTGATCAAGACAGCAAGGTGCTGCGAGCGGCAAAATCAAATGCCCAGCGTGCCAAGCTGGATCGCTATGTTAGCTTTTCTACCCAAAGTGTTGCGCATTTAGAATCGGATCAACTGCAGGGTATAGAAAAAGGACTGCTATTGAGTAATCCACCATACGGTGAGCGCTTGGGTGAAGTGGAGCAATTGGGTGAGCTCTATCGAGGCTTAGGTGACAAGCTAAAATCCTGTTGCGAAGGTTGGGCTTGCGGAATTTTTACCGGAAACCCAGAGCTTGGCAAAACCATGGGTATCCGTGCCCATAAACGCTACAAGCTTTTTAATGGCCCATTGGCCAGTGAGTTGCTGCTGATTAATGTAGAACAAAGTCAGTTCGTTAATGCGCCGCCAAAGGAAATCGCCGCCCAGAAAGTTGAACTGCAAGACGGTGTGTTTTACAAGCCCCAGGCTGAATCAGAGCTCAGTGAAGGCGCCGTGATGGTGCTCAATCGCATGCGCAAAAATCTGAAGTCCTTGCGTAAATGGGCAAAGAACAGTGAGATTGATTGCTTTCGGGTTTATGACGCCGATATTCCCGAGTACTCAGCGGCCATTGATGTCTATGGCGAGCACTGGCATGTGCAAGAATATCAAGCACCACGCTCTATCGATGAGCAAAAAGCCCAACAACGCTTTCAAGAAATAGTCGATGCGCTAGTTAGCGGCTTCGAGCTTAGAGACGATCAGCTCTTCGTAAAACAGCGTCGCCGCCAAAGTGGTAAAAAACAGTATGAGACTCAGCGTGATCGTGATGCCGAGCAGCGCGCAAAGTTGATCGTAAAAGAGGGCAGTGCCAAGCTAGCTGTTAATCTATGGGATTATCTCGATAGCGGTGTCTTTTTGGATCATCGCCTGGTGCGCAAAAAAGTCGCGCAGCTAGCCTCCGGCAAACGTTTGCTAAATCTATTTTGCTACACTGCAACCGCCACTGTGCAAGCCGCAATGGCTGGTGCTCGCTCGTCTGTAAGTGTGGATATGTCGCGCACCTACATTGATTGGGCGGCTGAAAACTTTGAGTTGAATAATATTTCCACCCAACGCCATGAGTTGCTGCAAGAGGATTGTTTCGCGTATTTGAATCAATGCCGAGAGGCTTTTGATGTCATTATGCTGGACCCGCCTAGCTTTTCTAACTCTAAACGCATGAGTAAGGTTTTGGATATCCAGCAAGATCACGTTGCACTTGTTAAGCGTTGTATGGACTTATTAAAGCCTGGTGGCGTGTTGGTGTTTTCCAATAATCTCCGTAGTTTTAAGTTGGACTATGAAGCTTTAGAGAAATATCAAATCAAAGATTTTTCTGCAGCGTCCATCGATAAGGATTTTCAGCGCAACCCTAAGATTCATCAGTGTTGGTTGATCGAAGCGAAATAGTAGAAGTTAAGCACCAGAAGTGAATAAACAATAGAAGTTTTAGCAAGCTCATGGCAAAAGAATTTCAAATTGAATCCAATTATCAACCTGCCGGTGATCAGCCAACCGCTATTGCCGGCTTGGTCCGGGGTGTTGAGGATGGTTTATCCCATCAAACTTTGTTGGGGGTCACCGGTTCCGGTAAAACCTTTACTGTGGCCAATGTGATTGCCCAATTGGGTAAGCCAACTATGATTATGGCTCACAACAAAACCTTGGCAGCGCAGCTGTATGGTGAGCTAAAAGAATTCTTTCCCAATAATGCTGTAGAGTATTTCGTTTCCTATTACGATTATTATCAGCCAGAGGCCTATGTGCCGTCTTCAGATACCTTTATCGAAAAAGACGCTTCAGTCAATGAGCATATTGAACAAATGCGTTTGTCAGCGACAAAGGCATTAATGGAGCGTCGAGATGCGATTATTGTAGCGACGGTATCGGCGATATACGGCCTAGGTGATCCAGATGCCTATCTGAAAATGGTGCTGCATTTAACCCGTGGTGATGAAATCGATCAGCGAGAAGTTCTACGCAAGCTTGCTGAATTGCAGTACACCCGCAATGATGCTGATTTTAGGCGCGCTACCTACCGTGTGCGCGGTGATGTTATTGATATTTATCCGGCTGATTCCGATCGTGAAGCTTTACGGGTTGAGTTGTTTGACTCGGAAGTGGAGCAGCTTTCCCTGTTTGATCCTTTAACTGGCGAGATTTTGTCGAAAGTACCGCGTTTTACCGTGTATCCAAAATCACATTATGTCACGCCGAGGCAGCGTATTTTGGATGCTGTCGAATTGATTAAGGCGGAAGCCGAAGAGCGTCTGGCGCAACTGCGTGACAACAATAAGTTGGTGGAAGCACAGCGTTTAGAGCAGCGGGTAAAATACGATGTTGAAATGATGCAAGAGCTTGGCTATTGCACAGGTATCGAAAACTATTCGCGCTATTTGTCCGGCCGGCCGCCAGGGGATCCGCCACCGACACTGTTTGATTATTTACCGGATGATGCCTTATTAGTTATCGACGAATCCCATGTCACCGTGCCGCAGATAGGTGCTATGTATAAGGGGGATCGTTCTCGTAAAGAAACCTTGGTGGAATATGGTTTTCGTTTGCCATCGGCTTTAGACAATCGCCCAATGCGCTTTGAAGAGTGGGAACATGCTTCACCTCAGGCTATCTTTGTTTCTGCGACACCGGGTAAATATGAAGAAGAATATGCCGGACAAGTTGTCGAGCAGGTGGTAAGACCGACTGGTCTTTTAGACCCGATTTTGGAAGTGCGTCCGGCGCTTAATCAAGTGGATGATGTGCTGGGCGAAATCAAGCGAGTAACTGAGGGCAATGAGCGGGTCTTAATTACTACGCTCACTAAGCGCATGGCTGAGGATCTCACGGAGTATTTGGAGGAGCATGATGTTCGCGTACGTTATCTTCACTCAGATATTGATACCGTAGAGCGCGTTGAGATTATTCGTGATTTGCGACTTGGTGAGTTTGATGTGCTTGTGGGGATCAACCTTTTGCGTGAAGGCTTGGATATGCCTGAGGTTTCCCTGGTGGCAATTTTGGATGCCGATAAAGAAGGTTTCTTACGCTCCGATCGTTCCTTAATCCAAACGATTGGTCGCGCGGCACGAAACGTAAATGGTAGAGCTATTCTCTATGCGGATCGTATTACGGGCTCCATGCAGCGAGCTATGGACGAGACTGAAAGGCGCCGAGAGAAGCAAATTGCTCATAACGAAAAACATGGTATTAAGCCACAAGGGATTGTTAAAAATATCTCTGACATAATGGAAGGTGCCCACATTCCAGGACGCGCTAAAAAGCGGGATAAGGTTGCAGAGAAGGGCGCTAGCTACCAGTTGGAAAAAGGTCAGGATCCGTGGCAGCTTATTAAGACCCTTGAAGATAAAATGATGCAGCATGCCAAGGATCTCGAATTTGAGGATGCGGCCAAGGTTAGAGATGAAATTCAAAAGCTAAAAGCCCAGCTGTAAAACTCGGTCTTTCACAATTAGTCTACAAGGCTCGGGCAAAGGTGACTTTGTTCTTAAACTCGACTAAAATGCTCGGGCTTTTTAGCGTCCTAAGGGGTGGCTTGATTATCAGCCTGAGATGACGAACCTTGTTCGGCGAACCCTTTGAACCTGATCCGGATGATGCCGGCGTAGGAATAGGAAGGATCGCCTACTAGCTGTGAGAATCAAAATGTCATAAGCCTGAAAGGCGACACGGCGAATATCGACCCTCACAGCCAGTGCAAAACCATCGTATTACCCCGCAGCAAACCGGGTCTCCCTGTTTAACCGTTTAACGGCATTGGAGACTTGTTATGGGCCTTGCCCCAAAAACCCTACTTAAACCTATTGTTCTGGCTTGCTTACTTTCCAATAGCGGCTTTTTGTTCGCTGATGGTACTACAAAAGACGTTATGGAAGAGGTGCTGGTTACCGCTGATTTTCGCGACACTAACTTGAACGAATTGGCGGCCAGCGTGCAAGTGATAGGCGAGGCGCAAATTGAACAGCAAGAAGCTCGTCATATCGAAGCCTTGCTAAACTTGATTCCCAATGTGAATTACTCCTCGGGCGCTTCTCGCGGTCGTTTTTTTCAGATCCGAGGCATCGGTGAACGATCCCAGTTTGTAGAGCCTGTTAATCCTTCTGTGGGTTTGCTCGTCGACGGTATCGATATGAGTGGTATTGGTGCAGCGGCGACTTTACTTGATACCCAGCAAGTTGAGGTGTTGCGTGGACCTCAAGGTACTTTATATGGTGCCAACGCTCTAGCTGGGTTGATCAATGTTAAAACGAATGAGCCAAGCGATGAATTCACAGGTAAGCTAAAAGCCAGTGTAGCCGAATTCGATAGCCGCCAGCTTTCAGCGGTGCTGTCTGGCCCACTGAGCGAAACGGTTGCTTATCGCGTTGCGGCTCAGACCGAGCAAAGTGATGGCTATATGGAAAACCGTCACTTAGGACGTGACGACACCGCCAATATCGATGAAAAAACCCTTCGTGCCAAATTGCGCATTGAACCAAATGAAGAACTGCGTTTGGATTTAACGGCCTTGGTGGTTGATGTTGATAATGGCTACGATCACTTCACGCTTGATAACAGCTTCAACACCCTGTCTGATGAGCCAGGCCACGATAGACAAGAAACCCAAGCGGTGGCTGCGCAGTTAAATTGGCAATTCTCTTCTACAACGGTTTTGGATGCCACGCTAAGTGTTGCGAATTCCGATATGGAGTATGGCTATGACGAAGACTGGGCCTTTGATGGTATACACCCCGATGGTTATTCCTCAAAGGATAACTATATTCGCGAGCGTGACAATACAACGGCTGATGTTCGATTGATGTCTTCCGAGCAGGGACGTATTTTTAATGGCTCAAGCGACTGGCTGCTAGGCTTGTATGTATTTGATCAAGAGGAAAGTCTGCGCCGCGAATACACCTATTTAGCCAATGATTTTCTCAGTGACTTCTCCACCGAACGCTCGGCTATTTACACGCAGCTGGATAGCGATTTAAGTGATGTATTGGTACTGAGTGCTGGCGCTCGATTCGAAAAACACCGCAATAGCTATAGTGATAGCAATCAAGTCAGCGGTAGCTCCGATGAAAATCTATGGGGCGGAAAGCTATCTTTGAGTTATCAGACTTCAGATTCCAGTAGCGCTTATGCTTTGCTATCGCGTGGTTATAAATCGGGTGGTTTTAACACAGATGGTACTTTACCTGCCGAATTTCGCAGCTTCGATACTGAAGTGCTGTGGAACTACGAGCTGGGTTATAAGTTAAGTGGTGAAAAGCACAACGTTCAGTTGGCCTTCTTCTATCAGGATCGAGAAGATGTGCAAATTAAAAGCTCCAATGCTGTTCCTCGCGCCGATGGTAGTACGGAGTTTGTCGATTTTATCGATAACTCGGCCAACGGTGAAAGCTATGGTCTGGAGTTGAGCAGCCAATGGCAAATTACGGAAGCCTTAGACGCTTTTGCCAATGTTGGCCTGCTGGAAACTGAGTTGAACGACAGTTCATTGAGCCGTAATGGCGGTGAAGTTGCTCATGCGCCAAGTTATCAGGCGGCACTTGGTTTGAATGTGGACTTAGGCCGAGGTTGGTACACCAGTGCCGATATTCAAGCCAAAGATGAGTTTTATTTCTCTGATAGCCATAATGCCAGTTCAGAAGCCTTTGTTTTGTTCAATGCCAAGATCGCTTACCGCAAGGCTGACTGGGAGTTAAGCTTATGGGGTAAAAACTTATCCGATGAGGAGGTCCGCAGTCGTGGCTTTGGTGGCTTTGGTAATGACCCGCGTAATGGCTATGCAACATCTGAGTACTTTCAGTTTGCCGCACCGCGCCAGATTGGTGTAAGCGGCGAGTATCGCTTTTAATATTTGTTTTGCGGTAAACAGCGCTTCGCTGTTTGCCGCTACATCTATAATACCGCTAGCTTTTTGTGAGTTAGCTCCAGGAGCTCAATATGAAACTAACTGTCGATATCAGTCTCTACCCGCTGAAAGACCAATATGTCCCGCCAATTAAAGACGTTATTGCGGGCTTTAATTCTCATGCGGGTGTCGCTGTCGAGACAGGGCCAACAGCAACATTACTTACTGGTGATTTCGATAAGGTCATGCATGCCGTTCAAACCGAGATGAGGCGTTCTTTTGAACAATATGGCCAGCTTGTGTTTGTTGCTCGTTTTATCGGTAGGGATGTAAATGAGCCTTGGGATAGCAGTCAGTTTGGTGGTTAACAAGCTTAAGATATTTTTGAGTGGCTGGGCCATCGGCTAGAGAATGAGCCATTTACTAAAGGTAGCGAGACATGTCACAAGTGTTGAATAGCTTTTTTTCCCAGCTGCAAGCCATGGCAATTTGGGAGCTAATCGCGGTTGCCTGCGCCTTATTGTATCTCGGCTTAGCTATGATGGAAAAAATTAGCTGTTGGTATTTTGCCTTTGTCAGTACGGCGATCTACACGGTTATTTTCTGGAATGTTAGCCTTGTTATGGAATCCGTATTGCAAATTTATTATTTGCTAATGGCGGTATTCGGTTGGTGGCAATGGCGCCAATTTTCTAATCAAGAAAAGCCACTGCTTATTCACTGTTGGTCCTGGCAGCGCCATGCACTGGCAATTGCTTTGGTGATGATTCTTACCCTTATTAGTGGCTCCTTGTTGCAGAGCTATAGTCAGGCGGCAATGCCATTTTTAGATTCATTTACTACCTGGGGCGCTGTAGTAACGACTTATATGGTGGCTCGAAAAGTTTTAGAAAACTGGATCTATTGGTTGGTCATCGACGGTATTTCCATTTATTTGTATCTAGATCGTGGTTTGATATTTACAGCCGCTTTATTTGTGCTCTATGAGGTAATGGTGATTTTTGGCTTCTTTAAGTGGCGGCAGCTGATGGCGCGGCAAGTCGATGACACAAGCCCCCAGGCCGTGTAAGTAGTGAGCCAAGATTTTCATCAAAGCTCTGCGCGTCGCGACGCCCTTTCAAAATCGCAGAGCATGGCAATCCTATCGAGCTTACCAGAGCCTTGGCGCTCGATAGATTTCCAAATCTTCCCCTTAGTAAGCGAGAGTAATCACAACTATTTATTACAGCTGCCCGAAGGATACGAAGCAGTACAGGAGCCGCTTGTGTTGAGGGTGCCCAAAAGAGATGAAAAAGTCTTGGGCGCTGACCAAAACTTAGAGTTTAAGTTGTATCGCTGGGCAGCGAAGCAGGGCTTATCACCTGAATTATTGTGGGCCGAGAAAGAGAGTGGGGCACTGCTCACAAAATATATTCAAGATGAGCAGCAGGGAGAGCAAACAGGCGAGCATAGTCGTGTCTTGGTCGAAGCCATCGCCAGTAGCTTGTCGAAATTGCATGGAACCCAGCCAGAATTACTTGGCTTCGATGTCAAAACTCGCTGCATTTTAGAACATATCAGTTTTTATCGTGGTCAGCTTGGGAGTTCAGTTAGATCGTTCTGCGAAGCTAATGATCTTTCTGATCTTGATAATATTTATGAGGAAGTGGCGCTTACTTGGTCCAAACTTGAGTTCGACAAAAGCCTTTGCCACTGTGATTTACACCGAGACAATATTCTTTTGAAAGGTGGCCGCAGCTACTTTGTCGATTGGGAATATGTAGCGCTTTCACCGGCTGTTCTTGATATCGCCAGCTTGCAACAAAGCTATCAGTGGAGCCCCGATCTCTTTGATCATTTTTTAGATATTTATAGCGCTAAGACAAGATCAGCTGGCGCTAAGCGTTCTGGTAGCCTTAAGCAAGAGCTGCCTTTGGCTCGCTTCTTGTTGGCCGTACAATCACTGTACTGGGCCTTACTACACTACAGAGCAGGACATGGTGTAGAACGCGCTGGCCCGGAATGCATCTCTGTCAGTTATGCGCGAGCCCTAAAGGCTGAAATAGATCTATTAAAGCGCTGAAGTGGCGCTAAGCAAAAAGCCTTTCCCTTTTTGTTTCTGTTTTCGGTCTATTCCTCTTTTGCAGACTAACTCGGATTTACTCACTAAAACTAGCCACTTGCGCTGCAATAGCAGTGCTTTACTCCTGCTTTGACTGGACAAAATGACAGTTTCAGCCCAAAGTTGTGAGAACTCTGTGATAGTTCATTTGTATCATTATCACCATACTGTAGTGCACCTTGTCCGCTTTAATTTATGGCTCTGTATTGGGCAATTATAGCCAGTGGCAAGGTGCTGTAAGAGATCTCTAGGCGATTCAGGGGAAGAAGGGGCGCTTAGAGGGAAATTGGAAGAAAAGGTCGTTTTGATGGAAAACAAGAAAATTCTCATAGTAGAAGATCAGCAAGATATTGCCGATTTGGTGCGCTTACACCTAGGGGATTTGGGCGCTGAGGTCACTCATGCTGCAGATGGCCATGAAGGTATGCGTATGGCTTGTGCCATGGAGTGGGATCTGATGATCCTTGATATACAGCTGCCAGGGCCTTCGGGTTTAGAGATTTGCCGAGCGGTTCGACGCAATGAAGCATTTGTACCTATCTTATTGCTGACTTCACGTTCCAGTGAGTTGGATCGAGTCTTGGGCTTGGATATTGGTGCGGATGACTATATCACCAAGCCTTTTAGTGTGATGGAGCTGATTGCTCGAATAAAAGCGGTATTTCGACGGGTAGAAGCACTAGAGCCTAAAGAGCAGCAGGAAGTCGAGAGTATCGATCTTGGCCGTCTGAGCATTAATGATGAGTTACATCAGGTTCGTTTGGGAGAGGAGTTGGTGGAATTAACTGCCCGCGAATTTGATCTCTTACGCCACTTTGCTGCACAACCGGGCAGAGTCTTTCGTCGTTCGGAGCTTTTAGACAGTGTTTGGGGCTATGGCCATGATGGTTACGAGCACACTGTGAACTCCCATATCAATCGACTGAGGGCCAAAATAGAGAAAGACCCGAACAACCCAGAAATCATTGTAACGGTTTGGGGGGTTGGCTATAAATTAGACTCCCAAGCATTACAGGAAGCCTGAGTTAGGCTAACTTTCTCACTGGCTTCAGATTTTACTGCGGTGAATACCATTTAGAACAAAGAATTTAGATTTATGAGTCAAGAACAACAGTCCGTGAAACTCTTACGCTCTAGCGTATTTACGACCTTGAGTGCGAAGCTATCGTTGGCCTTAGTCGTGATTGTGGCGACTTTGAGCATTGGGGTATTTGTCGCTAGCCAAGCGTGGATGCGGGTTTACTACGATGAGCTTACCCAAAAGCTGAACTTCGATATCGCCAAATACGTCAATGGTGAATACCAATTGATGCAAGGTGATTCTGATAAGCCTAGCCCTGAGGCCATCAAAAAGGTGGCCCATGTAGCGATGGTGGTAAATCCTGTTGTTGAGGTCTATTTGCTGGATGTGCAGGGGAATATTATTGGTCACGATTTGCCAGCTGATTCTGTTTTGCTGGATAAAGTCCCCTTAGGTCCAGTAAAGGCCTTTATTGATGGCTCGGAAGAGTTTCCACTGCGAGGTGTAGATCCACGCAAGCCTGATGTTGAAAAGGTATTCTCTGCTGCGCCAATTGAAACCAACGGCCATTTGCAGGGCTATCTCTATGTTATTTTAGGCGGGCAGGCCTACGACAATATTGGTGATGGCCTAAAGGACAGTTATAGCCGCACCATGGTGTTTGCCGCCACGGCTTTAATCACCTTGGTCGCTGTGCTTACAGGCTTGCTGGTATTTCGCTTGCTTGTGCGTCGCCTAACGGCTTTGAGTCATAAGATGCATAATTTTGCTCGCCATGAATTGCCTCAAGTCGCCGCAGATCCTATCAAGCAAGCAGTGGCGAAAGATGAAATTGAGTTATTGCAGCTAACCTTTGAATCGATGTCTGGGCAAATCAAGCAGCAATTTGAAATGCTTAGAGAGGCAGACGCTACGCGCAGAGAGTTAATTTCCAATGTTTCCCATGACCTGCGCACGCCTTTGGCCACTATTCAGGGCTATCTAGAAACCCTGCTGATTAAAAACGGTAGTTTGAATGAAGCTGAGCGTATGGAGTATTTGAATACCGCCATGAAGAGCTCACGCCGTCTAGGCCAACTGATTGGAGATTTATTCGAGTTGTCTAAGCTGGAATCTAATCACACTAGGCCAAATTTTGAACGCTTCTCTCTGGCTGAGTTAGTTTTTGATACTGCCCAGGAGTTTCGTCTTGAGCTGGAAGCTAAGCAAATTAAGCTGGATATCCATAATGAGCAGAATAACGCCTTGGTGTTTGCTGATATCAGCTTAATGCAGCGAGTTTTCGAGAACTTATTGCGCAATGCCATAGCCTATACGCCAGAGGGTGGGCTTATTAGCTTGAGTATTACAGCGGACTCTAGCAACAGCAATAAGATCAAAGTAAGTGTGGGTGACACCGGGCGTGGCATCAATGAAGAGGATCTGCCTTATATCTTTGATCGCTTTTACGCCAACCCAGATCGAAGCCGCGAAGATGTAAGCTCAACAGGCTTAGGCTTGGCAATTGTTAAGCGTATTATGGATATTCATGATGCCAAGATTCAGGTTCAGTCTAAGCTGAATCAGGGCACGCGCTTTGAGTTTGAATTACCAAAGGATCAAGCGGCTTAATCCGGTCTACAATAGGGCGCTTATATGGAGTATTTTGCGTCCTATATTTCCCCTGCATATACCCAATATAAAACCTATAAATTCGCCAAATAAAGCCAGCTTCCATAGAATTTGTGTTAATGCTTATAAAAGACTGTGGAGGCAATACCCGTGAGCGAAAGAATCCAGCAAGGTGGCTTGCAAATTGATGCAGAGCTATATCGCTTAATCGAGGAGCAAATCGCTCCAGGTACCGGTGTAAATACCCAAGATTACTGGCAGGCTTTCGAAGCCATTATCAACGATCTTGCCCCTAAGAATCGCGCCTTATTGGCTAAACGCGAGGATTTCCAAGCGCAAATTGATGCTTGGCATCAAGCTAACCCTAAGAGCGACTTTGCCAGCTATAAACAGTTCTTGCTGGATATTGGCTACTTGTTGCCAGAAGGCGAAGATTTCGCGGTTACTACCGAGAACGTCGATACTGAAATTGCTGAGCAGGCGGGTCCACAGCTTGTGGTACCGGTTAAGAATGCACGTTTTGCCCTAAACGCCTCGAATGCTCGTTGGGGAAGCCTATACGATGCGCTTTACGGTACTGATGCGATCAGTGAAAGTGGCGGTGCCGAAAAAGGCCGTGGTTATAACCCAGTACGCGGCGCAAAAGTTATTGAATTTGCTCGTAAGCACCTAGATCAAGTTGCTCCTCTACAGTCTGGTAGCCACCAAGAGTCGGCGGCATACAGCGTTGTCGACGGTCAGCTACAGGTAAAACTGAGCGATGGCAGTGTTACTGGTTTGGCTCAAGCAGAAAAGCTACAAGGTTATCAGGGCGACGCGGCCAAGCCTGATGCTATTTTGTTGAAAAACAATGGTCTGCACGTAGAAATTCAAATCGATTCTAACCATAACGTTGGTAAGGACGACCCTGCCAACGTAAAAGATCTATTGGTAGAAGCCGCAGTGACTACCATTATGGATTGCGAAGATTCGGTGGCCGCTGTTGACGCTGAAGATAAGGTTGAAGTCTACAGCAATTGGCTGGGCCTAATGAAAGGCAATCTTGAAGAGAGCTTTGAGAAGGGCGGTCAAGTGATGACTCGCCGCCTAAATGCCGACCGCTTTTACACGGCTACTGATGGTAGTGAGCTGCGTTTACCTGGTCGAAGCCTATTGTTTGTTCGTAATGTTGGCCACTTGATGACCAATAATGCGATCTTAGACAAAGACGGTAATGAAGTTCCCGAAGGCATCATGGATGCCATGGTGACTTCTCTAGCCGCCATGCACGATTTGCAGCGCGATCAGGCTGATCGTGAAGGTCGTGGCAACAGCCGCACCGGCTCGGTATACATCGTGAAGCCAAAAATGCACGGTCCTGAAGAGGTCGCTTTTGCTTGTGAGCTATTTAGCCGCGTGGAAGATGCATTGGGTCTAGCTCGTAACACCTTAAAAGCCGGCATTATGGACGAAGAGCGTCGCACCACGGTTAACCTGAAAGAGTGTATTCGAGCGGCTAAAGAGCGTGTGGTATTTATTAATACCGGCTTCTTAGATCGTACCGGTGATGAAATTCACACCAGCATGTTGGCTGGCGCTATGATTCCAAAGGCTAAGATGAAGCAGCAGCCTTGGATCAATGCCTATGAAGATTGGAACGTTGATAATGGCTTAGCCTGTGGCCTTCAAGGTAAAGCTCAGATTGGTAAGGGTATGTGGGCAATGCCTGATGAAATGGCCGCTATGCTAGAGCAGAAGATTGGCCATCCGAAATCAGGCGCGAATACCGCTTGGGTGCCGTCTCCAAATGGCGCTACGTTGCACAGCACGCATTACCATCAAGTTAATGTTATTTCATTACAGGACGAGCTTAAGCAACGCCAGCGAGCCAGCCTAGATGACATTTTAACTGTGCCGGTAATGGAAGATCCTAGCCAGCTAAGCGCAGAAGAAATTCAAGCAGAGCTGGATAACAATGCCCAGGGCATCTTGGGTTATGTGGTTCGCTGGATTGATCAGGGAGTTGGCTGCTCTAAAGTACCGGATATTCACAATATTGGTTTGATGGAAGATCGCGCGACCTTGCGTATTTCGAGTCAGCATATTTGCAACTGGCTAGAGCACGGTGTGTGTAGCAAAGAGCAGGTCATGGAAACTTTGCAGCGCATGGCCAAGGTGGTTGATGAGCAAAACGCCAATGATACTGAATATCGTCCAATGGCAGCTGATTTTGATGGTAGTGTGGCCTTTGAGGCGGCTTGCGCCTTGGTATTTGAAGGTAAGACTCAGCCTAGTGGCTACACCGAGCCGCTATTGCATGCTTATCGCATCAAGGCGAAGGAGAAGTTCGGCGCTTAATTGCTGTCTTTCTTTCGCATGAGTTTGTGGCGGCTTAAATGGCCGCCACAAATGTTTTTGGCTTACCGATAATTAAGCCTTGCTGTAAAAGTTGATCTACCGCCTGGCTATTCAATGCCTTAGCATACAAATACCCTTGGCCAATTTGGCAACCCATTGATAGTAAAACCTGGTGGGCTTGTTCTGTCTCAATACCTTCCGCTACGGTTTCTTGTTTTAAGTTTGTCGCTAAGTCGACAACCGATTGCACAATGCTCTCTTGCGTTTTGTCGATAAGCATATTGCTGGTGAATGCCCTATCTATCTTTAGTGTATTGATCGGTAGGCGATTTAGATAGGATAGGGAGGAATAGCCAGTACCAAAATCATCAATGGATACTTTATGGCCCAGTAGCTGTAGAGCGGTAATTTTCTGGATGCCAAGCTCATCATCGTGCATAAGGATATTTTCAGTAATTTCGAATTCAATGAGATGTGGCGGTAAGCCGTGGCTCTTGACGACCCGAATGATTTGCTCAACAAAGTCACTTTCCGATAGCTGTTTTGGGGATAGGTTTACAGCGATGGGTAACTGGTATGAATAGCGATCCATAATGGCTTTCACCTGTAGGCAGGCCATATGTAAAACCTGCATACCCAGCTCCATGATCAAGCCTTGTTCTTCAGCCATACTCACAAATTCAGCGGCTGGAAAATCCCTGCCGTTGCGTTTCCAGCGTACTAGCGCTTCAAAGCCTACGATTTCACGGTTTGACAGTTTAACCTTGGGTTGAAAATACGCCTGAATTTCATGATTGCTAATGGCTCTGCGAACCTCTGTTTCCAACTGGAGAGAGTTAAGCAATTTATCATTCATACTCTTGGTGTAAAAAGAGTAGGAGCTACCGCCACGAGACTTAGAGTTGTACATGGCCGCATCGGCATTTTTTAACAAAGACTTACCGTCGCTACCGTCATTTGGGAACGAGGAAATACCAATGCTAAGGTTGCAGAATAAGTCGTGGCCGTTAATATTGATGGCCTCTTTAAAACGCCTGAGGATATTGTCACAGCATATGTGCACATCTTCTATTTTTATAAGATTGTCAATTACGATGACAAACTCATCTCCCCCGAGCCGAGCAATTAAATCTTCTTCTCGAACCGAAGCCTTAAGTCGTCTCGCCATTTCTATTAATAGCTCATCACCCACGTCATGACCTAATGAGTCATTAATAAATTTGAAACGATCGAGGTCAATAAATAGCAGGCAAAATTTCGCATTGCTGCGTCGCCTTGCACTGGCAATGGTGCGCTTTAGTTCTTCATTAAACAGGTTTCTATTGGGAAGACCGGTAAGATCGTCAAAGGTAGCCATGCGCTTCAGCTCGGCCTCATGCGCTAGCTTTTGGGTGATGTCTTTGATTACGATAATGTAGTACTTTTTCCCATCGTGTAGCACCATTGATGCTTTGCATTCAATGGGGATGTCTTTACCTTCATTGTTGCGTAGCCATAGTTCTCCTTGCCAGTAGTCTTTAGACAATAGAGTTTCCCAAAACTCGCGATAGCCACCGTCTTTATTTTTGTTGGATTTAAACTGGGCGATTGTTTTATATGGTGAGTCTTCTTTAATTCCGGTGATTTTTCCGAATGCCTTGTTAAAAGAACTGATTATCCCGTCTTTGCTACAAATGCAAAAACCATCGCCAATTTTTTCGTATCCTTGCGCGTAAACTCTAAGTAGGCTTTGGGCACTTTGCTCGCTACGTATTTTCTCCTTCCGGAAGTAGAAAATGAGCGCGATCAGCCCGATCGTGCTGAGAAGGTAGAAGGCGAGAGCCCACTGGCTTTTCCAAACTGGCGCTTCAACATTGATGGAAATTTCGCTTTGAATGCTCGCCTCATTGGTGTTCGCTAAAAGTAAGCGATAAAGCCCTGGTTTCAGGCCAGAATATCTAAGCAAAGGCTCTTTGGCGTCAATCCAGTCCTTGTCCCAGCCCTCCAGCTTATATCGAGCTGAAATCTCTTGGGCTAAAGGTGATCTGTCAGAGTTGCTATAGTGAATGTCGATGGCATAGTCGTCTGGTTTAAGCGTCAAGCCGTGCTCAATATTGTAAATTTTTTCTTTGCGGCCATTTTTTCCGTAGACTTCCACATAAGAAACCGATGGGGGTTGAATTAGAGTTCGTGCATGTCTTTCTGGGTTTGATAAAACGGCTACTTCTGTAGAGTTGGCTATTACCAATCCGTGGCGTGAATTGGCGGTGATCAGTCTGAAGTCGGCCTTCTGAGGGAATCCGCTGGCTCGGTTTAGTGAGCTTAGGGTTTGGCTTTTTTCGTCAAAAAGAAAAATCTGTCGCTTGTCATCACGGTTTCTCCAGATTTTTTGTTCGTGGTAACTGATGTCGTCACTACTGCTGGTGAGTTGCATTTCTATATTGCGTATACCTAAAATGCTATAGCTACCATTTGCCGATTTTTGAAGCCTTGTTCTGCTTATACGGTCATTGATAGTGATAATGTCGTCGCCATCAAAAAAGTGCCTACCTTCATTGCTCTGATTTTCCTGTGGAAGTTCAACGGGTATAAAACTATCTTTCCTTGAGTCGTAATGAAAGAACGCTTTGTCCCCAACTAGCCAAATACCATGTTGATTGCTGTGCATTAGATGAGTGTTATACAGCATGACCTTATTGCTGATTGAGTAGTTTTTGCTCTCCAGTGTTTGACTGTTAAATGCAATAATTCCGCCTCTTACCTTGAGCCAAACCATGTGGCTATTCGGGGGTGATAGTATCTGATAGGCGTACTGTTCAAGTATTTTCTCCGTTATACCAGTACTTTGCTTGAACTTGTAAACCCCTTCGAAACTAGCCATCCAAATATCGCCATTTGAATTGTGACTCACATTAAAAGTCGTTGCCGGGGCAGGGATCTTTGAAATACTGTTATCATCTAGGTTTATTTTAAGTAAAAAACCAAGGTCAGTGATAAGAAGGAAATTGTTATCATCAATGGTATGACTGTCATAGATGTTTGGTTTCTTAGGGCTGCTCAAGTTATAGGGGATGCGGGTAATATCATTTTCTATAGGTGACCACTGCTGAATACTTCCTCGAATAAATGCGACATCAATCTTCCCATCACTGGATAGCAGCAACTTGGTGATAACAGTATTGCGCGATCGTTGTGGGTAGCTATTTTCGGGCGTGTTTATCTCCACTAATTGCCTTTCAGCGGTAATGCGGAAGATATTGTTATTGTCGCTGCTGGTCCATATGCGGTTCTGTTTATCCTCTACAAGCGTATTAATGGCTATATTGTTACTGTTTGTTTTGCTGATTTTAAAGTTGTATTTAAGTTGATAGTCTGGATCGAGTTCTATATAGCTGTCATTGCAGATGATGGCCTGATTTTTATTGCTGCGATTTATACTTGCGTAACTACTGCTTTTGCAGCTTTGTATTGCAGATTGCGTCTTTGGATCACTAATTATTTCATCGAAGTTTAAAAACGCTTCTCGCTTAGGGTCAAAACCAATAAGGCCCTGATGAAAGGTAGAGAGCCAGAGCATGCCTTGAGCATCTTCACTGATGTTTTTGATGGCATTCCCAAAATGGATATTCTTTATGTCCTTGGGTAAGTAGAAGTTTTTAAATTGAGATTTTTGTGGATCAAAATAAGAGAGTCCCGCTTGGCTGGCTATCCATATTTGATTTTTTGAATTGGTAAATATCTGGCGGATATGGTTGCTGGCTAAACTATTTTCTTGGTTTTCTACATGGCTGAAGCTTTGGTAATCATAGCTTTGTAGGTTCATACGGTAGAGTACTTCGCCAGTATTGAACCAAAGATTCTGTTCATCAAGGCCTAGGGTGATGGTCATTTTGTTATGGAGGGCTTCTCCTTTTTGAGAGAATAGTTTTATCGCTTGTACGCCATCATAACGATAGAGCCCCTCATTGCTAGCAATCCAGTAATAACCCTTATTATCAATGATTATGTCATGAATACTGTCAGGTAAGTTTTCGTCGCTCCTTGTGTAGGTCGATAGCGTAAACTCTTGATAATTAACGGCCAGCAAAAAACTGCTGTAACTCATGAGTAAGGTTAATATTGAAATGAAAAAAATGTGTCGCATTTAGCTCTAAGAAAGTTCCTTGTTTGATATAAAGTCTAGCAAAGGCTTATGAGCTGTCTGTGTTTTGTGATGGGAATATAAGTTTAGGTAGTGAGTTGTGCGTTAAGTCACAATAAGTAATTGATTGGGCTGAAGTTGCCGTTCTTTATTGCCGTTCTTTATTGCTGCACAAATTGCTCGCTGCATTAATATTGTTAAATGACTGGGGGAAATATGACTGATCAAGTGATTGCCAATATATTCGCACCGCTATTGGCCATGCTGTGTCTTACTATGGTGGTGTGGTGCGTATTGCTATATAGGCGTTTGGGAGCCGCGCGGGCTAATGGAATAGGGCCGTCTAGGCTAAGAACCCCTAATAAAGTTCAAGAGCTACTTCCAGAGCATGCTATGACTCCGGCCTATAATCTGGCCAATCTATTTGAACTACCGGTGCTATTTTACGTTTTATGTTTTTACTTGCATTTAAATGCCATGGTCGACGGGACGTTTGTGCTATTGGCCTGGGTATATTTTTCACTACGTTTAATTCATAGCATTATTCACTGTAGCTACAATGCCGTTATGCACCGATTCTTAGCGTATTTATTGTCTTCTCTTGTTCTTATTATTCTACTAATTAGAACAGTAGTTTTTAGTTTGTAAGTTTCCAATAAAAAAGCCGGCATAAGCCGGCTTTAGAGATACTTCAATATACACTTTCCTGTGTAATCTTCCTTGTTAAAAAGCGTCCATGCTTAGCACAACATCCTTTTTAAGTTCTTAGAACTTGTATTCAATACCTACCCATAGCTCCCAGAAAGATGGGCGAGCTACGCGGGTTTCACCGGCAGGTTTGATGAATTCATTGAATACATACTTGCCGTCGTCATTGATACTAGCATCAACAATTGCCTGAGAGCGTGGGAAGCTTGGCTCGTACAGTACGCCCCAGTCATCGTTTAGCAAGTTGCCTAGGTTACGAACGGTCATGTAAACCTTACCTTTGTGGTCTTCAGCAAATCCTGGGATTTCTTGAGTCACTTTAAGGTCAAATTTATTCCACCAGCTACCATTCTCGCTGTTGCGCTCCATGATTTGGCCGCGGGCTAGGCCTTCGGAATCGACTAAAGCGAAGAAAGCGTCAGTGTCAAAGCCGTCAGCAAAGATCACATTCGGATCGTCTACACCTGTTGGCACGTAAACCAAGTGGCGAGAAATAAATCCAGTGGAATCACCAAACATGAAACCTTCATCAAAGGTGTAGCTGTATGGGCGACCTTCGTTGGCGGTACCGAATAAGTTGAAGCGGGTTTTTAAACCTTCAAACAATTCCATCTCATAACCTAGCTTTAAGGTAAAGCGATGTGGAATAACATAGTTTGAAGTCGCTACATCTGGCGCATTCGGGTTAGAGCTTGCTGCATTCACGTAGTTAGAGAAGGCAACGGAGCTAGTCATTGGGCTAACTTCGGTCGCGTCGGTGTAGGCGTAAGAGAATGAGTAGTCAAAACCATTGTCGAATTCTTTGCTTAATGCGAAAGAAACTACAGTGCTTTCACCGGAGTCGCCTTTAACGTTGGTTAGCAAGAAGTCCTGGCTGCGGCCATTTACAGAGCCGTAAATTGGACGACCGTCTGGTGCGGTACCAACAGTTTCGCGAGTGGCATCAATAATGATTGCTGAATCTTTGTTCTCAGAGTACAAGAAATCAGCTTGGAACAAGTGGCCATCGTCAAACTCGTAGCTACCACCAAAGGCGTATTTGATTGAATGTGGAATCTCGAAGTTAGGATCCATGATGTTTAGACCACCATTGAAACCTTCACCATTAGCTACTGCGTCAATTAGGTGCTGAGGCACATCTTTAATTGGCGAGCCACCGTTAGCGTATTCGTAATCAAATAGAGAGCCGCGGCTGCGATCTTGAATCTGTAGTACGCGAACGCCGTCGTTTGAGTAGTTGTTAGAAAGCCATACGTTCGGGTTGCCACCTGAGTAGACACCAACACCACCGTGGATTTCCAACTGACCATTTACATTCCACTCAAAACCAATACGTGGCTGGAATAAATCTTTGCCATCCATGTTTTGAGCATTGCTGTAGCCGTAGTTTTCTTCAACAACTGGGTTCACAGCAGGAAGGTCGTCACTTTCGTACCAGTCATAACGGGCGCCAACTACCAAAGTTACATCAGCGCTGCTGAAGGAGTATTCGTCCTGCAAATAAACGGTATTGATATCGTAACCAAACTCGGCTGCGCCATCAGCTGGGATGTTGGTGCCGCCAGCATTGCCGTAGTAAATACGGGCAGGGGTGCCAGCTTCGAAATCATCAATATTGTCAAAACGGAATTCGCCTTGAGAATGCTGGATAAACAGGTTGAATACATCAAACTCTTCACGCTCATAACCGAATGTGAAGTTGTGGTCGTTGTAGGTGTACTCACCAGCAAACTTATAAGACATGGTCTCATAGCTAAGCTTGTTGGATTGACGAGAATCGTCACCACCTAGGTATACAGTTGCACGAGAACCGTCGTTGGTAGTGCGAATTTGTACTTCACCGAAACCTTCGGTATCTAGTGAGTTTTGGCGATTATCCAAGTCTAGGTAGCCAATACGTACTTCAGTACTGAAATTGTCACTCCAGTCAGAGTTAATCTGGCCAATGTATGAGTTCAGCTCGGCGCCTCGCTCATAGTAGTGGTTGGTGAATTCATATTCATCGGAATCACCATCAGACTGGGAAATGTTGAAACCATCGTTGTAGTTATAGGTAAACGCCGCACGATGATCTTCATTAATGTTCCAGTCAACTTTAACCAAAAGCTTTTCATCTTCGTTTGGCAAAGAAGAAGTAGGAGCGCCTGGGTCGTAGTTATAAACGTCTTTGGCAATCTGTACGATACGGTCAGCATCAGCCTGGCTTAAGCCTTGTACTTCAACAGCAGCGCCAGAACCGGCAGGGCCACGGTTAAATAGGTTATTGCCTTCTTGCTTCTCATAAGCAGCAAAGAAGAACAATTTGTCTTCGATTAGAGGGCCACCTACAGTGAAGCCGTAACGTTTGGTGTCGAAGCTACCACGATCAATGTTATCGCCTTCCAAGCTGTCGCCGGACATGGAATCGTTATTGAATTCGTAGAATACGCCACCGTGGAATTCGTTATCACCAGACTTGGTAACGGCGTTGATGTTACAGGCACTGAACTGGCCGTATTGAACATCAAATGGCGCCAATTCAATCGAGGTCTGATTGATAGCACGGAATGGGAATGGCATACGCTCAGTAGGGTAGCCATTGCTGTTTAGACCGAAGTTGTCGTTTAGACGAACACCGTCAACAGTTAATGAGTTAAAGCGTGGGTTCGCACCGGCACACTGAATAGAGTCAGAGAAGGCTTCGTCGATATAAACACGAGGATCCTGCTTAATCAGATCTTTAATGTCTGAGTTAAAGGTAGGCGCGTTTTCTAGATCAACGATATCGAAAGAGCGGCTAACGCCCATAGCAGTGTTGGCCAATTGAGTGGCGGTTACTACAACTTCTTCGATGTCAGCAGAAGGGTTTAGCTGCGTAGTGATTGGGTAGCTACCACCTAGCTGCAAGAATACGTTATCAACAACAGAGCTGTTACCGTTTTTGCTGATGGTTACCTTGTATGGGCCACCTACGGCTAGACCTTTTGCAACAAAACGACCGGAATCGTTAGTTTGCATGGTTGTTGTACGATTGGTCTTTAAGTTAACAATGTTCACTGAAGCGGCAGTAGACGGGTTGCCTTGTGGGCCGAAAACCTGACCGCGGATAGCAGATGTGGTTTCTTGTGCCTGAACGCCTGTGCTTAGGCCAATTGCTAGGCCAACCGCAGCAGCTAATAGTGACTTCTTCTGGTTGATACCAACCATAAATCCCCCTAGTGATTGAGTAAAACTTGGATTTAAATTTTCTAACTCTACGAAACTTTTTGGCCGGACAGGGGTCAGGCCAGACTAATCGCGGCGATTATACGGAGGATATGATGACAATGAAATGACGCATTTATTTCAGTTTTGTTTCGCTGCTATATTGGTCATTGATGGCGGGCTATTCGGCCATATTTTGGCGGCTAATATGCTCTAATCGCCAGAGCAATAGGGCAGCGGCGATGCTGAGCGAGATCAGCAGTGAAATCCAAAAGCCTCTGGGGCCAGAAGCAGGCATTATCACATCAGTAAGGCCTAATGTATAGCCTAGTGGAAGTCCGATGCCCCAATAAGCAAAAAGGGTGATATACATGGTCACTTGGGTATCTTTATAGCCACGTAGTGCGCCTGCTGCAGCGACTTGTAAGGCATCCGATACTTGGTAAGCCGCTGCAAAGAGCAGCAGCCCGGTGGCAAGCTCACGAATCTCGATATCTTCGCTATATACCCCTGTGATAGGCCATGCAAAAAAGTAGATAATCGCGGCATTGCTTATGGCGATGCTGCTCGCCAAAACCAGTGCCTGCCGCCAGGTGCGCTGGGCTGCCTGCTTATTACCTGCCCCTAAGCGTTGTCCCACCTGAACGGTGATGGCGATGCTAACGCTAAGGGGCAGCATAAAAGTTAATGCTGATACATTCATTGAAATCTGGTGCCCAGCGATAACGGTGGCGCCCAGCGATCCAATGAGTAGCGCAATAATAGAAAAAATAATAACTTCGGCAAAAACCGCGGCGGCAATGGGTAAGCCAAGCGCCAGTATCTGCCAGCTTCCTTGGCGCTCAAGCCAGCTAATCCCATTTTCAAAAAGCTTAAGGTCTCTAAATTCATGGGCTTTTAAAAAATAGGCGGCTAGAGCCAGTGCATTGAGCCACATAACGCTGGCGGTGGCCCAGCCGCAGCCAGCGCCGCCCATTGCAGGCAGGCCAAAGTAGCCATGAATAAAAATAATGTTTAAAGGAATATTGGCAAAGAAAGCTAACAGGTTGATCTGCATCACCGGCTTGCTGTGGCCGGTTCCCTCACTGCTGGCACGCAGTACTTGATAGATAGCGGCTGCTGGTAAGCCAAATATCATGGCTTTTAAGTAATCGATAACAACGGGATGAACAACAGGGTCGATGTTCATAAATTCAAGCAAAAGTGTTGCTTGGCTAATTAATGCTGAAGCGCAGAGGCCCAGTATTAAGCCTAACCATAAACTTTGATGAATGTGAGATTTCGCTTGGTCGATGTCGCTGGCGCCCCAGGCGTGGGCAACCAAGCTAGAAGTGGCGCTAAAAAGCCCCACCATAAACATTAACACTGGTAGCCACAAGCTAAACGCTACCGCAACACCGGCTAAATCAATGGCGCTTACTCGCCCGGCCATAATGGTATCCACCACCCCCATGCCCGAAATAGCAAGTTGGGAAACTAGAATTGGCCAGGCGAGTTTGACCAACTCAGGGAGCTGGTCAAAACGGGATGATTTAAAAACTGTGTTGCTCATAGTACTAGGAAAAATAATTGAGCTGCCTTGTACTACGAATAGTGTAGGCGGCTAGTCATCGTTTCTGTTGCGTTGTGGCTTGCCTTTACGTTTATCGGGGTGTGCTCCGCGATGAGGTTTTTTCTTGGCACTGCGACGTTTGCGTTCACCGCCTTCTGCAGGTTGATCACCACCTTCGTTAATGCTGAAATTACTGACCTGCTGGCGAATTCGCATTTTTTTCAGGTGGTGGAAAATTTCTTTTGGCATGCCTTCTGGTAAATCTACGGTACTGTAGTCGTCATGCAAATTGATGCGCCCAATGTACTCGCTGTCGATACCGGCCTCATTAGCAATAGCGCCAACAATGTCACCAGGTCGAACGCCATGTTCGCGACCTACGTCAAGGCGATAGTTAACCCAGTTTACATCGCTGAGGTCCTCGCTGTTGCCGCGAGATCTTTTGCGCTCTTTGCGATCTCTAGGCTCTCGGTTGTCACGAGAATCCCGGCTTTCTCGCGGCTCGCGGCGCGGTTTTTCTTCCGGTAATTGCAATGGACGATCTTTTTGTGCCATAAACGCAAGCGCTGCTGCGATTTCGCTGCCTGACTTTTCAAATTGATCGCTGCATTCACTGACTAATTGTTGAAAGAAATCCAAGGTTTCATTTTCTAAAACGGCTTGTATTTGCTCTTTAAACTGGTCGATTCGTTGCTGGGAAATTTCCGCAGAACTAGGAAGGCGATGCTTATCAATTTTTTGGCCAATAGCACGTTCAATGGTGCGCAGCATGCGAGTTTCTTTGGCGGTAATAAACAGTACTGCTTTACCGCTACGTCCGGCACGGCCAGTGCGGCCGATGCGGTGTACATAAGCTTCGCTATCGTATGGAATGTCGTAGTTAATAACGTGGCTTACCGTGGCAACGTCAATACCGCGTGCTGCAACATCGGTAGCAACAATGATATCCAATTTCTGCTGTTTTAAGCGATTGATCGCGCGCTCACGCAATTGTTGGCTCATATCACCATTGAGGGCAGCGCTGGCGTAGCCGCGAGCTTCAAGTTTTTCGGCAACTTCTGCGGTGGCGTTTTTGGTGCGCACAAAAATAATTACGCCGGTAAAAGGTTCGACTTCAAGCAAGCGGGTTAAGGTCTCGAGTTTTTCATGCCCGCGAACTTGCATATAGGATTGCTCAATGCGCTCAACGGTTGCAGTTTCGGCCTTGATTTTTACCGTAATAGGATTGTTTAAGTATTGCTCGGTTACGCGCTGGATTTCTTTTGGCATGGTGGCCGAGAAGAGTGCAACTTGCTTTTCCTCTGGGCAGTTATCCAAAATCCAGTTTACGTCATCGATAAAGCCCATGCGAAGCATTTCATCGGCCTCATCCAGCACGAGGGCCTTTAAGTTTTCGAGCTTTAATGTTCCACGACGCATATGGTCCATAACACGACCGGGTGTACCTACTACTACCTGGGCGCCACGCTTTAATTGGCGCAGCTGGCTGCCGTAATCTTGCCCACCATAAATAGGCAGCACATGGAAGCCTTTCAGATTTTCAGCATAGCGACTACAGGCTTCGGCAACCTGAATCGCCAGCTCTCGGGTTGGCGCCAATATCAGTAACTGTGGGTGTTTTATTTTAACATCGAGCTTGCTCAACAAGGGTAAAGCAAACGCCGCCGTTTTACCGGTGCCAGTTTGCGCCATACCTAAAATATCACGGCCTTCAAGTAGGGGTGGGATACTGGCGGCTTGGATAGGTGAGGCTTGTTCATAGCCAACTTTAGCGACGGCTTTAACAATAGCATCGGGTAGGCCTAATTCAGCAAAGCTGATAGCTTGATCGGTCATTCTGGTTTCCAGGTGTTTGGGTGTAAAAGACTCCGGCAATAGCACGGCACTAGATTGCGATCTAGTGGGGTAAATGGCAAGGCAGGAGCACGGGTGGCGTTTCTTAAGGCGCCAATGTACCCAGCTTATGCACACTCATTCAGGAAAACCGTCTCAAGGGGGCGGGAACCAAGTCGGGAAGAGGGGATACATCTAATAATTGGATGTAATGGATCTTCGATACTAAGCGGATACAAAAAAGTGGCGAAATTATACGCGTTTTGGCATTAGTCACCAAGCAAAATATCACTTTGAGTCAATATTAACTGAATAGTGGTCGCGATGAGGCAGCTCTACGCATCATAAGGTCTGATTTATAGGTTCAAATGCTGGCGGCTAGAAGGCGATTGCCTAAAGGCTATCAATCATGGTTTATCGATATAGATAAAATAACGAGAATGTTCGGATTTCGATTGGGTGCTGAATTTTCGCTCGCTGTTGGCGGGGCTATCTGATTTGAATAATAACTGATCCAAGCTGTACCACTGTTTCAGCTTAATGTTTTGAGATCTCTTAAATTGTTCCAACCACTGCTGGGAAGTCTCGTCCCAGTAGTGCTGGGATACTTTAAGTGTTGGGCTTGAAGCCTCCTTGGCAAATAGGGTAAAACCAAAACTCACTGGGCTCTTTAACTCTGTTTCGATGGCCAGCCATTGCTCGTTTTGCTGTGGAGGTTTTTTACTTAGGGCAGAGCGCTCCTCATTGTAGCTTGTTCTGTGCGTAGCTATTTTGCCTCTAGTATTTAGTTGATTATGCTTTTGAACGATATGCGCTTTATTTGGATGTATTGTCTGCTGTGATAGCCTCTTGGGAGATTGATGCCAGCTGTGGGGGCTTAAAAGGATTTGTTGGCCTGGGCTCAGGACTAAACTTAGGTCCTTGTATCGATCCTCGTTTTTGTCTGTGCTTATAGTTTTTTGGCTGGTTTTAGTGTGCTTGACTAGAGACGCGGCCTTCTGTTGCTTGTTTGGGTGTTTTCCATAGTAGAGCTTCAAGGTGTAGCTGCTCGATAGGGCTTCATGCTTATGTAACCATTGTTGCAGTTGTTGGCATTGTTGTGGGGGGAGTTGAGCATCAACTTGACCGTTTAACACCAAGATGAATTGCCCAGAAGATGTAGGCCACTGTTCCAGGGCTTGTTTGGCAGTATTGTCATCCCAATGGCTGAGTGAATAGTGGCAGCTTAAGCTGGGGTTTGAGAGTGCAGGGCTGGCAAGCATTATTCCGCAGCCAGCTGCCAGAAAAACTCTTTTGAATGCTCTTGTAAAACGTCGGATGAGACAAACATGATTATTCACAGTGTTTGAGCCTACTTGCCTGAGAGAAGGTGTTGCCATAATAGCAGAAGTTCTAGGGTTGTTTTTTTGACGCTAGCGGCAAGTGAATTAACTTTGTTGGTCTCGTGTCAATAATGCGTTTTCAAGCTTATAGTTGAGCAGCCTTTAATCGGCCACTTAGCGAATTTACGACCTTTCATCTTGAATAAAGGGATTTGCAGCAGAAGTCTTCGCATAATTTTAAGGTAAATAGGCTTGAGGGCTTTGTGATGCCTGGAATCAATGACTTTGGTGGTTTCTCTCCAAGTTTTAGCAGTAATAATCGCGAGCTGAACGATAGCTTTCGTCAGCTTAGTAGTGGAAGCCGCATTAACTCTGCAGCTGATGACGCGGCGGGCCTTGCTCAAGATACCCGTTTTGACTCTCAGATAAGAGAGAATACGGTGCTTAGCCGAAATCTTGGCGATCAAATTGGTCTCAATCAGATATCAGAGGGCTATTTAAAAGGCGCTCTCGAAGGTGTTGCGCGTGCCCGCGAGCTGGTATTGCAGGCCGGGAATGGCACCAGCGATGCTGCCTCTTTGCAGCCCGAGGCAGATAATATCGTTGAGACCGTTAATGATCTGGCGGCACAGGGCTTTGGCACCGGTGCCGAGGCCGAAGCGTTTCTTTCGGAGCTCAATTTATCAGGTTCAGTGGAAGATAATTTAACAGCGCTCGATGATTTGCAAGGTCGCTTATTGGAGAGAGCTTCGGATCTCGGGGCGCAGAGCAATGGCTTGGAGGCGAGGGTTAATAATTACGAGGTCAGTAATATTAATTTGTCTGCCGCTAAAAGCCGCCTCTCCGATACGGATTATGCTCAGGTTGTGAGTGAAAAAAGCAAACAGCAAACTTTGCAGCAGGTGCAGATTACCCTGCAAAAAGAAAAGAACGAACAGGCTGGGGCAATTATCGATCAGCTCATCTAGGCTGATCGATAATAGTAAAAGATAAAGGTATCAATCGTTTTTTTGATAAACCATATTGCGGTGCGGGATGCCCGCGTCCATAAATTCCGGCCCTTCTGCAACAAAGCCGTAGCGCGCATAAAAACCAATTGCTTGTGTCTGGGCGTGTAGGAAAATATCGGTATATTTTTTTTCTAAGGCGTATTCAACGGCCGCTAATAGTAGCTTTGCGCCTAGACCTGTGCCGCGTTCTGATTGCAGTACTGCCATGCGTCCAATTTGCCCGCCTGGTAATAATCGAGAAGTGCCTACCGCTTTTCCTGTTTCATTGACCGCTAAAAAGTGCACGCACTGCGGATCTTTTGGGTCGATTTCTTCCTGTTCTGGCACGCCCTGTTCGTCGATAAAAACCTCGCGACGTATTGCCATGAGCTGCGCTTCTGCATCGGCCCAATCAACTTTCGATATTTTTATGCTCATGGAGTGTTCCGCTTAGTAGTCGTCTTGATCTTCGTTATAGGCAGCAAGGCTTATTAGTTGTTGTATAAAGCTAAGCCCGGCTTCATCTTCTTCGAACAGTTTGATCACGTCTTGGCAGATAAGTGTATCTTGTTCGCAGATATCTATAGCAACTTGCACAGGGCAGTGTAGCTGTTCGCCGTTAACAAAAAGCTCGGCGCTACCATCTTGCTTACGGAAGAATAGACAGCGCGTTTCGCTGGCTTTAACTAGGTACTCTGGCATCTCGCTCGGAGTTTCAGTTAGGCCGGCTTCATTGCAATATTTGGTTTCGCTTAACATGCGGCCAAACCATTGGGCAATTTCTTCTGGAGAACTTTTTAGGCGTTCTAGCAAAATATCTTGTACGCGTTTTATATCTTCACCCAGTAATTCGTGACTGTGTGGGCGAGTTTTGATGCTTGGATCCTGATAGCGTTGAAACTCACTGAAGCCCTCGGCCAGTGATTGAAAATGTTCTTCGATAAGCTGTGCTTGGCTAGGTGCCCGAAAACCCACCGAATAGGTAATGCAATCTCCTTGGGCGATTCCCCAGTGTGCCACTTTCGGCGGCAGATATAGAATATCGCCGGGCTCTAAGATATGACTTTCTAGACATTGAAATTCTTGCAAAATATTCAGTGGGGTTCCGGCAAGTTGCGCGGAATCTTCATTGCAGCTTTGGCCGATTTGCCAATGACGTTTGCCATAGCCCTGCAACAAAAACACGTCGTAATGATCGTAATGTGGTCCAACACTGCCGCCATCAACCGCAAAGCTTGCCATTACGTCATCGAGGCGCCAGTCGGGTAAAAACTGAAATTTTTCGCGTAAATCTTTGAGTTCTGGAATGTACAAATCCAAGGCTTGCAGCAGCAGTGTCCAGTTGCGATCTGGCAGCTCTTGGTAAAGCGTTTCTTCGAAAGGCCCTTTGAGCAATTGCCAAGGCTTGTCTTGATGGCTCTCAAGTACAATCCTTGACTCTATCTCTTCCTCAAGACTGAGGCCGGCCATTTCATCTGGACTAAGAGGGGTTTCAAAGCCGGACAAAGCCTGGCGTATCAGTAGAGGCTTTTGTTGCCAGTATTCACTAAGAAACTGTTCTACTGAAATATCGCCAAGCTGGCTGAGTTTATGGCTCATTATTTGCCCGTCTGATAGTTTGCTAAGCGATTAAATGTTTTCGGCTTGGCTTATGGCATTACCGATATAGTTGCTGGGCGTTAGCTCTCGCATGGCCGCTTTTGCTTCTTCCGGTACATCAAGGGTTTCTACAAAAGCCTTAATGGTGTCTTGGTTGATAGCTTGGCCGCGAGTTAAATCCTTCAGCTTTTCATAGGCACCTTCAACGTTATAGCGGCGCATGATGGTTTGAATAGGCTCGGCTAATACTTCCCAGCTATTGTCTAAGTCTTCAGCTAAGCGTGCGGTGTTTAACTCTAGTTTGCCCATACCTTTTAAGGTGGACGCATAAGCAATAGCGCTATAGGCGAAGCCAACACCCATATTGCGCAGTACGGTAGAGTCGGTTAAATCGCGCTGCCAACGTGAAACAGGAAGCTTGGCTGCCAGATGTTGGAAGACCGCATTGGCTAAGCCCAAATTACCTTCAGAGTTTTCGAAGTCGATTGGGTTTACTTTGTGGGGCATGGTTGAAGAGCCAATTTCACCAGCAATGGTTTTTTGCTTAAAGTAACCCCAAGCAATATAGCCCCAGATGTCGCGATCGAAGTCAAGCAAAATGGTGTTGTAGCGAGCGATTGCATCAAACAGCTCGGCAATATAATCGTGTGGCTCAATTTGAGTGGTGTACGGGTTCCAGCTAAGCCCTAAGCTTTCGACAAAGCTTTGGGCGTTTGCTTGCCAGTCCACATCAGGGTAGGCGCTTAAGTGGGCATTGTAATTACCTACGGCACCATTAATTTTACCCAACAATTCTACTGCTTTAACCTGCTGGATTTGACGGCCAAGGCGAGCTGCTACGTTAGCCATCTCCTTGCCAACTGTGGTTGGTGAGGCGGTTTGGCCGTGGGTGCGCGATAGCATCGGTACGCTGGCAAAATCTTTTGCCATTTGTGCGATGCCATCATAAATCTCTTGCATCTGCTGTACTAAAACCTCGCGGCCTTGTTTGAGCATTAGTGCGTGAGAGAGATTGTTAATGTCCTCTGAGGTACAGGCGAAATGCACAAATTCATTGATCGCTAGCAGCTCATCATTACCGCTGAACTGTTCTTTAATGAAGTATTCAACAGCTTTTACATCATGGTTGGTGGTGCGCTCAATCTCTTTAATACGAGCAGCATGCTCCTCGTTAAAGTCGCTTACCAAGCTATTAAGCAGGGCGTTGCTGGCCTCACTGAAGGGTTTCACTTCGGGAATTTGTGGATGCTCTGATAAACGTTGCAGCCAGCGTACTTCAACTTCCACACGGGCATGGATTAGACCGAATTCGCTGAAAATATTGCGATAATCGCTGGTTTTGCTGCCGTAACGACCATCAATAGGGGATACAGCATTCAGAGAGGTAAGGCTCATAGCAGGGGCTCACAGTTTTCTGGCAAGGTTGGGGTCAAGGCATAAGCTAGACATTAGCTCTGGGCTCTTTATGGGCGGGCCTAGACCGATAATTTAAGCTGCGGCATTCTACCTGAAATGCCGCCTGAATTTAATGGTTTCGTCGTTCTAGAGGGTAAACGTCGTTGCTTTAATTGATTTCTTGCAGCCAGTTCTCAGCGGCTCGCAATAAACGCTTACGGTGAAAAAGGATATCTAGCCGGCTGCCGCCTACTTGGCGCCATAGTGTGGCACTGCGAATGGCAGCCAGTAATAGCGCTCTAACTTGTTCAGCGATTCGTTGCTGCTGCAGGTAGCTGGCGTCTCCCATCACCTGAATCCGAAACTTATAGCGACTGATGCTTTCACTGTAAGCGCTGGCGATATTGGCAATAACGCTATCGTGGGTAACATTGTCAAAATGCTCTGCTTGGCGCTGGCTTTGTGCTAAGCGTTCGGCAATGAAGCTCAATGAGTCTGTATCTTTGCTGAGCTTTTTCTGCAGGTGGAGCACGCCCATGACGTAGCGCATGGTATTGGGGTGCTCTTTATCAGGCCTATTGTCTAACAGTTGTGCCATGATTCGAAGCCCCATGTCCAAGCCTTGGGGGCCTCCATAGACTGCTTCGGTGCTACGAGGGTTCTGCTCAAATAAGCTAGCAATGGCGCATTGATAGGGCGCGCTTGGTACATAGCCACTGCGGGCGATTTGGTCAACGAGGGCGGTACTTTGAAATACTCCGGCCAGCGCTAGGCTTACATCTTGCCAATTCTTTGCCATAGAAATCTAGAAACTCAGTTGGCCGCTTGTTCAAGCTCGCTATAGGGGTGATCAAAGGCTTGATCGATTACCGCTCCGCCAAGGCATACTTCACCTTGGTAAAACACGATGGATTGCCCAGGAGTTACAGCACGTTGAGGCTCTGCAAAATTAACCAACAACTCGCCGTCGGCACCGGCTTTTACCCAGCACTCTTGGTCAGCTTGGCGATAGCGTATTTTGGCTTGCCCGTGGAAGGTGGCACCATTAGCGCAAGGGTTGTCGCCTATCCAGTGGCACTGGCTCGCTTTTAGAGAGTGTTTGTATAGGCGAGGGTGGTCACTTCCTTGGGCAACCAGAAGAACATTTCTTTCCAAGTCTTTGTCGACGACATACCAAGGCGCTTCAGCTTGACCTTTTACGCCGCCAATGCCTAAGCCTTGGCGCTGGCCAATGGTGTGATACATCAAACCGCTGTGCTGACCCAGCTCATTACCATCGAGATCTTCGATAACACCTGGTTGGGCAGGGAGGTACTGGGCGAGGAAGTCCTTAAAGCGGCGCTCACCAATAAAACAGATGCCGGTACTGTCTTTCTTGTTGTGGGTAACGAGGCCGTGTTCTTCAGCTAGCGCTCTAACCTCGGGCTTTTCTAGCTCGCCAACAGGGAATAATGACTTGGCAAACTCAGCCTCGCTCACTGCGTGCAAAAAATAGCTTTGGTCTTTGTTGTTGTCTAGGCCTTTCGCTAAATAGGTTCGATCGTTCTGGTCTACACGCTTCACATAATGACCGGTGGCAATGTAATCCGCACCAAGCAGCTCGGCATAGTCTAGAAAGACTTTGAACTTAATTTCGCGGTTGCAGAGTATGTCGGGGTTTGGGGTTCGTCCGGCCTTGTATTCCGCTAAAAAGTGCTCAAATACATTGTCCCAGTATTCGGCGGCAAAGTTGGCGCTGTGTAGCTTGATGCCGAGCTTATTACAGACCGCTTCGGCGTCGGCTAGATCGTCCTTCGCCGTACAGTATTCGCTACCATCGTCTTCGTCCCAATTTTTCATAAACAAGCCTTCAACTTGGTAACCGGCCTGGATCAACAAAAGGGCTGAGACAGAGGAGTCTACACCGCCGGACATGCCGACTATGACTTTGGTTTGGGCGTTGGGCTTGCTGTTTGGGCTCATGGGAGGCTGCTGTATGACAAGTGACATCTTTCAAATAGGGGGGCGCATTCTACTGTTGCGCAAGCTGACTGTCCAACTGAAGGGTTGGCCCTTACATGCCTTTACTATTACCTGCATACACTTTGCCTGCAGACACTTCAGCTTATTAAGGGGCAATATAGGTTTGGGCCATTTCAAGGGGGTAGAGCTTATTTGCCCTAAACTGCAGAATATCGCGATAAACCAGTGGGCTAGCGAGCTGGTCTTTGATTTGTTCAATTTCATCAATTGATAGCCAAACGGCTTCGACTATACCTTGGTCAAGGCTGAGCTCGGGGTTAAAGCCCATAGCACGAGCTGCAAAACTATGGCGTACATAGGTGACGCCGTTACTCGGTGCGCGATATAGGCTTACACCAAGGTAGGATTTTATTTGGACATTCCAAGCGGTTTCTTCCAATGTTTCCCGTTGCGCGGCTTCAATGAGTGACTCGCCAGCCTCTAAGTGACCGGCCGGCTGGTTGTACAGCAGGCGTCCATTGCGCTCTTCGAGTACCAGTAGATAACGTTGTTGTCTTTCTACCACTGTTGCTACAGTGCAGTGTGGTGCGTTTGCGCTCATATTTAAAATTTTTGTAGTTTTTTGACAAAATGATTCGGCAAGCATTGGCCTTTGATCTAATACTCTATTGAATCGAATCAGGCTTCAACGCTTTTTGCTGCTTTGGCGTTTGTTTTTGGCTTGCTGTCTTGTGTTGCTGCGGCCATTGTTTCTGTTGGCTGTGCGAGGGCTTGCCTTGCGCTTAGCGTTATCGTCGGGTTTGGGTAAATGAACCTGATCGATCTGGTATTGACCAGGTTGTAAATCCGACAGTTTCCAGTGACCGATGGCAGAGCGAACTAAGCGCAGTGTAGGGTGCCCAATCGCAGCCGTCATGCGTCTGACTTGACGGTTTCGACCTTCACTAATGCTAATCTCAAGCCATTGAGTTGGCTGGCCTTTACGCTCTCGAATCGGTGGTGTTCTGGGCCATAAGCCTTTTGGTTCAGCGATGGCTTTAATTTTGGCAGGCCGTGTGGGTCCGTCATTGAGGATGACGCCATCTCGCAGCCGTTGCAGCTGCTCTTGGGTAGGCATGCCTTCAACCTGCACCCAGTAGGTCTTTTCCAGTTTTTGCTTGGGGTGGCTAATGCGGTGTTGTAGTTGGCCATCGTCGGTGAGTAACAGTAGGCCTTCTGAGTCGCGGTCCAGTCGCCCAGCGGGATAGAAGCCTTTAAAGTCGGCTAAATGCTCCATTAGGGTGGGGCGTTGATCCTTATCAGTAAACTGACTTAGGACGTTATAGGGTTTATTAAATAGGATGATTTGTGCCATGGAATCGCTTATTTAGACTATTGTTGTAATTTTACCACCTATACCTGAGAGCTGTCCGGTGTTATTATCGCGCCCGCAAAAATCGCTCACCCATAAAGCAATACTCAATGTCCAGCGGTTGGTGGCCTTGCTCAGCAAGTGAATTTTTACCAAGAATCGACACCAGCTATATAAGGACGCTAGGGAGATACAATGTCCGAAACACCTAAAATTATCTACACCCTTACTGATGAGGCGCCTGCGTTGGCGACTTATTCCCTTCTACCTATCGTACAGGCTTTCGCAGAAAAGGCTGGCGTAGAAGTAGAAACTCGCGACATTTCACTGGCTGGTCGCATCATTGCTACCATGTCAGATTACCTACCTGCGAAATTGCGCCAAAACGATGCCTTGGCGGAGCTGGGCGATCTAGCTGAAACTGCTGAGGCCAATATTGTAAAGCTGCCTAATATTTCGGCATCTATTCCACAGCTAACTGCGGCTATTAAAGAGCTTCAGGTTAAGGGTTACCCATTACCGGACTACCCTGAAGAGCCGGCAGATGCTGAGCAGGAAAAGATTAAGTCTTTATACGACAAGGTAAAAGGTAGTGCGGTAAACCCTGTACTGCGTGAAGGTAACTCTGACCGCCGTGCGGCAGCGTCTGTTAAGGCATATGCTAAAAAGAACAGTCATCGCATGGGTAAGTGGACCGCCGATTCAAAATCTCACGTTGCCCATATGAGTCACGGTGACTTCTACGGCAGCGAAAAGTCCCATGTGTCTGAATTTAAAGGTAATGTTGTCATCAAGTATGTTGGTGATGATGGCATTGTTAAAGTCTTGCGTAAGAAGACTCCAGTTTTGGTGGGTGAGGTTTTAGACTGTGCGGTTATGAATCGCCAAGCTTTGCGTGCTTTCTTGGCTGGCCAGATTGAGGAAGCTAAGCAGGATGAGATTCTGCTGTCTTTGCACCTTAAAGCAACCATGATGAAGGTTTCTGACCCAATAATGTTCGGCCATATGGTTCATGAGTTTTATCAGCCGGTCTTTGATAAATATGAAACTTTGTTGGAGAACTTGGGTGTAGATCCAAATAACGGTATTGGTGACCTTTACAACAAGATCAAAGACTTGCGTCCTCATCAGCAAGAAGCTATTCGAGCTGATATCGAAGCTTTGTACAAGAATCGTCCAGAATTGGCTATGGTGAATTCTGACAAGGGTATCACTAACCTGCATGTACCTAGCGACATCATTGTCGATGCTTCTATGCCTGCGATGATTCGTGACTCAGGTAAGATGTGGGGCCCTGACGGTGAGTTGCACGATACTAAAGCGGTTATCCCTGATCGCTGTTATGCCGGTGTTTATCAGGCTGTAATTGAAGATTGTAAGGCCAATGGCGCTTTTGATCCTTCAACTATGGGTAGCGTTTCAAACGTCGGTTTGATGGCTAAGAAAGCTGAAGAATATGGCTCTCACAACAAAACTTTCCTAGCGCCAGGTCGTGGCCGCATCATGGTTGTTGATCCTAAGGGTAACATCCTGATGGAGCAGGAAGTAGAGCAGGGCGACATCTTCCGTATGTGTAAGGTGAAAGATGCCCCGATTCGTGACTGGGTTAAGTTGGCTGTTAACCGTGCTCGCGCTAGCGGCAGCCCAGCGGTATTCTGGTTGGATGAAAACAGAGCTCATGACAGTAATTTGATTGCTAAGGTCAATAAGTACCTAGAAGAGCATGACACCGATGGCCTGGCCATTCATATCATGTCTCCAGTTGACGCAACTAAGTTCTCTTTGGAGCGTATTCGTCGCGGTGAAGATACTATTTCTGTGACAGGTAACGTATTGCGTGACTACCTAACGGATCTGTACCCAATTCTAGAGCTTGGCACTAGTGCCAAAATGCTTTCTATCGTGCCATTGATGAATGGGGGTGGCTTGTTTGAAACTGGTGCTGGCGGTTCAGCCCCTAAGCACGTTCAGCAGTTTGTTGAGGAAGGTCACTTGCGTTGGGATTCTTTGGGTGAATTCTTGGCTTTATCCGAGTCATTTGCCCACTTGGCGCATGCTTTTGACATGAAGAAAGCTCAGGTTTTGGCTGATACTTTAGACAAGGCGAATGGCGTATTCTTGGATGAGAATAAATCGCCATCTCGTAAGGTTAAAGAGTTGGATAACCGTGGCAGCCATTTCTACCTATGCATGTACTGGGCGCAAGCTTTGGCTGAGCAAACTGAGGATGCCGAGCTGCAAGCTGCATTTGCACCTTTAGCTAAGACTTTGTCTGACAATGAGGCGGCTATCGTAGCGCAGCTAAATGACATTCAGGGTACTGAAATTGACTTAGGTGGCTACTTCCGTATGGATGATGACAAGGCTTCCGCGGCAATGCGCCCTAGTGAGCTGTTTAATAATGCTTTAGCAGCGCTATAAGATTAGTTGCAAGGCGTGAAAAAGGGGCTTAGGTCCCTTTTTTTGTGTCTGGAGAAAGCGTGAGCTCCGCTTTTTAGTCTGATAAGCTCAATGAATTGGCGGAGTTTTGATGGCTTGCATTAGTGGATGGATGAGGGGTGTACGAATGCCCCCAGCTGTGGAGTAGGGACTTGATTGGGCTCAAGCTAGACACAAGCTGGCAACATCAGCCGCCAGCTGGTCATTGGTTTAAGCTTCCTGCAGATTTTGTTCAGTTTTACTTTGGCTAGATTTATCGCATTCGGCTAATCGTATATTGATAGCGTGCATTCCTTTGTCGCCTTTAGCGGTATCAAAAGTTACCGCTTGTCCAGCTTTCAAGGTTCTATACCCATCCATATCAATGGCTGAATAGTGTGCAAATAAATCACCCGAACCTTCGTCCGGCAAAATAAACCCATAACCCTTGGCGTTATTAAACCATTTCACGGTACCCGTAGACATGGCGTATTTCCCTTAACTGTCGTTTTATTATAAATAAGTGTTGAACATCCGTTTCAAGAGTGGGGCTCATTATGATGCTATTAATTTAAACTTCTTATTGAGTTTTAAATTAAACTTCAAGTTATTCCATTACAAATACGCTCCCCACTCTTGGCTAGTTATAACAATTGAGTGTGAGAAGTCAAGACAATTGGCATCGGATATAACTGCAGGATGGGTTACAATAGAAATATTAGTTGGAATACGTCTAAAGAAAGTAATTAATTATTATGAGTGAAAGAATTTACCCAGATATTAAGTTGTCGTCTCGAGATTCAGACGATGATTTACACTGGAATGGTGGTACGGTATTAGAAAGGGCTAAACCGAAACTTAAAAAGCCGCCGATGTATAAAGTTATCATGTTAAATGATGACTATACCCCCATGGATTTCGTGGTCGAAGTGCTGTGTAATTTTTTCCGACTTGATCCAGAAAGTGCCACGCGTGTGATGTTAAAGGTCCATACTGAAGGCAGTGCCGTTTGCGGGGTGTATACCAGGGATATTGCTGAAACCAAAGCTGCGCAGGTCAATCAGTTTGCTCAGGATAATGAGCATCCTCTGTGGTGTGAAATAGAGCCAGATGATGGTGATGATGAGGAAGATAACTCTTAAGTATTTCTATAGTTACTTTTGGCAATGTGGCATTGTAGGTGCCAAAACTTTACTTAAGCAAATGTTGAAAGCGTTGACCGTTTGTCTTAAGTTGGAATGCAATTGGCGAAATTGAACTTTTGGTTTATTAAAAAATGAAGATAAAGGCAGTTAAATAACACTGCCACTTAATAAAGAACCAAGCTACTTCGGTTGTTAGGTAATTAACCTGAGGTACTGAGGGGTTTTGCTACTTTTTAATGGTGCAGTGGGCAAGATACTCATAGGAATGCAAGGGTATTTACAATGTCAGTGTTATGGCTACAAGCCTAGCTGGCACTCAGGCTGTACTTTGATGGAGCATTGTGATGCTTAGTAAAGAATTAGAATCAACCTTAAATACCGCCTTTAAAGGTGCTAGAAACAAGCGCCATGAGTTTATGACGGTAGAGCACTTGTTGCTGGCGCTTATCGATAACGAGTCTGCGGCGGCTGTTCTTAGAGCTTGTGGTGCTGACCTAGAAGCACTTAAAAAAGACCTTGTCGAGTTTGTAGACTCGACGACTCCTTTAATTCCAGAAAATGATGAAGAGCGAGAAACGCAGCCAACTCTCGGATTTCAGCGTGTATTACAACGAGCCGTGTTTCATGTTCAGTCTTCGGGTAATGATGAGGTTACCGGTGCCAATGTTTTAGTGGCCATTTTTAGTGAGCAAGAAAGCCAGGCGGTCTACTATTTAAAGCAGCAAAATATTGCGCGTATCGATGTGGTGAACTATATCACTCATGGTATATCGAAAATGGCCGGTCAATCCATGGAAAGTGAACAAGGACAAAGTTCAGAGGAAAGTGAATCTGATGGCGCCGCTAGCAGTCCATTAGAGTCTTACGCCAGTAATCTTAATGAACATGCTAAAGCTGGAAAAATCGACCCGTTAGTCGGTAGGGCTGAGGAGCTTGAGCGTGTGGCTCAAATTCTTTCTCGACGTCGTAAAAACAATCCTCTGCTTGTCGGTGAGTCTGGTGTTGGTAAAACGGCAATTGCTGAAGGTTTAGCGAAGCGCATTGTCGATGGCGAAGTACCCGATGTATTAGCCGATAGTGTTGTTTATTCTTTGGATCTCGGCGCCTTGTTGGCTGGGACCAAATATCGTGGTGATTTTGAAAAGCGTTTAAAAGGCTTGCTTGCTGAGCTTAAGCGACGTGAAGGTGCGATTTTATTTATCGATGAAATTCATACCATTATTGGCGCCGGTGCGGCTTCAGGCGGTGTGATGGATGCTTCTAATTTACTAAAACCTTTACTGAGCTCGGGTGAGTTGCGTTGCATGGGCTCCACAACATTTACCGAGTATCGAGGCATCTTTGAAAAAGATCGTGCTCTATCTAGACGCTTCCAAAAAGTTGATGTGAACGAGCCGTCGATTGATGAGACTTATAAAATTCTCAAAGGTTTAAAGCCGAGCTTTGAGGAGCATCATGGTCTGCGCTATTCTGATAAAGCTTTGTTCACCGCTTCTAAGTTAGCTGCGCGATATATCTCAGATAAATTCATGCCTGATAAAGCCATTGATGTAGTGGATGAGGCAGGTGCATTTCAACAGTTACAGCCTGAAAGTAAGCGCAAAAAATTAATTGGCGTCGGAGATATTGAATCTGTTATCGCTAAAATTGCGCGGGTACCTCCCAAAACCATTTCAACATCCGATAAAGCTCAGCTTCAGGAACTGGAAAAGAATCTTAAGCTTACTGTCTTTGGTCAAGATGAAGCTATTATGGATTTGGCTACGGCGATTAAGCTTTCGCGAGCGGGCTTAGGTACTCCGGATAAGCCGATTGGCTCCTTCTTATTTGCTGGTCCAACTGGTGTTGGTAAAACAGAATTGTGCCGCCAGTTATCAATGGCGATGGGAGTTGAACTGATTCGTTTTGATATGTCGGAATATATGGAGCGTCATACCGTCTCGCGTTTGATTGGTGCTCCTCCTGGGTATGTCGGTTTTGACCAGGGTGGTTTGTTAACAGAGGCTGTGACCAAGAATCCGCACAGTGTTGTACTGCTTGATGAAATCGAAAAAGCACACCCAGAAGTCTTTAACCTGCTGTTACAGGTTATGGATCACGGTACCTTGACAGATAACAATGGCCGCAAGGCTGATTTTAGAAATGTTATTTTGATCATGACTACCAACGCCGGTGCCGAAGATATGGGTAGAGCCTCTATGGGCTTTACCAAGCAGGACCATACGACTGATGGTATGGAAGCCATTAAGAAGCTGTTCACTCCAGAGTTTAGAAACCGTTTGGATTCTATTATTCAGTTTGGTGCCTTGACTCTAGAGGTTATCAAAACTGTGGTCGATAAGTTTCTGGTCGAGCTTCAGGTTCAGTTGGATGAAAAGCGAGTTCAGTTAGAAGCGAGTGAAGAGGCTCGTCAGTGGTTGGCTGAAAACGGCTACGACGAAAAAATGGGTGCTCGCCCAATGGCGAGATTGATCCGTGAAAAAGTTAAAAAGCCTTTGGCCGAAGCGATTTTGTTTGGCGGTCTGTCTCAAGCTGGGGGTACAGCCTATCTTGAGGTGGATGGCGGTCAGTTAAAAGTACGCTTGGAAGAAGAGCGAGTGCAAGAGGTCAGTGAGTAAATCTGATTGAGAAATATAAAGCTGGGCTGCATTGTTTTTGCTTCCGGCTTTAATTTTTATTGATTGTGCGCTTTAATCGAGCGTAACGTTACTCAATGTTTTAAAAATTACGCCCATAAAAAAACTCCAGCTGGAAGGCTGGAGTTTTTTATGGGCGTTCGATTAGCGAGCTCGGTAGGTAATACGGCCTTTGCTTAAATCGTATGGGGTAAGTTCAACTTTTACCTTATCGCCGGTCAAAATGCGGATGTAGTTTTTACGCATTTTACCTGAAATATGTGCGGTAACCACGTGCCCGTTTTCTAGCTCAACACGAAAGGTGGTGTTGGGCAGGGTATCAATGACGGTACCTTCTAACTCAATATTGTCTTCTTTTGCCATTCGGCCTTTTCCTCGATCTCTTCAAACGATGGGCTAGTAGGCAAGAGCCCCTAAAAAAGAAGGCGGCATTTTGCACTAAAACGCGGGATTATCCAAGAGCTTATTGAGTTTAAGGGGCTATTCGTCAAGATTTAACGCTTGCCAGCCATCTTCGTCGAGTAATTCTAGGGGCTGGTAATCGGTTTTGTAGTTCATTTTTCTACAATCCTCTACCCAATAGCCGAGGTATAAGTAGCGTAGGCCTAACTCTTTGCAGCGCTCGATTTGGCTAAGGATGCAGAATCGACCAAGGCTACGTTGCTCTAGCTCTGGGTCGAAAAAAGTGTATACCGCAGAAATATGGTCATCCAGCTCGTCGCTAACCGCTACAGCAACAACCTTGCCACTTGAGTCGCTGAACTCGTAGAAGCGAGTACTGGGGTGTCCGCTGGCCAGAAAACTAACAAATTGTGAGCGTGATGGAGGATACATATCGCCACCTCTGTGGCGCTGCTCTATGTAACGCTGATAAAGAGGGTAGTGACGCTCTAGACTGAGGCGATTAAGAACCTTCATGCTTAGGTCGCTATTGCGCTTTAGGCAACGTTTCTGACCTCGATTAGGGGTAAATTGGTGTACGGGTATACGCACAGAGACGCAGGCCTGGCAGTCGTCACAGTTGGGGCGGTAAAAGTGGTTGCCACTGCGTCGAAAGCCGAATTCTGATAGACGTTGATAAGAGTCCACATCTAAGGTTGCATCAGGGTCTACAAAAACAGTAGTCGCGGTTTTATCCTGCAAATAACTGCATTGATGCGGTGGTGTGGCGTATAAGCGTATCTCTGACATAAAGCTTTGTTAACCTCAAACTTGCCCTCATTTAACCACAGTGCTGCGGTCAACCCAACCAAGAATCTGACAGTTCGTCACTCTGTTTGGTAAAAGTGTCAAAATTCGGACAAGTGGAGGCCCTTGGGGAAATCTGAGCTTGTCGGGCGGTTAACTAGCGTGGCCAAGCGGGTTTCAAAATCGCTACGTTCGAGTTCCACGCTACCTAAGCTCTCGAGGTGTGAGTTGCTGACCTGGCAATCAATTAGCTCGATGCCCATGGCCTTTGATATCTGGCACAGACTGGCAAAAGCAAACTTAGAGGCGTTACTTTGCCGGCTAAACATCGATTCACCAAAAAACACCGAACCAATACGCAATCCATATAGACCGCCAACCAAGCTGCCTTCGTGCCAGGTCTCGACACTGTGGGCATGGCCCAGCTCATGTAATTGTAGATAGGCATCAAGCATCTCTTCGGTAATCCAGGTGCCTTCGTCTTCGGCCCGTGGGGCAGCGCAATGCTCCATAACTTCACTAAATGCGGTATTAAAACGTATCTCCTGTCCGCTTCGGCGGATATGCTTACGTAAGCTTCGCGAAATATGTTCTTCGCCAGGAATGATGACGGCTCTAGGTGAGGGGGACCACCATAGAATAGGCTGGCTATCGTCGAACCAAGGGAAGATACCTTGCCGGTAAGCCGCTAAGAGAGTGTCTGGGTCCAGTTCGCCGCCAGCGGCTAACAAGCCGTTGGGGTCTTCAAGTGCTTGGCTGGTAGGGGGGAACTGGCTGCTGCCGGGCAGCAGCCAAGGAAGCTCGATCACTGTTGGATTATTGCTCGTCCAAGTAGCGTTCGGCGTCTAGCGCAGCCATACAGCCAGAGCCGGCCGAGGTCACTGCTTGGCGATAAATGTGGTCTGCCACATCACCGGCAGCGAATACGCCAGGAATAGAGGTTTGGGTGGCATTACCCGTCAAGCCACTTTGCACCTTGATGTAGCCGCCTGCCATGTCTAGCTGGCCTTCAAAAATGTCGGTGTTTGGCTTGTGGCCGATGGCAATGAATACGCCAGCGACATCGATATTCTGCTCTTGCTCGTCAGTAGTGCTCTTGAGTCTAAGGCCGGTCACGCCACTATCATCACCCAGCACTTCTTCGAGGGTGTGATTCCACATTAAGGTAACGTTCCCATTTTTAGCTTTTTCCAATAGGCGGTCCTGCAAGATCTTCTCGCTGCGCAAGCTGTCGCGACGGTGAATCAGGACAACTTCCTTGGCAATATTGGAAAGGTAGAGGGCCTCTTCGACAGCGGTATTACCGCCACCGACAACCGCTACCTTCTGGTCGCGGTAAAAGAATCCGTCACAGGTTGCACAAGCGCTCACGCCACGCCCCATAAAGGTTTGCTCAGAATCTAGGCCTAGGTACTGGGCCGATGCGCCAGTTGAAATGATTAATGCGTCACAACTGTAAGTATTGGTGCCTTTCAGAATGAATGGGCGCTGATCGAGCTGGGTCTCATGAATGTGGTCAAAGATAATTTCGGTATCAAAACGCTCGGCGTGCTGCTGCATTTGCACCATTAAATCCGGGCCTTGTAGTTCGGCAATGCCACCTGGCCAGTTCTCCACTTCAGTGGTGGTTGTTAATTGGCCACCTTGCTGCATGCCAGTGATCACAACTGGGTTTAGATTGGCGCGGGCTGCATAAATAGCGGCCGTATAGCCGGCAGGACCTGAACCTAAAATGATCAATTTATGGTGTTGAATATCGCTCATGCTGCATCCTAAATCTGAAACGGGTGATCAGGCCAAATTGGCGCTGAGTAAAAAGCGCTAATCATAGCGGCTTAAGGGAAGGAAGGCCAAATAGAAATCGCAAATCATAAAGATAGTATGGCGCTATCTAAAGTAGTGCTTTGTGGCGGATTAAGCTTCTACTCGCTTAATGTTGGGTGGCTTCCATAAACTACTGTTCAAATATACAATCCTGCTTTGGATTTAACTATTGGAAGACCGTTTTGACAAAAGCCGCACAGCGTAGTGATCAAAATTCCAGCAATGATGCAATTGATGCTCAGCAGCGTTTATTTAGACTGTTAAGAGAAGGCGCTTTAATCGGGCTGATTTTGCTTTGTGCCTTTTTGTTACTGTCCTTGTTTTCCTATAGCCCAGCCGATCCAGGTTGGTCTCGCACCGGGCTTGGTGATGAAATCAGCAATACTGGTGGCCCAACAGGTGCTTGGTTGGCGGATGTGTTTTTCACCTTGTTTGGATATATCGCTTACGTCTTCCCGATGCTGCTCTTATACCGCATTTGGAAAATTCTTAAAGACAAACAGCGTAACTTTGACTGGGTGTTGTTAGCACTGCGCAGTGTGGGCTTGGCTTTGGTAATGGCCGGTGGAACTGGCATCGCTGCACTGAACTTTGCATCGGAATTATCGGCTTTGCCATTTTCTAATGGTGGGATACTAGGTGCTTCTGTTTCTGGATCAGCCCTAGCAGCTTTTGGTTTTGTCGGTGCTACTTTGCTAATGGTGGCGATTTTTCTTTTTGGTATGACCATTTATGCCGATATTTCATGGCTAGGGGTTATGGATGAAACTGGACGTTTAACCATAAAAGCCTATCGCAGAGCTCAGGAAAAATATCAGCACTGGCAGGAAAACCGAATTCAGCAACAACAGGTTGAAGAGGTTGTTGAAAAAAGACGCCAAGCGGTGGCTGAAAGCATTAAAGTGGAAGCGGAGAGAGTTCCGCCTATTATTAGCGAGCCCGTTAAAAAAGCTAAGCCTGTCAGCAAGCGTGTAGAAAAAGAACGGCAGGTGCCACTATTCGATGCCCCTGTCAGTGGCGAGCTTCCACCTCTCAATCTATTAGACCCAGCTGATCCGCAAAGTGACAAGGGTTATTCAAAAGAAAACTTAGAAGCCTTGTCGCGTTTGCTTGAGCTAAAACTGAAAGATTTTAATATTGTTGCCGAGGTAGTTTCGGTTTTACCTGGGCCAGTAGTTACTCGCTTTGAATTACAACCTGCACCTGGTGTGAAAGCCAGCCGCATTACCAATTTGGCTAAAGACCTGGCTCGTTCTTTGGCGGTTATCAGTGTGCGAGTCGTCGAAGTTATTCCAGGCAAATCCGTAGTGGGTATCGAAATACCCAATGAGCATCGAGAAATGGTTCGTTTGCGAGAAGTGCTAGAAGCGCCTGCCTATGAAGATTCTCGTTCACCTTTAACGGTTGCGCTTGGTCATGATATTTCAGGTCAGGCGGTGGTGGCCGACATCGCTAAAATGCCTCACTTGCTGGTAGCGGGTACAACCGGTTCTGGTAAATCGGTGGGTGTAAACGTAATGCTATTGAGTTTGCTTTACAAATCTACCCCCAAAGAGGTTCGCTTAATCTTGGTCGACCCTAAGATGTTGGAGCTTTCAATTTATGAAGGTATCCCGCATTTGTTGACTCCCGTTATTACCGATATGAACGATGCCTCCAATGGTTTACGTTGGAGTGTTGGTGAAATGGAGCGCCGTTATAAACTAATGGCTGCCGTTGGTGTTAGAAACCTGGCAGGCTTTAATCGCAAAGTTGAAGAAGCCATTAAAGCGGGTGAGCCGATGCCAGATCCACTGTGGGTACCTGAAGAGAATTTTGAAGCTGGCCATGAACAGGCCCCAGCTCCCACGCTTGAGCCTTTGCCAGCGATTGTAATTGTGATCGATGAATTTGCTGACATGATGATGATCGTTGGTAAAAAGGTTGAGCAATTGATTGCGCGTATTGCGCAGAAAGCACGTGCCGCCGGTATTCATCTGGTCCTGGCAACACAGCGACCATCTGTTGATGTTATTACTGGATTGATTAAAGCTAACGTTCCTTCTCGCATGGCCTTCCAGGTATCTTCGAAGATCGATTCACGTACCATTCTTGATCAAGGCGGTGCAGAGCAGCTTTTGGGTCATGGTGATATGTTGTACTTGCCACCGGGCACGAGCGTTCCTACGCGTGTGCATGGGGCGTTTGTCGATGATCATGAAGTGCATAAAATTGTATCGGATTGGAAGCGCCGTGGTGAGCCTGCTTATATCGACGGTGTTGTGGATGAAAGCACGAATGAAATTCCGGTTCCTGGCTTAGCCACCGAAGGCGAAGAGGGCGGCGCAGATGAGTCCGATGCCTTGTATGATGAAGCGGTAGCTTTTGTCACTGAGTCGCGCAAAGCTTCTATCTCTTCGGTTCAGCGTAAATTACGCATTGGCTATAACCGTGCAGCGCGACTGATCGAAACCATGGAGGCTGCGGGGGTTATTAGTGCTGCAGGGCATAATGGCAGTCGCGAGGTATTGGCTCCGCCTCCACCAAAGCACTAAGGACATGAATTTATGATTCATGTCTCGTTAACCAAAGTTACTGACAATAGAGCGACTTATTAAGACGCTTGGAAGATAACAATGAACAAACAATTTGCCGTAATCATTGCTTTTTTATTCAGCCTTTTCTTTTTGAGTACGACCACCGCTGGAGAAAGTTTGTCGAACACTAATCCAGCTGATGAGCTCGCCGACCGCCTGCGAGCCATTAGCAGTTTGCAGGGTAAATTTCAGCAAACTTTGATGGCTGATGATGGTGAATTGTTACAGGAAAGCGCCGGGGATTTTGCCCTAAGTAAAAATGGGCAATACCGCTGGGAAACCAAAGAGCCTTTCGCCCAGCTGCTTATTGGCGATAAAGACTCCTTGCTACTATATGACCCAGATTTGGAGCAGCTGAATCGCCGTCGTTTGACAGATTCGGAAAAACAAACACCGCTATTTATACTGAGTAGCCCTGATTTATCCATTGCCGAGGCGTATCAGGTCAGTAAAAGCGAGGATACATTTCGATTGCTGCCTAAATCTGTATCGAGCAACTTTGTCAGTATGGATATTAAGTTTGTAGCTGAAGTGCCGGTAGAAATAAGCGTGTTAGACAGTCTTGGTCAGAAGACTGAAATTCGACTCTTGGATATCGATGTTAATCAAGCTATAGACCCCGCAGTATTTGAATTCGAGGCGCCACAAGGTACCGATATTATCGATGAAGGATGATCTATTCTCTCGTGATCAGGAGGCTTATGGGCCTTTGGCGGCGCGAATGCGCCCGCTGTGCTTGGATGATTATGTGGGTCAGGGCCATTTGCTGGCGCCTGGAAAACCTATTAGAGAAGCTATAGAGCGTAACAATCTCCACTCCATGGTCTTGTGGGGACCGCCTGGTGTCGGCAAGACTACTTTGGCCAAAATGCTGGCCGAGCTGAATGACGCACACTTTGAAACCTTGTCGGCGGTTTTGGCTGGCGTCAAAGATATTCGCAATGCCATAGAAAAGGCCAAGCAAGTGGCGGCTAGTTCCGGCCGTAAAACCATTCTTTTTGTCGACGAAGTACACCGCTTCAACAAAGCCCAGCAAGATGCTTTTCTGCCTTTTGTAGAAGATGGTACGGTCATCTTTATTGGTGCTACCACTGAAAACCCATCTTTTGAGTTAAACAACGCTCTACTATCGAGAAGTCGGGTATATGTTCTCAAAAGCCTTGCGCCTGAAGAAATCTTCCAAGCTCTCAGTCGCGCATTGAGCGATGAGGCAAGAGGCTTAGCTAAGCTCAATATCTCCATCGCTGAAGAGCAGCTGATGACACTGGCGCAAGCCGCTGATGGTGATGTGCGCCGTGCCCTAAACCTTTTAGAGATTGCTAGCGATATTGCCTTGGAATCGGAAGCTGGGCTGATAATTGATCAATCGGTGCTGGAACAAGTGTTGCTCAATGAGGCCCGACGCTTTGATAAGGGCGGTGATTTGTTTTATGAGCAGATCTCTGCCTTACACAAGTCGGTGCGGGGCTCCAGTGTTGACGGCTCCTTGTATTGGTTCGCTAGAATGCTCGATGGTGGTTGCGACCCTCTGTATATCGCACGCCGTGTGGTGCGTATGGCCTCTGAAGATATCGGCAATGCCGATCCAAGAGGCTTGCGATTAGCTTTAGATGCTTGGGAGGTGCAAGAGCGCTTGGGAAGCCCAGAAGGGGAGTTGGCTATAGCTCAGGCCATTGTGTATTTAGCCGCAGCACCAAAAAGCAATGCCGTGTATAATGCCTACAAGCGCGCCCGCGCCGATGTGGCCAGCTCACCCAGTTATGACGTCCCTATGCATTTGCGCAATGCGCCAACCAGCATGATGAAGGATATGGATTACGGTGCCGAATACCGTTATGCCCATAACGAAGAAGATGGTTATGCAGCAGGAGAGCAGTATTTACCTGAAGAAATGGCCGCTAGTCGATACTATGAGCCGGTAAATCGGGGTTTAGAGATTAAAATTGCCCAAAAGCTCCAGCGCCTACGCGAGCGTGATGAAGCCTATTGGGCCGAGCAGCAGGACTAAAGCAACAGTGAAAGCCGTTGTAAAACAATGCGCGCAAGCTTAAATGATTAATTGAGTGCTTTTAGGAATATGATCAGTCAGTGGGTAGCGGTAGCAGCAGGCGGTAGCTTAGGCGCTTTATGTCGTTATGCCGTTGCCAATTATTGGTTAATGCCGGTAGCCGGTCGATTACCTTTGGCGACGATATTCGTAAATCTTTTAGGCTCAGCATTAATGGGTTTTTTATATGTACTGATCGTAGAAGAGCAGTGGTTTAACCCCCAGTGGCGTAATGTGCTGATGGCGGGCTTTTTAGGCGCGTTTACCACCTTTTCTACGTTTTCCTTAGAGGCTTTAAGTCTCTGGCAAAATCAAGATCATGGCTTAGCGATAAGTTATGTTCTGTTGAATGTATTGGGAAGCCTGCTGTGTGTCTTTGTGGGTGCACAGCTAGCTATGAGAGTAGTTTAGAAACGTTGTTTAACAATACTTCTAGTATTGTTAAATAATATGGATTTAAAAGAAAGTTTGATCGCAATAGTGATCGTAAGAAGGTTGATATTATGTTGGACCCGAAAGTCGTTCGTACACAAGCCGAGCAGGTGGCAGAGGCATTAACGAAACGTGGTTACCAGTTGGATGTGGCAACCATCCAAGCCCTAGAAGAAGAGCGTAAAGAGATTCAGGTAAAAACTGAGTCCTTGCAGCAAGAGCGAAATAGCAAATCCAAAAATATTGGTAAGGCTAAAGCACAGGGCCAAGACATAGCGCCTTTATTAAAAGAAGTTGAAGATCTTAAGGGCTCATTGCACGAAGCTGAGCAGCAACTTCATCAGGTTCAGGCTAAGACTGATGAGCTTTTAAGCGGTGTACCTAATATCCCTCATGACAGTGTGCCCGAAGGTAACGATGAAGATGATAATGTCGAGGTTTCCCGTTGGGGTGAGCCACGTAGCTTTGACTTTGAGGTAAAAGATCATGTTGACCTAGGTGCAGAGCTTGGTGGCCTAGATTTTGAAACCGCCAGCAAGCTTACCGGTTCACGTTTCGCTGTGTTACGTGGCGGTGTGGCGCGTTTACACCGTGCATTGATTCAATTCATGCTGGATGTGCACATTAACGAACATGGCTACGAAGAGATTCAAGTCCCGTTTATTGTTAACAAAGAATCTTTATACGGAACTGGCCAGCTGCCTAAGTTTGAAGAAGATCTGTTTAAACTACGCGATGAGCGCGAATTCTATCTGATCCCAACGGCGGAAGTTCCGGTAACGAATGTTTATCGAGATGAAATTGTTTCCGATGCCGCGCAATTGCCGATTCGCCTCACTTGTCACACCCCGTGTTTTCGAAGTGAAGCGGGCAGTCATGGGCGCGACACTCGCGGCATGATTCGTCAACACCAGTTTGAGAAGGTAGAGCTAGTACAGTTCACAACACCAGAACAGTCAGAGCAGGCACTGGAAGAGTTAACAGGCCATGCTGAAGCGATCTTGCAAAAACTCGGCCTGCCTTATCGCAAGGTGATTCTCTGCGGCGGTGACATCGGCTTTTCGGCGGCGAAGACTTATGATTTGGAAGTGTGGGTACCTAGCCAAGAGAAATACCGTGAGATTTCATCTTGCAGCTTGTTTAACGATTTCCAGGCTCGTCGCATGAAGGCTCGTTTCCGTAATGCTGATGGTAAACCGCAGTTATTACATACCTTAAACGGTTCTGGCTTGGCGATTGGTCGAACCTTGTTGGCTATTATGGAAAACTATCAAAACGAAGATGGCACCATTACCGTGCCTGAAGCCTTACGCAATTATTGCGGTGGCCTGGAGCGAATTTCAGCCTCTTAAAGCTGCAGCTAAAATGGATTACTTTCCTCTTTATCACGATATGCGTGGCCGTCGATGTTTATTAGTCGGCGGCGGCGCAGTCGCTGCCCGCAAACTACGCCTGCTATTAAAAACGCCCGTTGTCATTGATTTAATCTCACCTGATTTACACCGCGAAACTCGTGAGCTAGTCAATGAGCATTCGTCTCAGGTCACTTACCATGAACGTCCTTTTAATAGTGAGAGTGATCAGCATCTACTGGCCAGTAGCGTATTTGTTATCGCGGCAACAGATAGCCCAGTATTACATGAAGACATAGCAAAACTTTGTCAGCAGCTGAATATTCCATTAAATGTGGTCGATCAGCCAGAACTCTGCAGTATTACTACACCTGCTATCGTGGATCGATCGCCAATCACCATCGCTATTTCTACCGCAGCAAAAGCGCCAGTGCTAGGGCGCCAAATCAGGCGCCAGCTTGAACAGTCACTGCCAGCAAATTTGGGCCGATTTGCGGATCTTTTAGGTGGCTACCGCGATAAGATAAAGAGCAAAATAAGCGATGAAACCCAGCGATTACGATTCTGGCAATGGTTAGTGGAAGGGCCTGCGCAACAAGCTGCGGTAAAGAATGATTTTGATGCAACGCGACAGTTAATTGATGATGCCTTGGAAAATATCACGGGTGATTATTCAGCTAAGGGTGAAGTCTATCTTGTCGGTGCGGGCCCTGGTGATCCAGAATTATTAACCCTAAAGGCGTTGCGATTAATGCAACAGGCTGATGTTGTGCTTTATGATCGCCTAGTGTCACCCGCCGTAATGGAATTGCTGCGCCGTGATGCTGAAAGGATTTATGTCGGTAAACGACGTGATGATCACTCTGTACCTCAAGAAGATATTAATCAGTTGTTGGCAAAACTTGCCTTGGAGGGCAAAAGGGTTTTGCGTTTAAAAGGTGGCGATCCTTTTATTTTTGGGCGCGGCGGTGAAGAGCTGGAAACCTTGGCCGAAATGGGCGTGAGTTTTGAGGTGGTTCCTGGCATTACCGCGGCATCGGGCTGCGCCAGCTATGCAGGTATTCCTTTAACCCATCGTGACTATGCTCAGTCGGTTCGTTTTATTACCGGGCACCTAAAAAACAATCAAGAAAATATACGCTGGGCGGAACTGGCTGCAGCGGATCAAACCTT
>JAOXRT010000143.1 GCA_025800365.1 Cellvibrionaceae bacterium | reverse complement strand
CACGAAAAACTCTGGCACCTCAAGAAGCTCAGCAATATCTTTAAGTTTTGCCACTTCACTTGCACGAGCATGCCCTTCGGCTCGGGCCATGACACATAGATCTCTAACCAATTGCATGCGCTTGGGTATTGAATTTTGCTCTACGACAGCGGCGGCACGCTTTGGTAAATCCTCTGCCAAACGCTGCATATTGAAGTTTTCTTTGTACTTATATTTACCAAAGAAATCTTCAAATACTTTAATTTCCTCGGCCGAAATTTCACCGTTAGCATTGGCGATTAACAAGGTCCCAGCGAATAACATATGACGCATGGCGATAGCGGCATCAGCCTTGGATTCCAAATAGCTTGGCTCCATTAATGCCATCAATCCTTCCACACCGAGCTCTAACTGATCTTCACTAATACCGCCCTCTTTCATTAAGCTGGAATTGTGAAACATCTGCAAAGCCTTCACTCGCAAAGGGCTAAAGGGGTGAGTCATAAACCAATCCTGCACGGGAGCACCGGCACCAGGAAGTTGATCTTCAGTTTGCATTTCGTCGACTTGGCTTAAGAAATCAGCAAGATTAAATTTGACGACCGAGCTGGTGACACCCGAGGCGAGTTTGAAGAGCGAGCGCGCTACGGCATCTAAACTCTGGGTACAGTAAGCACCAGCACGATCCGCTGATATTTCTGCGTAACGAGACCAGCTGGTTAGGCTTAAAGCAAGGTCTGGCGAAGCGGGCTTTTGCCCTTTTAGAACATAGCCAATAGGAATATCGTGGTGACCATAAACATGATGCCCTAGCTCATGCCCCATCACGAATCGCAGTTCATCTTCGGCGAAGCCATCCAGTAGCGCCGAGGAAAACATAATAAATAAACGCCCTTCTTCAGGCTTTACGCAGGCGGCATTAAACTGCGGGCTTGAGTATGCGTACAACTCAACAGGAATACTAACACCCAAGCGCTCGATACATTCTTCAGCCATCTTGTGTAGCTCAGGAGCCATTGCTTTGCTAAGTCGCACTGAAGTGGCCAGTAATCGGCGACGAGTACCTTGCGGCCCTTGACCTTCGCGACGAGCGATCTGTTCATTAACAGCACTCACTATAGGGTCCTTAAGAAGCAGTTCACTAAGGCGAACATCCTGTTTAGAGCGAAGTAAATCAGCGTTCATAGTATTTCTCTTGTGTGTAGCTGTTAATATTTGGGATTAAGCTATTTATCTTACGCGCTTAAGACCATCCGGCGTTCACGCTGATCGACAAATAAAACTAAGTTTCTTTAGAAAAGCAGCAAGAAGCTACTCAAAGGTGACAACACAAAGCTACTTTACGCTGGATTCAGGAGGCATACAAGCCCTTGAAAACAAGGGCTTTTTTATAGGAATTGAGACGGGATTATTCAGTTATTGTTCAGCCTTGCTCGGCATCTTTCTTGCTGCTTAACTCGGTTAAATCGGCGTCCGCAACAGCATCATCGGCCAAGTCTAGGCTTTCGCTGAGGTCTGTCGCAACCTCTTCAGCTGCCGCGTTATCGGAAGTAGAGTCAGCAACACCATCAACACCATCGAGTTCACTTTGCAGAGCTGCAGCCCAGTCTTCGTCATCTTCCTCAACCTGACTGCCCTGCTCCAATAGCGCATCAATTTCATCTTCAATATTGGGCTCTGCAACTGGAGCATCAGTGGCAGCTTGCTCTGTTTCTTCAGCAGTGCCAGCCACAGCTTCGCCTTGCTGTGTATCTTCTGTTGCTGGTGCCGGCTCTTCTGCGGTTTCCACAGCTTGATCTAGCACTGGAGGCTCAAGATTTTCACCTTCACTGCTATCAGCGTCGGCAGAAGTCGCTTCCGGATCAGCAGTAGGCGCTGCAGCTTCAACTGCGGCGCTCTCAGGCTCAGCCCCACCATCATCACTATCAAGATCGTCCATTGCGAGGATATCGTCGCCAATACTAGCGGCATCTGGATCACCCATTTCATTTTCCATGGTCTCCGCTGCTGGCTCAGCGGCATTTTCAGGGGGACTTTCTTCTTGCAGTTGCTCGCCACCTTGAGCTGCTTGCTCCTGACTTTGCTCAGCAGCTTCCGTAGACTCTGGAGCCTGCTGAGCTTGCTCTTGTTGCGCCGCGATAGTTTCTTTTACTTCAGCAATTGCTTCTTCAACCGGTAATTCTGAATCATCAACTACCGCATTAACGTCGACAAAGTCTTCATCCTCTTCCTCGTCTTCCTCTGATTCAGGCTTCTCCATTATGAAAAAGCGATATCCCATGTAGAGCAAAACGATGACCAATAGATTCCCTAGCGCTAACAAACCATAGAGCAACCAATTGTGATCGGATTGTTCTACGACCGGCTCTTCTTCCAGTGCTTCGCCTTCATCGTCGCTAACTTCAACAGCGGGTTTTTCCGGCGCTAAAGGAGCGTCGCTTATCGACATGGAATCGCCATCTAAGACCAAACTTAAGGGCGGCAGGTTATAACGAAGATGTTCGCCACTCTGGTATTTACCGCTGACCACCATTTCAAATTGGTAAAGCCCGTCCGCCATTGCTGGTATAAAGAGCTGCCAATTATTTCGGCTCCCCAATTCCATCACAAAGGGGCGCTGATTTCCGTCCTGCTCCACCAAGGTCACATCAACCTTCGTAGCATCTAGGTCCAGACTTTTATTAGCACCGCTCACCGTCAATAGGTAACCAGGCTTCCCCTCTTCACTCTCTGACTCTACTAGCTTCGCCTGGAACGCGGCTTGACTGTTAAAACGATGACTGAAGGATCGCTGAAAACTTTTGCCATCCACCGTTAGCCGCAAAAGATATTGCCCCCGCTGGGCAAAGTCGTCTAACTGTCTTTGGAAGATGCCTTGCTCGGGCGTCTCTGCGCCAGCGCTGTAGATTTTATAGTTCCACTGCTTGCGTGTATCACCCTGCAAGCTAAGCTGAGCATCGATATCCAATAGCGATAGAAACTCTGAGTCAGTGATGACTTGACCCTCTTGGCGCAAGCTGAAAATCAGATCGATAATTTCGCCCGGGTTAATATTATTGGGCAGTGCCTTCACCTTAAGGCTTAGATCACTTACGACGGTGATTCTACTGTTTTCAGCAACGTCAGCTTTTACCTGCCACTCACCTTCAAAGGGGTGCTGCACGGTAACCAAATCATAGCCATCCCCAGCATACCAACTTACTGAATCATCATGGCGAGCTGCGCTATATCGGCTACTGTCTGGCGCAATCAAGGTTGTTTTTTGTGAAGTATCAGCATTAAAAATTAGCGCGGTAAATTCTTCAACAGATGAGTCCACCAGGAAACTCTCGCCATCAAAAGGCAGCTGCTCTGTGGGCGCGGCCTTGTCAAAGGCCTGCAGGAAAGCTTGCATTAACTCATCGGCACTATGGGTAACCGCACTGTGGCCATCGGTTGCTCTTGAAAGTTGCTGTAGTAAATCACTATCGGCATTCTCAGATAAAGCAATGGTATGGATGCTGAACCCTGCCGCCTGAAGTTTGGGAAGCAAGTCATTGGCGATACGCTGCCACTCCACTTGGTTAGCATCGGGATCTTTCGCAATATCCACCATGCCATCCGTTAATAAGATCAGGTGGCGATCAAATTTTTCGCTATTTTGCTCTATGTCATAGCTGGCTTTTTCTAGCGCCAATCCAATATTGGTAAATAAGCCGCTGGAGTTAATACCATCAGCCTTGCTGGCCGCATTGCTTTTCCAATCTTCACTCACAGTCTGATGGGGTACCAACATATTGACGTACTTGCCGAAACTCCATACGCCAGCTTTACTGCCCTCTGGCAATAGCTTAACAAGCAAATCAATAGCTGGCTGGCGTAAATTGGCTGGATCATTGAGCTTCATGCTGCCTGACACATCGATCAGCAAGCGCACATCGGCTAAGCGCTCTGCCTCCTGATCAGGAGCAATTTCAGCTTTAGCTGGCATATTTTGAGCGTTTTCAGACACCTGGCCGTGCAGCGGTGTAACTAGGCCCAAAAGTAGCGTTAAGCCAATCAAAGGCGCAAGGTTAAAATCCAATAAACGGCGATACTGCGGCATTCCGCCCTCCTATTCAGTGTATCTACTCGCTGCCAAGCCATGCCTGCTCTAAAAAGCAGCAACAAAGAGCCCATTCGGACTAGTTATCGGCCAGATTGAAAAGATATTTACCGCAGCTTAGGAAGGTATAGCAGTATTCTTAAGGTTTAGTGGGGATAGTTAGCAATTTGCGGGAGCATTTACTCATCAAAAGAAGGTTCAGGCAGTGAACTCTGGACCATCGCTTTAACACAGGTCAATCAGGACACGCGCGGCAGCAAAGGCAGAGCTTTAAAACGTAAAGCGAGGATAGAGAATAGAAAAGTGCCATAAACAAGGCGTCCAGCCGATGAGGAGAGCTGACGCCTAAATCATTTCCCACTTAAACCTTGTGACTCTCTTCTAATAGCTCGGCACGATCTGCCTCAAGAGCCGCTTCGGCGGCTTTTTGGCGGCGACGCTTTAAAAACAGTAAGTCGATCAATAGATAGGCCAACAAACAAACACCTAAGGTACTGAGCAGCGGTACACCTGCACGGAGAAAGTCACCGTCTTCGGTGAATAGAGGATCTAGCACCGCAACAAAGAGTGCCGGTGACATCAGCATTTCTCCACTTTGCGTTGCGTGAGGCGTTAAGAGCAAAACAGCGGCAATAATTCTTAAGCAATTACGCAGGTAACGATTTGCGATGCCCTGAGTGACAAACCACCACCCCAGTAAAATGATCGCACTGCCCAGCAAATAGGCCAGCCAAGCGAACTTATAATCTTCAGGGCTCATCCCCAAACTCCTTTTGCATCAAATCGAGCTAAAAAAACTTCGCAGCAATGCTTATTCAACCCAATAAATAATATGTTCTTCAAAATCTTCTTCAGCCACTTGGCTCTCAGGCAGCACTCGCCCTATCACCGATTGGCCAGCATCAATCACTGACTGAGGCGTACCACTAATTAGTGGGTGCCACTCTGGTAAAGGTTCACCATCAGCCAATAGACGATAAGCACACTGACTTGGTAGCCAATGAAAATGCTCCACATCGGCCACACTCAGCTTTAAACACTCGGGCACTCTCTTTTTGCGGTGCTTATAATCACTGCAACGGGCACAATCGATATCGAGAAGCTCACAGGCTACCTCGGTATAGTAATAAGCCCCCGTATCTTCGTCTTCCAGCTTATGCAGACAGCACTGGCCACAGCCATCACAGAGCGCCTCCCATTCTTGGGGGGTCATTTGCTCAAGCGATTTTTCTTGCCAAAACGCCATTAAAACAACTTGCTGTTGTGGTGATTAATTTCTTGCATATAGGCTTCTTTTGGAGGCGGCAACTGCAGGTAATAACCATGCTCCTCAATGGCGGCTAAAACCTTCTTGCTATCGGCCTTCGCTAGCTTGCGCTCTTCATCCAATAACATGGTCATGGCTGACTTAGGGGTGCCAAATTTTTCCAATAAAGCCTCAGGCACGTCTTCTAAGCCCTTTGCCTTTTCAACATACAAATACAGCCCCTCTTCTTTGGGGCTGCGGAACACTTCACAAATCAGCTTTTTCATCTCTCAAAGCACTCTATAAATCAGACTTGGCAATAATTAATTGCCACTAAGCCTCAATGGACTGTTTATAATAATCACGTAAAGCAGGCAAAAATTGCTCTGCGCGCCACCCCTGAAACCTTGCCGATTGCAAAGGTGTCGAAAATAAAAAGTGGCGTAATAGTTCTTCCCACTCTTTTTTATTGAACAGCAGTTCAGTCGCTAGATTTTGCTCGGTGGCCATCTCATGGCCATGATCGCGTAAGGCTTTTAGCTGCTGCCCCTGCTCAACACTCAAAGGTTTTTCTAGCATATCCGGCCAAGCTTCCTGCTCATCCACAGCTCGGTGGCTTGCGTTTAACAAATACTGACCGTCTTCGCGTAGCGTACGTGCTGGGATACCCTCTACACGGGCAAGATCTTTCATATTTTTAGGTGGGCGCTTGGCAATCGCGAACAACTGAGGATCTTTTAACAAACGACTGCGAGGTACATCACGCAAGCGCGCCTGCTCTTCTCGCCATATGCAAAGCGATTGCAAAACCGCAAGACTTTTGGAGGATAGCCGCCAGGCCGACTTCACCTTTAAATAGGCAAGACTCGCATCTAACTCGGTGTTGGAGTTCGCGACTAGGCGCGCACAGTCTTCCTGCACATACTCCAATCGCTTCAGCTTATTCAACGCTTCCATTAGGTGCGAATAGACTTGCAACAAATACTCTACATCCAATGCGGCATAATGGCACTGCGATTCACTCAAAGGACGCTTTAACCAATCGCTGCGGGTTTCACCTTTTTCCAGCTCTAAGCCTAGAAAGTGCTGAACTAATTTGGCATAGCTCATTGAAAAACCAACACCGGCATAACTTGCCGCAATTTGAGTATCGAAAAGTGGCGTGGGGCTCACCCCCAACCAATGTTGAAACACCTCTAGATCTTCTGAGCAGGCATGAACGATTTTTACCACCGAGGTACTTTGCCACAACTCTCTAAGCGGCTCTAAATCATCGTTAGCTAGCTTTAGGGGATCAATTAAATAATTGGCGTTGCCATTATTAATCTGCAGCAAGCCAATCTTTGGAAAAAAAGTACTGCTGCGCATAAATTCGGTATCAACCGCTATGGCCTCACAGCCAAGACACTGCTGACAAAGCTCACGCAGAGCCTCTGCACTGTCTATCCACTGTAATTTCTGTCCTTCGCTCACTTAGACACCCTGGCGTGAATTAAAAGCATGGGCAAGTGTACCCCCGTCGATATATTCGAGCTCTCCACCCAGCGGAACCCCGTGAGCTATTCGAGATACCTTGACCTCTAAACGCTTGGCCTGCTCTGCCAAATAATGAGCCGTTGCCTCACCCTCGATGGTAGGATTAGTAGCAAGAATCAACTCTTGGATATCTTCGTTTTGCAAACGTTGCAATAACACATCAACGCCAATATCTTCTGGACCGATACCATCAATGGGAGACAAGTGCCCAAGCAAAACAAAATAACGACCGCTGTAATTTCCTGCCTGCTCAATCGCTAATACATCGGCTGGCGTTTCCACCACGCAAAGTAGATGAGGGTCTCTCTGGGTGCTAGCACAGGTAGCACAAATCTCTTGCTCTGTTAATGTTCGACACAAAGCACAACGTCCAACCTTATCTATGGCACCCTGTAGGCTAGCGGCCAACTTGGCAGCCCCAAGCTTGTCCCGCTCGAGCAGGTGCAATGCCATACGTTGCGCCGACTTTGGGCCTACTCCTGGCAATATTCTCAGGGCGTTAATTAATTCATCGATTAAAGGGCTGAACATTGTCTATAAACTTACCAAAAACTTGTACATTAAAATGGCATTTTAAAATCGGGAGGAATCCCCATACCCGCAGTCATGCTGCCCATTTTTTCACGGTTCGCATCTTCTACACGGCGCACAGCATCGTTCACAGCAGCAGCCAATAAATCTTCTAAGATTTCCTTATCTTCTTCCATTAAGCTGGAATCAATCGACACAGATTTCACATCATGACGCCCAGTCATAATAATTTTTACCAAGCCTGCGCCTGCCTCTCCTTGAACTTCAGCATTGGCAAGCTCCTCTTGCATATTCTGCATTTTGGCTTGCATTTCCTGGGCTTGTTTCATCAAATCCCCAAGACCTTTCATATCTAATTCCTCGTGGTTTTACCTTAAGTTACTGAGCTATGTCTTAAGCCTTTAAAGGGTCTGGCCCCAAAGGTTTTACACTGTCAGTTATGAGTTTGGCTTCAAACTCTTCAATTAATTGGATGATGGTCGGGTCCGTTTCAATGGCCGCTAGAGCCTCGGCCTGACGCTGCGCTTTTAAGCGCGCAATAATGGCCGCCGGGGTACCATCACCAGCCTTGCCCTGTACAATTTGTACTTGCAGTGGGCGATCGTAATAGCCCGAAATAATATCCGCCATGCGCTGCTGATGGGCTTGATCGTAAAGATGATTATTGCTTTCATCGAGCACAAAGGCCAAACCATTATCATCACGCTGCACTAAGGCGCAGTTGGATGCTGTGGCCTGCAAGACACCACTGAAATCTAATTGGCGATAAAGCTCGAACCAAGTTTCTGGGTCAAGCTCTTCGAAACTAATGGGGCGAACTGGGGCAATAGCCACTGGTTCCACGTTTTCGGCCTGCGCTGTGGCTGTACCTGTAGCTGAAGAGTGCACAGTTTGTTCAGCGCTTAAAACGGGTACTTCACTGTCGGGCTTTAATGTATCGACAACTTCCTGAGCCAAACCACGAATATCGACTAATTGACCGTCTGCGGGCAAGCTTTCTTGAGGACCTTGTGCTGGCTCTGCAACTGGAGTCGGCGCAGGGCCTGCTTGCTGCTCAATGACTTGATTGCTGCCCTGCTCGGCATATTCGTTTACCGCCTCGGACATTCCCATTTCAGGAGCCAGATTCAAGGAAGGCGCAGCTGGCTCTTGAGCAACAGGACTTGCTTCTATTGGTGCTGCCTCCTGTTCTGGTGCAGGTGCAGGTGCAGGTGCAGGTGCAGGTGCAGGTGCAGGTGCAGGTGCAGGTGCAGGTGCAGGTGCAGCAGGATTTTCGGCCTGCGGTTCAGGGCTTGCAACAGCGCTATTCGATTCAACGGTATTTGCTGCCGCGCTCACAGGAGCTACAGGAGCACTATTCGATAAAGGCTTATTAGGTACCTTCGGCACGCCCTGCGGTTTAAAGGCAAGCATCCGCAAAACGGCCATCTCAAAGCCACCGCGTGGGTCTGGAGAAAGAGGCAAGTCTCGGCGGGCTAACAACGCCGTTTGGTAAAACAGCTGCACATCTTCAGCGGCCATTTGCTGGGCCAGTGCGATGACCTGATCTCGGTCGCCTGCGCTATTATCCACCGCATCTGGAACCGCCTGCGCGATTGCCACCCGATGCAGTAGCGCCAGCAATTCGGCCAGTGCCGAATCATAATCGGGGGCCTGCTCAGCCATCTGAGCGACGATCGCAAGTGCTTGGCTGCCATCGGCCATAGCGAGCGCCTGACAGATTGATACAATATGAGACTGGTCCAAAGTTCCCAGCATGGCCCGCACTTCAGCTTCGTGCACTTTGCCACTGCCGAATGCGATAGCTTGATCGGTTAAACTCAAGGCATCGCGCATACTGCCATCGGCGGCCCTGCCAAGCTGCCATAGTGCAGGCTCTTCAAAGGGCACCATTTCTTTATCGAGAATAAACTGCAGGTGGCCGACAATGCGCTCGGGGTTCATGTTCTTTAAGTTGAACTGCAAACAACGCGATAGCACGGTTACTGGTAGCTTTTGAGGGTCTGTGGTGGCCAGTAAGAATTTCACATGCGGAGGTGGCTCCTCCAGTGTTTTTAGCAGCGCATTAAAACTGCTATTGGAGAGCATATGAACTTCATCGATAAGGTACACCTTATAGCGTCCGCGAGTCGGCGCATACTGCACATTATCGAGCAGCTCTCGAGTATCTTCTACTTTGGTTTTTGAAGCCGCATCCACCTCAATAAGATCTACGAATCGCCCCTCGGCAATTTCAATACAGGCCCCGCATTGGCCACAGGGCTCTGATGAGACCCCCTGCTCGCAGTTTAAACACTTCGCCAAGATACGAGCGATAGTGGTTTTACCGACACCGCGGGTACCGGTGAATAGATAAGCATGGTGCAATCGATTATGGTCTAGGGCATTGATCAAAGCCCTGAGCACATGCTCTTGCCCAACCATTTCACGGAAAATACGCGGGCGCCATTTGCGCGCCAATACCTGATAGCTCATTGCGGTTGCTTATTCCTATTCTACGATTACGCCATTATATCCCAGACCAGCCAGTGGCCACTACGTTAGGAGCGCTTTATTTGCCAAGCAAATCAAATATCTAGCCCACAAAGACAGATAAGCCGAACTCAAAATTATATTACCGGCTAAGGTGCTTCAATCGAACAGTATTAAGGGGGAGATTTAAACGATAGGAAAACTTGGGTGGCGGCTCAAGCCAGCCACACCCCGGCACATGACGTCACTACTACCGTTGCTCCCTTCCGGGCCTGGCGGGGTTCGTAGCTAATCATTGCGAGGGGACCGACAAGAGCCACCATTGCAAGAGCGCGGCATTATCCGTGCTTTTTGAGCAACATGCAAGCCTAGCTTTCACGCTGCTCAAAGGCCATCCAGCCTGTTGATATTTAGAACAATTTGAAGCTCTCAACAAGCCAATTAAGCCCCACATACCTCCTGATAGGCCCAGGCCAACCAAGGTAACATCTTAGCCAAATCAGCGGCTTCAACAGTGGCGCCGCACCAAATGCGCAAGCCAGCAGGCGCATCTCGATAGGATTCGATATCGAAGGCGATATTCTCTTCGGCCAATAGTGCACATATGCCCTTGAGCTGTTCCCCACTCGCCTGCAGAGTTAGGCACACACTGGTGCTTGATAAGGTCACCGGGTCCTTTGCCAGAAAATCAATCCAATCATTTTCTGCGACAAACTTTTGCACTTCAGCCAAATTGGCTTCAGCTTTTGCGACAGCCCATGGCAAGCCGCCGTTTTCTTTAACCCAATTCAGGGCATCTAGATAATCGGCCACCGCCAGCATAGAGGGCGTATTGATGGTAGCGCCTTTAAAAATGCCTTCGATCAGCTTGCCATTTTTTGTTAAACGGAAGATCTTCGGTAAAGGCCAAGGTGGCTGATAGTTTTCCAAGCGCTCAACCGCGCGCGGACTCAAAATCAACATTCCATGTGCGCCTTCCCCACCAAGCACCTTTTGCCACGAGAAGGTAATCACATCGAGCTTATGCCAAGGCATGTCCATGGCAAATACCGCCGAAGTTGCATCACAAATCGTAAGCCCTTCACGGTCATCAGCAATCCAATCGGCATTGGGAACACGCACTCCTGAAGTGGTGCCGTTCCAAGTAAAGACAATATCGTGATCCGAGCTTACCTGGCTTAGATCAGGTAAGAAACCATAATCCGCATCAATCAGGCGTACATTATCTAATCGCAATTGTTTAGAGATATCCGTCATCCAGCCACGGCCAAATGATTCCCAGGCCAGAACATCAACTGGGCGCTGGCCCAGCAGCGACCATAACGCCATCTCCACAGCACCCGTATCTGAAGCTGGCACAATCCCAACTCGGTAACCCTCTGGCAAGCCCAATAAGTCACTCGTTTGCTCACAGGCCTTCTGCAAAGCCGCCTTACCCACGCTGGAACGGTGAGATCGTCCTAAAGTACTAATATCTAAGGCCGAAACAGAGTAAGCGGGACGTTTACTACATGGACCAGAAGAAAAATGAGGGTTAAGGGGTTTATCAGTCGGTTTTAGCAAAGCGCTCATGCACAGCCTCGTTACATCGGAGCCTAACAATAGGCAGATTGATCAGGTGGCGCATTATGCCAGAATTCAGCATTTCAGGTATTGTTCTTTCTTATTGCTAAGCACATACCTTCGACTGATAGCACCTAAAGTAGATTCACGTTACTTTTTAGCACTTTGGCCTATATAGAATCGCCCTGCGGTTTGTATTGCGCCAAAAAAAGGCTAGGCTAATAGAAGTAGCAGTCCAATCGAATGGTGCTAATTTGGCACCTGAAACAGTGCTTTAAATCAAGTTGTCACCTTGTAAGACACTTGCATTTAGAAGGTATTCGATGACACTGGAACATCTATCGCTTAAATGCCTACCAGGGACGAAGAAGTAGAACCTTAAACGACACCCTTTGCAGGAATGAAAGGTCAGGCAAACAGTCAGGCAAAAGTTGGCAAGCAGATGAACAGGCGTAAGGAATCAATGGACATTGCAAGAAAGCCAGTTGCTACCACAGCAATACCTAAGGCCCCCAAAAGAATGGCGTCTGAGTCGCTCTCAGCCCGCTCTGCGGCTGCAGTAATAGGTAAATAGCCATAATGATAAAAGACGAAGAAGCTAACAAGCTGAACTCGCAAGCAAGCTATGAGCAAATCGAAGCGCTAGCCGAGACCAACCGACTGCTCAATGAAGACCTGAACCGCTGGAAGCGTATCGAGCAAAAACTCCAGCGCAGCGAAGAAAAATACCGCATCTTATTTGAAGCTTCCGGCGACGCTCATTTTGTCCTGCAGTCGCGTGCCGTCATGGATTGCAACCAGGCCGCGCTCAAACTCTTTGGCTACAGCGCCAAGCACGATGTACTTGGCATGGGTTTAATGCAGCTGGTACGAATTAGCAAAACCGAAAGCTCCCTAAGCCTGGAAAAATTCCAGGAAATGATTTTTAAAACACACAGTCAAGGCAGCCACACCTTTGAATGGCAGGCCCGCACCAAAGACAATTACGCCATTCCGGTAGAAATTCTACTTACCGCGCTCCCCATTGAAGGTGGCGAGGTGTTACAGGTTGTTTTTCGTGACATCAGCGAACGTAAACGCGCTCAGGAAGAAGCGATTTACCTTGCTTATTATGATGCACTAACCGGCCTTCCCAACCGCCGTTTATTTTTGGATAGGCTGGAACAGAGCTTTGAAAATTCTCGCCGCCGCTCTCATAAACTGGCTTTGCTGTTTATCGACCTTGATCGGTTTAAAAATATCAATGACTCCCGCGGCCATGCAGCCGGCGACGAACTGCTGCAGTTATTCTCAGCCCGACTACAAGGACTAATTCGCAGCCAAGATACTTTGGCTCGCCTAGGCGGTGATGAGTTCGTCGTGCTGATGGAAGATTTAGACAGCAACATTGAAACGGCCACCTCTCACGCCAGTCACCTGGCCGATAAGCTACTGCAATCACTAGAGTCCCCTATTCCTCTTGAATCCGGGGATTGTCATATCACCGCCAGTATCGGCGTTATGGTATTCCCATTAGGTGACGAATCCAGTGAGTCAGCCTTACAGAAAGCCGATATGGCGATGTATCTGGCCAAGCAGGATGGCCGTAATCGTGTGCAAGTATTTCACGCCTCTATTTATGAGGCGGTAGACCGCCGTATCGCCATGGAAAACGAGCTGCATAAAGCACTCGCGAACGAACAGCTCGATTTGAATTACCAACTACAGTTTGATCGACATTATCGCCCGGTGGCAGTTGAGGCGCTTTGTCGCTGGAATCACCCCGAGTGGGGAGACATCAGTCCAGGCACCTTTATTCCTATTGCCGAGGAATCTGGCATTATTATCGAGCTTGGCAAGCGTGTGCTACAAAATGCTGTGGCTGAAATCCATAAACTTAATCTTCGCTTGCACCCTGATCATCGCATTCGTTTATCGGTTAATGTAAGCCCTCAGCAACTCGAGCACCCTAGCTTTATTAAAATTATTGAAGCGCTCTGCGAGAAGCACGATTTACCACCCGGCTTCCTAATGCTAGAGATTACCGAAAATACCTTCATGTCAGATCTCAATAGCATGGTCGAGCTGATCAACCGCTTACGGGATATGGGTATTTATACTTCACTGGATGATTTCGGAACCGGCTTTTCTTCCTTGAGCTATTTGAAAAAGTTGCCGATACGAGAGCTGAAAATTGATACCTCCTTTATCAGCGAGCTCGAACACAATAATGATGATGTTGTGTTAGTAAAATCCATTTTAGCGATTGGCCAACACTATCGCCTGCAAGTCGTCGCTGAGGGTGTAGAGCTCAGGCATCATCTGCTGTTACTAAAAACTTATGGCTGCGATTTATTTCAAGGCAGCCTGTTTGCACGCCCAATGCCAGCCTCACAACTAGAAGACTTTATTCAAGAGCAACATCGCCGCCTTCTGGACCCAAGCTTTGATATTACTCGCTCTATTGGTAAAGAAAATAGTGATGATAACCAAGGTGAGCTCAACCTCGGTTCTAACTAAAGCCCAGCACGCGAAAACTGACACATTACCGGCCTTTCTGGCACTATTTTCAAGAATAAAACTTAAACTTCAAAACCAATCCTTTGAGGTATAAATTTTCGTTGTTTCTCGATATTTGAAGTTCTAATATAAGCTAAAAGACCCCATACAGGATTTAAGCATGAGAATATTCGAAACCAAAACCACCCCCAATGGCCGACGCGTACGTATGTTTTTAGCTGAAAAAGGTATCGACATCGAGTATGTGCAGGTAGATATCGTTGCGGGTGAAAATATCAGCCCTGAGTTTTTGGCCAAAAACCCAGGCGGCCGAATCCCCGTGTTGGAATTGGACAATGGCAGCTACATCAGCGAAACCGTATCTATTTGCCGCTACTTTGAGGAATCAAACCCCAGCAATACACCGCTAATGGGTAGTACTCCAGAAGAGAAAGCCCGCATTGATATGTGGCAGCGCTTGGTTGAGTTTAATCTAATGATGAACGTCGGCTTTTGCTTTAGAAATGTAACCGGGTACTTTAAAGATCGCGAAACACCAGTAAAAGAATGGGGTGAAGTTTGCGGCGAGCAAGCCGTTAAGTTTTATGATGTTTTAGATCACCAACTCAGCCAAAATGAGTTTATCGCAGGTGATAGCTTCAGCATTGCCGATATCACCGCAATATGCGCTATCGACTTTGCCCGCGTCATGAAACTGAACCCAGAAGAGCGTCACACTAATTTGCTACGCTGGCGTGAAGCCGTTTCAGCACGCCCAAGTGCGCAAGCTTAAGATGCAATTGAGCTAGTTTCTAAGCAAGTCACGAGCAAGCCACAAAAAAGGGCCAAGTTTTTGGCCCTTTTTATTCTTGCTCTCACTTCCCCACCTTTCATCTTTCAACGGCGATTCATGCTCTAGTAAAGCAAGCTAAAAACTTGGCGTTGATATTTGATCGCCAAAGGATCAGCTTTACCCAGCGCAGCGATGATATCTAAAGTGGTCTTCTTCACCTCACCTTCTTTGCAGTTGATATCTTTACGCAACATGCTCAGCAAAAGCTCCAGCGCCTCTTCAGAATGCTGATGTTGGGAATACTGAATAGCCAGTTGCAATTGCAATTCGATATTGTCAGGGTCTGCTGCCAAGGCTTCTTCTAGTGCTGTAACTTCTGGGGATTTGGCCGCATTCTGTTTTAGATCCAATAGTGCCAGCAGCTGCTCATATTGTGCATCCTGTTCAGCCATTGGAATGCTTTGAATAATGGCTTCGGCTTCAGCACAGCGATTCAGCTCCAGATAAACACGGGCCAGTGTTTTACCTATGGTGACATCTGAAGATGATAATTCATACGCTTGGCGCAATAGCTCTAGCGCTTCGGCCCACTGTTCTTCTTGCAGTAAAGGCGCAGCTTGCTGTAACAAAGCATCCCAAGGTTTTGGTAAGTATTTCGCCAAGACCTCACGAACCTGCACTTCGCTTTGCGCTCCTTGAAAGCCGTCTACCGGCTGGCCGTTTTGCATCACCACTACCGTTGGCAGGCTACGCACTCCAAATTGAGCAGCAATTTGTTGCTGCTCATCGGCATTAACTTTAGCCAACAAAAAAGCACCAGCGTATTCATTAGCCAAACCTTCCAAGATGGGCATAAGGCTTCTACAGGGGCCACACCAATCCGCCCAAAAGTCGATGACCACTGGCCGCTGCATAGATTCATCAATCAGCAACTGCTGGGCATTTTCCATGGTGATATCAACAATAAACTCGCTCATTTAGGGCTTCCAAGAAAAGTGGGAAATTTTAGCTTGCGCAGCGGGGTTTCCGGCGGCAAGGCTTCTTATATATTGGAAATGGGGATAAGTATACTGAAATTCAAGGAAAAGAAGAGAATTGAGCGAGCCTCAAATCGAAGAGCTTGAGACCCGCTATTTTAGGTATGCTCCAATGGCAATCTGGCTAAGCGACAGCCGCTGCGCCGCTCAACATAGCTTCGACATTGGGCGCTTTATCCAAAGGATAGAATTGCTGGGTACAAGACAAGCTATAAGCTTCACCAAGCGTATCAACAGCTTCTTGGAGGCGCTGACTCAACAATTCGATTTCCTCAGGACTATTCGCCAAGGCAACCACAACAAAACTGTCATCGCGCATACGGGCCACCACATCTGAACCTCGCAAGCGGGTTTGGATGGTCTCGCCTATCACTGCAAGCGCCTTTTCATAGCTGTCATCTTCACTTCGGCTCAAGCCCTCAATGCTGACACCGATGACACCGATATCAAAGCCATAACGTCGAGCAAACTGCATGCAAGACTGGCCTAAAGTACTCAAGCCCTGTGCGTTGTACATATCATCGGGATGATCTTTAAGCGCCATTTCGCGCATTAATTCGAACTGATCCCATAATTGCAGATCCTGCTCGATCAAATCACGCAATTGCACCATCAATCGCATAAAGGCATCGCCATAAGCCGTAATGGAATGATCCATTACGCAGATGCAACCGAAAGCCGTGCCATCAGGCCATAGAATTGGCATTCCAAGAAAAGAGCAAAAGCCCTCTTCTACAACCTCAGGGTTATCAGACCAGCGCGGATCCGCTTGGGCATCGGCCACGTATAATGTTTCACCGCTATCGACAACGGTTTTTGCAAACACATTGGCATCTGCGGCATAGGTCATACCCGCCGGGTAAGGCCCTCGATTACCAAAGTTAGAAGCAGTATATTGAAAGCCCTGGCGATTGGCCTGGATAATTAGACCTACTGGGGCGTCGTATAGCTCAGCCATGAGGCCGACGGTTTTTTGCCATTTATTGAGACAGAAATTTGCAGAGTCTGACTCTAACAGCCATTGATCCTTATTAATCACTCGTGTAACCCCTTTGTTGGGCACTTTGTGGAACAAACTGCCTGGAGTGCGCAGCTAATACCTCTAGCAGAGTTTATGAGCACATTGCTCGCCAAGATCGAGGTGCCATAACATCCAGTGATGGACAACCTCTATAAAACATAGCATTGCTTATTCATCCCTCAAGTTTCAAAAGCAAAAACTACGCTATAAGACAAATATCGGTGATAAACCTCATAAAGACAACTAAATCGCCTAGTACTTTTGATTGGTTTTCTAGTGATAATTAAGTTTTTCTTGTTTTTAGTCAGGCTAGGTTCAATTAAGCGCTATTTATTAGGCAATTAAGACAGGATTGGCCCGGCTATAACGGCAAACAACAAGGGGATTTACCGAGACATAAAACCACGAGGCCAAAGAGGAGAGTTTTGTGCAGCCGTTTAGCTTACTTACTCATGCTATAGCGCTTTACTCATAAAAAGAAACAAGAATTCAGGAAAAAGCCCCTATAAAAGGGGCTTTTTTAGGCAGGCTTACAAGCTTTGGTAAACAAACTGTAGCCAAAGATCAGGCTTGATAAAGCCGCCACCGTAGCGCTCATTGAGTTGAGCAAGAGGCTTGGCAGCTTGTACATCCTGTAAACTCTTGCCAGCCTTCTTTAAAGGCGTTACGGCCGCTATAGAAGCTTTTAACATATCACGGTATTCACTTAATTCGGCTTTGTTACTCAGGCTACCGTGACCAGGAATTACCTTTGTTTTGTCGTCCATACGCTCCAGTGCAGCTTCTACCGCTGCCAAAACACCCGGTACAGAGCCGCCGCTACTTAGGTCAACAAAAGGGAAAACGCCTTTAAAATACAAATCCCCCATATGCACGACATTGCTGCTTTTAAAAAACACTACAGCATCGCCATCAGTATGTGCATTTGGCGCTGCCAAGGCTTCAATATCTTCGCCTGCAAAATACAATTGCATACGCTCTTTAAAAGTTAGCTCAGGTAATGCTTCTTTTTTGGCCGGTGGTATTTTGGCGTTAAATGTTTTGATTTCACCGCCACTCAACATGCGGCTTCGTACATTATCTTGTGCGATCAGCAAGGCTTCGCCGGTATTAAACTCAGCGTTGCCACCGGTATGGTCGAAGTGCCAATGAGTATTCAAGACATAGCGTACCGGCTGTTGGCTCAACTTCGCGATTGCAGCTTTAATTTTAGGCGCCAAGGGTTCGTATTGATCATCCACCATTAAGTTGCCCTGCTCGCCCACCAATAAAGCGATATTACCGCCTGAGCCTTGCAACATGAATATTGAGCCAGCAACCGGCTGGTGTGTAATTTCAACTTTTGAAAAGTCTTGCTGGGCCGATACCATGGCACTTACACTAAGCAGAGCAGCTGCGGTACTGACGGTTTTGATAAACTTGGCAGGCATAATTTCCTCTCACTGAGTCGCTATGAACTATTATTAGAGCCAAAGGCCTATGACTCGACAGCCTGCTAAGGTAACAAAAAGGCGAATGCCTGTTAACCATCCGGTAACCCAAGGTAGCCTAAATTGCCATATAAGCCCGAGATAATGCCAGCTTCGCGGGATGAAGCCTTGTCAGCACCGCCACATAGACCTATCATCGCCGCCTTTATTTTAAGCGTCACCAGCAAAAAACAGGATTTCTCTTGTCAGATTTATCGATACACAGATTTTGTCCCGGCCAACGCTGGGTAAGTAATACCGAAGCCGAGCTAGGCCTTGGCATCATTGTCGACGCCGATGAGCGCATGGTGGAAATCAGTTTCCCTGCAGTTGGCGAACGCCGTCACTATGCGGTCAACAACGCCCCTCTTAACCGGGTGATTTATCATAAGGGCGACGAAGTCAGCACCATCGATAATCAACGCTTCACCATCGAAGTGATTGAAGAAGACGAAGGTATATTATTGTATGTCGGGCGTACCGAAAGCGGTGACGAGGTCAATGTCAGTGAATTAGAGCTTACTAGCTTTATTCAGTTTAGCGCGCCAAAAGATCGCTT
>JAOXRT010000125.1 GCA_025800365.1 Cellvibrionaceae bacterium | reverse complement strand
GGCTGCTGGGTTTTCTAAATTTCCCTGAGCTACAGCTAAAGAACTCCCTAGGAGTATGACACCACCTAAGAAAAAACATTGAATAGACTGAAAACAATTCATGATTTAACTCCCTGAATAATAAAACTGATATTCCTTTATTCGCCCTAGCCTTCCAACTTTGCTGCCTTCTTTTCCTTCCTGCGACGCTTAAAGAAAGCAGACAACTGTTCGCCGGCTTCTTGTGCTAGAACACCACCCAGGCAGCTTACGTGATGATTAAGGTAATCGTTGTTCAGAAAATTAGCCTTAGATTCAATCGCGCCCGCCTTGGGTTCGCTTGCGCCATATACTAACCTCTCAACACGGGCATGTACTAGTGCGCCAGCGCACATACTGCAAGGTTCCAAACTAACGTATAGACAAGTATTAGAGAGACGGTAGTTTTCTAGCTGTTGGCCACCCTCTCTAAGCACTAAAATTTCGGCATGTGCGCAAGGATCGTTTCGGCCAATTGGCTGATTAAAAGCCTCTGCAAGCAGGCGATTGTCCTGCACTAGCACCGCTCCCACCGGCACCTCACCTAGCTCCGCACCGCGCTCAGCCAAACGGAAGCAGTATCGCATCCAGTATTCGTCTTGCTCCTGCTGACTTAGGCCATTCAGTTCCTCTGGGCTCAGCAAATCAATCACCACTGTACTCACAAGCTAGAACTGTCGCTTTCCACTAAGGCAAAACGTGGCACTTCTTGACCATTGTATTCGACCGTCTCAGTAAACATAGATAATGGGCGTACCCATAAACTGTAATCACCATATAAGCAACGATATACCACCAGCGACTCTTCGGTTTCACTGTGCTTGGCAACAGACTCTACCCAATAATCCTGACCTTTATAATGACGATATACACCGCGAGCAATTGACATATGACCTCCTCGAAAAGAAGGCCATTATACGTTGATCGCTTTCGCCGAGAGAAGTGGCTTTTTAGTTATCAGCTTGCCATGGAAAGAAGTCCGGCATATCAGTAGAAACTTTTGACGGAAACTTAGCTGGACGTTTTTCCCAAAAGGCATTAATTCCCTCTTTGCCGTCAACCAAGCTCTGGTAAAAGATCGCTAAAGAATCCACCTTATGGGCCTCCGCAGGGTGATCCGCAGCCGATAAGCGATACATCATTTGGCGGGCTAATGCGATGGCAACAGGGGAAGTATTATCCGCAATTCTTCTGGCGATTTTATAAGCGGCGGCCAATAGATCATCCGGCTCGTGTATGGATTTCACGAAACCACCGTTTTTTGCTTCTTCAGCATCAAAAATCTCAGCCGTGTAAACCCACTCTAGCGCTTGGGAAATACCAACAATTTTAGGCAAAAACCAAGCCGAGCAAGCCTCAGGGGTAATACCCAGCTTAGTGAACACAAAGCCCACTTTTGCCTTTGTCGATGCCAGGCGAATATCCATCGCACAGGTCATAGTGGCGCCAATCCCAATCGCAGGGCCATTAATCGCCGCAATAACTGGCTTTGTGCAGTTATAGATTGCCAGAGTAACTGTGCCCCCCGAATCTCTAATGCCCGGCTCAACCTCATCGAGATTTTGAATGTCCTCCAGGCTGGGCTCTAACTCTTCATCAAGGCCAAAGGCATTGCCATCACTATTGAGTTTCATGCCAGCACAAAAACCACGGCCAGCGCCGGTTACTACAACCGCCCTAACCTCGTCGTCTTTACTGGCTCTATCAAAAGCGTCGATCAGTTCTTCGGCCATTTCGATGGTAAAGGCATTGAGCTCATCTGGGCGATTAAGTGTGATAGTCAGAATATTATCTTTAATGTCATAGATAATGGCTTGGTAATTCATTGCGGCTCCCATGATGGCAAATTTAAGTGCTAATTGGCCTAGCATAAAAGACATTAGCCTAGGCGATAAGCTTGAAATGCTAAATTGGCGGGAATCAACAAGAATTGGCCAGTATTGGCCAATTCTCTCTTACAATTAACGTATGTAAGCCTTGTGATTAGCGCTCTAAAGGCAAGGTAGGAAAACGTTAGAGGTTCTTAAGATTGAAATATTGGTATCGATACTCTTGATAGCGAGCACTATCAAACCAGCTTGCCCCTTGCTCAATATCAGCATATTGTTTACGCCAAATTTGCAGTCGCCCCCTGCAGTCATTCGGGTCTAATTCTTGTGCCGCCAGAAAGTCGGTTATCGCTTTAACGTCTACTCGCACGACTCCGTGACGCAGCTGATTCTTCGAGAAGGAATAAGTAAAATCATGAAGGTACTCAAAAGCTCCATTTTCTGACATTCTGCAGGCCAACTGGACCTGCCCAGTATCCGCATCAGGAATTGATCGCCACCTAGCGTCAAGGTAATAGTTTTTATCTTCCGGGGGTGTTAAAGCAAGATCAATACTGGGCAGAGTTTTCACAAGGGCCTCATGCAAAAATTCACCTGCTCGATACAAGCCAATGGTTAAACTATCTTGCTTGGAAACCTTAGCGAGATAGGTTTTTCCGGTGATGAAATTAGCGAGTTTATGTTTCTCTGGTGTAAGTTTGATCAAACCCTCTTGCGCCCTTACATAAAAATAGTCCTCTTTCTGCAAAGTAACACGATTCGGGAGCACCGTCTTTTCACTCATGCTCGCCGTAACCCGTAAAGATCCATCAGCACTTGGCGTTACACTGTAACGCAGTAAATAGTGATTCGGCACTCCTTTAACTTCAATACAAGATTGCAGAAAAAAAGCTAGGCCAAAGATCATTATCAAGCCTGCTATGCGAAAACGATGAAAATTATTCATCATCCACAGCTTCCTGCAGACTGCTTTGATTGTCATATCTATCTTGTCGCTGCTTCTCCAATTTATTCCTGTAAGTGTTTTTTCGCCGATCTGTCGAAGAAAAAACTAACTTAAACAACCAAACAAAAAAGCCTACCACAACTAATGAACTGACAGCGACAAACAGCCAGACCGACACCCCAGAGTTTGAAGAGCGAGTCCCCTGCACTTCATAGGTTTCTTGCAAACTTGGAACATCACTTTCAGCAATTAGCTCTGTAGAAAATAAGCCAGCACCCAACAAGATAAAGCTAAAAGTGGCCAATAATACAATAGCGATTTTTTTCATTTTTACCGGTCCCCTTATGATTTAGCTGTTTTCAAAAATGAGATTCTGCATCCTACGATAATTCAGCCAAGCTAAAAGAAACAAAATTGAACTGCTTAGTAACAAAATAAAAATAGAGCCAAAAACGAAAGCCAGCCGATAACTATTTGCTGCGTATAGGCGACTTTCCTTGGCATTAGAGGAATCAAAATAAACCATTATTGAAGTCCCTATTGGGGCCGGATAGTCAAGATTGGCTAAAGACTGATACTCAATGCCCTTAAAAGTGTACTTATAAGCAACACGCCACTTGGAGAATTCCACGCCCGTTCCTGATTGCCTATAACTCTCACCCTCCAACTCTATAACTTCACCAAGTACCGATTCATTCAAAGACAAGCTATGCCACTCTGATTCAATACCCTTTGATCCACCAAAACCAAAATATAGAAACACCGTTAGCAATGAGAGCCCGGCCGCTAGCCCTAGTTGCCAGGTGTAGCGATTTTTTAGCTGATTTCTCTGCCGCCTTTGCTTAGGGTTAAGAGCCATTTGATCTCCTTTTGAATGGCTTAAGTGAGATTAACACCTTGAGATTAGAGCTTTGCAGTTAAGCGGCTGAGTGTATATCGCTAGAAATGGTTTATGGCTGCTTTGCTTGTTGTAGAGAAAGGAGGACCGTGCGGATCCAACTAATAACAGAGGTGACTGATAACAGTGTTTAACGAAACTGACCTTGGGGGATTCTATAAACCCGGGGTCAGAACCCATGGGTTCTGATCCCACTCGAAGCCCCAGCTCTTTAACAGGTCCAATGAATAAAGAAATTACTGACACAAGGGATTAACGGAACTGGCATTAGGGCCATTTCCGCCCTTCGGGCAGCTACCGCCCCTGCTAACGCTGCATTAGCACTTCCTGTGCGTCGCTTCGTCGCTATCGCTCCTCGTTCTGAATGCTTAATCGCATTCAGGTATGGTTTATTCCTATAAACCATCCTTCGGGCCGCATTCGCGGTGCAAAATCACTCCAAGTGATTTTGTCGAACCGCGAGCGCTCTCTGCAGCCCTCCCTCTCCGCCATATACAAAAAAGCCCCAGCGCTTTCGCGCTAGGGCTTTTTTGTATATGGCGGAGAGGGAGGGATTCGAACCCTCGGTACGTTGCCGTACACACACTTTCCAGGCGTGCTCCTTCGACCACTCGGACACCTCTCCGGAGGAAACAGATGGGCTCTGTTTCAAGAGGGCGCAACTGTACACAAAAGCTCTTTGGGATGCAATCTTAGTTGGGCCAATTTTGAAAAAAATCAGGGACTTGCAGCTCTGGAGCGCTGCGGTTTGGTAATTGCGGGGTGCCCATATAGACGAAGCCCACAATTTCTTCAGTAGCTTGCAATCCCAGGCCATCTTTTACCACTTGATGAAAGGCCATGTCGCCACTGCGCCAATAGGCACCTACTCCTAATGCAAAGGCTGCCGTGATCATATTTTGGACAGAGGCCGCCGCCGCCATCAACTGCTCTTCCCTTGGCACTTTGGGGTGCTCAGTAATGTTCGCAATGGCAACGTATAAGCACGGTGCTCTTAAGGGCATTTTTAGAAAACGCTCTTTTTGCTGCTCATCCAACTCTGGTTTATCCGCTAGGGCGGCCTTTAAATAGAGCTCCCCCAAAGCCTGCAAGCCTTCACCACTAATGTATAAATAACGCCAAGGTCTCAAATTGCCGTGATCTGCCGCTCGCAGTGCGGCGGCTTCAATTTCCGCGCGTTGCTCCGGGCTTGGCCCCGGGGCTTGCAACTTACCGTGTGAGATTCGATTTTTTAGGGCATCTAAAGCTTGCATATTGTATATATTTCAGTCAGATAGAGAATATTATTAATAAAATACACAAAAGCTCAGCGTAATGCGAAGCGAAAGCATATCTTTGTAATCAATTGTACTACGAATGGGACAAATAAATGCCACAAAGACTAAACAGGCGTAAATTTGTGAAATATACTTCTATATTATGTGGTGTTTGAGCTTATTAGTGAGCTTTATGCATTAAGCTCTTCCATTCCATCATTAAAAAGACGATGATAGCTAGGTTTTGTGATCTACTACACATTATCCGAGACCCAACTACAATTAACACAAGATGCCAAAGTAGTTTTCGCGCTTGATGAATAAAACAACGGACTTTGCTAACAGCACCAGTAATCAGGCTCAGGATTTGCCTGAATACCCTTTATATTTCAGGATTTTACTGTGCTTCTCAATGATCGGAACCTTGGCAACTGGGCTACAGTGGCCTGAGGTCGATTATTTGCGCTCGGGTGCCATTATTGGCCTACTCGCCTATCTCTATGCCACCTACAGTTTACAAAAGCGCTTAAGAGACGACACAAACCCTCCTCTTTCGGTCATCTTGGGGACATTAGACAGCTTCTTGATGGGTGCCTGTATTGGCATTATTGAACTAAGCCTTTTACCCGCTATTCTATTTTGGATTTTGATTCAATTTAATGCCATTACCAGTGGCGGCCAACAAATGTGGCTCAGGGACAATATTGCTTATTTCGTCGGCCTCGGGCTAGTATTTTTAATAAGGGAGCCGGACTGGTCCGTGAGCGGCCGCCTTGAGATGGGTGTAGCTGGGCTTATCGGGATTGCAGCCTACTTTTGCGCCTACGGGGTTTATACCAAGAAGCGCCTAGAGTCCTTGGACTTCGAACACCAAAAGCTCTTAAAAGACCAGACCACCCACAAGTTGCGCTCATACCAGCTATCGCGCTATTTACCACCGCCGGTTTGGAAGGCCATTAATAGAGAAAACAGTAAACCGCCTCCAACCCAGCGTAAAAAGCTGACCTGCTTTTTTTCAGATATCAAAGACTTTTCTGTTCTAGCGGAAGAGCTTGAAGCCGAAACGCTAACCGATTTACTCAACAACTATCTTACTGAAATGTCTAAGATTGTTGAGGAACACGGCGGCACTATCGATAAATTTATGGGTGATGCCATCATGGTGCTGTTTGGGGATAACGACAGCAAAGGTGCCAAAGCTGATTGCCGTCGCTGCCTTGCTATGGCTATTGCGATGCGTAAACGTATGAAGGTTTTGCAACAGCAGTGGCGTAATCAGGGCATTAGCCGCCCATTAAGTATTCGGATGGGCATTAATACCGGTTACTGCACCGTAGGTACCTTTGGTACCCGTCATCACTTGGATTACACCGCGCTTGGCGCCCATGTGAATTTGGCCAGCCGCTTGGAGTCTGCAGCTTCTCCTGGTGAAATCCTAATCACCCACGAATCCTGGTCACTTATTAAAGATGTGGTTTTATGTCAGGATAAGGGTGAGATTACCGTTAAGGGATTCAGCCACCCGATCAAGGTATATCAGGTTATCGACCTACGTAAAAACCTTGGTAAACAGCAAAACTATATCGAAGAAAACACCGAAGGCTTTGCCATGCACTTAGACATGGACAAGCTAAGAAATTACGATCGCGAAAGAATTATCAAAACCCTAGAAAGTGCGGCCACAACACTTAAAGGGCAAGACATGATCAGCATTAAGAAAGATCTATAGCGCCAGCAAAGCTTCAACATCCCACTAGCGCAGCTTTCTTTTTCCTAAATCTTGCCCTATTCCCACTCCCGCACCCTATCCTACAACTGAGCCTAACTAAGACTCAATTCGGTCTACTGCCTCACCAAACGCGAGGCAATTTCTAAGGCATTATGAGAGTCATTTAAACTGTGACGCAAAGGATTGATGTCCAAACCACCTCGGCGAGTATATCGCGCATAAACCATCAAAGAGCTAGGCTGACAGCGTTCCATAATGTCGCAATAGATACGCTCAACACAGTTTTCATGAAAATCTTGATGGTCTCGAAAAGATACAACATAGCGCAACAAAGCTTCGGCGCAGATTTGCTTACCTGAATAGCTGACAATTAATGTTGCCCAGTCTGGTTGTGCGGTTACCGGGCAATTGGACTTAAGCAAATCACTATAAAGCGTTTCATTGCGCTCTTCTTCCAATGTAGTCAGCAAGCTGGCGTTAGGCTGATAATCTGTGATCTTTACATCCTGCTGATCAATACAGATGCCACGAGGTCTTTGCACACCTGTTGCGGCAAACTGGTCCAGCCCCTCTAGATCTACCAATACTGGGGCGCCAGCGGCCACCTTAAGATCAGACTCTAGGGTAGCAAGAACTTCTGAGCGGTTATTAAAGCGAGTCTGATTGAACGAGTTTAGATACAATTTAAAGGACTTAGACTCAATAATATTGGGAGAATCTGCCGGTATCGCGAACACCGCAATCGCCTGCTGAGGCAGGCCATTGTGGTTTAACCAAGATACCTCGTAGGCCGTCCATATATCGACACCCGCAAAAGGTAGTTGCTGCTGATCAATCGCCAAGCTCTCACGCGCTAGACTTCTAGGAATAGGGTCCAAAAGTGAAGGCGTGTAAACGGAAATGTATTCAGTATGCTTGCCCAGTTGTAAATGATCCACAATATACTCTTCAATTACTCTTTAATAAATTTTCATCAGTAGCAGGAGCTAAAGTGAGCGCACAAGGAAATGTCGCCTCTATTTAAGCCGCTAACGTCAACTACTTCAGGAACGTAAACGCTTTCCAGATTCTAGTAAATACATTGAAATTGTTGCCAGCACGACGATAAAGGCCATTACACCCATAAACGCATAGTGCACCTGAATATCTGTTACACCCAAGATGCCGTATCGAAACACGTTTACCATGTATAAGATAGGGTTCAGCAGAGAAAGACCCTGCCAGAACTCTGGTAACAAGCTTATCGAATAAAACACACCGCCTAAATAGGTAAGAGGTGTGAGGATAAACGTCGGCACGATAGAGATATCATCAAAAGAGTTGGCGAAAACAGCATTAATAAACCCCATCAAAGAAAACAAAACCGAGGTTAAAAATACTATAGCTATCGTTATTGCCAGATTTTGAACCTGCAACTTGGTGAACAGCAGTGACATTAAGGTAACTAGGAAGCCAACCGCCAAACCACGAGCGACACCACCCAATACATAACCAATCAGGATGATGTAATTAGGTGTTGGGGAAACCAGTATTTCTTCAATGCTGTGTTGAAACTTCGCACTATAAAACGACGACACCACATTAGAATAAGAGTTGGTAATAACCGACATCATAATCAGGCCGGGCACAACAAATTCCATATAACTAAAGCCGCCCATTTCACCGATACGGCTACCGATTAAGGTACCGAAAATCACAAAATACAACGACATAGTAATAACCGGAGGCAATAAAGTTTGCACCCAGATGCGAGAAAAACGGTGTATTTCTTTATTAAGAATGGTTTGTAGGGCCACCCATTGTTGCTGCAAAGTCATTAGCCTTCCCCTCCATTTTTACTCACCATAGAGACGAATAACTCTTCTAATCGGTTCGCCTTGTTTCTCATACTAAGTACTTCAACCCCCTGCTCTTGCAAGGCCAGAAATACAGGATTGAGAGACTGCCCTTTTTCAACTTCAATCTCGATACTGTGATCTTCAATTAACTGGCAGCTATAGCCATTTAATTCAGGCAGCTGAGCTAAAGCTTCTTTAGTATCCAATACAAAGTGCTCTTTGTTGAGAGTTTTTAGCAGGGCTTTAACGCTGGTATTTTCGACAATTTCACCGTGATTAATAATGGCAATATTGCGGCAAAGGCTCTCGGCCTCTTCTAAGTAGTGCGTTGTTAGAATAATAGTGGTTCCGGCTTCATTTATTTCTTTAAGAAACTCCCACATTGAGCGGCGTAACTCGATATCAACCCCTGCGGTGGGCTCATCCAAAATCAACAGGCGCGGCTTATGAATTAAAGCACGGACAATCATTAATCGGCGCTTCATACCACCAGAGAGCATTCTGGCCTGATCATTTCTTTTTTCCCACAAGCCTAATTTGCGTAAATACTCTTCGGCACGCTCTTTTGCCAACTCTCTGGGCATACCGTAATAGCCCGCTTGATTTAGCACGATACGCCAAGGTGTTTCAAACTGGCTGAAGTTAAATTCCTGGGGAACAATGCCCAGCTCCTGCTTGGCCAAAGAAAAATCCTGATCAATATCATGGCCAAAAACGCTAACCTTGCCGGCTGTTTTTTTAACCAAAGAGCAAATCACCCCAATGGTGGTGGACTTACCTGCCCCATTGGGGCCCAGCAAAGCAAAGAAATCGCCTTCTTCAACAGATAGGTCAATCCCCTTCAATGCTTGAAAGTCATTGCCATAAACTTTTTGCAAACCTTTAATATCTAGGGCCTTGCCCATATAAAGCTCCTTAATGCAGGCCGCTTATCGGCCTTTCGGTAAGAAGGGGTATAATGACTACCCACTAGGAGTTCACCATGAATCAAAAACAATATTGTACACAACAACTGCAGAATCTGGCGCGCGAAGTTAGCCAACAAGCCCCTTTTGCCGAGGCAAATGAAGAATTACCCCTAACTGAAAGTGATCAGCGATTTATCGACACGCTCAAACGTCTAGCTGACCCAAACACCCCTCATGACGAAAGCTATTTTGAACAGGGCCAATGGCTAATCGGCCAAAGCGTTGCCAATCAAGCCCACATCACCGCTTTAATCCCAAGAGATTTATTTTGGTACTTCGGCGGCGACTGCCTGCACTACATGCCAGACGAGGAAATCAGCAAGTTTCAGCAGCTAGAAGAAACCTGCTACGAAAAAGAAAGCAACGACTACCAAGAAGAACGCGCACGTATCTTTGGACTCCACTGAGATAGCCTATATTGAGGCTCTTGTGTTTTTTTCTAGTGCACCTAGTAAATTTATTTACCTGCTAAGCACACAAGAACACCTAAGCCCGCAGGCAACCCGAGGTCAGAACCCAAGGGTTCTGACCCCAATTCCAAAGCGACTTTAGAGAAGCCCATCACCCAATAAAGGATAAGCGCATCTTCGGGACAAGTTGACGTATAGGCGTACGCAATATCGCGAAAACTAAAACAGAAGCATTTTAAAGGAAATCAAATGGACCAATCGAAGCCACGGTAGCGGGACAAAATCGCCTGGAGCGATTTTAGACAGCTTTGCTGCCCCGAAGGGGTGAGCGCCCGGATGGCGCGAATCGACGCATGCGGACATGCTAATATCGCGATTGCAGGAGCAAAAGAGCGACCAACGAGATGAGATCTCGATTCCCGTGTTAAGCGAAAGCAACCACTTTAAAGAATCATGAGGAGTATAAACTTGTGGATTCTAGAAAAACTGGAGCGGGAAACGAGATTCGAACTCGCGACCCCAACCTTGGCAAGGTTGTGCTCTACCAACTGAGCTATTCCCGCAAATGGCGTCCCCTAGGGGAGTCGAACCCCTGTTACCGCCGTGAAAGGGCGGTGTCCTAGGCCTCTAGACGAAGGGGACTTAGGACATTCCAACGACAGCGTCGCCAGAAGAGGTGCGCATTCTATGTATCCCACCACAAACTGTCAACACCTAATTTTAACTTTTTAAACAACAACTTAGCCCTGATTCCTAGACCGCCAGAAAGGATAAATTTCAACCAGCGTGCAAGGCACGCAGGGGTGCAAAGCACCCCGCCCCGCAAGGGGCAAAAA
>JAOXRT010000118.1 GCA_025800365.1 Cellvibrionaceae bacterium | reverse complement strand
AGCGCGAGGACACGGTTTTGTCTAATAGGGTTGCCCGAGGGGGAAGGCAGCGTCTTCCCCCTGACGGCCAGGGGCGTTTGGCTTGGCCAAATCCCGCTGGCCCACAAAACGAAAGCGGCGGGGCCATCAGCCCCGCCACCGTTGCGGTCATTAGATTTTAGAGATTGAAATTACAGCATGCGGACAAAGCCGAACTTCGCTGCCGTCAATACAACGTTCGTTCTCAGATACTTCTGGCTGACTTTAGCTAACAGCTTCAAGTGGAACGAGTAAGTATCCAAGTAGGACTAGCGCTGTCATAATGCAGATTGGCAGCATGAAATTTCTAGCAACCTTTGTGTTTCCGGCGCGCAAGAAAAGCTGACGCTTGCTTACACCTGCGTTAGCGGCTTGCCCCGACCATTCTCTGGCATTCAAAAGCCCTAATGTGAAGCCGTATAGCATGACCAGAAGACTAAATATTGCTAGGTGTTTAGTCCCAACGTGTGGTGGTCTACCAATCTGTGACCATCAGAAGGACGTACTATGGGACAAATTCTTCACGGGAGCGCCAAGACCACGCACGCCGTCCGAGCTCTCATACAGCGATCGCAAGCTTCGAACG
>JAOXRT010000073.1 GCA_025800365.1 Cellvibrionaceae bacterium | reverse complement strand
TGGAAACAGAAACATCCAGCCGCGATGGCGAAAAGCATTGGGGTATTTACGCCCCAGTGCAAATGGTAAAGAAGGCCCAAGGCCCTTGCTATTATCCGCTTGTTGCAACGCCAGCGATTGTTCTATACGACGCTGTAGGGGCTTTAGTAAAGATTGGCCAAGTAAGGTTTTACGGCTTTTATTACCCTTGCTGTTGCAAACTTGAATGGCGCCGTGGTCAAAATCAATATCCTTAACCCGCAACCGTAGCGCCTCAGAAATACGTAGGCCGCTGCTGTATAGCAATTCAAAAATAAGTCGCTTATCCCGAGGCAAGGCCAATAATATGCGGTGGATCTCATCCATTGAAAGTACCACGGGTATTTGCCTTTCTTGTTTAGCGTGGCGAAATTCCAAATCGCCCAGAGGTTTTTGTAAGACTTTATTGTATAAAAATGCCAAAGCATTAAGCGCAGTCTTTTGGGTGTTAATAGCAACAGAGCGATTATTAGCTAAATGGCTTAAAAACTGCCGTACCTGGGCCGCCCCCATATTGGCCGGATGTTGCAAACGATGGAAATGAATGTAGCGCTTTATCCAAAAGATATAGGTTTTTTCCGTGCGTATACTATAACCCCGCAAGCGGATCTCGGATCTTATTTGATTTAGGAAAGGGCTGCTTGACATGGCACGCTAATCCTGTGAATTTATACAGTATATTCAATAAGCTGGAGCTTTTAATCAATAAGCCCTTAGTCTGAATGGTGTGCTCTTGGGTCTGGGGGTTAAGATATTTTGTTTCTATTCTGTTGCTTAGCGTTGTAAGCTAGAGAAGGCTTTAAGGCATGTTATCAAGGATATACGTGCCGGCATGGTTTGAGAGGAGGGTAGAGTGATTCTTTTGCGGAATGTTGATGGATTTCATACGCTTGACGTAGTTTATTTGGTTAATATCTGCGTAGAATATTGCTCTTTCTTAATATTAAAATGTTATGTGCACAGAGAGG
>JAOXRT010000068.1 GCA_025800365.1 Cellvibrionaceae bacterium | reverse complement strand
TTTTTGGCGATTTATCAAGCGGCTTGGCAGCCCGTACCCAATGGCGCGGCCATCATACTGCATGCCGACGGACAACATGCCCTATGGCCAGAAACAACTAAGGTACTAAGCGAAAACTTAGCCAAGCACGGCTGGACAAGTTTATCTATCAGCTTACCCGAAGCTCTAGCAGCAAGCGTTCCACAAAGGCAATACACAGCGATCAATAACGCAGCGAAAGCTGATAAAACACCAACAGAGATGGCAGACAAAACAGCCGCCAGTGAGGCGCAAGCAACGCCAGAAAACACTGCAGTTAAGGCTGAAGCCACCATGGCAGAAGAGAGCACACTGCCAACACCAGAATCCGTAAATATGAGTATCGACCCGGAAGCCCAGGCTTTCGAGCGCCTAATGGAAAGCTATGAGTACTTGCGTCAGCAAGGTCTGCTAAACATAGCCATCATATGCGAAGGCAGTGCTGCGGTGCGGGCCATTAAAATGATATCGGCTATTCCGCTACCACCCCCGAGTAACCCACAAGCCCGAGTCGCCAACCCAGTCGCCGCACTGGTTAGCATTAATGCAAAACACAGTCTACCGCGCGATACTGATTTCAAACTGCCCACTGCTCTGGCTGAGTTGAATATTTCTGTACTGGATATTTATTTCGATGATAGCGAGCACAGCAAGAGAATTGCTGAAAAACGCAAAGCCGAGGCCACACGAGCCGGCCTAGCGGTTTATCGTCAGCAGCGTTTACCTTTAAATTCCAGCAAATTGGCGCAGGGAGAAAACCCACTAAGCAAGAGAGTACGAGGCTTTTTAAACCGCTATGCCAGAGGACGAGCTAAAACCCTACCTTAAAATAAAATTTCGCCCCAAGAAATTATTAATAAACGAGATGTTTAATTTAGCTTAAATCTCGGCGCAGCTCCTCTAGGCGATCTACCGTGCCAATATCTCGCCAATCGCCATGATGCAGTTGAGCGCTGAGCTTGTTCTGCGCTATCGCTACATCAAAAACTTCACGCAATGGGAAGATCTTTCGTCGCTCTGGATAATCAGCTACCAATGCTGGCGACAGTAGCGCAATGCCGGCATAGGTATAGCCCTCATCACCTGCCTTACACTGACGCACCTTGCCCTGCTCAAGACTAAAATCACCATGATCTTTAAAGGCCGGATTCACAACGAAAAGCAAACGCCCCAAATTCTCAGCTAAAGGCTGGCTTAGCAATTCAATTAATGGAAAGTCACACCAAACATCGCCATTTACAAGTAGGAAAGGCTCCTCACCCAACAAAGGCAAAGCATGCGAAATGGCACCCGCTGTTTCTAGGGGTTCGGGTTCTTCACTGTATTGAATACTGACGCCCAATTGAGATCCATCGCCTAGGGCTTGGATAATTTTCTCTCCAAGGTAAGCAACATTGATAACAATCTCAGTGATACCTGCCAGTTTTAGGCGATCGATTTGATGCTCAATTAAGCTCTTACCGGCGGCCATTAATAAAGGCTTGGGGGTGTGCAGCGTCAAAGGCTGCATACGTGTCCCTTTGCCCGCCGCTAAGATCATCGCTTTCATAGATATTCCCTGGCAGCCTATCGTTTTGCTTTCTTATCTTCTTAGTAAAATCTAGGTTAGTAAAATTTAAGCGATCATTTAGCGAGCCGCTCGGCTCAAATGTGCGCCCTGTTCACCAGCATGACGGAAATCCACATACCAACTCTGCTGCTCACATAATGGAATGATTTTGGTCTTAAACCAATCAGCAAAAGCAGCAAATTGCGGATATTTCTCGGCCACTTCAACGGTATATCTGATCACTAATGGCAAATCATTCAAGTAAGCGTGCTTTTGGTCGCGTAGAGCAAGGCGGGCAAAAATACCTAGAACTTTGATGTGACGCTGTAAACCCATCAAATCAAAGTCACGCTCAAACTCAGCAAAACTCAAGCTTGTGCGCAAAGATTCCGGCATTTCATCCCAATGCTGCTGCAGTGCTTGCTGGACAATTTCCTTGGGCCAATACACATAACAGTCTCGGAGCAGTGAAACCAAGTCGTAAGTAATGGGCCCCCACACGGCATCTTGAAAATCGATGAGCGCCAGTTCTTCATTAGCCAGCATAATATTGCGACTATGAAAATCACGATGCACTAGGCGCTGAGTTTGTCCTGTCGCACTTTCGAGCAATAATTGATAACAGTTTGCCAGCATTGCGGATTCTTCAGCATTCGGTTGATAGCCAAGTAATTCAGGTAAAAACCACTGCTGCAGCAAATCCATCTCGCGCTGAAGTACAGGCTCGTCATATTGGGGCAAGGCGATGGAATTGTCCGTCATCTGCATATTGATCAATAACTGAGATGAGCGCCCATAGAGACCCAGGACATTGTCTTTGGCCAAAATGTCGAATAGATGCTCATTACCGAAGTCTTCCAGTAAGAAGAAGCCTAAGTCGAGGTTTTTAGCGTAAATAGTCGGCGTATTTACCGATATTTCCTTAAGCTTCTCTGCCACCGCGACAAATTCATGATTCTTTTCAACTTCAGGCGGCGCATATACAGCGATTAGATTACGGCCATCCATTTTAGGCTGGCCCGCCAAGCGAAAATAGCAACGAAAGCCAGCATCACCACCTAATGGCATCAGTTCGGGCTTTTCCTCGAGTTGCAACTGCTGCTGCAGCCAATCGGCTAGCTGTGGGCGGATATCGAGATTGGATTCTGGGGTGTTATCGGATGCTGACATACTGATCAAACTGCTGGAATTTGGCTGGGACTGTACCTGCCACATAGACAAATGCCAAGCTTGATATCAGCCACCCGAAATTTTTCTTCACCTTTTCTCCTCCAGATGGCAATAATGCCGCTCTAGCGCTAGCCAGCATACGATAAGCCAAGTAGAATCGACGGTTTGCCAAAGCTGCTGACCAGCACATTCAGCGGCACTAAAAACAACAATATAATGCCGGCGAATATAGTATTTTCCGGCCGCTTGTAGACAAGATAAATTGGGTTTCAAACTGCATGGCTAAAACTCGCCAATCATTTAGCGCAAGCGATAAGCGCTTTGCCACCCCTGTCCTTGGTCATAAATCAGCCCTTGCTGTTGCCATTGCCCTAATCAGCAGCGGAGCCGCCCATTGGGCAAGTGCTCAAGAAAACAGCCCTTTATGGGATTGTCAGGCGATCGATGGGAACTGGGCCTGTGAAGCAAAGCCTAACCCAGAAAGCTACCAGCGTCCCCAACGCAGCAATGTCTTTTTAGGCGGCAAAAAAGGCCCAGCGGGCAGCGCCGACGCCACCTCAGTACGCAGTTACCACCCATTAGATTGGGTCAATCAGGAACAGCTATCAGAAGAACAGCGCCAAAAACTCAGCCCCGGCTGCTGCGGTGCCTTTGTAGAGCCGATGCGTGAGGACGAGGAAGCCCAGCTAGATCCTGATAACGCACCATTGCGCCTTTCTGCTGATTCGACTGAAGCCATGCAGGAAACCAGCGCCACCTTGGAAGGTGACGTAAAGATGATTCAAGGCTATCGCCAACTTGAAGCCGATCGAGCAATGGTTGATCGCGGTACCAGCACGGCCGAGCTAGACGGCAATATCCGTCTACGCGAACCAGGCGTCCTGATTAAAGGCGACGCCATGGATATGGATATGGACACCGGCGAAGCAACCGTCCATAACGCGCAATACGTACTTCATCAACAAGGGATTCATGGTAGTGCTGGCCAAATCAGCCGCCTGCAAGATAAAACCCTAGAGATGACCGAGGCCAGCTATTCTCAGTGTGAACCTGAAGACCCATCCTGGCTATTACAGGGCGCTAGGGTTCATATCGACCCTAAGACCGAGGTCGGTACCGCTAGAGATATCGTTCTGCGAGTCAAAGGCGTACCTGTTTTTTACACGCCCTATTTGCAATTTCCTGTAGGTGATAAGCGCAAGTCCGGTTTATTGTTCCCTTCGATTAGCTCTGGCGATAGTGGTGGTATTGATTTAGCCGTACCTTACTATCTCAACCTTGCACCAAATTACGATATGACGCTGACTCCGCGCTATATCAATGATCGCGGCTTTATGCTGGAAACCGAGCTACGCCATCTCAACCAATATTTCGAAACAGAGGCGAATTTTGCCTACCTAGCCAAAGACGAAGGTGGCAATGACAAAGACAATCAACGCCTAGTTAACGAAGGCATTATCAGCGAGGGTCAAGCGAGCCCCTATCTAGATGAAGATCGCTGGCTGGTCGGCATTGAGCAAAAAGGTCGCGGGCAGTCTTGGTACTCTCGCATCGACTATACCCAGGTAAGCGATCGCGATTACCTACGCGACCTAGATACCGCCAGTCTTTCGCTAAACAGCGTCAGTGACCTTCGCCAGCTGGCAATGGCTGGATATCGCCTAGACAACTGGGATATATCCGTAAAGGCCGAAAAATTTCAAACGATTGTAAATGGCCTAGAGTCACCCTATAAACAATTGCCGACTATTCGAGCAATTGGTAATTATCAATGGGGTGATTTCAGTGCAGAGTTGTTAAATGAATACAGCCGCTTTGACCACGGTGATAAAGACCGCAATAGCAATCGAATTATTGGTGATCGAGCGCGCCTAGATTACCGCTTGAGCTGGGATCAACAGTGGGCTTGGGGCTATGTTCGCCCAATGATTGGAGCTCGCGCACTTTCCTATCAGCTCGACGATATCAATTTGAAAGACGGTGTTAACGAAAGTCCTAATGCAGCAGCAGCCATGGCCGGCTTTGATAGCACCATCTATTTTGAGCGACAAGGCAATCTGTTCGGTAAAAATTACAAACAGACCTTTGAGCCTCGACTGTTCTATTTCTACAGCGACCACGCCGATCAGGATGAGTTTTATAACTTGACCTTAGGCGGCGCCGATATTGATTTCGACACCTCAGATGCCACTGTTGGCTATAGCCAGCTATTTAGAACCAGCCGCTTTGTAGGTGCTGATCGTATTGATGATGCTAATCAGCTGTCACTGGGCCTAACATCACGCTTCATTAATCAGCGCAGCGGTGAAGAATGGCTACGTGTTAGCCTAGGCCAGATTTTTTACTTTGAAGATCGTTTGGTTTCCTTAAATGGCGAGTTTGGCGATCTTAATAATGCTGAGGAACTACGCCAGCAACTAACTGCCCAGCTTTCCTCAAGTAATATTGCGGAGCGAATTAACGCCAGAAGGCAGCTAGACAGACTTGAGAGACAAATTGGCAATCAATCTGAATATGCATTTTTACTCAGCGGCAGCCTATCGCAAACCCTACGCTACGGCCTAGATTTAACTTGGCGACAATATGATGATCGCCTAGAGCGAGGCAATGCCTATATCCGCTATATGGATGATGAAGCCAGAGTATTTAACTTGAGCTATCGCTATGATCGCAATTTTGGCCAATTGGATAGCAATGACTTTAACAATAACGGCATCAGCAATGAATTGCTCGATAATGATATTGAGCAAGCCGATGTATCCTTTATTTGGCCGGTATCCGATAGCTGGAGCCTAATTGGCCGAGGCAATTACGACGTCACCAATAGCCGGGAACTTGAGACCTTAGCTGGGTTCGAATATAACAGCTGCTGCTACCGAATCCGCCTTGTAGGACGCCGCTGGATCGACAACTTCTTGGCCACCCAAGGTACGCTTGTGGACCAACAAGTACAGGAAGATAGCGGGATCTTTTTTGAGATCCAACTTAAAGGCCTAGGCGGCACCGGTAAACGCTTAAGCAGCATCTTGAAAGATGCAATTTACGGCTATCAGCAACGCGAAGAAATGTTTGGAAACTAAGAACTATGATCAACAATAAAACCGTAAAATCATTGATAGCAGGCCTAGGCTTTAGCCTTAGCGCAGGCGCCTTCGCCCAAACTATTGCGCTCGATAAAGTGGTAGCCATTGTCGACAACGATGTTGTTATGGCCTCTGAGTTGCAGCAGCAAATGGCTATGATCAGCAAGCGCTTAGAATCTCAAAATACTGAACTGCCTCCGCAAGACGTGTTGCGCGACCAAGTTTTAGAACATTTAATTCGAGAGCGTCTACAACTTCAGATGGGACAACGCGCCGGAGTTGAAATTAGCGAACAAGAGATTACTCAAGCTATTGGCCGTATGGCAGCAAGTGGCGGCTTGAATATGGAACAGTTCCAACAACAGCTTTGGAGCGACGGCATGAGCATGGCGCAATTTAAAGAGCGCTTACGCCGTGAAATGCTGATTAACCGCGTACAGAAAGGTAGCGTTAATCGCCGCATTAATGTCAGCGACCAAGAGATTGACAACTTCCTGGAATCCCAAGAAGGTAAATTTTGGGTTTCACCTGATTATCAGCTAGGCCATATTCTTATCGGTCTAAGCGCTGGCGCCGATGAAGAAACCGTAGATGATGCCAAAATGAAAGCTGAAGGGCTGTATCAACAATTAAATGACGGCGCCAACTTTAAAGAGCTAGCCATTGCCAATTCAAACGGGCAAATGGCACTGCAAGGTGGCGATTTAGGCTGGAGAAAAACCTCACAGCTTCCAAGCTTGCTGGCTGAAGCCGTACCTAATATGAAAAAAGGCGAAGTAAGCGAGCCAATTCGCAGCGACGCTGGCTTTCATATCCTAAAACTCTATAACCAGCGTGGTGGCGAAGAAACCATTGTTGAACAATCTAAAGTTCGTCATATTTTGGTAAAACCATCTACCATTTTGAGTGATAAAGAAGCTTTCGAGAAAATCACCCATATTCGTGAAGAACTCGAAGCTGGCGCCGATTTCAATGAGCTGGCAAAAAACCACTCAGAAGATATTGGTTCAATGTTAAGTGGTGGCGACCTTGGCTGGTCTACTCCTGGCCAGTTTGTCCCTGAATTTGAAGCAACAATGAACGATATTGAAGTGGGTAAGGTATCTGAGCCGTTTCGTAGCCAGTTCGGCTGGCACATCCTTAAAGTGGACGAACGTCGCCAACAAGACTTTACCGATACCGTAATCCGCAATCAGGCCGCCAATATCATTCGCAAGCGTCGCTTTGAAGAAGAGCTTCCGAATTGGCTGCAAGAGATTCGCGATGAGGCCTATGTAGAAATTAAACTCAGCAAAATAGCCGCGAATTAAAATTTATAATGACAAAGCGCATTGCCATTACTCCGGGTGAGCCTGCTGGCATCGGCCCGGATTTACTTCTACAACTTATCCAGCAAGCGCAACAACAACAATTAATTGCTCTAGCCTGCCCTAAGCTTTTAAAAGCTAGGGCTGCCGAGCTGAATCTTGATCTTAAACTTGAGCTCTTTGATCCCTACTCACGGGCTTCAGCTAATCAAGCATCCCAGTTATTCTATCTACCTCATGACTGCCCAAACCCTGCAGCCGGTACGCTAGACCCATCGAATGCCAATTACGTCCTACAATGTTTAGATAGCGCCATCGAAGGCTGTCGCAATAATACCTTTGATGCCATGGTTACTGGCCCTGTACACAAAGGCAACATTAACGACGCGGGCATTAGTTTCAGCGGCCACACCGAATACCTACAAGATAAATGCAAAGTCGACAAAGTGGTCATGATGCTGGCCACTGAAGGGCTCAAGGTCGCCCTCGCGACGACCCACCTGCCACTGAAAAACGTGGCAGCATCCATCACCAAAGAAAGCCTGAGCCGCGTTATTGAAATACTGGTGAAGGATTTGCAAACTGACTTTGGCCTAGCCAAACCACGCATCCTAATTTGCGGTCTTAACCCCCACGCCGGTGAAGGCGGGCATATGGGACGTGAGGAAATAGAGCTCATAGAACCTGTTTTAGAATCTTTAGATCTTCAGGCCGAGCTTATCGGCCCACTACCCGCTGACACCCTTTTCACCCCCAAATATCTAGATAATGCCGATGCTGTTCTGGCCATGTATCACGATCAAGGCTTGCCTGTGTTAAAATTTAAGGGTTTTGGACAAGCAGCTAATATCACCCTGGGCCTACCAATCATCCGCACATCTGTGGATCATGGCACCGCCATCGACTTAGCTGCCAGTGGCAAAGCGGATACCGGCAGCCTAGCTACCGCTATCCAATACGCCTGCCATATGAGCCAAGCTAGAATTTAACGCGCTGCAATATAAGCGCAAAGATATAAGGCATAAAACCGTGGACCCTTTTTCCCATAAAGCTCGAAAGCGCTTTGGTCAGAATTTTCTAAGCGACCCAGGTATTATTCAGAGAATTGTTAGTTCAATCGCGCCGCGCGAAGATGACAATATTGTCGAGATTGGTCCAGGTAAAGGGGCTATTACAGCTCTGTTATTAGAGGCATGCCCAAAGCTCAATGTCGTAGAACTTGACCGAGATTTGATCCCCATCTTATTGGCCCAATTTGCGGTATTTAAGGATTTTAAAATCCACCAAGCTGACGCCCTGAAATTTGATTTTTCGAGTTTAGCTGAAGATAAAGCAATCAGAATTGTTGGCAATCTACCGTACAACATTTCAACACCGCTCATCTTCCACCTATTGAGCTATCACGGCAAAGTGCAAGATATGCACTTTATGCTGCAAAAGGAAGTGGTAGAAAGAATGGCCGCGGTACCCGGACAGAAATCCTATGGCCGCCTTGGTATTATGGTGCAGTATTACTGCCAGGTTGAAAATTTATTCTTGGTTCCACCTGAGTGTTTTCAACCCCAACCGAAAGTAGACTCGGCGATAGTTCGACTCAAGCCTTTTCAAGAATTGCCCCACCCCGCTAAGGACGTCAAACTCTTAGAGCGCGTCGTTAACGTGGCTTTTCAGCAACGTCGCAAAACTTTGCGCAATGGCTTAAAGCAACTGGCTAACAGTGAGCAGCTGGACGCTTTAAAGACCGACATTTCGGTACGCGCTGAAAATCTAAGCGTCGAACAATTTGTCGCGCTTAGCGACGAGCTATTAGACCTTGGTGTGAAAATTTAAATATCGAAACCAAATATGTCAGAAATTGAAATCCAAACCAAGCCTATTTATCTCGCCGAGCAATCCAAGCCGGAAGAGCCGCGCTATGTATTCTCTTACACGATTCGCATTACCAACAATGGGCAGCAGGCAGCGCAACTATTAAGCCGTCACTGGCGTATACTTGATGAAAACGAACAATTGCAAGAGGTTCGTGGCATAGGCGTTGTTGGCGAACAGCCACGGCTTGAACCCGGCGAGTCGTTTAGCTATAGCAGCGGCGTTATTATTGAAACCCCCACTGGAACAATGGAAGGCAGTTATACCATGAAACGCGATGACGGCTCTCAGTTTGAGGCCAATATCGCCACCTTTGCCCTCCTTCCTCCAAACGCACTGCACTGAGTGAGGCAAGTATGGCCACTTATGCTGTCGGTGATATTCAAGGTTGTTTGACGCCTCTATTGAGCTTGTTAGAGCAAATAGGCTTTGATCCCAAGGCCGACAAGCTGTGGGTGGCCGGAGACTTAATTAACCGGGGCCCGCAATCGCTAGAAACCTTACGATTTATTCGCAAGCTAGGCGACAGCGCTGTGGTAGTGCTTGGCAATCACGATCTAAGTTTTCTTGCTATTGCCGAAGGCTTCCAAGCCATGCGAGACGGCGATACCGTCGAAGAGATTTTGCGAGCACCCGATTGTGATGAGCTTTGCTATTGGTTGCGCCAACAAAAACTTGTCCATCATGACCCAGAACTCGCTTACACCATGGTGCACGCCGGTATTCCACCACAATGGTCAGTAAAAAAAGCTCTGCGCCGATCGGCTGAAGTTGAACAAGTACTACAAGACGATGATCGCTACCAAGACTTTTTACTGCATATGTTTGGCAGCGAACCAAGACAGTGGGATAAATCTTTACGCGGCAATGATCGTTTGCGCATAATCACCAATTACTTCACTCGCATGCGCTTCTGTGATGCTGAAGGACAGCTTGAGTTTCAAGCGAAGTCTGGCCCTGATTCCGCACCCAAGGGCTTTAAGCCTTGGTATAAGATAAAAAATCGCAAAGCCAGCGCAGACCGAATTGTATTTGGGCACTGGGCTGCATTACAAGGCTATGCCGATGCCGAACATGTGTTTGCGCTTGATACAGGCTGCGTCTGGGGCGGCAGCCTGACCGTGATGTGTCTAGAAGATCAAACACGTTATAGCTGCGCCTGCGATTAACTGGCTACAGACAGCTCCACCACTTCCCTGCGCGGCTGAAAACTCGGCCGCCCTACTGAATAGTAGCGAAAACCTTCATTGGCCATCTCTTTGGGATCAAAAAGATTACGCCCATCGACAATTAATGCCTCCTTGAGCAAGTGCTTTATTTGCTCAAAATTAGGCGACCAAAAGTTTTTCCACTCAGTGCAGATAACCAAAGCATCGGCATTCTTGAGAGCCATCTCTTTAGTGCCCGCCAACAGTAGGTCATCGCGCTCACCTAGAATACGCTGGCACTCATCCATTGCCTGCGGGTCATAGGCCTGCACACTCGCACCAGCTTCAAACAAAGCATCCATCAATTCTAATGCTGGAGCTTCACGCATATCATCGGTGCGCGGCTTAAAGGCCAAGCCCCAAAGGGCGACAGTCTTGCCTTGCAACTCCCCTTTAAAATGATCACTTAATCGCTTAAATAGCCATTGCTTTTGTTCTAGGTTGATACTCTCTACCGCCGACAACAAGCTAGAACTCTGCCCATATTGTCTAGCAGTCGCTTCAAGCGCCTTTACATCTTTTGGAAAGCAAGAACCACCATAGCCACAACCAGGATAGATGAAGTGGTAACCAATACGCGGGTCCGAACCAATTCCCTGACGCACCTGCTCGATATCAGCACCCGCACGCTCTGCTATCCCAGCCATTTCATTCATAAAGCTAATTTTAGTGGCCAGCATGGCATTGGCAGCGTACTTAGTAAGCTCAGCTGAGCGTGTCCCCATCACCATGACTCGATCGTGGTTTCGATTAAAGGCACTATATAAGCGACGCATAATGTCTGCACTGGATTCTTTATGGGTACCGATGACGATGCGGTCTGGCTTCATAAAATCTTCGATTGCCGCACCTTCTTTTAAGAATTCGGGATTGGAAACCACATCAAAATCTATACGAATATCACGAAAGGCCAGCTCTTCTGAAATTGCTGCATGTACTTGCTCCGCGGTACCAACAGGAACCGTGGAT
>JAOXRT010000067.1 GCA_025800365.1 Cellvibrionaceae bacterium | reverse complement strand
ACAGCCGCTTAGGGCGACCAAAATTTTGGCAGTCCGCTTCAGCGATTTCAAAGCTATACTGGTTTTCTAGGAAAAGTGCGTCCAGCTCCCTCGCCACCCCCAAGCAGATATCGCGCAACACCTTTTCGGTATAAAAAACCTTCAAGGTCTCCTCGCCCTCTTCCATTCGGCGAAAATAACCCCGCTCATCCGCTTTATCGGCACCAAAATTAATATCACTTCGATGATTAAATCGTGCCACAAACTGGCCTGGTGTTTTAAGTAATCTTACTAAGCCAAGTAGTGTTTTCTGCAAGGCTTCATGGGGCATATAGTGCAAGGAAAGATTCGCCAAGATAAAATCAAAGTTCTTATCCTTTAAAATACCGGGCAGGCTTTCAGCATCTGCAAGCAAGACATCCTTTACATGCCCTAAATCTTTCGCCTGCCGCAATGCAGCTTCGCTGATATCGCTACTCAGCACCTTAAAACCCAAGTTAGACAAGCAGGCGCTATCCAAACCCAAGCCGCAGCCAATATCCAATGCAAAAGACTGCTCATTAAGCGATAACAATTGAGGAAGTATTAAAGGCTCCAACCACGGTTCATAAGGAATACCCAGATCAGTATTTAAACCTTGATAGAACTTGTTCCAGTATTGGGTCGACATTAGGCAGGACTTAATTCAAACTCACCACGACGATAAGCTTCACAAAATTGAATAAACTCTTGCATCGGCATAGGCTTGGCCAAATAAAAGCCTTGTATATAGTCGCAATCAAAGACATTTAAGGCTTGTAGCTGCTCTATATTTTCCACACCCTCAGCTATCACTCCAATACCCAAAGCTTTACCCATTTTAATAATCACCTCGACCAAGGTTCTGTCTTGGGTATTATCCAGAATATCCATCACAAAAGAGCGATCGATTTTAATGAAATCTACAGGGTAATTGCGTAGATAGTTAATTGCTGAATAGCCGGTACCAAAATCATCAATTGCAAAGCGAAAACCATTGCTGCGCATTTGCTTCAATTCATCTACCGGAGACTCATTACCATCCATGAATAGAGATTCAGTAATTTCAAAAATAATTTTTGCAGGATCGATACCATGACTAGAGACCAGCTCTTCCCACTCCCTATGGGAACCTGCCGGGTAGAACTCGCTGACGGAGCGGTTTATAGAAACCGAAATATCCAAGCCCGCCAACTGCCACTGTTTATAGTCTTTACATACCCGCTCTAAAACCCAACGCCCTATTGATCGGATAGCTCCGGTATTTTCAGCCACACCAATAAACTCATTAGGGGGAATAAAGCCTTTTTCCGGGTGACGCCAACGAATTAAAGCCTCGCATTTTGTAACCCTGCCAGAATCAATATGCATAATAGGCTGATAAAAGACATCAAACTCATTGTGCTCGATCCCATTAAGGATTTCATTGTGCATCAATAATTGATACTGAGCTTCATCGCGCATGGCATCGTTAAAGAAGGTTACACGGTTGCGTCCCGCACGCTTAGCCGCATACATGGCGGTATCGGAATGGCTTAATATGGCTTCTGCGGTTTGCCCATCATCTGGGAAGACAGCAATACCAATACTGCAACTCACCGAAAGCTTTTGCCCGGCAATATCATAAGGCTGGTTTAAATAACCCAAGATGCGATTAGCTAATAGATCAACCTGGGTAGCACTTTCAGCATCATGCATAAGCACCACAAATTCATCACCGGCCAAACGGGCGACCACATCACTTTTGCGCACAAAGCCCATTAAGCGGCTTGCCAATTCCTGCAGCAACTCATCGCCCGCACGGTGCCCCCAGGTGTCATTAACCTGCTTAAAGAAATCCAAATCGATAAACATCAAGGAGAATTTTCTTTTTAAGCGAGTGTGGGAGTTAATGGCTTGTTGCAATTGGTTCGAGAAAAAATTGCGATTAATTAAGCCCGTAAGCGCATCATAGTTAGCTCGATAATTAGCCGATTGCACGGCCTGCTCTCGGCGAGCATAACTTTTCGCCACTGCATAAGCGGCTAAAGCGAACAGGCTAGAAATAAACAAACCAAATGAAGCCGCCATGGCTAAGCGAAACCCGGCTGAAGCCCAATTGCTTTTATCAACATCCACAGCAGCCAACCAACGGGCATTGGGCAATTCAATATTGAGCTGCACACTGGAGCGGCTAAAAGAAGAGGCATCCCCAAAGAAAACCTGCGCCGGTGAACCATCGTCTGCCAACCATCGCAGTGCTACATCCTCCGGCAAATTAGGCGAATCTACCCCAGCACGTGACAGCATGGCACTGTGATCGACCACACCAACCACCATGCCCAGCAAGACATCCTTTTGGTACACCGGCAGCAGCATATATAAGCAGAGCTTATCTTCATGCAAATCTGGCCCAGCAATAACTAAGCGCCGACTATCAATAGCCCGATTGATCGCTGCTTCAAAAATCTCCAAATCCAATGCGGGGTGACCCTGGCTACGTCCTTGGCTGCTATCTAGCTTGAGCGTACCACTGACCACCGGTATCCAACTTAGGCCTTTCATTTGGGTGCTATGCCCCATTAAACCCTTGGCCAGCATCTCGAATTTGCCGGCTTCCATATTGGGCTCCAGCATCACATTGGTATGTAAGCCAGACAGCATCATGCTGTTACTGGTCATTAAACCTTCTAAACGAGCTTTAATGGCCAGCATCTCAGTGAGTGCATTGTATTGTCGGAGGCTTTTGAGGCGGTTGGCCTCGTAGAATAAAAGAATGGTGCACAGTGCAAATGATAGGAGGAACACTGCTGCTGCAGACAATAAAGGATGCCGTATAAACGCCCTGAAAGGGTTACTGCTTGGGGCCGTTTCGTCTGTCATTCGAAGCTCTTTATGTCCTGCGATAACTCTGTGGCGCTATGTGGCGCCAGACACTGCGGAACACCCCACAAGCTAGCACGCACTTTAAGCATTTTAGATCATTTTGCTTTGGATCTACTACTTTAGCGGGAATTACATGTAAATATTTAGCCAGATTGCAGCGTATTTTGGCGAATTGTTCCCACAAAAGATAAGGAATATTAGTTATGCCCCTTATACAGCCATTAATAGCTCAAAAATCAGACCATGTGAATATTTTGGAGGGGTTTGGAAGGGCGTTCGTTTAGCTCTTTAACCCTTTTTGAAACACCTAGACAGGGGTATAGGCGTTACCTTTTTAGCAGGGTTTGAATTCCTACAGATTATAGACCAATAAAGGATATCCAATGAACCAAGAAGCGAGCTCCAACTCAGATACTAGCTTTTTCGGTCATCCGGCAGGTTTAACCACACTTTTCTTCACGGAAATGTGGGAGCGGATGAGTTACTACGGCATGCGAGCGCTATTAGTGCTTTATATGACTGCCAGCTTACAAGAAGGAGGCTTGGTATTTACCGTCGCTTCTGCTGCGGCCATCTACGGCCTATACACCGGCTCGGTGTATTTTATGGGCTTACCAGGAGGCTGGTTATCTGATCGCCTATTTGGTGGTCAAAAAGCCGTTTTCTATGGCGGTGTGATCATTATGATCGGCCACATCGTGCTAGCCATCCCTACTGATGGCAGCTTCTTTATTGGTCTTATCTTTGTGGTATTGGGTACCGGTTTATTGAAGCCCAATATTGCCGCCCTAGTGGGCCACCTATATAGCGAAGGCGATGCGCGCCGCGATGCGGGTTACGCCATTTACTATATGGGTATCAATATCGGTTCGGTATTGGGTTACTTTGTTTGTGGTTGGCTACAGCTTAATGTTGGCTGGCACTATGCCTTTGGTGCTGCAGCGATTGGTATGGGTATTGGTTTGATTCAATACAAGATGACCGAGCCAAAGCTAAAAGGGGCTGGCGCTGAGCCTGCCGAGCCACTAAGCCCAGAAGGTCGCAAAAAGACTTGGGCCGCTATCGGTATCTTCTTAGCCATTCTTGCGACTATTACTGGCCTAGCCTATAACGGCACGATTGTTATCGATCCAGTGCCTGTAGCTCAGTACGTAGCGATTGCCTTTACCCTGATCTTTGTTGTCTATTACGCCTACATTTACTTTATGGGGAATCTAACCAGCAACGAAAAAAGCCGCCTATGGGCCTTGTTGCTTGTTTGTGTTGCCTCAGCGTGCTTCTGGTCTGGTTTTGAGCAAGCTGGTTCTTCCATGAACTTGTTCGCCCGCGACTACACCGATCGCATGATCGGTAGCTTCGAGATCCCAACCGCTTGGTTCCAATCTGCTAACGCCCTGTTTATTGTTGCCCTAACCCCATTCTTCGCTGCCCTGTGGATCAACATTGGTAAGCGTTGGGTAAGCCCAGCTTACGGCATTAAGTGTGCGGTTGGCTTGATTGTTATGGCCAGTGGCTTCTTGGTAATGTTCTTTGCTGCTCAGTACGCTGCTAGCGGTTTGAAAGTGGCGCCTTATTGGTTGATCACCACCTACTTCCTACACACCGTAGGTGAGCTATGCCTAAGCCCGGTTGCACTGAGTGCTGTAAGCCGCTTGTCACCTCGCCGCTTCCTAGGCCAGATGATGGGTGTATTTACCCTAACCTACTCTATCGGCAACATCATCTCTGGTTTACTAGCAGGTAACTTCGATCCGAACCAAGTCGATCAGATGCCTAATCTATACGGCCAGATCCTAGTGTTTGGTGTTGGTATTGGTGCGGTTGTACTACTTATCGCCCTATACACCCGTAAGCTAGAAAACCTACCGGCTGACGACGACAAGTTCGAAGAAAAAGCTGCTTAAGCGTTTCAAAGCTAGATAAATAAAAGCCTAAATGAGCATTTAGGCTTTCTTAAACAACAAAGGCAGCAAATAACATTTGCTGCCTTTGTTGCTTCTGCACTTCAACCCTAATACAAATCTAAAAAGCTAAGCCTAGCTTTTCGATATCCAAGCCATTCCATTTAACGAGACTTAACCCAGTTAATCAATTTAGATTCGACCAAGTGCCATGAAACGGCCGCCATCGCTAGTGATAGTATAAAAGTGGCCAAGGCCAACAATGGAAAGCGGTAGCCTTCCATGGTGGCGATATAACTGTACTGGTTGAGCCACTTCATGATTGGGTAGTGCCATAGATACAAGCCATAGCTGGTCACACCAAGATAGAAAATGGCTCGATTGGCAAACAAAGTGGCTGTGCCTTTTAACTGTGCAGCGCAGGCCAACACCAACACCGCGGTAATCACACTAAAGATAGGCGTCCAGCTAAAGAATATTAAACTGGATTTCCAGTACTGCAGGTATTGACTATCCATCCAAGCAAACAACAATACGTAGGCCGGTAGCGCTAAAATCAAGGCAATGCTTAAGCATTTTTTATAGCGCTCAAAATGATTCTGCCGCTCAAAGCAATGCACATGTATGAGCGCAGCCAGCACCCCCACACCAAAAGAATCTAAAGAGCCTGGCAACTGTAAGGCCCACAGCGATACCACATTTGGCTGAATATAATTCACCACCGCATAGCGCCAGCACAACATAGCCAAAATAAAGAACGCCGCTAACAAATACCTCCAACGCCATTTCAGCAAGCAAATAAGAACGGGTAGAAAGAAGTAAAAGGAGAGCTCAATAGGCAGTGTCCACCAAACCTGATTCAAAGCAGGGTTGCCCACTCCCAAGGGCTGAGGAACAAAGAGCATCGCCATATACTGGGGCAAATCTGCTAGCGGAATGCTTAAGCCACCACTCAATATATAGCCTACAGCCAACAATATAATCAGCTGTAAATAAAACGCAGGAAACACCCGAGCAATTCGATGCGAGAAATACGATGGCAAGCTAGGCCTTGCGGCGTTATCCGCCTGAGCACGAATAAAGGGCAGTGAAAGCAAAAATGCCGAGAGCACAAACAATACCTGCACCCCAGACCAGCCCAGAGAAAACAAAACATGGGCTCGTATATCAATCAGCCCAGTTTCAATAATCAAAGCCCTAGGTATAGCCTCGCCCCAAGTATGAAACAGCAAAACCATGACAGCGGCTATTCCCCGCAGCCCTGTCAAACCTGGCATGGAATGAACATTTCCTTTTGTCGCCACTTGATCCCCTTAAATCACTACCTAAAAGCCTAGGTACTAGCCTATCTTTAATTAGAAAGGCGATTATAGGGGCTTATACATTTAACGCTAGCAAGCGCTTTAAATATGTTGCTTAGCGCCGGCCTGTAGTAGAATGCCCGCCTATTTTTTGTGCCCCCACGTGGGCGTTGATCCAGAATTTAAGCGAGACAGAACACTATGGGCTTTAATTGCGGCATTGTTGGCCTTCCCAACGTTGGTAAATCCACCCTATTTAACGCCTTAACCCAGGCAGGTATTGGCGCCGAGAACTTTCCCTTTTGTACCATCGAGCCCAATGCTGGCGTCGTAGCGGTACCAGACCCACGTCAAGATAAACTGGCTGAAATCGTAAAACCTGAGAAAGTCATCGCCACCACCATGGAGTTTGTGGATATCGCAGGCTTGGTAGCCGGCGCCTCTAAGGGTGAAGGTTTGGGTAACCAGTTCCTAGCCAATATCCGTGAAACCGATGCTATCGCTCACGTAGTTCGCTGCTTTGAAGACGAAAACGTTATTCACGTTGAAGGCACCATCAACCCCGCTGCCGATATCGACGTGATCAATACCGAGCTGGCACTGGCCGATCTAGAAAGCTGTGAGAAAGCCCTACAGCGCTTTACCAAAGCTGCCAAAGGCCAAGACAAAGACGCCATCAAGATGAAAGCCTTGATGGAAAAGATCTTGCCGCATTTGAACGAAGCCAAGCCTTTGCGCTCTTTTGAGCTAAACGAAGATGAGCTAAAGCAGCTGAAGCAACTAAGCCTGTTGACCCTAAAGCCCACCATGTACATCGCCAACGTAGATGAGGAAGGCTTTGAAAACAACCCTCATCTAGATGTGGTAAAAGGCATCGCCGCTGAAGAAAATGCTGTTGTCGTCACCATCTGCAACAAGATCGAAGCGGAAATCTCTGAGCTGGACGACGATGAGAAAGCCGAGTTTCTAGAAGAACTAGGCCAAGATGAGCCAGGCCTAAACCGCGTAATTCGCGCAGGCTACGAGCTACTAGGTCTACACACCTACTTTACCGCGGGCGTAAAAGAAGTACGCGCCTGGACCATCCCTGTAGGTGCTACAGCCCCACAGGCGGCCGGTAAGATCCACACCGACTTTGAAAAAGGCTTTATCCGCGCTGAAATCGTAAGCTACGACGATTACATCGCCAACAACGGCGAATCAGGTGCAAAGGATGCCGGCAAATGGCGCCTAGAAGGTAAAGACTATATCGTTGCTGATGGCGACGTTATCCACTTCCGTTTTAACGTATAAGTAGGGCAAAGTAATGCATCAGCCCAGCGACCGTTGGCAGCTGGGCCTAGCCCTCAGCCTTTTCACTGTGCTTCTTTGGGGCTCCTTGCCCGTTGCCATCAAAGGCCTATTGGCCAGCATGGATGTGAACACCATTATTTGGTATCGCATGCTAGTCTCTACCGCTCTAGTAGGTGGCTACTACGCTATCAAGGGCGGTTATCAATGGCGTAAGATGGCCCAGCCGAAACTTGGCATCCCTATGCTGGTGGCCGTTATTGGCCTATGCGGCAACTATTTTCTATGGGTACGCGGCTTAGATCTTTCCAGCCCAGAAGCTGCTCAACTTGTTATTCAAGTGGCCCCAATGCTGCTGCTCTTAGCCAGCGTTTGGCTATATAAAGAAGCCTTTCGCGGCTGGCAGAAGATAGGCGTAGCAATATTCACCCTTGGCCTATTACTCTTCTTCAACCATCGCCTAGCAAGCCTATTTGGCGGGGGCGACAGCGGCGAGGGTGATAGCCAGTACAACTTAGGTGTAGTAATCGTCTTTATCTCGGCCCTAAGCTGGACAATCTACGCCCTAGCCCAAAAGCAGCTTTTAAAAGAGTTTGGTTCCCAAGAGGTACTACTGACCATCTATATCGCCGGCACCATTATCTTCTTCCCATTGGCCAAGCCAGAGCAGCTCTTAGAGCTGAATCGCACCGAGCTATATTGCCTAATATTCGCCAGCATCAACACCGCCCTATCCTATGGCGCCTTCGCCATGGCCATGGAGCACTGGCAAGCCAGCCGAGTAAGCGCCACCATCACCATCGTACCGCTCACCAGCCTCTTCTTCGTGCACCTAGCCGCCTGGCTAATGCCCGACATGATCCAAGCCGAAGCCCTAAATTGGCTAAGCTGGCTGGGCGCATTTATGGTGGTAGCAGGCTCCATGACAAGCGCCCTAGTTAGGCCCAAACAGCAGCCAATAGCGAGTGCAGAGGCAAAGTGAAAAAAAGCTGAAAAATTAAGCCCTTAGCCCTTGACAGAGCAAGGCCAAATAGCCAAAATACGCGCCCTCTGAGATGCACCGAGAGGTGTAAATCAGATCTTAGTGGCTAGGTAGCTCAGCTGGTTAGAGCACAGCACTCATAATGCTGGGGTCGGCGGTTCAAGTCCGCCCCTAGCTACCACTATTCCTAAAGGGCTAGCGTGTTAGTAACCGCTGGCCCTTTTTCATTTAGTGCCCACCTGATTGCCCACTTCTTCCTCATTAGCCTTAACGTATTTAATGTCAGGGATTTCGCGATTAAGGGGTAGCTTATACCTAAGCCCTGTTAATTTCTTAAAAGAACGAGAACGAGCTTTTGTATGCTCATGAGGATCAGCTGCGAGACTAATTGAAACATAGTTTTGGCCTCTGGAGTTAGCCTCAATAGCAAGCAAAGAGGCGTCATTGCCTCCAAATTTTTCAATGTATTTCGAAGAAAAATACTGAAGTCTTTCCCTAGCAGCTTTGGCTACGTCCATAGTCGACGCAAACATGCTCTCATGTATACGGGAGAGGGCTTCCATACCAGTACTAATAACATTTACTAAAGCTAATTGATCGCCAGTCTCATTAAGTGCTCTTTTCTTGCGCCAATGATCCTTATCCACATGAGACTTCACAAAATATGGAATTATTGCATTGTAAAGATAATCCCCTCCGTTTGCGTCCAGAGGCATTGTAGGATATCTAATTGTGTGAATAGCCATGTTATCGTGGTGAATATAATTCCTCAGCTCTTCACAAAACCTATATTCATAACAAGTATCATAAACTTCGCTAACTATCGACTTTAAATCGACATTGCTATTAGCCCAAATGGTTCTCTTTTGAAGGTGGCTATTATAAATGCGGAAAGAGGACAGAAAACCAACTATATAAGAGTTAAAACGGACCTTATGCTCAAATAACCCAGCGTCATTGGGAAAATTACCTAAATTTAACTCAAGTGCAGCCGAGAGCAGTTCTTTTTCGAAAGTCTTATAGCTATCAAGAGCCATTGCGTACATCACATCGGCATCATGAATAGCCCTCAATAGGCAAAAGGCATTCCGAATTTCACCAAATTCGGACTGTGTTATGATTACAGCTTGGTGCTCAGTTGTAGAGTGCTTTCTAATGGAATACTCTCTTTCTTCGCTCATAAAAATCCTTTTTCAAATACAGGCATACCCCAACCCAAGATCAACGACTTGCATCATATAATCGGGAGCGAGGTGTGCATATCTCATAGTAACCTTTAAATCGGAGTGACCAAGCACTCTTTGGAGAGTGAGTATATTACCCCCACTCATAAAAAAAATACCAGCAAAGATGTGACGAAGTATATGAGTCATTTGGACTTTTGGCGTCTCGATTCTTGTACGGCCAATCGCAGATTTGCAAGACGCAAAAGGTTTGGACGTCGGCCCTAGGTAAGCAAACTCTCTAATTCCATCTATTACCCATTCAAGATCAGGTGCAACGCGAATATTCTATTTCTTGCCCCCGAAAATTCCATTGAATTTTTCATTAAACCAGATCGTTTTAGGTAGTTAGCCTCAGATCAACGAACCCCGGCTAATAGGCAAATTCGAGCAAGAGATGTTAGTAAGGTTGCCGCGTCCCTTTAATCAATCTAGCGAAAATAATTGATACAGATATCAATTCTGCACCAGATTATCTAGACACCCGACCTAACACCAAACTGCGCAAAAGAGTTAACAAAGTTGGTTATCCTCAAGATCAAAGAAAAGCTTCGAAGCCTTGCTTAAAGCACAACGAATTTGTCCTTGTTTTGATATTTTCCATCTTCCAGTTTGTCTACTGTTTAACAAAAGAAACCGAGATCCAGCTTTTCAAATTTGCACATAATGGATGTCATGACTATATTTGCAATGCAAATTAGTTTACCTGCACTCAGAAATAGGATATTTCTACCATGTCGCGATCAAGTACCTCGTTACTTCGCTCTATCGCAGCCAGCCTAAAAACGATCTTTGTTTATTCAGTATTGATAGCACCTTACCCCGCATATGCTGCGGTACCCGACAACACTTTTTGCAATAGCGGCGCTCCGGAGGTGACCGTATTGCCTATTGAATGTGAAGCCTTAGTCGCTTTTTATAATGCGACCGGCGGACGTACTGCATGGGACAACAGCGCAGGAGCCAACCAATGGGATACAACAAACAGTATTTCTAACTGGAACGGACTTACTGTTACCGGCTCCAACGTGACGGATATAAGCTTGGGATCAGAAGGTTTACAAGGGGCTATTCCAGCTGAAATAGATGACCTAGCCAGTTTAGAAAGACTAGTTTTAAGCAGCAATTTACTCAGCGGGCCTTTACCGAGCGAACTGGGAAACCTTAGTAGCTTAGTAACCCTAAACTTAACAAACAATCAATTCAGTGGGGCAATTCCATCCGAGCTTGGCAACTTGGCTCAATTGGAGCGATTATATTTAGGTGGGAATGATCTAAACAGCAGCATCCCTCCCGAGCTTGGCGACCTTAATAATTTGGAATTTCTGGGGTTATCAAATAATGAACTGAGTGGTTCTATCCCTATAGAAATGGGGAATCTAACAAACCTACAAAGACTATTTCTAGGCGACAATCAATTGGACGGCAATATTCCTAGCCAACTAAGTAATCTGGCCAATTTAACTACCCTGCAGCTTGATAACAATAATTTAAGCGGCGCGGTACCCGGCGCCTTAGGCGGACTAACACTTTTGGAAGAAGTTCTCTTAAACAACAATCGATTAGCGGGTGATATATTCGCTGTATTTGAGGGCCTTATACCGCCTGCACAGGGCGGAACAAATGCGATGGGTGTATTAACGACTTTCGATTTTTCCAATCAAGCAAATACCGCCTCCGTACCAACAGCACCTTTCTACAGCTTAATGATTTTAGCATTAGGATTGTTCTTTTCAGCAAGGCGTAGGCTTAAAGGAAGGGCCATCTAAAGTCGAATCAATGCTATCTACAACACAGCGTTGTAGATAGCATCGTATGAAGGTAATGCTAAAGCTCCTTATGAGCTGCCCACCATCTTCCCATCTTTATGCCTAATCGCCATCACACTCGGCCGTGGTGGCAAGCTCTCATCGTAATCAGGCCAGCGGTGCGCCGGTTTATCATAGCTAGAACCTTCCACATCCGCTGGGTGCTGAACGGCAACAAATAAGGTGCTGCCATCAGGGGTGAATTCTGGGCCGCAGAGCTCTGCACCTTGAGGGCAGCCAAAGAAGTGCTTCGGTATGGCGCGATATGGGCCAGCGGTGGGCATTGCCCATAAACCATCGTGACATTGGAAGGCTTCGCAGCCATCGGTGGCTACCCACATATTACCTTTGGGATCGAAGGCTAAATTATCGGGGCAAGCAAACCAGCCATTTTCTGAGACTGTTTCACCATTTGGGCCGGTGCCATAAAAACCGCGATCATTAATTTTATTACTATTGGGATGACCACCTAGGGCGAAAGTATTCCACTGGAATGTTTGGCTACTATGATCGCGCTTACCGTCGACACCTGGGTGCAAGATTTCGAGAATATGCCCAGCGGTATTTTTCGGGCGCATATTGGCAACATCACCTTTTTTGCGCTTTTTGTTTTTAGTGAGCATGACATAGGTGCAGTCATTAACCGGATTGGTTTCGATATCTTCCGGTCTATCCATAGGCGTAGCGCCAATCAGCTGCGCAGCACGGCGGCACTCGATAAGCACATCAGCCTGAGAGGCAAAACCTTGATGCTCTGTTAATGCTCCTTGGCCATGCAGCAATGGCAGCCACTCGCCGCTGCCGTCTTCATTAAATTTGGCAACGTATAAAATACCCTCTTGCAGCAGGCTGCGATTAAGGTGCTCAGCTTCAGGTTTGTACTCTTCATGGGAGACATACTTATAAATAAACTGAAACTCGTCATCATCGCCAGTATAAGCTGCAATGCGTTCACCAGGTTTTGCCACAATGGTGGTACCTTCATGTTCAAAGCGTCCCAGCGTGGTGAGCTTCTTAGGCATCGATGTAGGGTCGTAGGGATCAAACTCCAACATCCAGCCAAAGCGATTGGCTTCGTTGGGTTCCCATTCGATATGAAATCGTGAAGCAGTCTTACCCCAGCGCCGGCTATCTTCACCACCTATGCTTAGGCGCTCGAAGTTATCTTTCTCTTGCTCGCTCAAGGTATCTCGGTTGCCCATAAAAAAGCCACCAAAGCCCTCTTCTGCGATCAGTACTGTACCCCAGGGGGTTTTGCCTCCAGCGCAATTCCCTACCGTGCCCAGCACTTTTTTGCCGCTGGGATCCGCCATCGTTTGTAAGCGGGGGTGCCCCGCTGCTGGGCCGGTTATTTCACAAG
>JAOXRT010000033.1 GCA_025800365.1 Cellvibrionaceae bacterium | reverse complement strand
ATAAGGCGGCTAGTCTGGCTTAAAACACCTGTTGCAAGGCTTCCAACGGTATCGTTTAATCGATAATAGCCCGTCCCTTTTCGCCAATCATAGGTAATTTCTAGCAACATCAATATGATGAACGCTGGTGTCGTATAGCTTAAAATACCCACAGGTAAACTCCCAAAGCTAAGCTAGTGATCGTTATTATTTTTACACTATACTACGATTTGCCGAGAAAATAACTGCAACAACAGGAGCAAATAATGATTAGCGAACAGCAACCCCTACCTTCTATAGACCTTCAAGCCATGACAGAAAACGGTCCTATCACTCTCAATAGTGATCAGTTGTTTAAAGATAAAAAAGTCGTTTTATTTGCAGTTCCAGGTGCATTTACACCCACCTGCTCGGCCGCCCATCTACCTGGCTATGTGGCACTGGCTGAGGACTTAAAAGCCAAAGGCGTAGATGACATCTACTGCACGTCGGTCAATGATGTTTTTGTTATGCATGCTTGGGGGCAAGCGAGTGGCAGCCCGGATGTGAAGATGTTGGCAGACGGCAATGGAAAATTTGCGGCCACTTTAGGGCTTGATATGGATGCTCAAGGCTTCAATATGGGCAACATTCGATCAAAACGTTACGCAATGATTGTTGATAATGGTGTAGTAAGCCACCTTGCCATAGACGCTAAAGGTCTCGATCAAAGTAGTGCCGAAGCTGTTCTAGCCAAACTATAAATACTCGAGTCATAGCTTATTCTAGGGTACCTCTGAGCTTTGACGAGACCAAGAATAAGCTATGATCTGCGGCGACGCATATCACCGATAACTGTTTGCAACGCTCGGTCAAATAGCTGGCCGTCATTGAGCACCCGAAGCTTTTCATCTTTTATCGACCAAGCTAGCTCATCAAGGCTTAGCTCCATAACTTTTTTGCCTTGTCGATCAACAAAGACATAACGACCAACAGAAGGCAAAATAGCAGCCAGGCGACAGCGCTGTACACCGTTATCACTATTCCACTGTAACCATGCTCCCTGGCTTAAGCGTCGAGCTTGTCGCATCGCGTAGTCGCTTGGGGCCAAGCTCTCGCGAACCGGCTTACTATCGACACTAACTTCTTTTTCAATCTTTTCTGTTAGTTCTGCCTTAGGCTCATCCGGATCAGCTAAAGGTAAGGCTTCAGTCTTCGCTGATGCAGAACAAACCTCGTCTAGATCTAAACTCACCTCTTGACGCGGTTTCTGATCACGCACATGGTTTTCAATAGCTTCAAACCAGCTTCGGCTCTGGAAACTATCTAAACCAACATCGGCTAGATCTGCTTCCATTTTTCGCACCAATAAAGCCAATTCAGCTTCATTATTGCGCTGAGCACTTTCGCGCACAATATTAGCCAACTGTTCCGCCAAATCCAGCTTTTCACTCCAGGCAACGCTTTCAGCTCCCTGCTTTAAATAAACCATTTGCAAAACTCTTGACCACGCTTGCCTGAGCAGAGCCTGGGCAACATTGGGTAAGTTTTGACAGGTTTTACCTAAGACTTGCTCAACCGCAGCTTTCGCTTGAGCACTAAGCGCTTCACCCCTGACTTGATCGACAGTCCTCTGGGCAACCAATTCTGCACGGCGCTGTTCGCGATCTAGAAATTTTTTCAATTGATGATGCAACTCAGTAAACAAAGTTACATCATCAACAAATTCACTCTGCACACGCTGAACAATTAATTCTAATTGTTCTAGCAGTGTATCCTGTTTACGCTTATCAGCATCATCAGATTCTTGCCAACCCAGTGCGCAACGCGCCATCTCGTTTAATAACTGTCTAGCGGGGTGACTGCCTGCTTGTAAGAATGCAGCATCAGCCAAGGCAACTTTTAATAAGGGAATTTGCATCCTAGACAATACGGCTCGCATTGGCGCTGCTAGATTTGGATCTTCCCAAATATACTCAAACAGCATATGTACGAGATTAATAATATTGCGGTCTAGCTGTGAAACCTGGCCCTGGCTTTGCAACAAAGCTGACAGTTTTGCACTTAAAGCTCGGGCATCCTGCTGGCTTTGCAAGGGCACATTTATTTGCTGCTGAAAACCTTCGAGTAACTGAGTAATATGCTGACTACTCAAAACATTCTCTTCAACCTTACTATTTAAGGTTGGAATTAGGGCATCTTCATCAGTTATTAACTCATGCAACTCACCAAGAGCGTGGCCTTGCACTTTAGTATCTGCGCGAACACGGGTACGGCGGGTATTGAGCTTTGCGCGTCTTTCACGACTGATTTGACGCTGTAAATCAGGTAGCACTCCCTGCTGAGCCATTCGTTGATTTAGCAAGCTATAAGCATTGGCAAACTGCTGCAGAACACTGCGCTCAAAGATTTTCAACAACAGAATTTTGATTTTTATTGCGACGGCTAAGCCGTCTAATTGCGCAGCGAAACAAGTCACGAGTTTTTGAGCATCACAGGGAAGTCGTTCCACATCATCTTCACCCTGTCGCCCTAACAAATAGAAACAGCGACGCCAAAGGTGATCTAAACTTTGCTGATGTTGCTGCTTATGAGCCGTCACCATAGCCTTGACAGCCACCTCTTCTTCCAGGTCATCCTCAGAAACTAAGGCAACATCATCGGCAAATAACTCATGGTCGCCATAAATGTCTATGGTAGTTACATTGCTAGCACTTGGGCTTTGTAGTTCTACAAAGGCTTTCCGAAGGGCCTCAAACATTGACTGAGCCAAGTTGGCCTTAGCCATTCGCACGGTGCGCATGGCCTCAAAATAACTGTTTTGCTCAAGATTGCTGCCCGCTAGTTCTGCACGCTCAAATAGTGCATCATCAGCCTGATTGAAGAATTGACTCATACCCTGCTGCAAAACCTTAGACAGCAACAGGTGCACAGCTTGCAGCCCTCTGGGCAGCTGTTCAACGGGCTTGTGAACCGGCTCTTTAAGCGCAGCGTCGCGCAGCTTGGCATTATCCACGCTGGGCTTATTAGCCTTAAGTGGTATCACATTGTCTTTGCTATTAACCATAAATTACTTAGCCTGGTAAGCAGAGTCCCTAGATGAGCATAAAATGTCCAGCAATGATCGATATTGCGGACGAAAGAAATCCGGCCTCCTATGCCGCTATTCCTTTAAGATAATAGTATTAATTATTCACAAATGGGCATAAAAACGACGTACTGTTAGAATGTTTGATAATAATTTGACTTGAAGCACACTCTCGCGGCTATAAGCTGGCGCCCCTTTTACCGGGCATCACTTAATTCAACCGGCGAGCCAAAACCACCCAGAGACAAGAGCATGACAGATCGCCAAACTCCCCCTGATCCAAGCACTGACAAAATGGGCCGAGGAATGATGTATTTGGCCTGGTTGTGCTTTTTAGTGCTGCTGAGCTTTGGCTTTAATAGCTGGCTGGAAAATCGCCAAGAGCAGCGTTATCAACCTTTAAGTCAAAGAGAAGGGCAAGTGATTCGTGTCGACCTCAGCGCCAATCGGCAAGGACACTACCTCAGCCAGGGCAAGGTAAACGGCCAGAATGTTCGCTTTTTGTTAGATACCGGTGCAACGCTGGTGGCAGTACCTGAAGCCCTGGCTCGCAAGCTGGGCATGCCAAAAGGCCAAGCGGGCTACGCACAAACCGCCAACGGTCGCTCTCGTGTCTATATGAGCCGCATCGAAAGCCTAGAACTTGGAGATATCCGGCTAGAAAACGTCGCTGCTAGCATATCCACTGGTATGAAAGGCGATGAAATATTACTGGGCATGAGTGCACTTGGGCAGCTGGAATTTAGTCAACAGGGCCGAACCTTAAGCTTACGCCAACTTAAAGCCCCCAATTAAGGCCTACAGCAGCTATGGTATAATGCCTAGCTTTGTAACTTACAGAAGAGACAAACAATGGAGCTCAGTTCGCTCACAGAAGATATCAGCCGCAATGTACGTGCTGCACTGCTAGAAGATATTGGCGATGGTGACATCACCGCCGCATTGATTCCCACCACGCAACAAGCGACCGCCAAGGTGATCACTAGAGAAGACTGCGTGGTCTGTGGAGTGGCTTGGGTGGATGAAGTTTTTCGCCAGCTAGACCCTAGGGTAAAAATCGACTGGCATGTACAGGATGGCGATAAGGTTAGCGCCGACAGCTTGTTATACACTCTCAGCGGCTCAGCCCGCAGCTTATTAAGCGGAGAGCGCGCAGCACTGAATTTCTTACAGCTGCTTTCTGGTACAGCCAGCAGCTGCCAAAGCTATGCACAAATGGTTGAGCATACCCAGGTTCGCATCTTAGATACTCGCAAAACCATCCCAGGGCTGCGCATGGCACAGAAATACGCCGTCAGCCAAGGCGGCTGCCATAACCACCGTATTGGTTTATTTGATGCCTATCTGATTAAAGAAAACCATATCGCCGCCTGCGGTGGTATTGCAGAGGCCATTAAGCAAGCTAAGATTAATCAGCCTGGCAAAGCGGTCGAAGTTGAGGTGGAATCAATAGAGGAGATGATGCAAGCCTTAGAAGCTCAGGCCGACATTATCATGCTCGATAATTTTGACAATGACATGCTACGCGAGGCAGTCGCTATTAATGGCAGCCATGCAAATAAAGCAAAGCTAGAAGCTTCCGGTAATGTTAATCAAAACACCTTAGTGGGAATTGCAGAGACAGGTGTCGACTATATTTCGATCGGCGCGCTAACTAAGGACTGCAAAGCTATTGATTTATCAATGCGCTTGACCATGTCGTAATACATAAATAAGAAAGGGCCTTAACTCAGGCCCTTTTTAAATTTTGTTTTATAAACCTGCTTTCACGACCCTTTTTACAAACCAAATCGACCAACCAATTCATTTAAGCGACTTACGGACTGACTCAAATCACCAGCCGTCTTTTTGGTTTCGGTCGAGCCTTGCTGCACAGCGGCGCCTAGAATTGAAAACTCTTCAACTTGGCTTTGAATACAGCGTGCATTATTACTTGCTCCGCTGTTCAACTCAGCCACTGTTCGACTAGATTGGCTTAAATCCAATATGGTTTCTTGAATCTGGTTCAAGGTCGCCACGGTATCCTGAGACATCTTAGCGGACTGTTCAGCTTGATTACTATTGTGTTCCATTGATGCAACTACCGTGCTTATAGCGTTCACCAAAGACGTTAACATATTGTTAATTTCTTCTGTTGATTGCTGTGTGCGATTCGCCAAAGTTCGAACCTCATCGGCAACTACCGCAAAACCTCTTCCTGACTCTCCTGCCCTAGCTGCCTCAATCGCTGCATTTAGTGCTAGCAGATTGGTTTGCTCTGCAATTTCCGCAATGGTTCCAACAACACTGGAAACTTGATCACCGGTATTACGCAGCTCACCAAGCTGCTGCGATGAAGCTTCAATATTATGGGCCAGCTCCACCACACTGCCTGCCGTCGCGCGCACCTGCGCCGCACCACCTTCAACGACCTCTGCACCTTTTTGAGCGGCCTTATAACTTTCTTCAGAGCGCTGCAAACCTTCCTCAACCGAAGAACGAAGATCTTTCATTCGCAAATTCAATTGCTCGATCTCACCATTAAGTTGCACAACTTGCTGATCTGTATCACCAGAGTGCCCCTGCATATCTTCCGAGGCTGAGGCTACTCCGTAGCTGACCTTTTGCACATCTATAAGAGCCGATTGAACACTAACCAACAAGTTATTCACACTGGAAGAAGCTCGACTGATTTCTTCTGGGCCACTTACAGCCAACTGCTCACGCAGATTCAGCTCTTCAGCAACCAAGGTTAATTTATCAGCCAAGTTAGATATAGGCTTGGAGATTGTCTGACGACTTAGCCAAAACGCACCAATGGCCACGACACTAATAGAAGCCAACATGATCAGCACCAGATTTGTAATCTCATTAACATCTGCCCGAATCATGGCTGCACTTTCATTGGCCTCCCGCTCCAGTAAAAGCTTTACCTGATGCAGATCCTTGTGAGAAGTATCGATCTCTTCTTGTAGTTCAGACAAGGTAATTCGTGCCGCATCCCAATCGATTTCTTCAGTGGACATATTTGCCAATAAGGTTTCCGATTTAGTGCGCATTTGAGCCACACCTCGAGAGAGCTTATCTCGCTCAACACCGAGCGCTTTTAATCGCAGAGCCTTATCAATAACCTTAAAGCTTTTAGCAGTGAGCTGCTGATATTGCTCTTTATCTATGCTGGTACTGTAAAAGGCATAGGAGCCGATAAGAATCTTATCTACCTGTTGCCCAAGCTGTTCAATCGTGGAAACAGCTGGAAGGGTTTCATCTACAAAATATTCCGTTCGCTGACCAACATTATTGGCGTCTGCAAAAAGAAAAACTGCAGCAATAGTGCTAACAATGAGTACAGCCAAGTAGCCCAGTAAGGCTTTCATACTGATCGAATTCACAATACACTCCTATGAGTAACGTCAGCCTTCCGTGGCTACGGGCGTTGACTGCTTCTCCCAAACAACCCTCGCAGGCGCTATCGGCCAGCTACTGTTTTTCTGAAGAGTAAAGATGAAAATTAAGAGTAAATTTCAAATGTTTAGAATCAGCCTAGCCTTAATCAGCTTATTATTGTGGAGCCTAAGCTCAAGCGCAGCAGATAAGAACAACATCGCCATTGTGATCCACGGTGGTGCTGGCAATATCAAAGCTGCTCAGCTTAGCCCCGAGCAAGAAGCTGCCTATAAAAAGAAACTGCAAGAGGCGCGCGATAAGGGCTACGCTATTCTCGCCAAAGGTGGAACGAGTATGGATGCTGTGGTTGCTGCCATCACCATCCTTGAAGACTCCCCGCTGTTTAATGCCGGCAAGGGCGCTGTCTACAATTTCGACGGCCAGCATGATCTCGACGCCTCCATCATGGAGGGTAAAAATCTACAAGCCGGAGCCATCGCTGGGGTGCAAACCGTTAAAAACCCCATTCTTCTCGCTCGTGCCGTTATGGAGAAGTCAGAACATGTATTTCTGGCTGGCAGGGGTGCCGAAACATTCGCTAAGCAACAACAATTAGCCTTGGTAGAGAATCGTTATTTCAATACCGAAAAGCGCTTTAAATCCTTACAAAAAGCCAAACAATCGCTGCTGAAAACCAGCTGGAATCAGACCGATAAAGATCTAGAAATAGACTATAAAATGGGCACAGTGGGTGCCGTAGCGCTGGATCAACACGGTAATATCGCCGCAGGCACTTCCACCGGTGGTCGCACCGCCAAGCGCTATGGCCGCATTGGCGACTCGCCGGTGATCGGCGCTGGCACCTGGGCTGACAATCGCAGCTGCGGCGTTTCGGCCACTGGACACGGTGAGTTTTTTATTCGCTTCAATGTCGCTGCTGATATTTGTGCGCGGGTCAAATATCGAGGTTTAAGTATTCAAACGGCAGCGGATCAGGTGATAAATCAAGAGCTTGCTAACATTCAGGGTTCTGGCGGAGTTATTGTGCTAGATAAACAAGGCAACATCGCATACTCCTTCAACACTAAAGGCATGTATCGAGCCTATAAAAATAACAAGAACTCTCACGTAGCCATATACTAAGCCCACAAAACTAATACTAAAGAACCAATTCAAGGGAAATCCTCCTAGGCCGATACGGTAAAGGCACATAAGATAGTTTTAAGGTCTTGCTCTTCAAGCTACCATCACTATACTGCCTTGCTTTTTCCCGACCGGCCCTAAACCTTGGGGATATACCATGATCTTTAACGGTTCACACTCAGATATTAGCGAGCAATTGGATGCTATTGGTACTCCGGTATCTATCTGGCAACAGGGAAGTACAGACACTTATCAATTGATCAGTGCCAACGATTTGTACCAAGAGGTGCTCGACGGCCCTGTCACTAGACAACTCGGCAATGAGTTACAGGGGATATTACCCCGCTACATCATTGGCGATATTAAACAAGCCATGATGGAATGCTGCCGCCTGCTAGAATCCAGGGAAGTTGAAATCGCCATCGAGCGCCATGGACAAACCTGCTGGTGGCGCTTTATTTACACACCGATAAATAGCGAAGGGCAACAAAGAGTTCTAAACACCTGCATTGATATCAGCGAGAAGAAGCGCCTAGAGCACAGCCTGCAAACCAGCATGCGGCGTTTCGAGGCTGTTATTAATTCGGCCTATGATGGCATTATCACGATTGATGACGAGCAGAACATTAAAATGTTCAATAAGGCTGCCAGTGAAATGTTTGGTCTCTCGCAGCAAGAAGCTCTTGGCAAATCTTTAAGCAGTTTAATTCCGGCTCGATACCGTGGAAATCATGCAAGCCATGTCGCGGGCTTTCGAGAATCCCCAACTTTATCAAGACCTATGCATACTCGTGCTTCGGTCATGGGCGTACGCCAGGATGGCAGTGAGTTCCCCCTAGAAATTACCATCTCTAAAATCCAGGTGGGAACCAATAGCGAAATGACAGCGGTCTTACGGGATATTTCTGAGCGCGCACTGCTGATTGAAGAACTGCGACAAGCCGCTGCAATCGACCCCTTAACCGGTGCTTTTAATCGGCGTTACTTTTCCAAGCAACTCGACAATGAGCGCAAACGCTGCCAACGCTTTGATCATCAAATGGCCTTGATCATGTTTGATGTGGACCACTTTAAAGAAGTGAATGATGCCAAAGGCCACAGTGAAGGCGATAAGGTACTTGAAGCTTTAAGCTTTAAAGTTCGCCAGCAATTGCGCGACGTGGATATTTTCGCACGCTGGGGCGGAGACGAGTTTATTATTTTATTGCCTGAAAGTGATTTAGCCGCAGCTACCGTGGTGGCTGAGAAAATTCGTGAGGCCGTAGCAATTTCACTCGCACCAATTAGCTTGAGCATGGGCGTACTGAGCTCAAAGGGTGAACAAGAGAGTATCGACATTGTCAATCAAGTCGATAGCTTGATGTATGCTGCAAAGAAGGAAGGTCGTAATCGTGTGGTAGGAGCTTAAAGCCGTGCTTAAACCTGCACTGATCAAGCAGCAAAAACGAAAAAGCCCAGGCCAAAGCCTGGGCTTTTTTGCGCTAAAACAGCAGTAATTTAACCCGCCATTCCCTGCACAATAGAGATCATCACACCCGCAGCCACTGCCGAGCCGATTACACCGGCTACGTTCGGGCCCATCGCATGCATCAACAAGAAGTTTTGTGGGTTGTATTCCAAGCCCACCTTGTTAGAAACACGCGCTGCCATAGGTACGGCCGATACACCCGCCGAACCAATTAATGGGTTGATCTGCTGTTCGCTGAACTTGTTCATCAGCTTAGCCATCAATACACCCATGGCGGTGCCGATACCAAAGGCCACAACACCTAGCGCCATAATGCCCAAGGTCTTGGTGTCTAGGAATACATCCGCCGCCAACTTAGAACCTACAGAAAGGCCTAAGAAGATAGTGGTGATATTGATCAGAGCATTTTGAGCAGTATCCGATAAACGATCGACCACGCCACACTCTTTCATCAAGTTACCAAAGCAGAACATGCCCAGTAGCGGCGCTGCCGAAGGCAGCAACAAAGCTACGGCAATCAAGACGATGATTGGGAATACAATCTTCTCACGCTTCGATACTGGACGCAGCTGAGTCATCACGATTTTACGCTCTTCCTCAGTGGTTAAGGCGCGCATAATCGGTGGCTGAATCATAGGCACAAGTGCCATATAGGAATAAGCTGCTACGGCAATCGCACCCAACAATTCTGGCGATAGAATCGACGCCACGTAGATAGCTGTCGGACCATCTGCACCACCGATAATACCAATGGCCGCCGCATCGGCAATGGAGAAATCCATAATGCCCATGGCGCTGAGACCAACTGCCCCCAATACCGTTGCGAAAATACCAAACTGCGCCGCTGCACCCAAGAACAGAGTACGCGGGTTAGCCAGTAGCGGACCGAAATCGGTCATGGCGCCAACACCCATAAAGATCAACAGCGGTGCAATAGTAGAACCAATCGCAACCGAGTAGAACTTATACAGCATACCGCTTTCATAGCCGGCATTGGCCGCAATCTGTTCAGCCAGCAAAATTTGCTGAGCCGTGGCATCGCCCATTGCCGCTTTAATATCGGCGTAGGTTTCGTAGTTCGCAAGCTCAAGAGCACCCGCGATAGCGGCCATCATTTCTGGGCCGCCCCCCATCAGGGCATTCTGCACCGCCGAGTAGGCCAAGCCAGCACCTGGGATATTCGCTAAGATGCCGCCAAAACCAATCGGTACCAGCAACAGGGGTTCAAAGTTTTTGCTAATGGCCAGCCACAATAGCAGCAAGCCAATACCAATCATGACGACCTGACCAGGCCCTGCAAACTGAGCAAGACCGGAGTCTGCCCATAGTCCAAGTAACGCTTCCATTTAGATCACCTCCAAACTTAAGCGATGGTCAGCAGATTATCGCCAACGGCAACAGAGTCACCCTCTTTGATATTAATGCTGCCAATGGTGCCGGACTTAGGCGCACTTACTTCGGTTTCCATCTTCATGGCTTCCAAAATAATAATGGTGTCACCTTCATTTACTTGCTGACCTGGGCTGACCAATACCTTAAAGATATTGCCCGCCAATGGCGCCGGTACTGGATCCCCGCCGGCCGGTACTGCGCCGCCAGCTGCTGGAGCCGAAGCCGCCGCACCACCCACTGGAGCAATACCCGTTAGATCGCCACCATTGGATACAGTTACCGTGTAAGAAGCACCTTCAACGGTTACAGTATAAACCTCTTCACCCGCATCGTTAGTCACCGTAGAACCTTCTTTGCCGGTAGGCACAGGTTCAAAGGCCGAGGCATCGCCACGGTTTTCTAGGAACTTCAAACCGATCTGAGGGAACAAAGCGTAGGTTAGAACGTCATCAATTTCACGCTCGCCGGCTTCCAGCTTAATGCCCTTCTCTTTGGCCAATTCTTGAAGTTCTGCGGTTAGCTTGTCCAATTCAGGCTCTAGCAAATCCGCTGGACGACAAGTGATCGCTTCAGCACCATCCAAAACACGATCTTGCAACTCTTTGTTGTAAGCCGCAGGTGCTGCGCCGTACTCGCCTTTCAATACGCCCTGGGTTTCTTTGGAAATTGACTTATAACGCTCACCGGTTAGAACGTTTAGTACCGCCTGAGTACCAACGATCTGTGAAGTTGGAGTTACCAATGGGATAAAGCCCAAATCTTCACGTACGCGTGGAATCTCGTTCAGTACATCGGCAAATTTATCTTCAGCGCCCTGGTCGCGCAGCTGGTTTTCCATATTGGTCAACATACCGCCAGGAACTTGAGCCGTCAAAATACGACCATCGATACCGCGCAAGGAGCCTTCAAATTTGGCGTACTTCTTACGCACTTCACGGAAGTAGTTAGCGATTTCCTCCAATAGAGCCAAATCCAAACCTGTGTCACGATCTTGCCCTTGCAAGATAGCAACCATCGATTCCGTTGGGCTGTGACCATAAGTCATGGACATAGAAGAAATAGCGGTGTCGATATTGTCGATACCCGCTTCTACACACTTCAGTGCAGTCGCAGTTGAAAGGCCAGTGGTAGCATGACACTGCATGTGAATCGGAATATTACAAGCTTCTTTAAGCTTGGTGACCAGCTCATAACCCGCGTAAGGGGTTAGCAAGCCCGCCATATCTTTAATAGCGATAGAGTCAGCACCCATGTCTTCGATTAAGCGGCCCTGATCTACCCACATATCAATGGTGTGTACTGGGCTTAAGGTATAAGCGATGGTGCCTTGGGCGTGTTTGCCCTGCTTCTTAACCGCTTTTAGCGCGGTTTCGATGTTGCGCATATCGTTCATGGCATCGAAAACACGGAACACATCAACACCGTTTACGGCGCAACGCTCTACAAACTTGTCGACAACATCATCAGCGTAATGGCGATAACCCAGAATATTTTGGCCGCGGAACAGCATCTGCATAGGGGTATTCGGCATGGCTTTTTTCAGCTCGCGAATACGCTCCCATGGGTCTTCACCCAAATAACGGATACAGGCGTCGAAGGTCGCACCACCCCAGGTTTCCAAAGACCAGAAGCCAACTTGATCAAGCTTCTCAGCAATGGGCAGCATATCGTCGATACGCATACGGGTGGCAAATAGGGACTGATGGGCATCACGTAACACTACGTCGGTAATGCCTAGTGGTTTTTTGTTTTCGCTCATAATGGTGCCTTTAACTGGTGCCTAGCTAACGCTGGCGTCCTAATTTCTAGTGGGCTGTTATTTGTTTCGATGCTGCTCAATGGCTGCCTGAATAATGGCGATCAACTTAGGATCGTTAACCTGGGCAGGGGCCGCAGGTGCAGGGCCTGGAGTTGACTCAGGTTCCGCTTCAGGAAAGAACTTTTGAATAACCGTCGACATAATCGTTACGGATATCACGAGCAGGGTTAGGAATACGAATACCGTTCCCATCCCGAATAGCATCAGGTCAAAACCCTGCTGCATTAGGCTTGCTGACATGGTGGTCTCCTCGAAATCATATGAAGCTCGCTCAAGGCAAGTTTATACGTTTCTCTTATATGCTCTTTGATCCGCTTCATATAGATAGAAGCAGAATGAAGGCTTTTGTAAACAGCCCTTTAACGGCTCGCCATTTAGGCTCGCGGCTCACTAGAGGGCCAAATCAGTGAGCTTGGAGAATGTATCTTGATCGGTCAAGGTAAGCAAATTTTCGCGCTTACTACAAAACTACAAAAACACTACAAAAAGAAATACTCTTTAATATCAACAGCTTACAAAAGCAGTTTCGCTTGAAACCACCCTCAAAAACAGCTCAAACTACAAGAATCAAAGGAGTTATAAGCTGATCACTTAGAGATCCATAGCCAATTACAGTAGAATGCCCGCTTTTTAGCGAAACTTATGCGTTTATTCCTAGCCCCAATGGAAGGTGTTGTCGACTTCCAGATGCGTCAAATGCTCACTGACATTGGCGGCTTAGATGCCTGCGTCACTGAATTCTTGCGCATCTGTGATCAACGCCTACCTAGGCGCGTCTTTATAAAGCTGTGCCCTGAGCTAGAACATCGCAGTAAAACTCAAGCCAATACTCCTGTGGCCTTTCAATTACTCGGGGGCAATCCAGAGGCCATGGCCTACAATGCCGCCAAGGCCGCAAGTCTGGGAGCTCATAGTATTGATCTAAACTTTGGCTGCCCTGCTAAAACCGTCAACCGTAATGACGGCGGAGCCAAGCTCCTGCAGGAGCCGGAGCGGGTGCACAATATTGTAAAAGCTGTTAGGAATGCCGTACCCAATGACATCGATGTGACCGCTAAAATCCGCTTAGGATTCAACGACCGTAGCTTGGGCTTAGACAACGCACTGGCCATTGCAGAGGGCGGCGCTCAGCAATTGGTTGTACATGCTCGCAGCAAGGCCGATGGCTACCGCCCCCCGGCCTACTGGTGCGAACTGCGACCACTACGAGAGCAACTGAATATTCCTGTTATTGCTAACGGTGAAATCTGGAGCCCAGAGGATTTGCAGCGCTGCGCTGAACAAAGTGGCTGCGTGGATTTTATGATAGGCCGAGGACTCCTGGCTCGTCCTGATCTCGCCTTACAGATAAAAAACCCAGATCAACATATTCCATGGCAATGGAGCAGTATACTGCCCATATTGCATAGCTTTTTTGAAAAGGGGCTGACTCAATATCCCGAAAAGTATTGCGGTAATCGTTTAAAGCAATGGTTTATGTATCTTCAACGCAGCTACCCAGAAGCTGAAACCTTTTTCGATAAACTCAAGCGCTTGCGCAGCCGCATAGATATTGAAAACCTGTTTATACAACAGGCACTCGCTCACAATATTAAATTAAACTATGACAACGAAAGATAGACAGCTGCAACATCATGAGCACAAGCAAAGTAGCGCCAGCAAAACGGCGATTTACTTTTTACTGCACGACATCGAGTCGCCCAGTAACGTAGGGGCTATCTTTCGTTGCGCTGATGCCCTTGGCTGCCAACACATCTATTTGAGCGGCAGCACTGCAGCACCACCAAACCGAAAACTGCGCAAGGCCTCACGCTCGGCCGAACTCTATGTGAGTTACAGTCAACATCAGAACTACCAAGAAGTCTTTGAAATACTGAACACTTCAAAGATAACAACAGCAGCACTTGAATTAAGCTTGCATAGTGAAGCGATTGCCAACTTTCAAAAAAAGCCTGACTCGATGGGCATTTGCTTAATACCAGGTTCTGAGAACCATGGTTTAGATAATGAGCTGCTTAATGCCTGCGAAGCTGCCGTTCATATCCCTATGCGGGGCAAAAACTCCTCCATGAACCTTGCAACGGCTTGCGCTATAGCAGCCTATCAACTATCTACACTAGAATAAGGAATAGGCAAGCTAAGCTATTTTCTCTGCTCCGGTGATTGTCAGCATTTGATTGGCTTTATCCTCGCATAGCCTCTGATCGATTTCTCTGAACAGATCTGAAACCTCTCGATTGATATTGCGCATAAACACTTCACGTTCAAACAAAAACGGTGAGCGCCAACCGCAGTGTTTAACAGGGTCGCCAATTTCTTCAAACTTAAACCCTGACTGTTTTATAAGCTGAGCCAAACGAGGCTCCATCATTGCCGCGCCGTATTCTGCTTCAGAATTTACAAAGAGAGAAACACAAATAGAAAATAGACCTAAAAGCACCACCGGAGCTTTGCAAGCTTCCAATAAGTCTGCATTCTCAGGAAGAGTAGCATCTCTACGAACCTGCCCCCTAAACTCCGGCAATACAGCTAGGCGCGAGAACTCAATAATTTTACCCGGCAGGAACACATCAGGATCGAACACCTCGCGATTTAAATGATCCTTAAATACTGTCTCGTAGGGCAGTGGTTTTTCGGGCATCTCCATGCTACCACCGATAATTCGAGCACAAGCTACCGCTTTACCACTAGGCCTATGCATCAATAACGCATGTTCAGAATGAGCATCATACTCATCTACTTCCATCTCGTAGTCATCGGCGTCAAAATAATTAAGCTCACGACAAAAAACGCTATGCCGAATCCGATAACACTGCTCCAAGTCTTGGGGACTAAAAGCTCTTTTAACATCGTAAAATTTTTTAAAATGGTCCAGCAAGGTCATCCTACTCCCTCCCATACTGATTGCGAAAACAAACACCCACAGCCGACCCCAAGGAGATCCAACTCTCTCACAGACAACAAAAATTCTTTTAATAAGCTATGTCAAAGTAATATTATTTTTTTTTGATATGGTTTATCTTTTTGCACACCATTAACAAAGCAGAATCCATGATGAACAAAAATAAAGGTTATGTAAACCAGGATTATTTGAACCAAGCCGCACAAATGTTTGCTCCAATAAAATTAGATAGCTATAAAAAATTGCAAGCAAACCATATTCAATCCTTGATCGACATAGGCTGCGGAACTGGCATTGACACCACCACCATTGCCCAGCTGTACCCTGAACTTAAAAATATTATCGGTGTAGATTTTGATAAAGATATGGTCGAACAGGCCGATAAGCTAGCTGAGGAAAAGGAATGCAGTGACAGGACGCGACACCAGCACGCCAACAGTTATGACCTACCTTTCGATGATAACAGCTTTGATGCCGTGAGAGCAGAGCGTTTATTTATGCACCTGGAAGATCCTGAACAGGCTTTGAAAGAAATGGTTCGTGTTGCAAAACCTGGTGGCAGACTAGTTATTGTAGAAACCGATTGGGCCAGCATGTCGGTGAACAATGGCATGGACGAGTTAGAGCGCCGTACCAGTCACTATTTTGCTAGCGAGTTTTTAAACAATGGTTATTCAGCGCGCCGCCTACCTGGGCAACTCAAAGCCGCGGGGCTAGAAAAGGTAGAGATAGAAATTAGGAGCCTGCAGTCTTATGACTATCAGCTATGGCTGTTATTATCACAACACTCAGCAATGATGCACAAGGCATTACAAAACGGTTTTATAAGCCAAAAGGAATTTGAAGATTGGAATAAGCAGTTAGAAATTAGCGACATGACAAAATCATTCTTTAGCACCATAAATATCATGAGTTTTTCTTGCGAAGTTTAATTCGATAGAAGGAGGTGTCGCTACAAACCTCCTATTAACAAGCGGGAACGTGCGCCACTTTTTCTGTTATGAGCGCTTACTTGCGAGCGAAATCGGGCTATATCGGATATAATTTATCAGTCAATAATGTCGTTGAAAATTAGTACTGAAGGATGACTTTACTGCCAGCAGCGTTAAACGTCACTTCAGACAACATGGAGGTAATGCTAGGTTAGGAAACCGGTACATCCCGACTCGTTTCACTTTATCAATGCTTGTGTTTGAAACGCCTAGTCTGGATTAAACGATTTGCGAATTACAGGTATAGCGGAAATAGCTAAATGCGAGCGGGTTTTTTAAGTTTAAAGTGGCAAGTAGCTATTAGTGTTAGCCTGATTCTATTTTTAGGAATCGGACTAATCACTAGCTTTGGACAAAAAAATCTAGAAGAAACCTTTATTCAAGAACGGGAAAGAATCCTAAAAGACCGCCAGCGTTCAATTAATACCGCCCTTCTCTCTATCCAGGGCCAACTCTTACATCTCGCCGGCCACTTGCAAGGACAGGCCGCTCAGCGAACTGAACCGAACTCACTTAGAGAGCGCCTAAGCGACACCATTCATTCCAACTGGGACCAATTGAATTTTGAATGGGAAGTGGATGCCGTTCTGCTGTATGGCAGCGAACAAGAACCTTGGTTGCATCTTGGCCTTCCCACTATGCAGTCACTGCTCCCAAAGGAGTGGCTTAATGCGGTATATAGCTCTGAATCACCATTAGACAAAATCCTTTGCCGGCATTCGTGCTGGCAGGTAGTGGCCGTACCTGTACTTATTGATACCAATCAAAACGGTGTCATGATCTTAGTAAAATCATTGGTCGATGCCGTCATTGAATTTCAGCAATCCACCGCCGCTGATGTCGGAATCTTAATCCCTCAAAATGGCTCTACAAGTAGCGCTCAAACTACCCTGCGCAGCCTCCCGTCATGGCAACACGACATAGTTGCCCTAACCGGCGGCCCTAGCGCCCAGCAAGCATTGCAAACACTAAGTGCCACTGTTGCTTTCGAGGAGCTGGTCAATCAGCGTAGAGTTTTAAGCTTCAAAGACCAAAATCTAGAGCTCGCAGCAATAAATCTAAGCGGCCAAAGCCCCTCTGAGCAAGCTTCAGTTTTAATCATAGAAAACGTTAGTGTTCCTTTGGATGAGTTGAACTCCACCATTCGCACACTGCTATGGGCCGCTTTAGTTATTCTGATCAGCGCAGAAATAGCGCTGCTTTGGATACTTTGGCGCCCTATGAACCAACTCAAAAAAGTGGCGACGGTGCTACCAGAGTTGGCCCGTAATGATAGAAATCGACTAGAGCTGCTCCCAAAGGTTTCGGAAAGCTCAATTTTACTGCGTAATGAAATCCATAACCTACAGGACTCCAGCGTAGATTTAGCGGAAAAGCTCGCTGAAATGGACGAGCAAATAAAGCTCCGAACCAGGGGGCTAAAAATTCGAAGCCGAGAGCTGTTAACAGAAAAGAACTTCGCAACTACGCTAATCAATAATGTTCAAGCGATCATTCTTACCCAAGATAAAGATGGCAAGATTCACCTCATTAACAATGAAGGCTGCAATTTGCTGGGCGTTGCCATGAGCGCCGACAATCAAAGTAAAGATTCACTCAATTTTATTGATTGCTTTGGTTTCAGCGAAAACGAAATTGTAAACCATGGTATAGCAGCACTAAGCCAAGGACCTGGAAACAGCTTTCAACATGAAGGCGAGCTATCGTTGCGCGGACAAAACTACTATATGCAATGGAAGCACAGCTTACTGCCGGGCAAAGAGGAAATGATCTTAACGGTCGGCATTGACCTTAGTGGCCGCAAAGCCGCTGAGGATAACCTGGCATGGCTGGCCGATCATGACCACCTAACTAAACTCTTCAATCGACGCCATTTTCAGCGTGAATTCGAACAAATTTTAAAGCGTAGTCATCGCAATAAACGCTCTGGTGCACTGTTCTTCTTCGATATCGACCAATTCAAGGTGATTAACGATACCTCCGGCCATCCAGCCGGTGATAGGCTACTTTGTGAAGTTGCAAATCATCTATCTCTTGGTGTACGTAATATCGATGTTTTCGCACGACTAGGCGGAGATGAGTTTGCCTTGTTAGTTGAAGAGATTAACGATGAAGGCATTATTATTTTGGCCCAAAAGCTCTGCGACATCGTGGGCAGCATTGAGGTAGATTTAAACGGCCTAAAGCACAAGATATCTATCAGTATCGGAATTGTTAAATTTCCTGCTCACGGACAAGGTGTCGAAGAGCTCATGGCCAATGTCGACCTAGCTATGTACAAGGCCAAAGCCAACAATAATGGCCGCAGCAACTGGCAAATGTATTCAGCGTCTAGCAGCAGTAAAGGCGAGCTAGTAAAAACTGTAGACTGGCAGGCCCGCATACGCAGCGCCTTGGACGAAGAGCGTTTGGTACTCTACTACCAGCCCATTTACAACATCAACGACAAGAGCATCTCGCACTACGAAGCCTTAGTCCGCATGCTCGATGAGCATGGCAACATTATCCCGCCCGGTCAGTTTATACCTATTGCCGAACAAACCGGCTTGATCATGGAGCTGGATCAATATGTTGTCCAGCAGGCCATCAAAGATCTGTCGCGCTTCCAAAGCCAAGGGCAAGATATACATATTGCTATTAACATCTCCGCCAAAGCGCTGGCTAGCGGCGAATTTATACAAAGCCTCACCCAAGTAACCATGAACCGTGAAAACCTTCACGGAAAAATTATTTTTGAGCTCACAGAGACCGCCGCAGTTGAAGATGTTCATATTACCGCCGATATCATTAACAGTTGTAAGCGCATGGGCTATTTATTCTCTATTGATGACTTCGGTAAGGGTTACGCCTCTTGGTTTTACTTAAGGGAATTGCCAGTCGACTATGTAAAAATCGATGGTTCCTTTGTACGCAACCTAGCTTCCAGCAAGGAAGATTATCTCTTTGTACAGGCGATCAATAATGTTGCCCAAGGCCTGGGTAAGAAGACCGTCGCTGAGTTTGTAGAAAATGCTGAATCTCTTGAGCTAATCAGGGAGCTCGGCATCGATTACGCCCAAGGCTATTACATCGGCAAGCCCGCCGAACAGCTTTTGAGAGATGAAGATATTCTTCATTTAGATAAAACCACTGAAAATCCAAACAAAGTTACAGCCATTAAAAAAAATACGGACTATGCAAAAAATAGCAATTAGAAATAAGCCCGCGTTTCTTGGCAGTGCCTACGCCTCTTTGCGGCGATACACGCTATGCAGCCTGCTGCTGATGCTAGGTATCCTCGAGAGTGCTGTGGCAAACCCACCCAATATAGCGGTGATTGCTCACCAGAAAGTCGACGCAGCTAGCCTCTCGGCACCACGTTTAAAATCTATCTTTGGAATGCGAACCACCACATGGAAAGATGGTAAGCAAATCAAAGTCTTTGTACTGAAAGATAAGGACCCTTTGCACGTTCGCTTTGCGAAAGATGTCTTGCAAACCTACCCCTACAGTTTACGTCGAATATGGGAGCGTCGAGTTTATTCAGGGACCGGCTTAGCCCCCACGGTAGTCGGTTCAGAAACAGAGATGCTGAGATTAATCTCCGAAACAGAAAATGCCATCGGTTACATTCAGCAACACAATATTGATCAAAATGTTAAGGTATTAGAAATTCAATGAAAGGATTGCAAACAGCCATCACAGCCTTCTCAGTATTGGCACAGATAGCGGCCGCCCCAGCGATGGCGGTGAATTTCGATACTGATCTAGGCAATATTCAAGTGCACGGTTTTGTCACTCAAACCGTGTTACACAGTGACGACAATAACTTCTTTGGCAACTCAGAAGACACCAGCTTCGAATTCTACGAAGCAGGCTTAAACGGTCTTTGGCAGTTAAGTCCAAATCTCAAACTGGCAGGCCAAATCCTCGCTCGTGATGCCGGGGCTACAGATGATGGCAAAGTCAGGGTGGATTATGCATTCTTAGACTATAACTTTTGGCGCGGCGATTCGGCGAATGCAGGCGTAAAACTCGGGCGCCTACTCAACCCTTACGGAATGTATAACGATACCAGAGATGTTGTGCATACACGCCCAAGCATCCTACTGCCGCAGTCTATTTATTTTGATGTTAATCGAAACTTGGCGCTTAGTTCGGATGGTGCCAGCCTTTATTATCAGCAAGAATTTAGTAATAGCGGGCTAGATTTTGAATTACTATCTGTGAAACCAAGAACCAGAGACCCCGACTTAGAGCCAGCTATATTCTTTACTGATAATCCTGGCGGCCTAGAAGGCGATCGCAGCACCTGGTTCGCGCGCGCGATATACAGTTACGATTTAGATCGTGTTCGCCTCGGGCTCGCAGCAGGCTCCATTGATGTTAACTACGAACCTGCTGAAGTTGATCCAATCGAGTCTGCGGGCTTTAACTTTAAGCCGTTATTGATATTTGGCCAATACAATGCAGAAAAATGGAGTCTCACAGGTGAGTTCGCCAATCGCCGCCTAGAGCTATTCGCATCGATATTGCCTGCCAACGTGAAATCCGTAGGACACAGCTACTTCCTACAATACGATTATCGCCTAGCGCCAGCTTGGGAAGCCTTTATTCGCTATGACGACCTGGTTTGGGATAAGAGCGATCGAGATGGCAAACAATTTGCGGCAGCTACGGGGCTCCCCGCTCATTCGCGCTATGCTAAAGATTGGACCTTGGGCTTGCGCTGGGATGTCAGCGACAATTTTCTACTTAGGGCCGAATTTCACAAGGTCAAAGGTACCGGCTGGCTATCAAGCCTAGAGAACAGCAATCCACTGGCCACCAAGAAAGATTGGCGCCTGTTCGCGCTCTCTGCATCTTATCGATTTTGAGGCTATGGCACGGCGTTTTTGTATCTGCAAAGGCGCCAAAGCTGAAACAAGAAGCCCTAAAACCAGCGCCCCTGCCCTGACATGCCTTCTTGCTTAAGACGAGCACCCAAACGACCCTGGGTGATCACTCGGTGATTGGTAATCAACAATTTGATTTTGCGTCCCATACGCTTCATAAACTTCAACCTCAGCAGCGAATGGCGGAGTACAACTCAGCCTAAATAAAAAGCCCGCGAATTATAGTGGCTAGAGTTCAAAAAACCAGCACGGCTTTAGTCTAAATTTAGCTTTCAGACAAACTGTTGTTCAAAAATAGTACAGCATCCAACCATACCTTGATGTAAATCAGCGCAGCTCTCGGGACCACAGCTTAGAATGCTATGACTAGACCAGCTAAAGCTGGCGAATTTATGATCTCTAAGCAAGTGGACTAAAATGACTGATATTAGCTGGGATGAGTCGCTCATTAAGCGGCATGATTTGGCGGGCCCCCGTTACACCTCCTACCCTACCGCTCCTCAATTTAGCGAAGATTTTGGCAGTACAGAGCTAAAAGCTGCGATTGCACGCAGCAATCAAGCTGCTAGGCCGCTATCGCTGTATATGCACATCCCTTTTTGCGACACGATTTGCTACTACTGCGGCTGTAATAAGATCGTTACTGCAAACAAAAAGCGCGCCGAGCCCTATCTAGAGAAATTGCATCAGGAAATGAGCATGCTGGCGCAGTGGATAGATTCGGATCGCAAGGTTAAGCAACTGCATTGGGGGGGCGGCACACCAACCTACATCAGTCATGATCAGATGCGAGCCCTAATGGATCACAGCAAATCGTTGTTCCAGTTTAGCGATGATGGCGAGTATTCCATCGAGCTGCACCCTGGCACTACCGATAGTGATACCATTAGCCTACTAAAAGAGATCGGCTTTAATCGCTTGAGCATGGGTGTTCAGGATTTTGATCCAACCGTTCAAACCGCCGTCAACCGTTTTAATAGCGTGCAGGAAGTAAAAGATTTAGTCGACAGAGCTAGAATTGAGAATTTCGATTCTATCAGCATGGACTTGATCTATGGACTGCCATTTCAAAGCTGTAAAACTCTAGCCGAAACACTGGATAAGGTGATACAGCTCGGCCCAGATAGATTATCCCTTTTTAATTACGCCCACCTTCCGCATTTGTTTAAAACCCAAAGACAGATGGATGCCGGTGCTCTGCCCGCTGCAGAAGAGAAGCTTGCTATGCTGCATTTGGCTATCGACACTCTCTGTAGTAATGGCTATCAATATATTGGTATGGATCACTTCGCCAAGCCAGATGATGAGCTTTGTAAGGCGCAATTCAACGGCAGCTTACAAAGAAATTTCCAAGGCTATGCTACCTATGGTGGCTGCGATATGTTCGCTTTTGGTGTTTCTTCTATCAGTGCTATTGATAATATCTTTGTGCAGAACCTTAAAGATATCCCTCGCTACAGCAAAGCGCTTGAGCAAAACGAGCTGCCCATTGCTAAAGGCTTAGAGCTCAGCAAAGATGATTTACTTCGCCAGCATGTGATCAATCGTTTAATTTGCCAGTTCGAATTGAACTTTGATGCCATCGGCCAAGAGTTTGACATCGACTTTCGCAGCTACTTTGCCAGCGAGCTGGATGAACTTAAGCCACTATACGCTGATGGTCTTTTGAACCAGCTCGATCAAAACAGCCTTCGAGTTAGCCCCGCAGGGCGCTTAATTATTCGTCGCGTCTGTATGGTATTTGATGCTTACCTAAAGCGCCCTCAAGATGAACAGCTGATCGCAAGCAGTCAGCAGCCTCGCTACTCTAAGATTATCTAACTTCAGCACCCTTACCACTTTAGACATAGAGGGTGACCATTCGAGTTATAGACTCATAGGCCGGACTATTGAATAATGTTCGGCCTAGCCTAACTTAGAGAATTGCCATGTCTGAATTTAGCCACCTAAGTGATAAGGGCGAAGCCCATATGGTGGATGTCGGCGATAAGAACGATAGCCAAAGGCTGGCCCGAGCCTATGCCCGAGTCGCATGTAGCCAAGCCATTTTAAGTGCACTCACCGATCAAAGCGCCGCCAAAGGTGACGTATTGGCAACCATGCGCATAGCCGGTATTCAAGCCGCCAAGAAATGCTCTGATATTATCCCTCTATGCCACCCTTTAATGCTTAATAAGGTCAGTATTGATATTGAGCTAGACCCAGCCAAGCACTGCGTACATATTTACAGCCTTTGCAAGGTAAGCGGAAAAACCGGTGTGGAAATGGAAGCCTTAAGCGCAGCTTCGGTTGCCGCACTGACCCTTTACGATATGTGCAAAGCCATTGACAAAGGTATGGTCATTGAAGAGGTTAAGCTGCTAGAGAAGCAAGGCGGAAAATCCGGCCACTGGAAGAGCGAGTAAAGACATGATCACCCTATTGTATTTCGCCAGATATCGAGAAGCCCTAGGACTCGATAGCGAGCAGCTTTCCATTACATCCCCATGTAGCGTGCAAGATGTTATCGAACAACTAAAACAACGTGGTGAACCATGGCTAAGCATACTTGCTGATAGCAAATTAATGCTTGCAGTCAATCAAACCATCGCAACGGCCGATCAAGCTCTTAATGATGGCGATGAACTAGCATTCTTCCCACCTGTAACGGGAGGCTAAACGTGAGCAGCTTATTAGAAGCCTATGTGCAAACAGAGGATTTCGATATCGCCCAGGAATATCAGTACCTGCGTGAAAACAACAGCGAGAGCGGCGCCTTTGTCAGTTTTTTAGGACAAGTTCGAGACTTCAATGAAGGGGATAATGTTAGCAGCCTAGAGCTGGAACACTATCCAGGCATGACCGAGGCCGTACTAAATAAACTGCTGCAGGAAGCATCCAATCGCTGGACGATAAGCAGAGCAAAAATCATCCACCGTGTTGGTGCATTAAAAGCGAGCGATAAAATTGTCTGGGTAGCGGTTAGCTCGGCCCATCGAGCCGATGCTTTCGCGGCCTGTGAATTCCTTATCGATGCCTTAAAAACCCAGGCACCATTTTGGAAAAAAGAACGCGGGAAGCAAGGCGAGCGATGGCTTGATGCCAAAGCCGGTGATCAAGCGAAAGCCCGCCAGTGGATGAAATAACACTCTACAGAGCGGCTTTGCGACTTAACTGCAATAAATCCTGCTCACCTGCAACAATATTACTATAAAGATTCTCGTAGTCTTTACGGCGCTTTTCACCAAATAGGGGATCTTCTATGGCTGGTAGCTTTTCAGCAATCCATTGCCAGTCTTCATCTTGCAGGTGCTGCTCCATAAGAGGGTAAACCCACTTATTTTCTTTTTCTATGTGATCCGCTTGATTGTGAATATAAAGCTCAGCTAAGGTTTTTAAATTCTTAATTGGAACCACACAACCTTGGGCAATGCTACGCAAAAAGTGTTCTAATTCTGCGGTTTGTTTTTCCATGCGGCCATGATCGCAAATAATTTCTCGCAGCAATTCACTCTCAGGTACCCGCTTAAGCAAAAGCAGTGAAAACACTTGGTCTTCAATAGGATGATGCCAGTATTCTGGATAGGTTTTAATATACTCAACGATATCCAAAAGCAGCTCTAAACGCTCAGGACTCACCCCTTCGGCTCCCAGTGGATTGATGATGGTTCTCATACAGTGAAGCAACCGTTGTATATGACGATGATCTGAACACAGCTGGCGATACACGGGATGCATAATGGCGCCTCCAGGCAACTCAAGTTTTTATGTTTGCTACCGATGCTTTATAGCAAGGTAAGCTCTTTATCTCTTAAACCACAAGAGGCGAAGCAAAGCCGAAAAATGGCTCTATTAGGCTCGATAAAGCCCAGATTATTACTAAACTTAGATATGGGCGTTGATATGTATCAACGCCAGACCAGCGCAAGGAAACCTCTGTGCCAATGATTGATCCAGGCCCTAAAAACGGTAAATATTACTGGCAAGCCTTAAAGGCAGCGCTATATCAGCACTATACGGCCTCACAACGGCAGATTTTTAAGCAGTTTCGCTTAGGGGCAGGATTGTTTTTTGTGGGGCTGGTGGCTATTTATGGCAGCTACCAGCTAATGGAAGAGTCTTTAGGAAGAGAAATAGTGCTGCTATTGAGTATCGCAGTGGTCTTAAGCGGTTTTGTAATTGCCATGCTGGCACAGATACGGCTGTTGATTGGGCGCATCTTACATTTTATTTACCATTAGCCAGCTCAACTTATTGATCAACATTTTTCTAATGCTTGATTAATGTATATATCGTAGCGACTGCTCTTACCTATAATTTGGTGATCGGGCTCCTGCATGCCCAAAAATGGAGCAATCTTAGGGCGTTTAACCACGACTCTCGCCAAAGCCACAGCTTTAGCCGGCTCCAATAACTCATCTGCATCTAAGTCATTGCCCACCACATGGTGAAAACTCTGCATTTCCTTTTTAACTTGGGCAGATTTTTTTCGTTCTGGGAACATTGGATCTAAATACACCACTTGCGGGCGCTGCTCTTGGGCTACGGCATCATTAACAAGATCAAGTAGATAATCTTGAGCATTGGTATTGATCAGCTGCATTCGACTGATGACTTCAGCGAGCTCTGCGTCATCACGCGCCTCAGTTTTCGCACGCTCCAAACCGTCTCTTAATAGTGCATGCACAACAGCCGATCGTTCTAACATGGTAAGTTGGCAACCAAGGCTGGCCAGCACAAAGCTGTCTTGTCCCAAGCCCGCAGTGGCATCGAGAATTCGAGGGCGAAGTTTCGCTTTTATCCCGACAGCTTTGGCGATCATTTGTCCAGTGCCCCCACCGTAGACTCTTCGATGATTAGCCTTACCGTGGCAAAAATCCACTGTAACCATCATGGCATTGCTTAAATCAAGGAGTTGTATACCTTCAGCGGTGAGCAGATAGGCAAAGCGTTGCTCCGGCGACTCTTCCAAGAGCTCCTTATAATAGATCGTACGCGCCTTACTTTTTTGCTTTAGTAATTCATATCGCTCCAGTAGAGGCAGTTGAAATTCTTCCGCTAGCTGCTGCGCTCGCACAGTCAAAGCAGAATCAAAAACCACAATGCCACGAAGGTTTTTTAGCGATAAGTCATTTAACATTGGTCGAATTTTAACTCCACAGATCAACAATTGACTATTGGTCGGCAAGCTTAGCAACTGTTCACAGAACTTTCATAAAACTGTCATTTAAGATGCTTAAGTTAGCCCCTGATATTTCAATCTAATTCCAATCAACAGTTGCTAAACCTGTTTACTAAGCTACTACTTAGAGCCTCAGCGGGGCTTTTTTTGCTGCCGACAAGAGGTCTTAATACATACCGAGATGTACACAATATGATTTCTTTACGCCAACTGTTTATCTGTTGTTCTTTCCTTGTTTTATTGCCAATCAGTAAGCCACTGCATGCCAATGAGAACTGGGGCCTTAGCAGCACTGAAAGATCCCTGTTTACCATGAAAGGATCTAATACTATTGGGGCAAGCTTAGGCCCCAGCCTTGCCAAACTGTACCTTGAGCATAATGGCGTTCAAGAGGTTCGTATTTTACCTAGCAATATCGAGAATGAATATAAAATTAGCGGCCTATTACAAGGCCGGGAAGTTTATATCGATATTGCGGCACATGGTTCGAGCACCGGTTTTAGAGCTCTCCATAGTAACAGTGCCGATATCGCCATGTCCTCTCGCCCAATTAAGGATAAAGAAGTTAAAAAGTTGGCGGCACTGGGAGATATGCTGGACCTGCATGCCGAGCATGTCATCGCAATTGACGGCATCGCGGTTATTGTGCACCCCAATAATCCCCTTACTCAGCTAAGCGTTCAGCAAATAGCCAAAGTCTTTTCGGGTGAAATTCACAACTGGAATCAACTGAGTTCGAGTTACTCCGGCGCAATCAATATATACGCTCGAGATAACAACTCCGGTACTTGGGATACGTTCAAAAATTTGGTCCTCGGAAAAAAAATTCCCTTATCCGAGTCAGCCCAGCGTTTTGAATCGAACGATCTACTTTCAGATACGGTAACAGCCGACCCACAGGGCATAGGTTTCGTTGGTCTCGCATCAGTACGACAGGCAAAGCCGCTCTCGGTTTCAGATGAAAACACTGTGGCCTTACAGCCCTTACACATGACTGTTGCAACGGAAGACTACCCCCTCGCTCGCCGCCTGCATTTATACACAGCCCCTACTGGTCGCAACTGGGCCGCGAATGACTTCTTAAGCTTTGTGCACGGGCAATCAGGGCAAGAAGTGGTGGAAAAAGTTGGTTTCGTATCACAAAACCCAGTAGCCGTAGATAATCTAGAGGATCGCCAAGGGCCCAATGAATACCTAGAGTTAACGCGCAGCGCTAAACGCTTGAGTTTGAATTTTCGTTTCAAGCCGAGCAGTGCATCTTTGGACAATAAGGCTCGCCAGGACATTCTACGCCTAAGCCAGTTCTTACAGCTTGCCGAAAATCGCCACATGCGTTTGCTGCTCATTGGCTTCGGTGATGAAAAGCAAAGTCAGCGTCGCGCTCACATTCTTTCCAAGCTTCGCGCATCAGCGGTTAAATCGGCTTTACGCCACCAAGGAATCAGCAGCTTACCAGTAGCGGGCTTTGGCGCGTTTAAGCCCGTTGCTACCAATAGCAGCTCTAAGCGTATTAAAAACCGAAGAGTAGAAGTGTGGTTAGTTCCAGAGGATAGCCATACTGAAACGCTCAGTATGGCCTGGCGTTAACAATTAGATGGCGAAGACTTAATGATAAAAGGCTTAAGTTAATCAAATAAGCCTTTTATTTCTAAGATTTTTTCTTTTGCCTGCTTTAAAATTTCCAGCGAAGTTTCTGGCGAGTAATTCTCTTTAAGAGGAAGCCTCTTTATAGCAGGAACTTCGGTTAGTCTGGCCATCGGCAGTGGCACTCGATTATTAAGATAGCGATGCAATATTGCTACCTGTATTAAATCACACAAGTCAGCTGATGCTGGGTGTGTACGCTGCCAGTTTTCTGCCTGCTCAGTAACGGTGATGTACTGATCGGCAATCTGCCATTTACGCAATATTTCCGCGCCCACATCCGCCTTAAACCCGGCTATGAGCTGATCGATATCCGCATCTTCTTTGAGCAGGCCTGGCTGAGCTAAGAACAAACCTAATAGGCCTACCACACCAATATCATGCAACAAGCCCGCAAGCAGCGCTTCCTCGGATGAGTAGGCCGGTGCGATTAACATTTCGCGAATTACCATTGCTAGGGCGGCCACCTCAAGGCTCTCGACCCAGCTCTCCCGCAATTTCGCCCGCAAGGCTTTGTCTTCGCTATTAAATAAATCACGCAACGCAAAGCCCATAACCAGTTGTCGAGTCGCCCCCAAGCCAAGCCTTACAATGGCGTCTCGAGTGGTTTCACAACGCCCAAGAGAACCGTACAAGGAACTATTCGCTATTCGCAGTAATTTTGCGGCTATGGCCGGATCCGTATTGACTAAGTCGGCAACGGACTCTGCACTGGCCAAGTCGGATTCAACGAGCTCGCCGATTCGAATAGCCACTTGAGGTAGGCTAGGTAGTTTTAAATCATCACTGTCTAGAGCAGCCTGCACTTCTCGGAATAGATCAACATCGTTTTCAGGCTCTTCAGAGACTTCATCAACGCCATAATCCAACAGGCTGGCCTCAAGGTAATCGGGCGAATCCGTACTTTTAGCTTTGGGGCTATCGTAATCAAAGGATTTAACCACCAAGAGCTCTGCCGCACCCAAGGCCGAAACCGTGTATTGGCGGGGGCGTAATTTAGACACCTGACGATAAGCCATTGGATCTTCATCACTGAACACTCGGCTTTTCTGATCACTAGAGACCAGTTGTAATTGCCCTTTTAGTAGAAAGTAGTCTTGCTCATCTCTATCCCCGGCGCAAAAAACCACCTCTCCAGAGCGTAAAACTCGCCTCTGGCTGTGGTTACTAACAATAGACAATTGATCCTCACTCATAGAGTCGAAAGGCTCAAATCGTCGTAATTCTGATATTTCTATTTCGCTGGACATAAACTACTTATCACATTGTATTTTCACATCTGTTAGCGGCTAATTGAACAATTGCTTAAGCCGAAATTTGGTGCTCTCCTCAGTATAGTCCAGCAATGCATAGCATTCCCTATTGGAAGCGCCTATGATGTGGGCAATTCAGTTAACAAGGAGCGCGCAAATGGCACGCAAATCTACGTTTTTAACGCCTTTGCTGATGGCTGCAGCAGCAACGTGCTTAGTAGCTTGCGATGGCTACCGCTTGAGTATTAATGAGCAGGCCATTGGCCCCGAACGTGAAGTATTCAGAGCCTACGATATCCCCGATAAGAATTTACGTAACTGCGTAAGCCAACGCATTCACGACGAGCAAATCCAGCATGCCGGACAGCTTGATTACTTGAATTGTAGCCATGGGGATATTACAGAACTTACTGGCTTGGCGATCTTCGTCAGTCTGGCCCAAATCGATTTATCGTCAAACCAGATTCGAGATATCAGTGAGCTTAATCGTCTACCACAACTGAAAGAAGTTAATCTTGATAAGAACAGTGCTTTGGACTGCAGCCAAGTAGCCGCTTTACGAGCCAAGAAGGAAATTGAAGTTAGAGCAAAGAGCTGCCCCTAGAGGTTATTAATAGTTAGTTGTTTAGAAGCTAGATATTAGGAACAGCCAAGAAGCAAAGCGCTAATGAGGCGCAAACATTAAGCCGACCACATTGCGATGTTGGTGCATTACCCTCATCGCAGTGGGTTCACTATTGATACTTCCCACTACCTTTTTGAATCTTACTTGCACCAAAGTTCCCACTGGTGGCAATGGTTGATTTTCAATCAGTACCGATGCACCACCATCAGAGATATCTCTAGCAAAACCAATGATAGTGCCGAAGGCAGGATGAGTAATTTCGACACGAATTGAAGTCGGTTTTCGCTCAAAACGCCGGCGATCATCCCCACTCATAGTATCACCTGAAATAGCTCTTATTCTGTTTTATTGCTTAAGTGAGCCAATATACACTGGCATCACAGTCCTTTTAAAGCCGATCAGCAGTATAAGATTTTATTCCGCTTGAAACCAGATCCTTTAGCCTGCTTATGCGAATTTACCCACAACTCAGTTATGCACAGAATCTGTGGATAAACCTGTTCACAGCTTTGGGGTCTTTGTCAGCCCCCATTAAATATAGGGGGCGAGCGAGAACTGCGCAAACATTGAACAGTGTGAACGGCCTTATTTCTTGACCCACTGGCCGGCCGCATCTTGGACATAATTACCTTTGGCCGTTTTTTCATAGGCGCGTTGAGCAAAGCGTTTAGACACCTGATCTATAGTCGCGCCCGTTTTACCCACAGTCTGGCGAAACTTATCACGACGCTTATTATTTACGCTTTTAACGAGCTTTTGGACATCAGCACTTGCAGGCTTCACCACATAGCCTAAATAGCCATCACTGCGCTCACCAACTAAACCTTTTGCCTTAGCGCCGGCTAAGTCAATCGCGAAAACCTGTACTGAAAATAATGCCGCAATGGCCGCTATCATTAACTTTTTCATAATGCCCCCTTTAAAATAGCCCACTATCTTCTTCGAACATGCCATCAAGTTCTTTGTCGACTTTAACTTTGATTTCATGCTCAATTTTTACGTTTAGGTTGATTTCAATAGGCTTATCAGGCACGGCAACTTGTACCGTTGGGGTACAAGCTGCAAGCCCAAAAGCCATGGCAAAAACAAACACAGCTCTATTCATTTTTTTGCTCCATTAAACAAAACTCGATTGATCTTACAGCTAAGCCGCTACTGCATTAGCTTTTCGCTGATCACATCGGTGACAATACGCCCAGCCTGAAGACTCTTAATAAGATTTGGCACATTATCGCTGATATTTAAATTTAAATTCACCTGGCGTCCATCTTGAAAATCAGGATTTTTGCCCTTTAGCACTACGGCCATTTGCAGATAACCACTGTCATCGTACTCTACATCAGCCGTTAACTGCTCATAGTGATAATTACTTAAAGCTTCAGACACCACATCCATCAAAGGGTTTCCGCTGTCTGCCAAACCAGAATAGCGAATATAACCTGGCTCTATTGCAGATAACTTTCCCTTCTCGATGTAAAGTTGATTCGCTTTAATCGCAAAGGGTAATCGGCCACTTAAAGTTGCGGTAGCATCAAGGCCATCGTAATCCGCGGCGTCAAGCAAACTTTGCAGTTTTACTTGCTCGATATCCAGATAGCTCTTGGAACTGGATAGCAAACCATCTTTGAACTGCAATTCCAGCTCCTGCTTTGAAAGCTGCCCCTCTAACAAACTGGCTCTAAAATCTTTGATGGTGACAGCGCCTAAATCACCGAGCTGATACTGAAATTCTAATGAATTAAGCTCCAAGCCGATATCTAAACTGGACAAAGCTACGGAGCCATTAATATCCACAAGCTCCGCCGAGTTTAGCTGCCAGCGCTGCTGCCCTTGCAAACCCAAAAAACCGATATCTTCATACACACCGCCTAGCTCTTCAAAGTTAAGCTCGCCATCGGTTTTCCAACTAAACTGTGAGCCAATCTCCCAAGCGAGATGGCCCGCTGCCTGCAGTCTACCATTGAGAAGGTTGCCAGCCAGCGGCCAATGTCCAAAACGCTGAGCCAGGCTGTCGGTAGCGGTAAAAGGGTCCATTTTAGTTTGCCACTGCAAACCCCCTTCCGCTTTGTTCCCCAGTGCTCGATGGGAGCCTTCAACAGCCAAAACAGGGCGAGCTTTATCACTGGCTAGCAAGCCATTGAATAACCATTGCTGGCCATCAAACTTTAGCTCGCCATCAGCCTGCAAGCCCGCCACCCGAGTTTTCTGGAACTCACTTAAACCTAGAACCAGCTTCCACTTGCTGCTCAATTCAAATGACTCAGCCAAGCTGAATGCGAGATCTTCAAGTGATATCGTCATTCGCTCACTCAGTAAATCTGCGGCTAAGTTCAGCTGTTTTGTCTCTATGCTTAATTTAGGCAGATTGACATTAACCAAAAATGAACCGCTCTGCAGATTCACATTGGCTGCAAGCTGATCAATATCGACGGTAGCTGCCTCGATTTTGGCAGGTGCTACATTCAACTTGCTGAGCTGCAACTCACTGCTGCCCTGCCACTCTAATGAGCGCTCTGTTAAACGTAGCTGCAGGGGACCAGACCAGCGTATCCTATCGATATAGCCGCTCGTATTTTCTGGCAACAGGCCTGTGGAATGCCAAGCCTGAAGATCACTATTGCTTGAGTCCCCGTGCACATCAATCAGGCAACTGTCTAAGTTACAAGCCTCTTGCGATGCTAGCCTTAGCTGAAGTTTACCTAGTGTGTTGGCGTCAACAACAACAGAAGTCTGGCCCAAACTAAAAGACAACTCCTGTGGCTGCCATTGCAATTCGAGCTTTTCTTGTAGAACAATCTTACTGTCGAGTTCAAGCTCGGCTATTTTTAGTTCAATTAATTGCTCGCTAAAGGGAGAGATCACCCCGCTAAATTGAAGCGGTGTAAAATCTTTATTGAGCTGAATCTTGCCGAAAGCACTAATGTCCTCGCCTTTGATTGCCCTAATACGGTCTAGATCGGCTAATTCAGAATATGGGAGTTCTTTCGCCAAGCTCAAAAGCTTGTTGATTGACCATTGGCCCTGCCAATCAATCTGATATTGATTGTCTTTAAGCTGAGCCTTGAGCTTGGCCGAAGCAATGTCTTGCATGCTGAAACTGCCAGCAATAACAGGCTTATTCTCTAACCAGCTTTGCTCAACTTGCAATTCAAACGCTAATGGCTCTGGTCTTAATTCTGCCGCACTAAGCTGCCCCGACAATTGAAAACTCTCTTGCTCCCCGTGCTGCCAATCAAGCTTAGCCAATAAGCTATTGTCTTCATGGAATAACTGCAGCGTATCCACTTGCAGTTTAAACGGTTTCAAATCACGCAATTGCTGCAAGCTGTCTTCAACGATCTGACTGAGAGCTGTTTGTTGATCTTGTATGGTCGCATCACTTTGTTGCTCTAGCGATACATCTACCAATCGATACTCTAAACGATCCAGCTGAATTTCCTTTGGCCAATAATGCCAAGGCCTGAACTTAATATTGAGTTGCTCAGTAGATAGCTCAGCAGTTTGATGCTGCAATGAAAAAGAAGGACTCTTTAGCCACCAAAGCCCTTGCTCCGAACTGAACTCGAAAGCTTGGTATTCCAGCTGCTTGATATCGCCGCGCCAAAACCCGATCAACTTCGCGGTTAGAGAATAATTATGATTTAGCAATAACAAAAAGCTGGCGAACAGCACTAAGCAAAGTGCTGTACTTAGCAGCAAAAATTTAAAAGACTTTAGCAGCAGCTGAGATCGCCCCATTGGCATAGATACCGCTCCTTGTTCCGACAGCCTTAGTACTTGTAGCAGCTGATTATGAGTGCTCGGCAACTTTCTCGCTTATCGCCTGCCCAACAGTTACCCAGTCAAAGCCTTCATCTTGGTTGGCAAAGTGCAACTCTTCTAGCCGCTCATTAAAGCTTTGAAAAACTTCCTGCACTTTACTCAGGGCATTATTTTTTTCACTAATATGCGCTATCACCAATTGCTTTAGGCGATCTAAGTCTAGCGATTTAACAAATCGCAAAGCCTGCTGATTGTTTAAGTGACCCCAGGGTCCACCAACTCTATCTTTGAGAGATGGAGGATAGGGCCCCATCGCCAACATCATAGAATCATGATTTGCTTCAAGCAACAGCGCATCACAATCTTGGTAACACTTCTCAACATGGGCACTTACATTGCCCAAATCGGTAAGCACCCCCAAGCGTAATTCCGCATAGCTGAATATAAACTGTGCGGGCTCTCTGGCATCATGAGGAACAGCAACAGGCTCAATATGTAAATCACCAAGCTGAAAACTTTGATAATTTTCAATCAAAACTAATTCGGGAATTTTGCCCAAGTCGCGAGCGCGATAAGTTCCCGGGGTCATATACACCGGCATACCATGTTTACGGGCGAAAGCGGGAACGCCTTTGATATGATCGCCATGCTCGTGAGTGACCACGATAGCATCAATATCGCCAGCTGAGAGATCAAGCGCGGCCAAGCGCTTTTCGGTTTCTTTAATCGTGAAACCGCAGTCCATTAACACGCAACTGCGGCCTGCTTGAACAACCGTGGCATTACCACGGCTGCCACTTCCGAGTGATGCAAACCTCACATCGACTCCACTATTAGATCAAATTACGACGAATGTGTTTCAGCAAATCATCGGCTTCCTTGCGAGCTAAACGCTGGCCGTAAGCGTCGCGTATATGAACCTGCAGATCACCGTCTTCACCAGCAATGACCAATAGATAACCCGGTACATCTTCTAACTTACGAGCCTCGTCACTGCCTTCCAGTTTTGGAAACAAGTTAGCCACGTCTGGATTTTGCAGCGGCAAATTACTCAAAATTTCATTCAGAGTGTAAGGTGATTTAGCTGCGACTTCTTCACTGACAGGCAGTTCGACTTCTTCGTCATCACTACCAAAACTAAACATACGAGAGAAGAAACCTTTCTCTTCCTCGGCGGCGTTCACCTTGCCAAAGTTGATGTAATAAACACCCGTATTAGCGTTTTCGTCATAGCGCACCATACCCTGCTGAGTGACCGCATGGCCTAGTGTTGCCCAAGCGCGGGTTAAACCTAATGCCATACTCAGCACAGGCTCGCGATCAACATCTTTAATGGCAATCTTGGCGCCACCACCGATGGTTTGTGCGAGTAATGAGGTTGCACCGCCGGAGTCACCCTGTGCCGCCAAGTTACCGGCCAACTCATCAACCAACCAAGCTTCACGCTCTGCGTTAATCGAGCGTTTAGGCCAATTTACCTGACCATCACCTTTTACCTCGGCAGGCACACTCAGGTGCAAGACATGAATCTCAGTACTATCGGGCTGAACACCCTGCTCCATCTGGATACGATAACGATCTTTGGTCTCGGTAGATTCTTTAAACTGCAACCAACCCGTTTCGATGATGCCATTGATGGCATCGGTATAGACCACTCGCAAGCCATTGCTGCTTAAGAAGTGACGAACCTTGGGCCAAATTTCACTTGGCGGCAAACCTGCCAGAATCCAACGACGATCAGCTAATTTTTGAATTTTAACGTGCTCACCAAAAGCACTGGCTCCTAGTGGCAATGGACGTGGAACCGCAAAATCTAAGGCGGTAATCTCTTCATCCGCTTGGGCGTTAGCACGCGCCACTGGAGGAATCACATACAGCTCTTGGGTAGAGGCTTTATCAACCTGCTCGGGCATTTTCATCGCTGGAATTTCTACCGCATCTTGGTAGTCATTGCCGCGATCACGAAACATGCCATCGTCCCCAGTCAGATAGCTACAACCATTAACAGCTACAACAGCTGCCGCCAGCAATAGGGGCTTAAAAGGTCTTGTATACATGATTAGCTGTTTATCCTTCGTTTTGGTCCTAAGATTTAGGCTTTTATTGTTCTGTGCTGATGGCTCTTTAATAGAGCCTATCAGCTTGCCTACTGGGCTGAGTCAACCCAATAGCTATAAATTAAATCAGTTTCAGTGCGGCCAAGGCTGCACGTACCTGGCCATGATATTGCTCGGCCAGGTGAGTCATAGGAAGACGCAGCCCGTGCTGGCTCAAGCCCATCTCGGCTACCGCCCATTTCACAGGTATCGGATTAGATTCTACAAACATCGACTGGTGCAGCGGCATCAGCTCTTCTTGTAGCGCTCTCGCCTGTTCGGTTTCACCCGCTATAGCCAATTGGCAGAGCTTGGACAGCAAATTAGGGGCAACGTTCGCCGTTACGCTGATATCGCCATGCCCCCCCATCAGCATCAATTCGACAGCTGTTTCATCATCGCCAGAATAAACCGCAAAATCAGCAGGCTTGGCATCGATAATAGCTTTCGCCCTATCCATATCACCTGTGGCTTCTTTAATCCCAACAATGTTATCCATCTCAGCTAGACGCAGAGCCGTCTCAGCTAACATGTCCACACCGGTACGACCTGGCACATTATATAGAATTTGAGGGACCTCTACGGCCTTGGCGATATGCAAATGGTGTTGGTATAAGCCCTCTTGGGTTGGCTTATTGTAATACGGCGTTACCGATAAGCAGGCATCTGCGCCAAGATCTTTAGCTTGAGCGGTAAGCTCTACAGCTTCCGCTGTGCTGTTTGCGCCAGTACCGGCGATAACAGGGATACGGCCTGCCACCTGATCAATAACGGCTTTCACTACCGCCATATGTTCCTGCACAGCCAAAGTAGCGGATTCACCAGTAGTGCCCATAGCCACAATGGCATTGGTGCCCTGCTCTACATGCCAGTCGACCAATTTGGCGAGGCTGTCCCAATCCAAGTTGCCAGCGGCATCCATTGGGGTGACGAGGGCAACCATACTACCTTGAATCATTGTTTACTCCGGCTACTAAAATGGCAAAGCGGTAATGGTACTGGCGCCCCCGCCTTGGCACAAGGCTTGCGGTGCATGTCGCGTGGATAAAGCCACAAATCAAAGCAAAATATCAGCGCTTAGAATCAAATTTGGCTATAAAGCCAAAGCCAGGCGGGAATATTGATCATTTAAAGATCATTGTTTCAGCGATAAAGATTGTTTGAAAACAGATCATGTAGGGTGGGCTACGCTAGGGGCAGCGGGACCACCCCCATGGCCAATTCACCCATTACTGTGAGCGAGAATTATCTACGGTGCAGGAATCGGGTATTCGCCATGTAGCTTATCTAAAGCCTTTAGAGCCTCTTTATCCAGCTCCACATCCACACTCGCTATATTGCTACGCAACTGCTCCATGGTGGTGGCACCAATAATATTGCTGGTCACGAATGCCTGCTGATTTACAAAGGCCAGAGCCATTTGTGCAGGGTCTAGCGATAGCTCATTAGCCAAACCAACATACGCTTCAGTAGCGGCCGTGGAATTGGCATTGGTATAACGGGAGAAACGTTCATATAAGCTTAGGCGCGCACCTGCTGGGCGCTTACCGCCGAGATATTTACCACTGAGCACGCCGAATGCCAGAGGCGAATAAGCCAATAAGCCCACCTTTTCACGAATCGACATTTCAGCCAAACCCACCTCAAAACTGCGGTTCAATAAATTGTAGGGGTTTTGGATACTCACAACGCTCGGCAAATTATATTCTTTGGCCAAGCGCAGGTACTCCATCATGCCCCAAGGCGTTTCATTAGAAAGGCCGATATAACGAACCTTGCCCTGCTCCACTAACTTGGCCAGTGCCGTCAAAGTCTCATGAATGGAAATATCGTCACTCTCTCGATGGCGATAGCCGAGCTGGCCAAAAAAGTTAGCCGGGCGCTCAGGCCAGTGCACTTGATAGAGATCGATAACATCGGTTTGCAATCTTTCCAAAGAACCTTCGCAGGCTTGCTGCACATGATCGGCACTTAAGCGCGGACCACCACGAACATGTTCCATTCCAGGATTATTATCGCCGCGGCCGGTAACCTTGCTGGCTAAGATTATTTTGTCTCTCAAACCACGCTCTTTGAGCCAGTTGCCGACAATGGTTTCAGTACTGCCTTGGGTGCTTGGTTTTGGCGGAACTGGATACATCTCAGCCGCATCAAAGAAATTCACGCCTTGCTCAAAGGCATAGTCCATTTGTTCAAAAGCTTCCTGCTGAGTATTTTGCTCACCATAAGTCATGGTACCTAAGCAAATCAGACTAACATCAATATCCGTATTACCAAGTTGGCGGTACTTCATCTTTTTCTCCGTTACAGCCTAAGGCAGGTTTTTATTTAACGCAGCAGCGTCCACACTTCATGGTCTATCGTCTCAGCCGCCTGCTTTTCAGCCCGGCCATCCGTTTCTAATTTCAGCAAATGTGACCACAGGGCAATTTTTGCCACTGGCAAAACCTTGGGATCAACATCGTCATACACAATAGGAAGTAGCTGATCCAAAGTGCCAGATGCAATGCGCTCAAAGGCTGCCAGAACTTTTGATTCACGTGCCATGCGGTGGTCAATCAAACCTTGAATGACAGATTCTGCATCCAGCATCACATGACCGTGAGCAGGCGCCAGATACTCAGCGTGCAATTCCTTGAGCTTCTCCAAAGAGTGAAGGTATTCAGCCATATCCCCACTCGGAGGTATCACCACAACCGTGGTGCCCTGCATAATATGATCACCGGTAAACAGCGTTTTCTCTTCCTCGAGAAAAAAGCAGTAATGATTACCGACGTGACCAGGCGTGTGCACAGCCCGCAAGCTAAATTCATCGTTGCTAAATACATCACCGTCGTTCAACTCACGATCGGCTTTAAAGCTGGTATCCTGGTGGCCATCGTCTTCAATGGTCGCCCCAATTAATTCTGCTCCTGTCGCCTCGGCCAATAGCATCGCTGCCGGCGAATGATCAGGGTGAGTATGGGTGACGATAATCCAACGTAGCTTCGCGCCTTCGCAGGCGTCTAATAGGGCAGATACATGGCTACTGATGCTTGGGCCAGGATCGATGACGGCCAATTCTTTATTGCCGACGATATAACTATTGGTGCCGGGCCCCGTCATCACACTCGGATTGGGGGCGGTGACACGACGCAACAAGGGGCTAACCTTACTGGCAGTGCCAGGCTCGATCTCTATCTCGAGCAATTTGGATTCCATCTGTGCCATGGTGTTACCTAATCAAACTCTCACAATCTACAGGCGCTGCTTAACTGTGTTTATACACTTATTATTTTTTGTCGTAGGCAGCTGTTATTTTCTCTGCCTAGCAGCATAGTTTATTTTGCTTTACAGCAAAACGGCCGGAATGACCGGCCGTTAAGTGGTTTGTGTCATCACTGCTAGGGCGAACCCAGCACTAGCTTATTTCAGCTCGACATCAACTAGGGTTTCAACATCTTCTTCGTAATCTACACCGTCCAAACCAAAGCCAAATAGACGCAAGAAGTTTTCGTTGTAGCCTTTAAAATCGGTCAGCTCAAACAAGTTTTCTTCAGTAACCTGTGGCCAAAGCGCTTCAATTTTCGCCTGGGTTTCAGGACGTAGTTCTTTGTCATCAACCCGGAAACGATTGCCATCATCCAAGCGCGGCGAATCGTTATACAAACACTCGGTAAACAAGCGATAGGCCTGTTCGATACAATCTTCGTGAGTGCCCTCTTCTTTCATCACCTTGGCCATCAAGGAAATGTACAAAGGCATAATCGGGATCGCCGAGCTAGCTTGTGTTACCACCGCTTTTAACACGGCGACATTGGCCTGCACCGACAATCCATCATGTGCCGACGCAATAGCAGCCGCCGCACGATCTAGATCTTCTTTTGCTTTACCAATGGTGGCGTGACCATAGATTGGCCAAGTTAACTTTTCGCCCAAATAGGTATAAGCAACTGTCTTTGCGCCTTCGGCCAACACATCAGCATCAGCCAAAGCCTGCATCCACATTTCCCAATCTTCACCACCCATAACCTTAACAGTGTTGGCGATCTCTTCTTCGTTGGCGGGCTCAAGTGTGATATCGCTGATTTTCAAAGTATCGGTATTAAGGTTTTTCGCCGTATAACTTTTACCCACCGGTTTTAAGGTTGAGCTATAGGTTTCGCCCGTATTAGGATCAGTGCGACGCGGTGAGGCCAAGCTGTAAACCACCAGATCCACCTTGCCCATATCGGCTTTAATCATTTCGATCGTTTGAGCTTTACACTCATTGGAGAAGGCATCGCCATTGATGGTTTCGCAATAAACTCCTGCCTCTTTAGCTGCGGCATGAAATGCAGCCGTATTGTAGTAACCGGCGGATGCTGTTTTACGCTCGGTTGGAGGTTTTTCAAAACAGACACCCAAGGTATCGGCGCCAGAGCCAAAAGTCGCGGCAATTCGGGAAGCCAAGCCATAACCTGTAGAGCAGCCGATCACCAATACTTTTTTGGCGGCACCATCAATAGGGCCTTGCGCTTTCAAGTAATCGATTTGCTGATTGACGTGGGCAGCACAGCCTTTAGGGTGAGCGTTGGTGCAAATAAAGCCACGAACTTTTGGTTTAATAATCATTGTTTCACCTTTGCAGTACAGATTATGCACAATTGGGTTTAGCGGGTGTCGAGGCTAACCTGGAAGATCGAAGCGTCTATTTTTTAGACAACTGTATAGCCAAAGAGCACCGGTTTTGCCGCCCATTATAGGGCGCTGTTAGAGATAAAGCAGCCATTTGGGCCAACTCTAAGCGCAAATTTGCCCTGCAACTGGCTATAATGCCCCCTTTTGCACCAAGGAATTGCCATCATCATGAGCAAGCTACGCTTTGCCACCCCAGACGCTTGGGCCGAGGCTGTCATGCAAGATTTAGACAGTTTTTTAATAGACCACGCCGCAGCCGAAAAAAAAGCGGCCGGCATGGCCAACTCCATGCTAAGCCACTATCCAGATAAAATTGAACTAGTGAACGCTATGATCGATTTGAGTATTGAAGAGATGGTGCACTTTAAACAGGTGGTAAAGATCATGCACGAGCGCGGCTTAACACTTCAAGCCGACAGCAAAGATGCCTATGTTAATGAGTTTCGAAAATCAATTCGCAAAGGCAGCGATGCCTATTTTCTAGACCGCCTATTGCTCGGCAGCGTCATCGAAGCTCGCGGCTGCGAGCGCTTTGGGTTAGTCGCCGAGGCATTGCCCGAAGGCAGTTTAAAAAAATTTTATCGAAATATAGCCGCCAGCGAAGCCAAACATGACAGCTTGTTTGAAGATCTAGCGTGCTTGTATTTTCCACAGGACAGCGTAGCAAGCCGCCTAGACGAGCTATTGGATATTGAAGCGGCAATTGTTGAAAAACTGCCAATCCGATCTGCCCTACACTAAACACTTATGAAAAAAAGCGTGCAACAATACCTTCAACGGTATGCCGCCAATGAAACTCGATTACTGCAAAACTGGCCCAGCAGCTTTGAAAGGGCCATGCTTATTCCTGCGAAGGATGAACCCTCATCAATGATCGAGGACTGCCGGAGCTTCTGCTCTAGGCAGGGCAATACGCTATTGGTTTTGCTAATCAACCAGGGCGACAATCAAGAAGATAGAACTGAGAACAAACAGCTCTGGAATAGTGCCATTAAAAGTGGGTCAATTTGCTGGCAGCAAGGCAACTTACAGCTTCTACAGTGGCCAAATCAAAGCGCGCTACTGTTAATAGACCGTTTTAGTCAAGGCCTAAGCATTCCGCACAAAGAAGGTGTTGGCCTCGCGCGAAAAATCGCAGCCGATATCATCGCGCAGCTAATCGCTAATGGAAAAATCATTAGCCCTTGGATCTACAGTAGCGATGCCGATTGTCGCTGGCCGGCTAACTATTTTGATACTAACGCCCTCAATCAGAGGGAAGATAATAAAAACAAAATCGTGGCCGCTCACTTTGCCTTCGAGCATACAGCCTGTGAAGATGAATCCATAGATAGTGAAATAAGGCAAGCCATTAGTCAGGCCACAAAAATCTACGAACAAGGCTTGCACTACTATCAACAAGGGCTCGCTTGGGCAGAATCCCCTTATGCTTTTTATACCATTGGCTCATGCCTAGCCTTCCACTTCGAGGCCTATTGCAAAGTTCGAGGGTTTCCAGCAAGAGCTGCTGGGGAAGATTTTTACCTACTAAACAAGCTTGCCAAGCTCGGGGATATCGCCTTTCTAAACCAGCAAAGAATCGAAATTGAATCCCGACTCTCCCAGCGCGCCCCTTTTGGTACCGGCCCTGCGGTCAGTGATATTATCGAAAAAGGCATACAGCTTTGCGATTATGCCAGCTACCACCCTATGTGCTTTTTAAAATTAAAAGAGTTAATGCAGGACCCATCAAAAATCCTTTCTACAGATCTCGACCCGGCTATAAAATCTGCTCTACAGAGCTTAGGTCTAACAAAGTTTCTGGGTCACTTAGAACAACAGAATGTAGGTGCAGACAGATTTGTTTCAGAGTTCCACACTTGGTTCGATGGATTTCGCAGCCTTAAATTTATCCACTATCTAAGAGATCATCATTATCCTAGCATTCCCCTACCTCAAGGTATTGCCCAACTAGAAGACTGGAAAGCTTCGGTCACAGAAAAGTAAACGTCATGTCACTGTAGCTTTTTTAAGCTATGGTATATTAGTGTTTCAAAAACTAATAATCAGTAAACGCAACCGCAATACAATAATAAGGCGATAGCATGAGCATTTACGACAAATATATCCTCCCACATCTATTGGATTTGGCCTGCAATACCAAGCCAATGCGCTACCAGCGCAAGAAGATCGTCCCACAAGCCTATGGCAAAGTCTTAGAGATAGGCATGGGCTCTGGATTGAACCTGCCTTTTTATGATCAAGACAAAGTTGATATGGTGTGGGGCTTGGAGCCCTCTGAAGGCATGCGCAGGAAAGCCCAGAAGAACCTCGCCAAGTCACCTATTAATGTTGAATGGTTAGGCTTACCGGGTGAAGAGATCCCCCTAGAAGACGACAGCGCCGACTCGATTGTGTTGACCTTTACCCTATGTACGATCCCTGGCTGGCAACAAGCCCTAGAGCAAATGCGTCGCGTATTAAAACCAGGGGGCGACTTACTGTTTGCCGAACACGGCCGAGCTCCTGATCATCATGTCCGCAGTAAGCAAGATAAATATAACCCTACCTGGTGTAAATTTGCGGGGGGCTGCAATATGAATCGCCCCATTGTGGAAATGCTGCGTGATAGTGGCTTTGAAATAAAGCAGCTAGATAGTGCCTACCTACCTTCCACCCCCAAAGTACTGGGCTTTAATGTTTGGGGAAGAGCTCAAATTCGCTGAGCACGTCTTACTCATATCGGGAAATAGGCAACACAAAAGAAAAGGCAGCTTCAATAAAGCTGCCCAATAATAAAGTGGCCCAAAGACCAACTGACTGAATAATAACTAAGCTTAGAAGCTGACTAGCTCGAGCTGTAAATTAATATACCAACTGAATTGAACCATGCACCTGGGTGCTTAAGGTAGATTCGCCGGCTTCCATTGCAACGCTTGGCGCCGCATCGGACATCATCATGGATTTCTCTGCACGTGCGTACATAACAGGAGGGTTGTGATGACCTTGTTGATTCACAGAAATATTGACCACACGATAATCTTTTGCCTCCATCGCCTTTTGCACTAGTAAGGCCTTTTTCTTGAAAGCGCTCAATGCACTTGTAGTCAGCTCATCCTGAACTGCATCACGCGTCTCATCCTTCGTGGTAAAACGCATGGACTCTATCTTTAAACGCTCCTGCAACTTAAGCAATAGATCGCCCACGGCATCGAAATCATCACTTTCAATAACCACACGCTGACTAGATGTCCAAGAAGTAATGCGATTGCTTCGATTGTAATTGGGGTGGGTATTGTAGCCACGAGTTTGATACTTAATGTTTTTGGCTTTTTTCAACAAATCCATTGCCCATGCCATATCACGATTAACCTGACTTGAGGCACGTTCGGCTTTTTCTTCTTGGTGGTAACTGCTTAAAGTTACTTCCATTAAATCGTTGGCCAACTCCGTTTTAGCGCTGGCGTTGATATTCACAACATTGTAGTTAAGCTCTTCGGCAGAAACACTGAACGCAAAACAGGCTAACAATACAAAAACTAAGGTTCTCATCGAACTCTCCTTCCAAAGTAGATACACCCTATACTTCACTCAGACCGCTTAATCCGAACTGAATTCCCTATAAACGGTTCGCCGAGTTAAGGATTTGCGCCGTTTATCTGCTCGGTGAGCTAAGCTGCATTATTCAGAGCTGACCTAGAGCATCACTACAGCACCATTTCGGCAGCCCGAAAGATAGCGCGAGCCTTATTCATCGTTTCTTTCCATTCGAGTTCAGGTTTTGAGTCTGCGACTACCCCAGCGCCCGCTTGTACATAGAGTGTTTTATCCTTAATGACCGCTGTCCTGATCGCAATAGCCGTATCCATATTTCCATTCCAAGAAAGATAACCCACAGCGCCGCCATAGATCCCACGCTTTTCCGATTCCAGCTCATCGATAATCTCCATCGCTCTAATCTTCGGTGCGCCAGACAGAGTACCAGCCGGCAAGGCTGCACGTAGAACATCCATGGCACTGATATCCTCGCGAACCTCACCCGTTACGTTTGAAGTGATGTGCATAACATGAGAATAACGCTCGACGACCATTTTATCGGTAAGCTTTACGCTACCAATTTTGGACACGCGACCAGCGTCGTTACGCCCCAAATCGATTAACATCAGATGCTCAGCAATTTCTTTCGGATCATTTACCAAATCTTGCTCAAGTGCCAGATCCTCTTCCTCGTTTTTGCCACGACGGCGGGTTCCTGCAATCGGCCTTACCGTAACCTCATTATTTTCTAAGCGCGCTAAAATTTCCGGGCTTGAACCAACTACATGGTGATCACCGAGATCAAGAAAATACATATAAGGTGATGGGTTTAAACTGCGCAGGGCGCGGTATAGATTTAAAGGCTCAGCTTCAAAGGGCAAAGAAAGACGCTGTGAGACCACCACCTGCATGGTATCTCCACTCAATACATAGTCTTTAATCTTATCCACCGCTTGGTGAAAATTCTGTTCCCCAAAGCTAGAGCGAAAAGCCGTTTCCGTATCCCCTTTCGCCTGTAGCGACATTGCTGTGGTTGCCGGAGTCGCCCCACGCAATCTATCTTCAAGCTTTAACAAATCTTGCTCGGCTCTCGCAATAGCAGCCAAGTCCTTTGCTTCATCGCCACTAATCTCGGCATGATTAATTAAAATAATTTTGCCGGCCAAGTTATCAAAGACCAATATTTCTTCCGAAACCATCAGCAAAATGTCGGGAGTACCAATGGTATCTTCATTTACCAAAGGCTTTAGCTTAGGCTCCACATAGCGCACACAATCGTAAGCAAAATAACCGACCAAACCACCGGTAAACATCGGCAAGCCAGGAATATCCGGACTGCGATAGCGCTCTTTAAACTCTTCTACAAAGCTAAGCGGGTCCGCCAGGGTATGACTTTCGATCAACTCTCCTTGCTGGCGCACTTCAACTTGATCTCCCCTCGCAGTAAGAATCGTTTGCGCAGGTAAACCTAAGATGGAATAACGCCCCCATTTTTCACCCCCTTGGACAGACTCAAAGAGGTAACTGTATGGACCTTGGGCCAGTTTCAAATAACTGGATAGAGGCGTATCAAGATCCGCCAGCACTTCACGTTGAACAGGTACACGGTTATAACCGGCCGCAGCCAGCGCTTTCACATCAATAGAGCTCATGGTAATGCCTTGCTAAAAACCCAACCGCCACATATGGAGCACACAAAGCTCGAGTGTAGTTATGCTGGGTAGCCGTCGTTTGTATTGCGGCTAAATAATTAATATGTAAATGTTTATTTAGAGGTGCAAAGATCAAATTGATCCTTGCTAAAGAATCGCTTAGGGGCGCCATCGCCAACTGAGGGCGTGGTAATTGATATGCATAGGCTTATTCACAGCCTGGGCTCCTAAAAGTGCACGGAAATTAAAAGTGCCTTTAAATAAAAATATCTGCAGATTTAGAACTACTGCAGATCAAAAGTGTGCGAAAGTTTACTGGCTTTTTTAGGGAATGAGAAGAGGGGAATATTTGCAATATCCCTTACTAGTAAAGTTCTTAAGTGTAAGCTTACTATCTATCACAGGCGCCTTGAATTAAAAAACCGGCTGGAGGTAATGCCAGCCGGGGTCCTATGGGCAAGTTCCTTTTGCCGCCTTGGGGGGAAATCGCTTACTTGCTGCACGTGAAAAGCCTTGTCGATCTTTGCTGCATAAGCGCTGCTATTTTCGATGGCAGCGATTAGATTCAGGGCTTCGAATTGGGGTCAGAACCCTTGGGTTCTGACCCCGGGGTTTGTTTCATCAGTGAAGCTTTTGGTTTTTGGGTCTTGCTAACTTGGTTATCTTGTCCCAGTCACCATCAATCAGCGCCTGCTTTTTATCTCGATCCCAGGCTTTAATTCTTCGTTCAGATTTTTTGGCTTCATCTTTTGAAGGAAATTGATCTTTA